>JBEBYC010000057.1:0-3073 GCA_040391315.1 Portibacter sp. | reverse complement strand
CTTACCGCTATAATGAAAGAGGGTGGCTGACGGGTATCAATGATCCCCAATTGATCGATGATAGCAGACGTTTCGGCATGACATTGCACTATGCAAATAAGCCGGATGCCTTCAACGGAAATATCGGCTCAGTCAGCTGGAATACAAAGGTATCGGATCTGCAGACCCAGACCCCTGTGCAGACGTACACATACGACTATGACAAATTGAACCGCCTGGAGCTGGCTGCCTACTCCGATGCTTCATCGACCAGGGACGGCTTCTACAATGAAGAGCTGACATACGACGATATGGGCAATATCAAATCGCTGCAGCGTACCAGTGGTAGTCTAGGTTTATATAATGATTTCACATACAGCTATACCGGCAATCAGTTGATGGGTGTAACGGATGTCGGTACGGCCAGTCGGAGCAACAGCTTCTCTTATAATGCCAACGGCAGTACGATTACAAATTCTCGCTTAGGTATTACAGATATTGCATATAATTATCTAAATTTACCAAAGAGGTTTGAAAAGGGAACGCAAGAGTTACTGTTCAGTTATGATGCAACTGGGAGAAAATTACGTAAGGAACTTGGTACTTCGGTGACTGATTATGTAGGCGACATACAGTACAGGGACGGTGAACTTGAGCTTATCCAGACCGAAGAGGGCCGTATCATTCCTATACCGAACAGTAGTTCTTTGGTCTACGAATATTTCCTCACGGATCACCTGGGCAATACCCGAGTCATCGTGGATCATACCGGAGCGGTGAAGCAGATCACAGACTACTATGCCTTTGGTATGGAGATGAATCAAGGAAATGCCTTAAACGCGGCATCCAATCTGTATAAATACAATGGTAAGGAATTGCAACCCGAACTAGGACTAGAGCAATACGATTACGGCGCACGGTTCTATGATGCGGAGATAGGCAGATGGAATGCTGTAGATAGGATGGCTGATGTGTACAGCTCCTATACTCCATATAACTATGTCGTGAATAACCCTTTATTATTTATAGATCCCAACGGCATGTGGGTGTCTACAAGCGATGGATACTATACTGACGATCCAAATGACTTTGGTAGTTTTCTAGACTTTCTGCAAAACAACGGTTCGGGTTCTTCGATGGAATCCATCTCAAACTTTATAGAAAACAGTGACAATTATTCTATTGGTTTGGATCCTGTCTACGTAACTTTAAAGGGCTTTTATGATGGAGATTGGGTATCGGAGGCCCAAGATCAAGTAGAATATTACGGTTCAAGGCTAGGCGATCAATCAATATTATCAAGAACACATCGAAAGAGCAAAGAAATCCTTAATGTAGCTACACCATCTCCAATACGTATATTGCAAGATGAACTATCGATGTCTATTTTTACAGATGTAAAAATATTGAAGAGTAAAAACCCCTTTTTCAATGTAAATCTAGTATATGACGAAAAGGGGAAAAAATTGCAGGTTGCTGGAGTGTCCGTTTTAGGAGGACTTTATGGGGTAAGTTTGAGTTCATCAGGAGTTGTTTCTCAATCAACTAAAATAGGTGCATTAAATATGTCTTTAGGATTTGGAATAAATAAAGAAGGAGTGACTATATCTGGCAGGACGTCATTTGATACAGGTACAAATTCTGCATCCGGAGTGTCTGTTAATTATAAAATGGGTGCCGTTGGTTATACTACCTTAGGAGCCATTATTAGCAGAGGCACTTCAATTCCTTACAGCTTACCAGCCCTAAGATATGCGTTTTAGATAAAGAGATTGTATAATGAAAACTTTTAAAATATTATTTTTAGCACTATTGGTGCTCTTATTTATTGGGATACTTTTTAAAGGGAGTTTATGGATTGAGAAATATTTAGACGAAAGTGTCTCTGGCTTAAAGTCTGATATTCCCGAAGATTACATTGCTTTATTAGGCCTTGATTCTAATTATATTGGGCATTCTAAAACAATATTTACAGATGATAATCCAATAATCACATCATTTGAATATAAGGATAATTTAGGTATCACGGCCATCAAGTTAAGTAGTTTTACCAGAAACCCACTTTATAAGGTTGTCAGTTGTCATAATGATCTGACAGCTTTAGGGATAGATGGAGGAGTGATCTATTCTAGTTTAGAAAATGATTTGATAAAAATGAGTTATACATCTAGCTATCCATCAATTCAAGTGGAATATATGAACATCCATTTTGCTAGATCAAATTTTTCTGAAGAGCTGATAGTGAACGATAGTACTTGTGCTTATTTCATAAAAAACAGTCATGGATTCAAAATGCAGTTTAATGAAAATCATTACCATGATATTTCAGTTGAAGTCCTGCCTCAAAATATTTTTGAAAAATCCAATAAGAAAGGCGATACATCAACAAATATGCTTCTTTTATTAAGAAAGCAGAACGGTTTTTTATATATGTTTCTTGTTCATAAGAAAGAAATCGAAATGAAAGAAATCGATGAAAGCATAATTGATACCTTCGTGGATCCAAAACATTAAATAATATGGATAAAATTGCTTGTTCTCTTAGAAATAGGTTTTCACTGATACTTTTTCTTGTTTTTTCAGTCTTTTTCATTATCTCTGGAATTCCTGGTGTTTTTAGAGAGTCTGTATTATACGGTCCCGGATATTTTCTATCTTTTGACTTCTTTAAGACTTTTTTAGCATTTATTCCATTCATACTGTGTACTCTTTATGTGATTTTACTTCTTAGGAAAAAGTATGTGTTGGTTTTTAGTGAGAAAGGAATATTAGACAAGCGATTTGTCTTGAGAAAGTTCTTTATTCCTTGGCGTGATGTTCTTTCTGCAGAAATTAAGAAAAAAGGAAAAAGTCGATATTATTTATATTTAAAATTGAAAAACCCTTCAAAAAAACAGGCAGACTTACTCAAAATCTCATTGAATAATTTAGATTGTGATATTATGGAACTTAATAATTTCTTGATTAGAATAAAAGCTGTTTTTTAATTGGGATGCCCAGCATTTTTATTGGAGAGCCAGTAAAAATGTGGACTGAGCAATAACCTTAAAATTATGTTTTATAAAATATCGGATAGGGATTTATTGAAAATAAG
>JBEBYC010000056.1:0-3102 GCA_040391315.1 Portibacter sp. | reverse complement strand
AAAATAACGAATCAGCTCCAAAATTAGGATCGTATATAGGCTGGATGATGGTGCGGAAATACATGATCAAGCATCCAGAGATGGGATTGAAAGAATTGTTTGCGATCGAGAATGCGCAAGAGATATTGGAAGACTCGAAATTCAAAGGGAAATAAACAAAGTAGAGACGCAATGCATTGCGTCTCTACAAAAAAATATAAAAATATTGTATTGCTCCTTAGTCGCCGATCTCCAATACTTCAAATTCGTACACCAGAGGTGAATTTGCAGGGATAGTGCCTAGATCTGTAGTTTTTGAAACAGAACCATAAGCTAAATAAGACGGTACGACCACAGCAAATTTACTGCCTACTTTCAAGCCTTCTTCGGTTAGGCCTCCCAGCACTCTCTCCTGAGCATTTAATTCAATCGAATATGGATAAAATGAATAAAACCATGCAGCGGTCATAATGGTAGATTGCACTCCCCAATCGTAATTTTTTTCTGTTGCAGATTCAACTACCGTTCCATCCAACAATTTTGCAGTATAATTGATCTTAATCTTTGCAGCCTTTGGATAATTTCCATTCATTTTATATTCATAGCTACCATCAGTAGGGGGACTGAGAACCTTATACCATATCCCTCTCGTAACCTCATCATTTATGAATTGGAGTGGCACAAGTACTGTATCTTCTTCTGCTTCATAAAGAGCATCTTCTTCTGTCAAATTAGCCAAATAATTCTCTATTTTAACCTTCTCAGCAGCTAGAGCAGCTACAAACTTCCTTTCTTCCTCCTCATACTGTCCCAAATCGATATCAGTTTTATCATTACAGGATGCCAATACAAAAGAGCCTAGTGCCAGGATTACAAATGTTTTAAATAATTTTTTCATAAAATAATAAATAATATCTACTGTGAACGTCCAAAAAGTCGAACTCGCTACAGCAACGTGTACAAAATTACATTTTTTTTAACAAACATTTGATATTAAAGTAATTATTGTTATATTTGGTTTGAAGATCATTAATCCAAAATTATAGGCCATGAAAATAAACCTGTATTTTATCGCATTTGCCTGCTCTATAATTGGCATTCAATCTTGTAGCAAAGATGACAGCACTATATCTCCAATCGAGGACGAAAATATTAAAATAAAATCTGCTGTTGCGGAATTAGGATTTGATACTGCGGGGATTGTTATAAAAGGTGAAGATATTTTTGTAGAAGAAGATATTGTTTTAAAAAAATCACATCTTTTTAAAGCCCTGCCCAGACAGGCTGTTATAGCAGAAAATAATTTAATTGGAACAAACTCCTACAAATTAAAGTCATTTAAATACTGTATTTCAACCACTTTGACCCATCATTCCCCTGTTGAAGATGCTATGGATGAATTTAGATCATTTTTATCAGGTTTCGTAACCTTAACAAGAGTCTTCAATGAAGCAGATGCTGACTTGGTGATTAGGGGGTACACAGAATATAGCAGTACCTGTGGTTATGCTGTTTGGCCCACTATTGTCATTCCTATACCAATTGGAACCTCAAAGGCTTTACTGGTCGGAGATTCTATCAACATTAACCTATATCAGTGGGCAAACCTTAGTAATAGCAAGAGGAAAGCATTAATTGCTCATGAGGTAGGTCATGCGATTGGAATAAGACATACTAACTGGAGATTATATTCCGAGTTAGAATATTTCCCATCCCCGGGTGGATATTATACAACATACGGCGCTTATACAGTTCCAAACACTAATAACACATCTCTAGATCCAGATCCTAATTCTATATTTAATGCGCGTAATTGTGGAAGAACTTGGAGTTCAGGCTTTACTCAGAATGATAAAAGAGCTATAGCTTATGTTGCTTTGGGATTAACCCTATGATCCAAGAGTATTGGGTCTTGAGTGTGTTGATTTGTATTTTATCAAGAAAAGTACACTTCATTTAGTAAGTAAATTCTATCCAATTTGTACTTCGAAATGGCTCGTTAAAAATGAGGGTTTGTTATAATTAGAGATTTGCTAAAATCCCTAATTTAATACTTTTTGACATACCGTTAGCTCCATTAAATTGTGTAATATGTGTTGTTCCATTGGATAGATAGGCTTCATCTGTACCTTTTCTAATATTCTTGTTTATAAAACTACCTTCTAACAGAATGAACCAATCCTTACTGATTCTGCTTTTGATTGTTATAATGCCTGTTAAATTTTTTCCATTACTTTCCTGCATGAAGCTTATTGGATGTCTAAAAGCAGGTATTAGATTCCAATTTCCTATCGCTTTATAGGAAACTATATCATAAATAAAACTTCCATTTATATAAACCTTTTCTTTAAAGTCGATCGTTGCCTTTACATTAAAATCAATTCCTTGTTCCCTTGTCGAATACCATGTGTCTAATGACCTTTCATTTTTAGAGGTCATGGAAAATAAGTGATAAGAATTAATATAGGATGATCCAATAGACACGATATTTCCTCGTATTTTATACATTTCAAATTGGACACCTGATTTTAATTGTTGACTACATCCTTTGTTACTTTCAAAATTTAACTCATAAGAGGGTTGCAATCTATTGTCTTCAATGTAATCAATATCGCTCCCTTTACCTTTTAAATGTTCAGCATTTTCTATCTTTAGAGTAAAGTAACATCTCTGTAACACTCTATAACGTAAATTTATATAAAACCCTAAGCTAAGAATATCATCGTATGATAATTCAGATAAGATATTTGGATTTTTACCCTGCTCATCCCCAGCTATTGACCAATCAAAATTAATACTAGAGCATACTGTTCCGAAATCTAACTTTAGTTTTGTTTGACCTATACAAATTGAAAACAATACTAAGGCCATAAATAGTATGCTAAAAGTAATTTTTCTGACCATAAAGATATTTAAAAAGGACTTCGGTATTTCGTTAATTAAAGCCCCTTATTACAAGTATGGGAAGTTAAATATTTCATTTAAAATTTACAACTCTTTTAATAAACATTTATAGATAGGTTGTTACTACTTTCAACAATTCTTCCAATTGCCCGGAGGATAATACGCCTTGATAACGAAACAATACTTGGTATTCTTTGTCCAACAATATCCATGTCGGAA
>JBEBYC010000055.1:0-3195 GCA_040391315.1 Portibacter sp. | reverse complement strand
CATCCAATTTATGTGCAACATACTTATTGATTACAGGTAAATTGGGAATCAAGAGAATGGTGACTAGCACTATAATAATTGTTTTCTTTTTCATAGCTTTTAGTTTATTTACATGGAGCAGTACTAATCGGGGCTTTTGTACCTGTCATTGAAATACCTGTGATACCGGAGGATTTCATTTGGTTTAACCGAGCATAAAGACCAGCAGGTGTCGTAAATCCAATTGGGCTATCTGACACTACTAACTGATTTTCAGTAGCTAAAGCCCCATTAAAAACATCTATTGCATAATCGGTACAATTGTAATCATTTAAATCGTACGGTTTACTACTCTTTGCAACCGCAATACGCTTCATGTTATTGAAGGCTGCTTCACTTATACTTATTGTATAACTGGCATCGCTTCTCCGATCATCTGAGTCTTCCATACCAATTGATGAACCAACTGCATTCTTTGTTGCTGTTATCCAGGTATCAGTTAATGGATAAAAGCCAAAAGTCAGAGAACGGGAAGTTGATCCATTTGTCTTCTCCATCGTTATATAAGAATGTCCTGGATCATCCTCAGAAAAATTATAAACCTGAGTAACCAAGTTTGGATTTGCAAGATGAGTGTGTATGGTTACTTTATATTTTGTTTCTGAATTGGACGGAACGTTAATAAAGCAGTCGACCAATTTTTGGATATCAATAGGATCTGCCGGTGATTCATAAAAATAGGCAGATGAAGCTCCTCCGCTACCTCCAACTCCGCCTGATTCTCCTCCGGTGTCATTACCTGTACTGCTACAAACAGTATATAAATAATACCATTCTTCTGAGCCATCATCGAAATGCTGTACCAAATACCACTCTTTGCAAACTACAGGTATATTTGCTATTGAAGGTCCATTGGTTGATTTCTTTTTCTCCTGGGCACGCTTCATTTTTGTCTTAACATCAACTGATTGAGAGGTAACCCTTATATTTGCAGCTTTAAAGTTATCTTTATCCATCAATTGACTAAAAAGAAACTCATCATTAATATCATAAGTCATAAAATATACCTTGCCAAGCCTTGGGTCATTATGGCCTTTCTTTTTAAAGAAATTTGAAATCATTTCCTCTGCATGATCAGTAATAGTAGCTATATTCGAAAAAAGATCTAATCTAAAACCGGCAATTTTATCTTGCGCATCAATTGTAAATACAATATTTTTTGATAAAGCATTGTCTGGACCTATATTTATGCCACTTTCTAAGGGGACAATAAGAGTTGTAACATTATCACTACTTTCAATACTTTTTATTTTAGACCATTCTAACGCGTGCGGTTTGCCTTGTTCTTCATACCATTGTTTTAATACAGTAGTTTCATCTTCTAAAGGATACTCGAACTCGCGTTCACATGATTGTAGCACCATGATAACTGTTATCATGTAAATCAGCTTCTCACAAATTGATCTTATCATAATTTAATGGTTATAAATGAATATTGTACAGTACTTTTCCTTTTGAGGTATATAAATAGATTTAAACTTCAAATCTGAAAAGGTAGTACTAAGTTAAATATACAGGGGATATATATTTTTTGACAAAAGGCAAAAATTTAAACCTTTGCTCTAATTCTACTTAGAGTAGATTGAGTTATCCCTAGATAGGATGAAATGTACCTTAGGGGAATACGTTGTAATATGTGAGGTCTATGAACTAATAATTCAAGATATCGGTCTTTTGCTGGTAACATACGAAGTGAATTTGCCATACTTTCGCTTCGTATGTAGTAGAGTTCTGTTAGATGTCGTCCTATAAAATTAAATTCCAAATGCTTTTTGTATAAATAAGAAAGTGCCTCGTATGTGAGTTCTAAGGTTAAACAGTCTTCTAATGCCTCTATTGCTTCAAAGCTTTTTTGCTGGCTAAAGAAGCTGAACACAGAAATTGCAAGTTCACCTTCTGTAAGTAGCCAAGAAGTATGTTCTTCTCCCAAATTATTTACATAATAAGTCCTTACACATCCCTTCAGTATAAAATATATTGACTTATTTACTTGCTGTAGCTCAAGCAGGTGTGTCCTTTTCTTAAATTTTGTAATCTTACTGTGTACCCGGATGTCATTTGCGAGCCCATCGCTAACAGGATAAATGCGATTAAAAACATCCAAAATTTGCTCGTGAGCTTGGTCAAGATCGTTTTTTTTCATTACAAATTAATGTCTATAAATATTATCATAGGTTCGGAATAAATAAAGATTATTTATTGAGTATAATTGGGTGTAATCGATTAGAAATTGATTGTCCAACTAAAAATCAAATATTATCCTTAACAATAAAATTACAGAAATTTTTATTAAAATTAATTTTAAAAGAAACCAAAGTCCCTATCATTGTCCTCCATGGCAATCAAGATAAAGCAGTATACTATGGTTCCTCATTAAAATTAATGATCATTTCCAAAAAGGATGATAAAATGATAAATATTGAAGGATATAATAATTTCAGCAAGAATCCTCAATAAATTAAGGAATTGAAAGAAATCCTTTGATATCTCTGTATTGAAGGAATAACTTGAATTAGGGCGTTCAAACTAGTAAGGATGATTTTTCATTTTGAAAATCCCCAGCGAGCAATATCATTAAGGTAAGCTAAAAACAAAATTTAGTCTCTTCGTTACTTTTGAAGCGCAAAAGTAACCAAAACGCTTCGGCCCATTTAAGGTGGCTTTTCACACGGCCTCCCGCACATGGATAGAAAGCCTTGTTGTCGGGAATATCTTTCAATAGATCATCCCTTTTGCTGGGATCGTCTATTGAAAGCATTCCAAGGCCAATCCCATCGCACAGGCATCGGCTTTCTTTCCATTTTTCCGCCACTGGAAATGAGCCGGAGACTAAAGGACTTCCTTCGGAAGGGTGAATGTTTGTTAATTATCCGACCCCCCATTGGGGGTGACATCTTTGTAGAAAATCGTATTGTAAACCGAATAACCCCATTTGGGGTTCCATTATTTTAGCAGATATGGTACGTTAGCCTGGAAGTCGCGCAAAAACGATGTTCGATTAATCGAACATCGTTTTTGCATTACTCCCTTATAGTTTACCATCCATGCTAAAATAATTCATCCCCACTGGGGATGTATGTAGGATAAAAAATATTCTTCTGGAGAGGAAATATAGGTTTAAATACCTTGAACACAGATTTAACAAACGTGTCATCG
>JBEBYC010000054.1:0-3287 GCA_040391315.1 Portibacter sp. | reverse complement strand
GTTCCAATGCGGCCAGCTGTGCTTCGGTAAGCACAATGCCTTCCTGTGCCGATTTCGCTTCCAGTGCTTTTAAGCGGAGTTTGAAAGGGGGGGTAACGTTGGGGCAGTTCCAAACTACCATAGTCCTTCCAACCGATCTGCATTGATTTTCGATAACAACTTTATGCCTAAATCAAAAGTCCATGAAATTCCTTTTTCAATCAGCGTTTCTTTACTTTTCTTCCACACCTCATTATTCCGGCTTAGATCTAGGAATTGATGGCCGTGCCACGTAATATTATCGATGTGCGCACTTTTATAAAATCCTTTATTCGTCGGTTTGCTGTGCCGTAGCGTGACCAACCCAGCCTGTTCCATCATTTGGGTGTGATAAAATATCTCCTCTTTAGTATAGCCGTTTATCACAGGCTCCTTGTCATAGCCGGCTGCCTTTCCATTTTCTTCGATATCAATCAATATTGCTCTGATCAAATCTGGATTTAACTTCATTATAGGATATTTTGATTTTGGATGTTAGCTAGGGATTATATATTTTTTATCTCATTGCTGAAGTCCGAGAGATGGAAGTTTATGATCTTTACCAATCTATCTTGTTTGACTCAAACTTAATTCTGTTGATCGCGTCTTCTGTTTGATGCGCAAAGTCCATATATTGCGTTTTAAATTCGTGGGTCAATTGTCCTAGTTGATCTATAAGGTGGTTTAATGTTCGACCTAAAAGCGTTATCTCTCGGCCATGTTTATGGGTTCTAAAATAACCATTATGTACTAAAAACTCTTGGTTTGGCCTTATGATTTGCAAAAGGACATTCATCAACTCACGAGACCCATTTAGTTCATTATTAAAGGTAACTAATGATTGGTTAATCGTATTGTATGGTTCAGTATTTTGATAATTTTCTGTTTCCGTCTCTTCGAAATAGACTAAATCGGCAAGAGACAGCAAGTATTCGTTCAACTCATCACTTATTTTGTTCCGTAGCACATTGCTTCTTTCCAGTACTTTTTCATGGTACGATTGTATTTCGTTAAGTAAGTGATTTAGAAAGTCAATATTGCTGATAATTGCAGAAATCACTTTCTTGTCCTTAAAGGCAATAAATAATTCACGGCTATCGATACGTAAAAGTCTTTCGAAATCATTAGAAAGTATTTTAGGCGGAGTCAATAGTATCCCAGTATCGACCGTGGTATATTGAGCGAAGTGCCTATAAGCATCTACCAAAGACGACGAGTAGCTTTGTACTACTTGGTCGATATGGTGTTTTACAAAATGGCGAATCTGCTTTTTACTTCTGTTTTCCTTTATTTTCGTCCGAATATAACCTGCTAGTATACCTAGGCTAAAAACCAAAACACTGGTTAGCGTTGCAAATATTGCATCATTGCTTACCCAACCCCATATTCCCTTATTATTTTGTATTTCTGGGATAGAGTTAGTTAGAGAATTTAGCTTGTCTAATGACTGAATGCATAATGTATTTAGAGTATCGACCACGGCGGTATTTCCTGTTGAAACTATAACAGTATCGATTTTTAATTGATTATGGCTAGCTAAGATATCCATGGTTCTATAATTATCCAGCAATTTGATTTTTACGTGTTAACATGCGCGCATCTTTGATAAATATCTTTTTGTCGGCAGTAGATGTTTATATTTTAATTGTTGTTTCCCTGATAATTTTAAAAAACTCATTTCTTGCGTTGTCTTCGGTGTCGATGTTTGCACAACATTTACTGTTTACCTTTCGGCCGTTTCGTTTAAAGTCGATAAAATAGCCTGTTCGTTTAGAATATAGATTTAGTTCAAATATTTCATCTCGTAAACGTCCTTTCCAATTGTTAATGTCAGTAGGATACCATTCTACTGTCAATGGAATTTTTTGTAATGCTTGTCTAAATTGTAAACAGTTTTGAAACCTATTTCCTCTGTCCGCCTTGATTGATTTTTTTACAATTTTTATTACCTGTTCAGGTATATGTGGCTTATAAATACGTTCGGGGTATTTTTCCTTTTGTAAAGCCTTCAACCATTGGGCATCGTTTGCAAAGGCCAAGGGAAGTGTCGGCATGTTGTTTAGCAATCTGTGAAATGTAACACCCATGGAATATAGGTCACTCAATGCGTCTTGGGCGACACCTTGCAAAACTTCTGGTGGCAAATGTGCGCTATATCCGGCAAAATTAAAAGCTTGATGTGCTAAACCATAAGCTAATCCAAAATCTGAAAGTTTGGCTTGCCAATTGTCTGAAAATAAAATATTTCCTGGTTTAATGTCTCGATGAAATACTCCTTGACCGTGAGCATGCTCTAAGCCAAACAGGGCTTCTGAAATTATTTGAGTCGCTTTTTTTACTGTAACAAAGTTGGTTTCAAGATAGGTTTGAACACTACCATTTTTCAAATATTCAGTCGTTATACATGGGTGGGGACGTCCGCTAATATTGTGGACGTCAATTTCTTTGATGTCAACTATATGATTATGCCTACATCTTTCAAGAATTTGTGCTTCATTTATGGCATCAATAAATTCTTGTGGGTCATTAACCTGAATTATTTTTATTGCCCTTTCAACATTTAATAATGTGTCCTGTACCCTAAACACTTTTCCGAAATTTCCACCTCCTATATAACCTATTGATTTAAACTTTCCAATGTTCATTATGGCAAATTTATTAATGCGATTAATGCAGTTTCTTTTATTCCTTTATCCCACGGTGCCGGTTGCTTGCCTAATAAACCTTCAATGTAGGCAGATAAGTTTGTTCCTTTCGGTTGGTTAAATTTACTTGCAGTAATTGAGGTTGGTGAGGTATGTGTAATTCTGATGCCTTTTCTGTGACTTAATAAATTTAGAATGCCTTGTGCATAAAAAACGTTACTAACATAACTGTTTGTAACTCTCATTATCGTTAACCTATAACTTATATTGTCAGGTTTGATATTGTTAAGTAAAAGTTCAAGTTCAGTTTCAAACCACGCAACAGTTTGGGGAATATCATAGTTAGCAGGTAATGATATTTTGCCTTTTGAATGCAATACGGGGGTTGATTTTGTCCCTGTCAATGCAATATACTCTAAGCTGTTAGTTGAGAAAGTAAATGCTAATGATATCATAATTTTAGTTTAATACTGCTGATTTGCGTTATTATTTTTCTGTATATCAATTTTGGTTATTCAAAATGCATATTACATAGATCATACTATTTTGATTTTGCTCAACTCCAAACTTCCCAAATTCTCTACTCAATCTATTATGGTTTTCCGTAATTCCGTCGATTAGTTT
>JBEBYC010000053.1:0-3608 GCA_040391315.1 Portibacter sp. | reverse complement strand
TGGGGCAATCGAAGCACAAATCTTCAATTTTGCACAAAAGTTGAACCGAAGAACTGCCGTTGAACTTTGCAGTTTCGCCCCACTATTGCAAAACCCTTGTTAGCGGTAGTTGTAATATACTTGTTAATCATCTTCTCCAGGGTAAATTCCGTTATTTAATTTTAATGCCATTATTGTTTCATAATTCTTATATTTTGCTACTATTTCTAGTGGTAATATTTGATTTGAATGGATTCTAAACTTCGCTTTCCAATATTTACTAGCATTTTTGAATTTAATGTTTCTTTCAGTTCCATTTTCAGAGAAACGACAATAAATAATTACATCTTTAACTTTTAAACTACCTTTCGGGTTTCCTGAACTATCAACTTGAGCTATATTAACTCGAATAATATAATTATGTAGACTATCACGTTTTGTGTTTTTTCTTTCTACGCTGTATCCCCAATATGATTTTGAATTCGGTATTGTTTTGAGTTTCTCAGGAATGGGAATTTCTTGAGCAAAAATATAATTAGCACTAAAAAATATTGTAAAAAATATCAGCAGTTGTTTCATCTCTTTAGCTGTATTATGGTTCAAAAATGATTTTTATTTCGGAAAATGACGTGTATTTGTTAACAATTACCGCTAACGGTTTGGCGCTTGGCGCAGTGGCGGATTTCGGAGCACAAAACTGTCAATACACCACAAAAGTTGATGCGAGGTAGAATGTTCAATTAACCACGTCACCCTCCATTGAGCCAAACGCCTGTTATCGGTTGTTTTTCTATTTCGTTTCATTTAGTTGGCTGAATATTTTTTCTGCAATTAACTGTCCTGTCGGGATGAAATTGTTGTTAAAGTGAATTTCATTTTGGCTTTCTGGCCAACGTCCTGTTACCTTTCTTACAATAAATGCCAACTCGGCTTCTATACTTTCAATTTTAACCTTATCAAAGTCGTCAAAGTTAAAGACATAGAGCAATACTGTTTCATAAGTTTTCCATTTGTAGCCGTGATAACCGTTTTGCCCATTCGCTGTTAAGCCATAACGAAGTCTGTTTTTAATAGAGGATTTTGTTGTCCCAATGTAAAGGATTATATCTTCACTTTTGAGAATGTAAATTTTAAATCCATCAGATGTAAGAGGATGTGAAAACTTAGTAATAATTGAGTTTTTGTCAATGTCAAAAATTGACTGCACTTTATTGTCCAAAAGGGATAAGCGAAATATGTATGGTTTTAATTTTATCATTTTTCTATTCTATATCTTTTGACCTTTCGTGCGTCAAGTTCGTTCATTTCAATTATTGTCTGTAAACCTATACTGCTAAAGAAATTTCTGTCAGCATATTTTTCTTTCGGGTATTCTTTAATTCTATTTCTAATGAAGCCATAAACGGAGTCGAGAGTAAGCCATAAATAATTAATGTCATTTTTCGGTTCGTCTCTCGTAATTAAAAGTTTTGCGATTTGGCAGTTTTGTCCGAGTTCATTCTGAAAACTAACAATTGGAGATTCGCCTAATTCTTTTGCAATTGCGGAATTGTCAGCCGTTAAACCTAATCTGTCCAAACTATAAGATAAATATGGTTCACGAAAAAGTTCTTTATCACCAATTGCTCCGCCCTTCACTTGGCAGATTATCCCGATTAATGATTTAGTGTCAAAGTTTTGAAAAAGCGTCTTGTCCCAATCTTTTGATTGTCCACCGATTTCTTCATAAACAAATGGTGTTCTAATTCCGATAAGATCAGCATCAGCAGAGTAGTCAATATTTTTTGATTTATGAATTACAAAGTTGTCAATGAGGAAAAACCCATTAAGCCTTAAATACCAATATGATTGTTCTTCTGAACTGTTTAGCATAGTGTCTGTCTTTTAAAATAACCGATAACGTTTTGGGTATTGCCGAAGGCGGGGAAATCGAAGCGGAAAGTTTCGATTTTGCACCGAGGCGAGCCAAAACGAATTTTTATGAGTTAAATTTACAAAACAAAAACGAATAAAATTCGTTTTTGGCGGGATAGTAAGGCAGAAGTTGAGTTTTTCACTTTATCCCCGCTTTTGGCAATACCGTGTTAGCGGTTTGTTGCTTTTTCAGCGTATTAAGCTTATGGAAGATTTCAAATAATGTTTATATAATATTTAAAGTCATCATATATACTAAAAGTGCTGTAATTGCTGTATAAATTAAGCCGCCAAAAATAATATAACCTGTTGTTTTATGGAATTTTGACAGTTTACCAGGAAGACTTTTTTGGAATTTAATATTGGAAATTATAATCAGAATTGCCCATAGTAAGTAACTTAGAATTGCTACAATAATATGAGAGTATAAAGTAATTTTAAAGAATTTAGTATCATAAAAATTACTTGAAGAAGCTAAGCTGCCAGATCCGCCTTCTGAACGAATTAATCCTTCTAAAGCTAATACTCCGACAACACAAACAATAAAAATAATATTTTGGATTTTTCGATGGGCTTTATAATCCTTTTTCTTTGCTATTTTTACTCCATAATAAACCCCAAAAGGAGAAAATAAAGTGAGCAGTAATACTGCTGTCATAATGGTAATAGTTACATTCATTTTTCGTTCTTTAATTTAATTTTTGTTTACTGTTTAAAATATTTGGATTATTGGAAATAATTGTTTTGGGTTTTATTTTGCAATAACCGCTAACGGTTTTGTGTATGGCTCGTTGCGGAAAATCAACTATGATTTTCCGCCGTAACTGAAAGATAACAAATTGCAATGAATCCGATTAAGGAATTCAGCCGCAATGAGCTATACACGGTGTTGTGAGCTGGCTTTTTTCTGTTCGTATTTTGGTTTTATTTCGTAAAGGTCAATTCCATTAGGTTTGTTTTTTAGCATTTCGTCAATCAATTCCGATTTTCCACCAATAAATGTCATTGGACAGTCGTAATCTGTGATTATAAACCAATCATTTCCTTTTGTCGGATAGATTGCACTTGGGCTATCTCTAATTTCGGGTTCAAAGTCCCAGACTTTTGGTAATTCAGATAAATTTCCACGCAATATTTTGTCCTCGTAAATCTCTTTAGTTTTCATTAAAACATAATAAAAGTCAGATTCCAAGTCTCCATATTTTTTAATTAATGATTGAGTGATGAATTCCAAGTCAGATAATTCAGCTTCTCCCTCGGCTGGATACCAAATGTATTTTGGCCAATCATTGTTTTTTCTTAAATACTTGTCTGCAATTTTTTCTTTTACTTTTTTCGCTGTTTCTAAATTAAATTCCTCGTCGTATTTTTTGAAAAATTCCGAGTAAGTTAGTCTCTCAAATTCTTCATCTTTGACATCTTTGTCTCTTAAAAAGTCAGTCGTTTTATTTAGTTCTTTCGCTTTGTAGTTTATCCAAAAAGGATGTAGTAAAATCAGATATTTTTCAAAATTTGGCGGACTACACATAGCTTGTAAATACCAAAAAAAATTGTCGTGATTGATTTTCACGTCAAGCTCAATTCCTGGTCCTAATTCAGCATATGGTTTAATCCATTCAGGTATGTCGTCTTTTACGAAGTTCATTTTTTAAGCTTGCTCACAACTCCCAAATATACGAAAGTTTATGAATTTTGTTAAATTAGTTTATAAATTA
>JBEBYC010000052.1:0-3986 GCA_040391315.1 Portibacter sp. | reverse complement strand
GAGTTATGACGATACGACTACGGTAACGGTTTGTAAGGAGGTGGAAGATGGGTATCGGTATGGGTTTAACGGTCAAGAAAAGGACGACCAAGTAAGTGGAAAGGGCAATAGCTACACAGCTGAGTTTTGGCAATATGATAGCCGACTTGGTAGAAGATGGAATCTTGATCCAGTATTTAAGCCATATAGAAGCCCTTATGATGCCTTTAGTAATAATCCTATTTTAATGATTGATCCAAATGGGGCAGATGATTTTACAATAAATAAACGAGGAAAAATAAAAAAAGTTGAAGGAAACGGAACTGATGATAAAATAGACCGATTAATCAAAGGAAAAGCGAAATATGATAAAGAAGGTAATTTAAAAAACGTTTATAGGTCTATGGAAATTGAAAAAGGAACGTTTGATCATCTAACTAAAGAAAATACAGAAACAAATACTTCATTTACAATTAATAGTCATGATAAAGGTAAAGAGATTTATGATTTCATAGCTTCATATGTGGATGTTGAATATGGTAAATATGATATAGTTACAGGACAAGGTGAGGAAAAGTCTATTTTTAACACAACGTACTCTAATACAGAAGTTTTAGGTGGTGGAGAGTTTTTAATGCAATTTAAAAGGGAAGATCCAGCTTTAACTCTTAAAGACTATATACATAATCATCCAAGTCCTGGAAATGGAAATGTAAGTCTTCCTAATCCTTCCACTGATGATAAAGACCTCGTTAAGTTTATTGATAATTTATTTAAGAATCAAAAGGTTAAACCTGTTTTTCGAATTTGGCATTTTGGTCGTATCTATGATTATAATGAAAAAGGAATTATTAAAGATTGGTAAAAAGTAGTTTTATGAGAATGTTGGTAATTTTTCTTTTTTTCTTTTTAAGTAATAGTTATTTGTTTGCTCAAAAAAATGTTTCTAAGAATAACGTAATGTTATCAAATGAATATTTACAAATAAAGATTTATGAGCTTCCTGAAAACCATCCACTAAACAAAGTTTACAATACTTTAATGGATTCAATTAATTTGAAATGGAAATGTTCTTCTCCTAAATTTTTAAGTCTATCAGTAAATAGAAGAAAAGAAGGAATAGAAATTAATTTAAGTTCAAATAAAGGATATAAATATTTTTATTTTAAAGATATTGCCCCCCCTCGAGTGGGCATAATAAAAAATGGAACAATAATTTTTTGCTCTCAATTTTATGAGAATAAAGATGATTTTTTTAAAGATGCTGTTTTAGCTGATTCTATTCCGCTACAAGTAATTCTTGATTATAATGAAGTTTCGCCTTGTAATTTTATCATATCTAAAAAGAATAATATACCTATTCTTTATGATATTTCATTTTATCTCTTAAAAAATGGTTCTTTAATTTATAATAATTATATTGATCTTGTAGATAGGAGTTCTTGTTGCAAGGGAAGAAAAAAACAAAAGAAAAATAAGATAATGTAGTAAACTATCACTTCTGGCAATTTAAGCACTTAAGTCATTGAAAATGAAATTTTGATAATGTAAATGAAAAGTGGAAATAAACATATAACCTACATAAAAACAGATTACTGACAGGCGGATATTTTGAGTTCGTATGACTACAAACCGATTGCGCAGCAACATCTACCATTTTTCTATGCTAACGACTCCGTTCTACCGTAGAGTTCTAAAAATCAATGATTTATAAAATATAATAAATACCTCGTTCAAAAAGTAGAGCGAGGTATTTTTCTAGACAATAGAAAAACGTGATTCAGTTAGATGAAATCAATACTATTGATACTCCATGTTTACAAATAACTATTTTACGAGTACTTTTGAGAAAGATGAAGGATTTCAGTGCTATTTAGCAGGAGAACAAACAACGGTTTTTTTTTGTCACTATCGGATGATCGTTTTAAGTGTCCAGTTTTCGTCATTTTCTTTTTAGTTCAAGTATGTTACATATTTATAGAATGTACTCAAGGACAGAAAGAGTGGGTTATTTCGGATAATTCATTCCTGTATAAATTGAATTGCAGATATTTGTTTAATTTTAACCTCAAAATATAGCAACAATGAAATTTTTTATTGACACAGCAAATCTTGAGGAGATAAAAGAAGCCAATGCATTAGGCATTTTAGATGGCGTTACCACCAATCCCTCTTTAATGGCAAAAGAAGGCATTACTGGAAAAGAAAATATTCTGAATCATTATAAAGCCATCTGCGAAATAGTCGACGGTGATATCAGTGCAGAAGTTATATCAACCGATTTCGAAGGGATGATAAAAGAAGGTGAGGCGTTGGCAAAATTACATCCAAACATCGTGGTGAAAATCCCAATGATTACGGAAGGTATCAAAGCGATTAGCTATTTGACATCGAAAGGAATTCGCACCAATTGTACACTAGTTTTCTCCGCTGGACAAGCACTTTTAGCCGCAAAAGCAGGAGCAAGCTATATTTCACCATTTTTAGGCCGTTTAGACGATATTTCCTACGATGGCATTGAGTTGATTGCTCAAATTCGATTAATTTTCGATAATTATAATTTTCAAACTGAAATACTAGCAGCATCCGTACGTCATCCGATGCATATTATAAAGTGTGCGGAAATAGGAGCAGACGTCGTGACGTGTCCATTGAAAGCAATTTTAGCACTAGCGAATCATCCGTTGACAGACAAAGGCTTAGAGCAATTCTTGGCCGATTATGCAAAAGGAAATAAATAAACCGAATATAGAAATTCAATATGAGATTTGAGTATCCAAGTGTTTTATGGGCGTTGCTGTTATTGATAATCCCGATTATCATTCACTTGTTCCATTTTAAACGTTACAAGACTTTATACTTTTCAAGTCTTATCTTCGTCAAACAAGTTGAGCAGGAAACCAAATCGGTGAAGAAATTGAAGCATCTTTTGATTCTAATCAGTCGTTTGTTGGCTTTTATCGCTTTGGTATTTGCTTTTGCGAAACCATATTTTCCACTAACGCAAACAACGACAAACAGTAAAATATCGGCTATCTATGTCGATAATTCGTACTCGATGACTAATTTAGGAAGTGAAGGACAACTGTTTGAAGTGGCGAAAGAACAAGCGCGAAGAATCATCGCAGGATTAAATGATGATGAGCAATTTTTGATTGTCACCAATGACCAATCGGCAGACGAACAACGTGCTTATTCTAAGAAAGAAGCAGTAGATAAAATCAATCAATTGGCATTATCTCCTTTCTCTAGAACTTTTTCAGAATCCGTTAATTGGATTCAAACACAATTGGAAAATAAAGAAAGTACTACTTTAAATAATTTGATTTATATATCTGATTTTCAGGATACAAAAAATAATAAAGAATTATTAATTAACAAGCACACAAAATTGTTTCCCATTCAGCTTGTTCCACAAAAGAATTCAAATATCGCCATTGATACGGCTTGGTTTTCAAATCCTAATTTCAAACTAAACACGCAGAATGAATTACACGTCATTTTGAAAAATTACGGCAGTCAAAACTTAGAAAATGTTGCTCTTAATCTAAAAACGAATCAAACACAACGCGATATTTTTGTCAGTGTAGAAGCCAATGATACGGCGGAAGTAGTGGTAAATTACTCCGATAACAAACAAGGCTGGGTGAACGGAAAGTTAAGTATCATGGATGAAGGTATTATCTTCGATGACGATTTATATTTCTCGTATGAGGTGCAGGAAAAGAACAATGTAGTGATTATCAATGGAGAAGATGCCGTTCCGAATATTAAATCGGTTTATGAACTCGATCCGTTTTATAATGCACAAGAATTTAACTATAAAAATATAGATAACAGCTTATTACAAAAAGCGAACACGATTATCCTAAATGGTTTGAGTAATTTCTCTACTGGATTAATAGAGCAATTGACGATTAAAGCGACAGAAGGCTCAGGTGTGGCTATTTTCCCTGGAAAAGATCCGAATATTCAAGAGTTAAACGCCTTAACACAAGCATTGGGAT
>JBEBYC010000051.1:0-4251 GCA_040391315.1 Portibacter sp. | reverse complement strand
TGATCATTGATCGTCATTTGTTAGGATTTGATCAATTGGAATCTAAATCTCAAATCAAAAGATTAAGAAGGGCATCTGGTGGGTTTATTATTCATGAATTCCGTGAGGAACTTATAAATCAACTGGATCAACTTGGTATCGATCGGAAACTATATGAAATAAAATATAACGATCATATAGATGATACGAGCGATCCTAATACATTGGAGATACATTACCAAAGCGTTATCCCAACGGATAATGTTTATATTCAGCAACGGGTTCTTTTGGAAATGGGTGCGAGATCACTAACCGAGCCGTTTGAAACAAAATCCGTTATATCCTTTCTTGATTATCATTATAAAGATCTTGATTTTACTGAACCTTCCTTTGATGTTCAGGTGGTTATTCCTACACGTACGTTTATAGAGAAGGTGCTATTATTGCACGAAGAGTTTTCAAAACCTGTAAATAGGATTAGGACGGATCGATTCACTAGGCATTTATATGACTTAGATAAAATTATGAAAGCCGAATACGGAGAAATGGCCATCGCTGATAATGAATTATTCGATACGATTGTCCAACATCGTCAAACTGTTACGCCATTGAGAGGAATAGACTATTCTAATCATGTGAAAGGGACATTGAGTATTATTCCACCCGAGGGTATAATGGAAAAATGGGAAGCTGATTATAAAACGATGCAGGAAAATATGATTGTTGGAGAGAGTTTGAATTGGAATGAGCTATTAGACACGATCCGAGAGATCGAGAAAAAACTTAATAATACCGACTGAAATTTTATAACCAAAGAAGTATCTCACAGCCAGTTTCAAAGATTCCTTTTGATTAACTGAAATTACTCTTGTTGAAGGTATAAGATATGCTTAAAACTAATAAATTATGGAAATTAATTCTGAAAATAAAAATCTATATCAGTTTCTAACTAATCAACCGTTAGGAGAAGATTTATTTGAAAATAAGTCACAAGATAAGATAGCTCAAGTTATCAGTGAAAAAATAGTTATTGACTCTGCTTTTAAAATTATAGGTATTGATGGCGAATGGGGTTCAGGTAAAAGTAATTTGGTGAGATTGCTTGAAAAAAAATTAGAAAATTCTCACAAATTCTTTGTTTATGACGTTTGGGGGCATCAAGAAGACGAACAAAGAAAATCAATTTTAGTTGAATTGACTGACTTTATTAAAAATGAAAAAGATTTATTAAAAAAAGGTAATAAAACAATATGGGATGAAAAATTAAAATTCCTATTAGCTAAATCAAAAGAAACAACCACAATTAATCAACCTTACTTAAGTGTTGGATTTATTTTTAGTCTGCTATCAATCGTGTATATTCCGACCGTAAATGTCTTTAAAGATTCGATTAAAGATTTCTTTGAAATAGAGTCTTGGTTTTGGAAATTAGTGCTAGTAGCTTTTCCCATATTCATTGTTATTGGCATTTATTTCTGGAATGTCGTGAAAAATTGGTGTAACAAGACTGGTTTTTGGAAAGCATTTAAACTATCTGCAGAAGAAACTTTTCAGGTATATACGAATAAACAAAAGCAAGAAACTAAACTTGAAACCATTTCCGAAGATCAACCATCTGTGAGAGATTTTCAAAATTGGATGGAAGAGATAAACAATGACCTCAATAAACCAATTGTTATTGTCTTTGATAACTTCGATAGGTTACCAAAAAAGCATATTTTAAGTATTTGGTCATCTATTCATATTTTCTTTGCAGAAAAAGAATACTCCAAAATTAAAGTTCTGATCCCTTTTGATAGAGAACACATCCAAAATGCATTTAGAGAATTGAATGGTATAGATAGTAAATTTGGGGATGACTACGTGAACAAAACTTTTGATATTGTTTTTCGTATCACACTACCAATTATGTCGAACTGGAAACGATTTTTTAGAGAGCAATGGCAAAGGGCTTTTGTTAATTACGATGATACCGAATTTAGATTAGTTGTTCAGGTTTATGAGTTTCTGAACCGAAGAATAACACCACGCGAAATCATTTCTTTTATAAACGAAATACTGACGATTAAATTGTTAGACAATAATTTCAAAGAAAGATATATAGCAATTTTTGTATTAAAGAAGGATATGATTCTCAAAAATCCATTAAAAGCGGTTACAGATTATAAGGAGTTATTAGGAGGTTTGTTTCATATCTATTCCGCTGATTTAGAATACCCAAAGCAACTAACAGCTATAATTTATCATATAGAAGTAGATAAAGCATTAGAGTTAATTTACACTCAGGAATTAAAAGACTCTATGCTTAGGAATGATGAGGAGCGGTTTAATGAAATATGTAAATCTGATTTTATTGATGCTCTTTTTTACTCAACGGTTTTGGGAATTGAATCTTTTGAGAATGCAACATTAACTTTAGCGGCAATTAATGACGACTCTAAGGTTTCAAAACATAATATTCAACAAACTTGGAAATTATTTAATAGTAGAGTTCTTCAATTAGATAATACAATAAACAAATTGCATGTTGATGATTGGCAAATTGTCTTAATCAAAAACATATCCGACAATGGATATTTAAAACAATTGTTAGACGGTTACTTTAAATTAATTGAAGATAATAACATCGAAAATTATATTGATTTAATAGACGACTTAATTAAAAATTTAGGTGAAGAACGAGTTCTAAATCAGTTGATGAAACGGAATATTTCTGAAAAAAACTACGTGAGATTAGTTGAATATAATGGTGATGAATACAAAAAATATAAATTATCAACAGATTATCAATCATTAGACAAATATCTTGCTGAATTAAGCATTGATGAGGTTCTAGAAATAGAGAATACAAAACTTTTGCCAAAAGAATATGATTTTAAAAAATATAAAGAATCTCTAGTAGAAAATTTAAAAGCTTTTATTAGTCAAAATAATCCTCAATCGGCAGATAGCACTCTGTCAAAAATCAAAGAAAGGTCTCAAAAAAATGGAGAATTAAAAGGTATTCTAGAAGATGACAAGATTTATACATTTTTTGTTAATAATTCTTCTTCAGAACTACCAATTGCCAATGAAATAATAGCAATGAGAATTTCTCGTGGTAGTAAGTTTAATAGTTCATATGCCAATCAATTCACTGGTCTGCTAAGTGCAGAGAATGATAAGCGAGCCGAGTCTATATCAAACACTATTTTAAATTATATTAATTATGGAGATTTACTATTACTTTCAACAGATTTTAAGGGCAATCCATTGTTTAAACAAATTATTTTAAAAATGTTTAATAAATCCGATTTGGGAAAGGTAGCCAATGTTATTACTCTAATTGAAAAATATTCAGAAATAAAAGACAACTTGGAAATTGAAGATGATTCTCTACTTAAAGAATTGAATAAGTGGTCAATCGACAAAACAAAATTGGATATTTATAATCTTAGCGATGTATTTATTAATGATTGCCTTAACTGCATAGAATTAAGAATTTCAGAAGATTTCTTCAACGTTTTTAATGATACATTTAAAACGTTTGGAAAGGATGAGTTCGAAGTAGTTTTTGACGACGGCGGTGACGTACATTTCAGATATTTTGACCGAATTGAACTACAAAACCTTACCCAAGGTTCACTAGATGTATTTGGGAATAAATTAATTGAGAAATTAAAATCTGGCAACAACATTAAAGAACAAAGATGGAACATTTTAAAGGTATATGACTCTAATAATATTGTTATATCCGTAGTCAATACATTTAAAAATATTCTAGACGAGATTTTAAACTCCAAGATTGTACTAGATAGTGAGAAGGCTAAAAGACTATTGCCATATTTTATTAAGTATGATCTATTAAACAGTCATAATGATATTTTTAGACTAGTTATTAAAAATGAATTTCTTTCGGATTCCGAGTTTATTCAATTACTTATTTCTCATTCCGAATATATAAAGAAAGTGTATAAGATCACTTCACCAACGGATCGAGATGGTTTTAGACATTCATTAAATGAAAAACGTGATGATAATGCAGAATTTGAAGCTTTAGCGAAAGCAATAGACATCAGGAAATCTAAAGAAAAACGTGAAGAGGATTAAAATATACCTATTTACAATTATTTCAATCCATTGTGAACTTATTGAAATAATTGTCTAAAATAAAAACCGTTTTGTCTTTGGATTGTATTTTAAAAAAAATAATAATCTGAAAATCAACTCATAATACTTTTTGTATCGGGAAGTAATTGGGAAAAATAGCTGAATTTTCTCGTCTTTGTGGTT
>JBEBYC010000050.1:0-4488 GCA_040391315.1 Portibacter sp. | reverse complement strand
TGTGGTGTTAAGCTATGGTTGTAATTTAAAAGTTTATGAATTTACAGGATTTCATATTGATGTTTCCTTTAATAAAAATAATTTAATTTTTATTTATCTTGTAAAACGTTTACTGATTGGATAAAAAAAGAAAATGCCTTAGATCAAAAATTGTAATAGAAAAACAATTTGTTTATGAGATATATGAGTTTAGCGGATAAGACTTTGAAAATATTAGGAGGGGACAATTAAAATTAACGAGGTACAAAAATATGTAAATTTATTTTAACTTACTTGTTTAAATAATATGTAACTTTGTAACCAAATTAACATGTTGTGTAGAATGTGGTTAAGAACATTTTTAAACTGTTATTTGTTTTATTAACATATTGTCTTCATTATGAGCATACTTGATAGTGCTAGAGTAATCATTTACAGATTCCACGAAAAAGGTCTAGAGATTTTTTTAATTAATAATGAAATGGAAAAAGACGCTGATATCTGGCGAATTCCACAAGGACTTGTAGAGCAATGGCAAGAGCATGGAAAGCAGATCATCGATCTTGATACTACAGAAGATGAAAATGGCCAAGCAATAAAGACGATTGCTATAGAAGGGGATTGGCATGATATTCCATCTATAAGAGGCATGCTTAAACACGATATTAAGTTGATAAAATCTATCGTAAAGGAAAATTTACCGGGTAGTGAAAAAGGTGCTTACTTTGCGGTTAAAGAAGCTTTTAAAAAGGTATTACCCCAGGAATATAAGGCACTTAAAGAATTGAAAGATATTCTATTCGACAGAAATACAGTTACAAACATTTAAGACATTTTTTAGGATGGATATAGAATCATCTGCTATCACTGGCACTCAGTTTGAATGGCTAGGACAACAAGGTGTTTACCATGGTAAAGTACGAGATGTATATGAGATGGGAGAATTACTTATCATGGTTGTAACCGACCGAATATCTGCATTTGATCACATCTTGAAAAGACCAATTCCATACAAAGGTCAAGTGCTTAATCAGATAGCTAGTTATTTTCTTGAAGCAACAAAGGATGTTGTACCAAACTGGATGCAAGCAGTGCCAGATCCCAATGTAACTGTAGGAATCAAAGCACAGGCTTTTCCAGTCGAAATGGTCATACGTGGTTATCTTTCTGGACATGCGTGGCGTACGTATAAATCCGGTGAACGAATAATTTGTGGGGTGAAAATGCCTGAAGGCTTAAAAGAAAATGACCGTTTTCCCGAGCCGATAATAACCCCTACGACTAAAGCGAGTGAAGGACATGATATGGATATCAGTAAAGAAGAAATCCTCGCTCAAGGTATTGTTTCTGAATCAGATTGGAATGTACTTGAAAAATATACGCATTTACTTTTCCAAAAAGGAACTGAAATGGCAGCTGAACGTGGTTTAGTTCTTGTAGATACCAAATATGAATTTGGAAAAAAGGATGGTCGTATAATTTTGATAGACGAAATCCATACACCGGATAGTTCACGATATTTTTATACAGATGGCTATGAAGACAGACAAAACCAGGGATTGCCGCAGCCACAATTATCTAAAGAGTTTGTTCGTGAATGGTTGATAGCCCATGGCTTTCAAGGGCAGGAAGGTCAGCATATGCCTATAATGGACGATGACTTTATAATGGAAGTGTCAAATAGATACATCCAATTATACGAATTAATCACGGGTCAAAAATTTGAAAAAGCCGAAGTGAATCAAATGGAAAAGCGAATTTTTAATAATGTAGAGCTTTATTTAAATACATTGAAATCATAAAGCTAGACTATTTAAAGAAAATAAATATTTTCCTGATGTACGATTTATACATTGCCAATATTTGCAATATGAAAATCGTTTGTTTTGATAAATTGATTCATTAATAATCAACTTTTAACTATTATTGTGGTTAAAATGCAGTAATTTTGCGCTACAAATTATTTTAAATTAAGTTTTTAATGAGTAAAAGAGGTAAGGTGCTGGTAGCAATGAGTGGCGGTATTGACAGCACTGTTACAGCAATGATGTTGCACGAAGAAGGTTATGAAGTCATAGGTATGACCATGAAAACATGGGATTATGCTTCAGCCGGAGGTTCCAAAAAAGAAACAGGTTGTTGTTCCTTGGATTCCATTAATGATGCACGTCAGGTAGCGGTAAACATGGGATTTCACCATTTTATTATTGATATCAGAGAAGAATTTGGCGATTACGTAATTGACAATTTTGTTGATGAATATATTGCCGGACGGACGCCAAATCCTTGTATTCTTTGTAATACACATATTAAATGGAATGCACTACTTAAACGTGCAGATGCAATGGACTGTGAGTTTTTAGCTACAGGACATTATGCAATAACCAAATCGTTAAATGGACGAAAATATATTTCCAAAGGTAAAGATGATCGAAAGGATCAATCCTATGTACTTTGGGGATTAACCCAGGAATCTTTACAAAGAACACAATTTCCATTAGGTCCATATAGTAAGCCAGAAGTCAGACAAATGGCCAAAGAATTTGGCTATGATGATTTGTCGAAAAAAGCCGAGAGTTACGAAATATGTTTTGTGCCGGACAATGACTATCGCGGATTTCTAAAACGACGTGTTGATGGGCTGGAAGATCGTGTAAAAGGTGGGAAATTTGTCAATAAATACGGGGAAGTGATCGGTACTCATGATGGATATCCATTTTATACTATAGGCCAACGTAAAGGATTGGGCGGCGGTTTTAATGTGCCAATGTTCGTCACAGAAATTATTCCTGAGACCAATACCGTAGTTTTAGGCGAGGTGGATGAATTAATCCGCAATACTATGAAAGTGGGTAAGCTCAATTGGATGAAATATGAAACGCTGCCGGAAGGTATGGAAGCCCTAACTCAGGTACGCTATAATGATCCAGGCGTTATAGCCGGATTGAAAATGGAAGATGAACAGGTGCAAGTAGATTTTTATGCAAACGTAAGAGGAATTGCACCAGGGCAGTCTGCTGTATTTTATGAAGGAGATGATGTTGTAGGTGGTGGAATTATCATGCGAAATACCATTTAATATAACTTAAAATATTACCTGTAAATTATGAAACGATTATATTGTAAGTTTTTATTTGCTTTAGTGTTTATGATCGGTTTAAACGCTTGTTCATCTGAAATTGATCAGGTAGTTGACATTGATGCAGGTTATGATTATTACCCTTTAGAGTTGGGTCGAGAATGGGTATATCAATCTGATAGTATTATCGTCTTGCGAAGTGGCACTATGAGAGATACACTTATTAGCCAAATAAGAGAAGTAGTCGTTGATACGTTGAGAAACCTTGAAGGGAATCTCTTGTATAAATTAGACAGGTTTATCGATAAATCCGGTAATGGCGTATGGAAAAGAATGAATTCCTGGTATGTGTTAAAAGATCATACCAAAGTAATTCGTACTGAAGAAAATATACCGATTGTAAAGCTTGTTTTTCCACTTACAGAAGGCCTAAAATTTAGAAGTAATCTTTTTTTAAACGATGAAATTAAAAGCGAAGTTGGAGGAGAATTTATAGAGGTTTATGAAGGTTGGTATCCGCAGGTTAACTCTTTAAAAGCATCGGTCCCTTTTCAAAATGAAACCTTCTCGGTTGCTCAAATTCAGGTTGCCAATATTGATGAATTTATCGATCTGCGTCAAGTAATTGAATATTATGCTAAAGGAATTGGGCTGGTACGTAAAGAAATGACGATTTATGATACTGATGGCAATAACCCGGATAATCCATGGGATTTAAAAGCCAAAAAAGGATTTAAACACACACTTCAACTTATTTCATATAAATAACTATATATAATGTCAGAAAGTAGATTTGTGCCTATTGGCCAGTTGCTTAAAACAGTAGGAACAATTGGGGAAATTAGATTGCATGTCGAAGAAGAGTTTCTTGATGATTTGGATACTTGTGGTCATTTTTTTATTAAAAAACGCGGAAGTTACGAACCCTTTTTTATTGATTATTTTAAAGATTCCGCAGATTTAGTAGTCAAAATTGAAGAGATAGAAAGCCCAGAAGCAGCGTCTGCCTTAAATTTGAAGCAAGTTTATTTGCGTCGGGAAGATATTCGTTCAAAAAGCGGTAAGAATATTGCTTCAATGACACAGTTAATCGGATACGAAGTATTTAATCATGGTGAAAGGGTAGGAACAATCGAAGGCATTCAGCAAATGCCACATCAGGTGTTAGCATATATTGAGTTTAATGGGAAAACTATTATAATACCATTGCACGAATCATTAATTACTTCAATGAATAAGAACTTGAAAAAAATATATATGGAATTGCCAGAAGGAATTCTAAATTTATAAGTTAGCCATTTAAGCCATTTTGTTCGTATTATGTTCACATTTATGTAATTGCTTATTTGCTTTTCTGCTTTTCTGCAATTATATGCTATTATTTATACCGTCCATTGTAGATTTTGAAATAACAATTTCATATATTTATG
>JBEBYC010000049.1:0-4592 GCA_040391315.1 Portibacter sp. | reverse complement strand
ATGGGGTCGAAGCGAATAAAACATTGCTCTCGCAGATATACAACAATCTGGGCAGCGGGTACAACAATCTCAACGAAAACGATTCTGCCATTTATTATTTCAGCAAAGCGTACGAGGTAACGACAGAAACTAAAAACACGAAAAGTCAAGCCGTTAGTAAAATAGGTTTGTCAGATTATTATTTCAAAATCAAGAATTACAGCGAAGCCGAAAAACTAGCCTCTGAAGCGTATGCTACCGGGAAAGAATTAAAATCTATCGATGTTCAGAAAGAAAGTGCTGACCAGCTGATGAAAATTTACAATTACCTGCATCAACCTGACACAGCTCAAAAATATTATCAAATCAGTAAACTATTGACAGATAGTATATCTAATCAGGACAATACCCGAAAGTTGACACGATTGCAAATGCAGTATGATTTTGATAAAAAAGAAGAGCAATACAAGCACCAACAAATTGTACATAACCTGAATTTGCAGCAACAACTCTTGTTGAATGAGCTTAATCAAAACGAATTAGCCAAAACGCAGCAAGAACAAAAATTACAATCAGCCGAACTGGAAAACCAAAAATTGCAAAACGCTGAAAACACCCAAAAACTAAAAATAACTACTCAGGAAAAAGCATTGGCAGAGAATAAGAATAAAAGTCTGCAACAAGAGAATGAATTGGCCACACTTAAGCTAAAACAATTCTGGCTGTACGGATTCATTGGAATACTCGTTGCCGGATTGCTGTTTTTTCTTTGGTGGAATAAAAACCGTTTGCAACAGCTGAAAACAGAAAATAAATTGAAAGAAAAAGAAGCTGAAGAACTACTTCAAAAAAATAAGGTAACAGAAAGCGAGCTGAAAGCTATTCGTTCGCAGATGAATCCGCATTTTATTTTTAATGTTCTTAATTCTATAGAGGCATATATTGTAGAGAGCGAACCCGAAAAGGCGCGTTCACTGGTACAAAAATTTGCAAAGCTAAGCCGTATGATCTTGGAAAACTCGACACAGCCGCTTTCTACACTGGAAAGCGAATGGAAGGTCAACAAAATCTACACCGATATTGAGCATATTCGTTTTGGCAAACATTTCGATTACCGCTTTGAGGTCGAAAAAGGACTGGATCTACGCCAGTATCTCATTCCTCCAATGATGTTACAGCCCCTCATAGAAAATGCTATACTTCACGGTTTGCGATACGAACGGGAGCTGGGAGCATCTTTACTTGTTACGGCAACAGAAACCGACAAGCACATCGAAATAAAAGTGATAGATAACGGATCAGGATTGGGCAACGCTAAGGCGGAAACACCGGGATACAAAAAGAAATCATTTGGACTGTCCTCTATAAAAGACCGTATCGAGATTCTGAACAGCGATTATCCTGATACGCAAGCCTCGTTTGAAATTATAGACCGTGCCACTTTAGGGGAAAAAGGTTGTGTTTCTTTGCTACGACTGCCAAAAATTGAAGAAAGAAAGTAGGATTAAAGCTGTAAGGGATATTGAAACGGGAAGGTTTACGCCAGCTTTTCAAGCAGCAATACTTTTTTAGTAGAAGAAACTTCAATTTCTGCACCATTTGCAAGTTCCAAAACATCGCCTTTTCGGAATTTTACAACATATTCCAAATTGACAATCGCACTGCGGTTTACCCTAAAAAAACAGTCTTCTGAAAGTATCGTTTCATATTCTTTCAGCGTTTTCGAAACAATAATCTTATTTCCAGAAACGACATGGAAAACACTGTAATTGCTCATGGCTTCAACGGTGATAATATCGCTTTTTTTGATGTAATAAATTCCTTCGGCGGTAGCTAAAGACAGTCTCCCGTTGTCTTTTTTTCCGTTTTGCTGTATGTTCGCTTTTTTGCTGATTTTTTCTTCAAGCTTGTTGATGGCTGCTTCCAGTTCTTCGGGATCAACAGGCTTCATCAGGTAATCCAACGCATCGTTGCGAAGAGCATTCAGTACATAAGCATCGTAAGCCGTAACGAATATCACTTCAAAATTAAATTGCCCCAAGAGCTCCAAAAACTGAAATCCGTTGATTTTGGGCATCTCAATATCCAGAAAAAGAACATCAATATCTAAATTTTTAATAATAGTCAATGCTTTTTCGGGTTCATTGAAAATAGCTACAACCTCTAATTTGTCAGAAAAATCTGCCAGTTTATGGTTTAAAAGAGAAGTTCCCTTTTCTTCGTCGTCTACTATTATTGCCTTTATCATCATTGTGAAAATTATTTGTTCATACAAATTCCGAATGAAAAGTATTTCTTCAAAAATACGGTAAAATACACTTCAAAAATAGTACATTGAGTGTGCTGCCCTATAAAATGATTGAATGTGTATAATGAATAAGGGAAACGATAAATACTAATATTGTGGACTAATGTAGTGTAAAATCTGATATAGGGAAGCATCCCGGTAACGTTTCATTTGTTCGGCATCGGTTTCGAAACCTTCTTCTATGGCTTTCTTCAAGGGATCGAACAAAGCTTCCCATTTTCTACGGTCTTTGGGAACAGCTCCGGTAAACTGTTTAAATTCACGGATAAAATGGTTTTGATCAAAATAATCAAACTTGTGTACAATATCTGACCAACCTGCATTGGGATTTTCTCCCAAAAAATTTTGAACGGCAGTAAACCTGGCAACACGTCCGAATAATTTGGGGTTAACACCTATAATTTCCGTAAAATAGTTGGTTAGCCCAGAATGTGACATATCCACTTTTTTGCAAATTTCCTTTATCGGCACATTCCCAGATTTTTCTGTAATTTCCCGGCTGACTTTAATGATACGTTCGTCAGTTGTTTTTGACCGTTTTTGCAGTTCGGCAATCAGAAATTTTTCCAAAATCCGCATACAGTACTCATCATCGTGCAAATGAGTTTCCAAATCGGGCAACAAATCTTTTAATGCCGGAAATAATTCGGTAGCATCTACGGTGATATTATGGAACTGTGATTGTTCTAGTCCAAAAACGGAGTAAGCTCCCCAAGGTAGAAAATCGATATTTATAATTCGGATGTTCTCATTAGATGTATAAAGCACGGATTTGGAATGCTGTCCTGCAAAAGCTATTCTGTAATTAACGGTATTGCCTGTGAAGTAATCTGTTACTAAAGGATTTTGGTTTAGAAACAAAGTAAGCGAGGTGGCATTATCAGGTAAAAATTTTGTTTTTGAAAGCTCGTTTACAGAAAGCTCTGCGTAGGCGAACATCAATATATAATTTTTAAGTAAAGTATCCGATTCGTAGAATTTGACCTGCATAATGTTCCATTTTTTTCATTTCAGACATGGTTTAAATTTATAAAAAATATTGTTTAAACCACTAGCATATGTGTTTTTTTTACCTTTATTATTCATACTATCTCAACCCTCTCCCTTTCTTCTTTTTCTTCTTCATTTGGCTTGCAAACTGTTCTTCTTCGTAGTCCTCGCCCTGTACATCGGGTAAAAAGCTTAACAATCCCAAATCGAAATTATGCGAATGTTCCTGTGAAATGAATTCAAAGAGGTCTTTTGTTGGAAGGCTGTCCAATTCATTTGTTTTGGAAACAGGTCTATCCTGTATCTTCAATTCGGGTTTATTTCCGTCGTTCCACCAATCGTTGAATACGTTTGCCGACAAGTTTCTGCCCAATTGTGACCCTTTCTGCTTGTTGCCAATCGACAGATAGTGGTAAAACCAATCATATACAGCCATATGGTGTTATGTTCCAAGCTTACATCATCCCGTAAATAATAGTCAAAATCCTGAACAAAATCACAGTTCAGGTCTTTGAAAGATAAATCCGAATACCCATATTTTATACGGGCGTAATTACGAAGGTGCATCAGAAGTATTTTGTACTTTGTCAGTGTTCCGTTTGTCCGTAGCCCGCTATTGACTTTCTTTTCAAAATCTAATAAAAACTGCTCGTAAAACTTGAAAAAAGTGAGCTCACCGCTTTCCATGCCTAGAAAGACATTCTTAAGTTTATTACTAGAAACCGAACCTTCAATTTTTAATATTTTCGAATGGGATTCTTCAATCCCCAAACGGATATTGTCAAGTTTGGTGTTCAGGGTTTGGGCTTCCTTGCTTTTGCCTAAAACCCGCCCATACTTCAAATCCCAATTAGATATTGAAATATCCACTTTGGTACTAAAGGTAGATTGCTCACTATTAACCGTTATTCTGCACATAATCGGTACCTTTCCGTTTTTCTTCGGAGCATTCTTTTTAAGGTAGAACAGTACCTTGAATGTTGATCTTTTTGCTGTTTCCATAATTCACAATTCTTAATGATAAAATTAAACTTATGTGAGCCACGGAACAATATGAAAAACTATGCAGAAAGCTGAAATACAGTATTTTGAACCGATCATTTCCGATATTTAAAAGTAACGTTTTAGTAACCTTACTTTTGTCAATATTTGCTTTTTTCTGCCTTTTAGCGCATTACCAAAAAAACACAAAACGGCTGTAAAGTCCTTATTTACAACCGTTTTTCCTGTTTTTAATCTTTGATGTATTTTTACTGAAAATTTATTTTAAAGTTATGTAAGTTATCAAGGTGAAGTAGGTTATGAAGGTATGCTT
>JBEBYC010000048.1:0-4739 GCA_040391315.1 Portibacter sp. | reverse complement strand
ATTTAAAGCTAAAATTTAAAATAAATCAACCTATAATGAGATTATTATATTATTTCTAATATAAATCACATAACAAAACAAAAAAGGTTCGCAATTAAACAATTGCGAACCATATCGTTAATATGTTCTCAAATAAAAGATTTAGTCAAATACAACTTTTTTGCTTACTACACCTTTTTCAAATTGTAGTCTGATGATATAAATACCATTTTGAATATTTCCTCTATTAAGGGTATATTCTGTTGTATTAAGCTCATTAACATTCATCACTACTCTACCAGAAATATCGTGAAGCGCGATTGATTTAATCGGTGAATCCTGAGCTACACTTAAATTTAATTGATGACTTGCTGGATTTGGCGACATTTTTAAGTTAACCTGTGTTTCTGTCAAATCTTTAGTATTTGAAGTCCAACAATCAAGACCTAAAGCTACACACGCTCTTGGTGCAAAGTAACCTACAATCGTATCAATATATTTTCTAGATGAAACGGCATCTGTATTACAATCGTCAGGCAATTGACCAACTTTAGGATTAGAAGAATACGTCCACTCCCATGGTGCACTTGAATTATCCGGTGTATTATCGAATTGATAAAATCCTAATGCACCACTTACGTTATTTGTATTAAACGGGTCTTCTCCTTCAGGAATCGTTTTAAATATATCATTATTTCCGATTCTATCCATAATAACGGATATATCACAAGAACCGGATACTTCTACAACCGGCTCCGGACCTCTCTGCGTTGGAACTCTTAATATACCCGTACCACATGGTGCTAATGGGTCTGAAGTTACGTGAAATGAAATAAGCGGTGTTTCACCTTTTGTAATCCAAGTAGTATCACCCAATGCACCTCCCATGTTTACAGTTAGTGCAAAATTAGAAGAATAACCAGGATGATTTTCTACACAGAGTGTATCGCCATTCTTAAATCCTAACGCTGCTGTTGGCACATATAACGGACTTGACAGTGTTGGATCACCTTCTCCTGTAATTGTACCATTTTGAGCTTCAATGATCATAGGCACGTTACCATTTGCTGTTGGTAAAATCCATTTTCCGTTAGGAGTATTGATAATTTCAGAATATTCTTTCAAATAAGCAGATGCTAATGAGAGATATCCACCAGTTCCTTGTCCCCACACTGTGATTTTGTCAGGATCAATACCATGAATGTTGCCTAATTCAGCTACACTTTTTCTAAAATATCTAACATAGGCATTTACATCTTGTACACCTCTGTATGCAGCTTGAATAAGTGTATATCTTTTTAATAATTCTTGTTCGATAGTAGGCAACCAACCTTGTCTGTATTCTACGACTGCGACAACATAACCCATTTTTGCTAAGCGAGTTGCTATTTCAACATTGGTAGAATCCTGAACAGTACCACCACAAGATCCATTAAATGAAAATGGAATAAAATTACCTGTATGCAGATAAATCACGAGTGGTCTGTCCGTACGTGTATCATCAACAGGTGTGTAAAACTGAGCACGTAAAGGTTGTCTCTGAGAACCACCTCCAGGCATATTACTTAATAATCCACCCACCCAAGGCATTACAGTAAAATTACTTTGTAAAGGAATCTGATTAGAAATTTCCACCTCTGAAAACACCTCTTTAAGGTATCTTCCTTCCTGTGAAAATCCATAATTACAAATCGTAATCATGAGAATAAAAAAACTGATTTTTGTAAAAAGTTTCATTTAAATAAGATTTAAAGTTAATAAATTAAATTTTTGATTTAAAATCATATGTTAAAGATAAATATGCCATTCGACCGATTCTTGGACCACCATAGGTTTGGAATTGTTTATTATCCAGCAAATTCGATGCGCCTGCTTTAAATGTAAGGTTTAGATCTGTCAGTGTATAATTAACCTGCACATCAACCAAATTATACGTAGGGACTAATCCAGTAAACTGCGGTGAACCTTCAAAAATGAATCCTTCAATCCATTTATAATTCATATTAAATCCAAATGTATTTCTTCCAGAACCGAGTGGTATGTCTCTTCCTGAAATACCCAAATTGAATTTATGCTTAGGCGTATTAAATGCCGGAACGATATCATCATCTACTTTAGTTATCAGATTATTAAAGCTATAATTACCATTAAAAGCGTAGTATTTATAGAAAAAATAATTTAAACCGATAGCAAAACCCTGAGAATTAACCTTTTGGTCAGAATTCGCTGCAATACGGTACGCTTGAATATTATCAATTTGTCGGATATCTTGAAAAAAATCAGGAAATAATTCAACTGTCATTACCGGAAGTTTAACACCTATTTGATACCCAATAAAATCAGTGTAAGTATTATAATAATAACTTGCGTCTATATATAGTTTTTCAAACAGCGTCGTTCTATATCCAACTTCAAATGTCTTAACTTTCTCTGGCTTGATTGGAGCTATATATTTATCATTAAGCCTGATGTTAACGGGATCTTTTCTCCAATCAAGGAAATTGTCTAAAATAATTAAACTGTCAAACCCATTCAAATTGCCAAGTAGCCTTGCAGGGCCTACTTTCAAATCTAAATATTGGTCTGATAAAGTTGGATTTCGGATGGCTGAAGAATATGAGACTCTAAGATAATTATTTTCTGATGGTTTCCATACTATAGATCCCGCGGGTGAAAATAAGAAATTAAAATTTTGATTTTTATCTAATCGAGTTGCTGCTGAAAGCGTAAAATTGCCCAATTGTTTGCTAGCACCCCCATACACACCAAATTCATTATTTGTGATGCGATTGAATTCATCCTTAAAAATGGTTCCTTCTGAATTAGGCCTATACATTCTGGCATTGGCACCTACAGTTAGCTCTTTAAAGAAATCAGTATTAATCTTATATTCACCATGTAAATGAAACAATGCTGACTTGTCAAAAAACAAGGTACCTTTTTCGATACTGTTGTTTTTTCTTGAAGTTATTTCATTAAATAAGGAGTCAAATCGAGCAGTACCTGGAATATAAAAGTCCTTAATTTTGAATATTCTATTATAATTAGAGGCATAATTCTGTGCATCTAGGTGATATTGAGCTAGTATTTCTTTATTATCACGTTGCCAATCTTGCATATTTTCCTCAGTCATTCCCATAGCTTTCAATTGGTCAAAAACCCTATTTTGTATCCAATAATCTTCATATGCTCTTTGCCATAAGTCATTTGATCCACTGGCCTCAACCATTTTTTGTGCAGTAAAATACGGATCATACGAATCACCCGCATCCTCATGCGTAGCATAAGCACGTATAAAGAACTTGTCTCTTTTCATATATTCAATACGATGTTGAAAAAATTGAATTCCTCTCAAACTAAACCTATTATCACCCTGATAAACTGTCGTTCCATAGCCAAAATTTGAACTTAGGATCAATTCTGGAGATTCAAAATCTAATAAAGGCTTAGTCCTGATATGTACAGCTACTCCTGTTTTAATGTTCTTAGTGTTATAATCCACGAGTTCTTCTTCTCTATAACCTCTTCTATAAAAATTATTCAAACCGGAATAAGAATTAGGTTCTTCGCTTTTGTTTTCTATGAAATATTCATCACCATAAATATTAACTGCATCAAAACCACCGGGATTATCTTTTGGCAAGAATATACTATTAACTAAAGAATCTTGAACCGGGTTATAATTATCAGCCACCCAATCATTCGCTTTCAAGTATGAAAAATTCAATTTGTAGGCAACTACCGGATGTCCGTTTTTATTTTTAAAAGCATCCGCAAATCGAAATGCAGTTTCAGTTAGGTTGCGTTCCCCTACTTTAAGATTTACTGCTAGTCCTTGATTAAAAAAAGGATTTTTAGTTTCCATCGCTATTACACCATTAAAGGCATTAGGACCATAAAAAGCCGAACTTGCACCTACTACTAAATCTACTTTTTGGATATCCAATTCAGAGGCTCCTAAAAAATTTCCCAGCGAGAAATTTAATCCTGGTGACTGATTATCAACTCCATCTATCGTCTGCAAGGATCTTACAGGACTCGTACTGTTAAATCCTCTCGTATTAATAACCGTAAATCCTAGACTTGCCGTTGTCAAATCAACCCCTTTTAAAGCGCCTAAACCATTATAAAAATCGGTTGAAGCAGTTTGTTTTATGGCAATAGCATCTATGGACTCAACTGTGAGCGGTGCAGCTTTTTGTTTTTCAGATATACGCTGACCTTTGATTTCGACACCGAGATCGATGACCTGAGACGATTCTCCAAGTTTAATGACTATTTTCTGATCTGATGATTGAACAGTGTAAATTTGGGGATCGTAACCAATATAAGACACCTCCAATTCTATAGGTAATGCATTAACTTTGAGTTCAAAATCACCGTCAAAATCTGTAACGGTACCTTTATCCTTCACATATTTTACAATTACATTTGCACCGATCAAGGATTCGCCTGTAGTGGCATCTAAGACCTTTCCTTTAATTTGGAACTGTCCAAAAACAGTAGGTAAAAATCCGACAATTACCAATGAAATTATTAAGACCAAGTGCTTTATTACTTTCATTCAATATGCTAATTTTGATTAATAAGACTGTTAACAAGTTGTCAAAACAGATGCAATGTATAACTATTTTTTGATTCATAAAATATTCATAACATTTTTTAAAACACATAGTAATATTATTAATATAATAAAAAATCAACTATTTTTAAAAATTACAATATCTAATACGGCTAAAATCGATTTTATACCCATTTAA
>JBEBYC010000047.1:0-5243 GCA_040391315.1 Portibacter sp. | reverse complement strand
GTTGTGCGTCATGCTAAAGCGACACTCTAATAACCTAAACGTTAAAAAAAATAAATGGCAGACAATACAGACGAAGTCCCTTTAGAAAATCCGACAAATAATCAATCGGAAAACCCTTCTGACGAAATCATTTCTACTGTTGACATAGAAACTATCACACCAATTCAAGAAATTGAAAATATGGAAGTACATCATCATGCCCACGATCCTGCCGTACCTCATCATAAGAAAAATTGGAAATCATATTTTTGGGAATTTCTCATGTTATTTTTGGCAGTGTTTTGTGGTTTTTTGGCGGAAGGTTACCACACACATTTAGAGAATAAAGGAATTGAAAAGCGAAATTTGGAACTTGTAGTGGAGACCCTAAGGGATGATTTAGATAAGATTAAAAATAATATAGACTATAACGAGCAAAAATTAAAACTATTAGATACTCTTATTTCTTTTAAGGAAACAGAAAAAACAGACACTTTGTACTCAAAGAGATTTAGCTATTTAGTTACCAAAAGCATTTACAATACTGCATTTTATGCTAACATGGCGGCTATTGACCAAATGAAATATTCGGGAAGTCTGCGTCTGGTCAAAAACAAAGAGATTCTTACCAGCATTTTCAACTATATGGATATGAATGAGCTTCTTTCTGCCAATAGGGTTGGGTTAGTTGCTGATGATGATAGATGGGTAGCAACCGCATCAACTTTTTTAGACATGCAGAATCTGGCAAGCAGCCGAGGTTTAGACTTTCTTCAACCTAATCATTCAAAACCTCAAATCAATCTGGCAAATAATCAACAGAATATTTTCATATTTTTTAATCAAGCTATTTTACGAAAAAGCATAATGGAAATGATTTGGCTTCCACGAATGCGTATACAACAAAAGAATGCCGAAACATTGATAGGATTGTTGGAAAAAGAATATGAATTCGGGGATGATAAAAAATAGCACAACGCACAACACGGGTTTTGCGTCAGGCGGGCTGACGTGCAAACTTGGAACTTTGTGCTTCTAATGAACTTTAGTAATAAATTTAAGCTTTGTGCTCCGAAACCCGCCCGAACGCAAAGCCCGAAAACGTTGTGTGCAACCTGAAAAATAAAACACGAGAAAAAACGTTAAATAAAAAAATAAAAATTATGAACACGAAAAATTTAAGAATTTCAATGTTGGCTTGTCTATTAAGCCTTTTTGCTGTCGTTTCTTGCAATAAAGATGATGATAACCCAAGTAACAACACTCAAACTAACGTGCAAACAAATGTTCAAAGTGGAACTTGGCGAATAACTAAATTTATTGACTCGGGAACAGACGAAACAAATCATTTTCAAGGCTATAACTTCACTTTTAATAGTTCAGGAGTACTAAACGCAAACAATGGAACTAATAATTATGACGGAACTTGGAGCATTACAGACAGTAACAGTAATGATGATAGTCAAGATGATTTGGACTTTAACATCAATTTCAATTTAACCAATGATTTTGAAGATTTAAATGATGATTGGGATTTCATCTCTCAATCCTCTACAAAAATTGAACTAATAGACGTTAGTGGCGGAAATGGTGGTACTGATTATCTAACATTCGAGAAAAATTAGACCAAAAGTTGACTAACGAACAAACTGCAATACGCACCACGTATTTTAGCTTACTTGGTAATACCAGTTTAGCGTTGATTAAAGGACTTGCAGGATTTTTTGGTAATTCCTATGCTCTTATTGCAGACACTATCGAATCAACTACCGACATTTTCTCATCACTACTTGTTCTTTTTGGATTAAAATATGCCAAACGACCAGCAGACAAGAACCATCCTTACGGACACGGAAAAATTGAACCTTTGATAACGTTTTTAGTAGTTGCTTTTCTTGTTACATCTGCGACCGTTATTGCTTATGAAAGCATCCAAAATATTCAGACACCTCATAAAGGTCCAAAGTCATGGACTTTGATAGTGCTTGGTGCAATTATCATATGAAAAGAAGTGTCCTTTAGGGTAGTGATTAATAAAAGTAAAGAGACTAATAGTTCGTCACTTAAAGCAGATGCTTAGCACCATAGAAGTGATGCAATAACTTCCGTTATGGCATTTATTGGAATTTCTATCGCTTTAATTTTTGGGAAAGGATATGAAACGGCTGATGATTGGGCAGCTTTATTTGCTTCTGCTATTATTCTTTACAATAGCTACTTGATTTTTAGACCAGCTTTAGGAGAAATTATGGATGAACATTTGTATGACGATTTATTGGAAGAAATTCGAGAAAAATCTTTAAAAGTTAAGGGTCTTGTTGGAACAGAAAAATGTTTTATTCGAAAAGCAGGAATGAAGTACCACGTTGATTTACACGCAATAGTTGATGGAGAAATTTCCGTTAAATAAGGACACGATATTTCACATCAATTGAAAGACCATTTGAGAAAAGAAATGCCGAATTTAGGACACGTTCAAATTCATATTGAACCGAATGAATAAAAAGGCAGCACACAACAAGGTATATAAAAAATAGGCGATATAGCAGTTAAATAGAGGGTTTTGGCCCGTATCAAGCTTTGTACTTAACCGAATGTTTAGTGCTTCGAAATCGCCTACTTTTCATATACTAACCGTTGGGTGCAACCCTAAAAACGACCGTGCTGACATCAACGGACGGACAGAAAGACAAAAAAATGCCAACGCTTCGCAAAATTAAAAGAGGTGTTTGCCAACGCATAAGCCGACACAAAACACCACATTTAATTTTACCCCAACCAAGCCCAGCCACCACCCAAACAAAATTATAACTTTGCAAAATGGAAGAATTACAGCAAATAACAGAGTTTAAGACATCACCCGAATTAGTAGAAAAACTACAACAATACAGCATACAAAAAACCTATAAAGCAGGCCACATTATTCTAAACGAAAATGCACACATTCGTTCCATTCCGATTGTTACAAAAGGGACGCTGAAAGTTATTCGAACAGAAGAAGACGGGAGGGAAATTTTGTTGTATTACATCAAAGCGGGCGAAAGTTGCATTATGTCTTTTCTTGGTGGACTGCACAACGAAACAAGTAAAGTAAAAGCCGAAGTAGAAGAAGATGCCGAAATTTTGTTTTTGCCTATTGAAAAAGTTTCGTTATTCATAAAAGAATATCCGCAATGGTTAGATTATATTTTCCGTTTGTATCATAAGCGTTTTGAAGAATTATTGGAAATTGTAAATGCTATTGCTTTCAAAAAAGTTGATGAACGTTTATTGACTTTGTTACACAAAAAACAAGAACTCACAGGAAACAAAACGCTAAACATAACCCACGAACAATTAGCCAACGAATTAGGAACGGCAAGAGTTGTAGTTTCCCGATTATTGAAACAATTAGAAGAAATTGGCAAAGTTAAATTAGGTAGAAATAAAATTACGCTTGTGTAACATAAGTAACTGTATAGGTTTTTGAGTTGATGCAATTTTGCGGCATCAATTTCAAAAATCAATGGACATAGCAGGTTACATAGCATCAATTTTTATCGGAATTTCATTAGGGCTAATTGGTGGCGGTGGTAGTATTCTTACCGTTCCCGTGTTGGTTTATTTGTTTAGCGTGGACACAGTTTTGGCAACTGCCTATTCGCTTTTTATTGTCGGCACAACAAGCGTTGTCGGTTCGTTTTCATACTTCAAAAAAGGCTTGGTCAATATCAAAACGGCAATCGTTTTTGGTATTCCATCTATAATAGCCGTTTTCCTTACAAGGGCATACATTGTTCCTGCCATTCCGCAAGAAATTTTTAGCATCGGAAATTTTACCGTTACCAAAAGCATTTTGTTGATGTTGCTTTTTGCCGTGCTGATGATTTTCGCTTCATACAGTATGATTAAAAATGACAAAAAAACTTGTGATGAAACACCACAAAAACAACAATTCAATTATCCTTTAATTCTTGTTGAGGGAACAGTTGTCGGAATTTTAACAGGGCTTGTTGGTGCAGGTGGCGGTTTTCTAATAATTCCTGCATTGGTTGTATTGAGCAAATTACCGATGAAAGAAGCCGTTGGAACTTCGCTTGTCGTTATTGCAGCAAAATCATTGATTGGATTTTTTGGCGAAAATGGCGAAACGGTAATTGATTATTTTTTCCTTGCAAAAGTTACCGCCTTTGCCATTTTCGGAATTTTTATCGGAATGGTATTAACCAAAAAAATTGACGGCTCAAAACTAAAACCTGCATTTGGTTGCTTTGTATTGGTAATGGGCATTTATATCATCATCAAAGAAACAATTTTAAAATAAATTTTGCTTGTGTAACCAAAGTAGCTGTGCAGGGAAAAAGAACAACGGAAATTTGCAGTATCAAATTCATAACAATAAAAAAACAGAACAATGAAAGTAGAACAAATTTATACAGGGTGTTTGGCACAAGGTGCATATTACATCACTTCTAATGGCGAAGCCGCCATAATTGACCCGTTGCGTGAAACGCAACCATACATTGACCGTTTGGAAAAAGACGGAGTGAAACTCAAATACATTTTTGAAACACACTTTCACGCTGATTTTGTAAGCGGACATTTGGATTTGAGCAAAAAAACAGATGCACCTATTGTTTACGGTGCAACAGCAAAACCCGAATTTGAAGCGATTGTAGCAGAAGATAATCAGATTTTTGAAATCGGAAATGTAAAAATCAAAGTGTTGCATACACCCGGGCACACAATGGAAAGTTCTTGCTTTTTGCTGATTGACGAAAACGGGAAAGAAACGGCTTTGTTCAGTGGCGATACGCTTTTCCTTGGCGATGTGGGCAGACCTGATTTAGCACAGAAAGCAGCAAGTATGACACAGGAAGAATTGGCGGGGTTGCTTTATGAAAGTTTATATAACAAAATACTTCCTTTGGCAGACGACATTACCGTTTATCCTGCACACGGTGCGGGTTCGGCTTGCGGAAAAAATATGATGAAAGAAACGGTTGATACATTGGGCAATCAAAAGAAAATGAACTATGCTTTAAATCAACCGAACAAAGAAGCGTTTGTGAAAGCCGTTACAGACGGTTTGCTTCCGCCACCTGCCTACTTCGGAATGAACGTAGCAATGAATAAAAAAGGTTACGATAGTTTTGATGAAGTGTTGAAGCACGGTATGAAACCGCTTTCAGCCAACGAATTTGAAGCAGTTGCAGAAAGCACAGGAGCATTGATTTTAGACACACGAAGCGACAAAGAATTTGCATTAGGTTTTATTCCGCAAT
>JBEBYC010000046.1:0-5669 GCA_040391315.1 Portibacter sp. | reverse complement strand
TTTCCTAAAACTAGCAAAAACTTTCATTTATTCTTTAAACGCATTTATATAAACTCAATACTTCGTTTTATTGCCTTACGAATTTAGGTTTTCAACCATAATTAATATAACCAAGCAAAATATCTTAAAATAGTTTTTTATCATATTTATTTTATGATTAAGTGTTATTTCAAGGTTAGCAATATCGAGCTTTGATTCTTAAAAGAAACTAAAAATATAATATGATGGTGTTATTGCTGATAATTTTCCACCTGTATTATCACAATAGTACCATGGTTAACAACAATAAGTAATGTCTAATATTATCCGAAGTACATATCCTTCAGTACAGAAAAGTAAACAACTGATCAACTGCATGCCTATATACTAGGCACATATAAATAAAAAAGTAGATTTCCTTTCATTATCTCCTCTATTTCTAGTTATTAATCCACAAAAATAAATTTATAAAAAAGGCATAAAAATGGATTAAATCTAAAACTATTACAGAAAATCCAACTAAAGTAATTCCAGCACTTATAGATTGTAAAGGTTTACCATTATATATTTTGATAATTTGAAAAGCTATTATTTCAAATATCTTTTTTAATAGTGGGTTTGTTGGCAAATTTAATTCAAGTATATCAATATCTGCTTCATTATCCTCCTTCCATTTAATAAGTCTTGATAATGCAATAATTTTAGGTCAACATTCATTAGTGTTGTTGTATTAAACTACACACAATAGGTATTACAAACGGCTAAGCAGTTAAAATTGAATACAGCCAGCTGCACATATTATTATTCTAATTCAATTACAAATTTATTTTCGAAAAAGTCCTAATATCTGGTTTCAAAATGACTTGGTACTAGGTGTAAATCTCAGGTAATAGCATTCGGGATAACAGGTCATTCTGATGAAGTAACGAGCAACTGCTGCACTGAAGATTGAGCTGATTTAGGTGTTAAATGGGTATTATACCGTATCTTTGCACAACAATTTAACCTTATAGTTATGTCTGATGCCTGGAATGTAGGAAGAGAAGCAAAAAAAGGAATTAATAAAACGGAAGAGCATTGTATACTTGTTGGTATAATCTCACAGGATGAAAGCGAGGCTGTCGTCATGGAACATCTCGATGAGCTTGAATTTTTAGCTACCACTGCCGGTGCCATTACCCAAAAAGTGTTTGTGCAAAAATTGCCGCATCCGCACGTCAAGTCTTTTGTCGGATCGGGAAAATTGGATGAAATCAAAGATTTCATTGACCGCAATGAAGAAATTTCTTTGGTCATATTTGATGACGACCTAACGGGTAAACAAAACAGCTATCTTGAAGAATACCTCAAAGTCAAAATCGTGGACAGAAGTACACTGATTCTTGATATATTTGCCGAAAGAGCACAAACAGCACAAGCTAAAACACAAGTAGAGTTGGCACAAATGCAGTATTTGCTCCCTCGTCTACGTGGTCTTTGGACTCACTTGGAAAGACAACGTGGTGGTATCGGTATGCGTGGTCCTGGTGAGCAAGAAATAGAAACAGACCGCCGTATCATCCGGGATAAGATTTCTATCCTTAAAAAAAGACTCGAAAAGATCGAACAGCAATCCCAAACACAACGTAAAAATCGTGGAGAATTAATACGTGTTGCCTTAGTAGGATATACCAATGTAGGTAAATCCACACTAATGAACCTCTTGAGTAAATCAGAGGTTTTTGCTGAAAATAAATTGTTTGCGACCTTGGATACTACCGTTAGAAAGGTCGTTTGGGATACAATGCCGTTTTTACTTTCAGACACTGTAGGATTTATCCGTAAATTGCCGCATCACCTAATTGAAAGTTTTAAATCAACTTTAGATGAAGTTAGAGAAAGTGATATCTTGGTACATGTTATCGATATTTCGCATCCACAATACGAAGACCAAATCCAGACTGTTCAAAATACACTCAACGAACTCGGTGCTGCACAAAAAACCACACTTATGGTTTTTAACAAATTTGATTTATATAAAGAAAAACATTTTGACGATTACTTAGATACCCAAACAAGAAATGATATAATTCGAGATATTAAAGAAAAATTTACCAATATTTATCATTGTCCTAATGTAATGATATCAGCCGTAGAAAAAGAAAATATTGAAGTCTTAAGGCAAGTGATGACAGAACTCATTGCTAAAGAATATACTATCCGCTATCCATATCAGGTCAAAACCTGGTAAAAAAGCCATCCAACAATATGCGTCAGTCCTACTCTCTATACGAACTTAATGAATATATCCGCCGGGTAATATCGCTCAATTTTACTGAACCTATTTGGGTGAATTGTGAAATTTCACAAGTCAAAGAAGTAAAAGGTAATGTTTATTTAGATTTAGTTTATCACGACGAAATTACTGGTGATATCACCGCTCAACTCTCCGGAAATATCTGGTTCAAATCATACTTATTCCTTAAAAACAAGTTGGGTGAGTTGCTCCCTTCAATACTTAAAGAAGGTATCCATGTCCAACTAAAGGTACAAGTAGAGTTTAGCGAAAGGTACGGCTTAAAACTCAATATTGAAGACATTGATCCGGCATTTACAATCGGTCAAATGGAATTAAACCGTCAAAAAATATTGCAAAAACTTACCAAAGAAGGCTGGATAGATAAAAACAAACAATTACCTTTTCCAAATGTAATCCAAAAAATAGCCGTCATTTCTTCGCATAACGCAGCCGGGTACATTGATTTTACTAAACATCTTTTCAACAATAACTTTGGATATGCGTTCCACGTGGAACTATTCAATGCAGCTATGCAAGGAATGAATACAGAACGTGAAGTTTGTAATGCCTTTCGGCAAATATCCACATCTAATAAGCACTTTGATGTCATCCTTATCATCCGTGGTGGTGGTTCGAAATTAGATTTATCTTGGTTTGACAATTTTAATATCGGTGTAGAAATCGCAAAGAGTAACGTTCCGGTAATTACCGGAATTGGCCATGAAATAGATCAAACCGTTGCTGATACAGTAGCTAACATTAGCTTAAAAACACCTACAGCTGTCGCAGATTATATCATTCGCCACAATGAAACCTTTGAAGGAAATATCCAATGGCTAACTCAAACGATTCATCAGATAAGCCAACGCATTGTGAAACAGGAAACTATCCTTCTAAATAAATCAATACAGCTATTGTCCTTGATTCCACGTGAAACAGTAAAAAAACATAAATTAAATATTGAACAAGTTATTAAACTATGTTTTACAACTTCAACAGCACTTATACAGAAACAAAAAGATAGATTAACATTCCATGAGCAGCAAATAAATCTGCTTAGACCGGAAAATATACTAAAAAAGGGCTATGCCATTATCAAGCAAAATGATCAATTTATTTCTTCAAAAGCAAATTTTGTAGAAAATGTCACCACAACCATCGAGTTTTATGACGGACAAATAAAAATAAATCATAAATAACCTAAATTATTGAAGATACCATGAGTAAAAAAATGACTTACGACAGTGCTTATCAGGAACTCAATCAAATACTCGAAGCGCTTCAGACTGAAGATAACGGTCTTGATAACCTAAGTAAAAAATTAAAAAGGGCAGTAGAGCTATCTGAATTTTGTAAAAACCAACTTCGAAGTATTGAAGAAGATATAGAAAAAATAAACCAAGTTAGCGATTTATAATGTAGAAATTACACATTAAAAATCTATAGCAATTGCAATTTTTTTTTATATCAATACACTGTATGATTAAATAAACCACAATTAAATAAAAAAAATATACTTCATATTATAAACCATTCATTTACATAATGATATAAAAAATAACGCTTTCCCACATCTTGTAGGAAAGCGTTATTTTATAAATGAAAATCAATTAGGTTTAAAACAAACCACTAATTAATCCATCGTTTGTTATATCAATATTTTCGGCACTAGGTATTGGTGGTAAACCAGGCATACGCATTACATCACCTAACAACGGTATCACAAAACCAGCACCTGCAGAGTATTCAAACTCACGAACAGTTATCTTAAATCCACTAGGACGACCTATTTTCTTCTCATCATCAGATAAAGAAGCCGGTGTTTTAACCATACATACAGGAAATTCGCTAAAGCCTAATTTTTCGATTTGCTTTAGTTGGGCTCTTGCTTTTGAAGTATATTCGACTCCGTCTGCACCATAAATTTCTGTGGCAATAGTGTTTATCTTTGATTCTATAGAATCAGACAGTTTGTACAATGGATTAAAAGTATTTGTTCCTGCTTCGATACTTTCTACAACGGCTTTAGCTAATTCTGAAGAACCTTTTCCACCTTCTACAAAAGCGGTACTAACTATCGCTTTAACTCCCATAGCAAAACATAATTCTTTTACAATATCATATTCAGCTTGCGTATCAGAAGGGAAGGCATTGATAGCAACCACGGGATTAATGCCAAATTTTTGAATATTTTCAATATGTTTTTCAAGATTTACAAATCCTTTTCTAACTGCTTCTGGATTAGGATTATTCAGATTGTCTTTATCTACGCCACCATGATGCTTTAAAGCTCTAACAGTTGCTACGACCATTGCTCCATCAGGTTTTAAACCTGACTGAACACATTTGATATGCATAAACTTTTCAGCACCAAGATCAGCACCAAATCCTGCTTCAGTTACTACAAAATCAGCAAGACTTAATCCCATTTTAGTAGCAATTACAGAATTTGTTCCCTGAGCGATACTTGCAAATGGTCCACCGTGTATAATCGCAGGATTATCTTCTAATGTTTGGACAAGATTGGGCTTAATAGCGTCTTTTAACAATGTTGCCATGGCGCCAACAGCTTTAATATCCCGTGCAAAAATCGGATTTCCATCATAGGTCATACCTACAAATATATTTCCGATTCTTTGCTTCAAATCTTCTATATCCTTTGCCAAACAAAGGATTGCCATGATTTCAGAAGCTGCTGTGATATTAAATCCGTCTTCTCTGATGACACCATTAGACTTTCCGCCAAGGCCTATAACAATCTGTCTGAGTGCTCTGTCATTCATATCCATAACACGCTTCCATGCAACGGTACGCGGATCGATATTAAGACTATACTTTTTATTTTGAATATTATTATCTATCAATGCAGCAAGTAGATTGTTCGCTTTTTCAATTGCAGAAAAATCACCAGTAAAATGAAGATTAATATCTTCCATCGGGATTATTTGTGAATAACCACCACCGGCAGCTCCACCTTTTACACCAAATATAGGCCCAAGTGATGGTTCGCGCAAAACGGCAATCGTTTTGTGTCCATTATAATTCAAACCATCGACTAAACCAATGGACATAGTCGTCTTACCTTCACCGTATTTTGTAGGTGATAAGGCAGATACTAAAATTAGTTTACCCTTAGGATTTTCTTCTCTTAAATGTAAAGGAAGTTTTGCTTTATACTTGCCATAATATTCTAGGTCGTCTTCTTTTATACCTAGCTTGGAAGCAATTTCTTTAATGTGTGTTATTTTTGCCTGTTGGGCAATTTCAATGTCGCTTGGAAATGTTGCCATAAAAGTTGATTTTAGTTCGCAAATATGCAAAAAAAAACTATCTTGTTATAATATCGTCATATAATAATTATCAATACCAATAAATCGATTAAATATCAATCCACTTCAAAACAATTATATAA
>JBEBYC010000045.1:0-6634 GCA_040391315.1 Portibacter sp. | reverse complement strand
ACTATGGATCGTAAAGGTATTAGCTTTAATGATTCAAATACGGATAAAGAAGGAGTTGTACTTAGATCTGCATTTTTATAAATTAATGAATCAATTTCCGATAAGAATGCAATAGGTTCTTTTACTGGGTTTGGATCTGCCATGATTTTATTTTAAATTTTTATTTTTTATAGTGGATTTTACACTACTTTTTTTGTATTTATTTGAAAATTCTTTTAATTCTAGGTAGGTTGGATAGTTTCCTGCCCAATTGAAAAGTGTTTGTCTATTAAATGTCAAGTTTAATAATTGCTTTTCAGGAGTATTTTTAACTGCATCTTCTCGTTTTTGAAAACGACGTTCTGCAATTACTTCGAGTATGCGTTTTTGTACTGGATTTAAATCAATTATCATTTGATTTTCTAAAAGCGGTTTTTCAACTACCCTTTCAACTACTTTTTCAACTTCAATTTCTTGCGGTTCAATAGTGGAAAGTCTTTGTAATTCATTTAATATTTCAATTTCTGAAATATCACTATCACCAAATTTGCTTGTTTTAATTTCTGCAAATTTTTCAGCAAGTGCCGTTGGAATGATTTCTTTTTCAACTTCAATTTCCTGCGGTTGAATAGGAGATTTTAGTTTCTCAATGATGGAAAAAATAAGATCCTTACTATTATTGAAAACAATATTGTTTTCAGTTTGTAGATCAATCGCTAATTGATTAAGTGCTTCACGATCTTCGTTGTTTACACGGAAAGATACTTGAGTGCCTGTTATTTGATATTTTTCCATCAAATTAATTTTAAAAAACCGCCCAACCCTTGACAATTAGGCGGTAATCATTTACTATGAATAATAATTTTACCTTGCAAAGATGAAGTATTAAAACATTGATTTAACGTGTAATCAATTGTTATATAAATATTTACACCGTCTTTATATATATGTGAAAACATTTTGCTTTCATTGTTTTCAATTTTGCTTTCACTGTTTTCAATTCTGCTTTCACTGTTTTCAATTTTGCTTTCACTGTTTTCAATTTTGCTTTCATTGTTTTCAATTTTGCTTTCACTGTTTTCAATTTTGCTTTCACTGTTTTCAAACTTGATTACAGGACGTTAGCGGTGATTTAAATAGGCATTTAAAATAATCCGTAATAAAGAGGTTATTTAAGCGTAAAAATTACCAGAACTGAAAAAGCTAAAAAAAACTTTTTTAAAATAATCTCGCTACCACTCAAAAAAGTTGTTGACTTTGTTGCTTTTGTTGACTGCTATTGATATTCAATATGTTACAAGCTAAAAGTAGTCAACAAACTACCTTTTTTAATAGAAAAGTTTGTTGCTAAGTTGTTGCTTCATGGATTTTGGTTTTTTTTGAAAAGCAACAAAGTCAACAATTAAGCAACAAGTTTTTGAAAGTTTGTTGACCGTTCAATCCCTTTGTTTATAAAGAGTATAGAGAATTAGCAACAAAGTCAACAAAAAATACAACCGATGTAAGCAACTTTTAAAATAAAAAAATAGAACATAAAAAAAGCATGATAAAATCATGCTTTTAAAAGGAATAAAAAGAAGCCATTAAAACGGCTGTTAACAGTCAACAACAAACATTAAAACGTTTGTTGTTTTGGTGTTGTAGGCAATTAATTTGCCCTAAATATCCGTTGTAATTGCGCATCTATTGCAATGTATTGCATCTGTTTTATAAGTTTTATCGCTTCCACAACAAGGGCAAATTAACTGTTCGCTTTGCCCTACAACATCGTGTATGCGTAATTGCTCTACATAATCATCAAGCATATCTTTTAATGCCATAAAAAAACTACCGCTAACTTTTCCACTTTTTGCAAAATATTCGATTGAGGTATTTCTTAAATCCCTTTCCCATCCTTCCAGATGTTTTTTTATTACTTCTCGTTTAATTTCTTCCATTTTCGTTTTTATTTAAATCCGCAACTACGCATACACGCATTCCGTTACATTAATAAATAAAATCTTCTCTCTTAAAGAGTAGATACCTGCCTTTTCCCTTTTTGATCAAATAGTTTTCTGGTTCGTTTTCAATTGGAACTTTAAATTCATAAGTGGAAACGGTGTCGATTGCTTCGGCTTTTAAAAGTTCTACTATTGTATTTTTAAGGTAGTGACTTCCGTATCTTGATGGAACATTGAAATACGAGATCAGATCCTTTACACACACTTTCAAAGTAGTATCATTGAATCGATCGAAATATTCGATTAATTCTACTCTTAAATCCTTTATTAGCGTGGGTTGTGAACTTCTCACAACGTTTGCAAACGCTTCTGTCCTAAAATCTTCTTTAGCGAACCATAAACGATCTTTATTAGGTGCTTTAATGTCTCTATTGATAAGGAAATTGACAAAGTAAGGTACTTCATCTTCGATTTTCTGGTCAAAGTCCTTTACTTTCTCCTTTTCCTTAATGGTTTTAACTTTAGTAATCCACAATCTCGAATCTTCTTCGCCAATTCGAATAAATGTATCTTCATAGTTGGAACAGAATATAAAGTGCATCATACAGGGAATGGATGTCGCACTTTTGTTTTTCTCCTTTCTGGTGATCTCTTTAGCGGTGGTTAACGTCTTGATGGTTTCATACGCTTCTTTTCGCTCTAAAAATGTTTCCTCGGATGCTGCAATCAGTTTACTTGTCCAATGATCGTTAAAGTCACCAGTTAAGTCGTTTGAATTAATCAAAATCATGTTGTTTTTGAAAATCAACTTGCAAAGGAAAATGAAAGTAGATTTACCAGTATTCTGCTCTTTTGAAACTAAACACAGTACAGGTAACTTTTGCCACGGAAAACGGTACAAAATGGAAAGGTAGTCCAGGATCAATTCACTATCGTATTGTTCTTCAAAAAGATGTTTTAGCAGTTTGCGAATGTTTGGAAAATCACCGCTTTTAGATTCATGGTCTAATTCATCGTAAAGATTCCAATATCCATCGACTACTTTTTGATAGTTGATATGATCTGCAATATTTGTAAATCCTTCGTATTTTTCGACATAGTCCAGGGCATCTTTTCCATGGTCGAATTTAATTGTCTTTTCTGTCCATTGCGTTAAAACTTCCTCGTGACGTGTGGAACGAATTTTACCTCCAATTTTTGGAAACGGTTTTTTTTGGATTTTGTAATAATCTACTCCAATACGGACATAACTTTTTAAGTCCTTTGGTATTTCGATTATTGGAATGCCATTTTCGATACGATATGTAGAGTTTTGGAATACAAAAGACTTATCCTTTATTATTTCGCCGTGCGCTCCGTAAAATGCTTGCACACTCGTTAAATGGAAATATTTACGCATATCTTTTTTGCCCTTGTCAAAAGATATGTTGATCCAATGAATGTATTGCCCTGGTAAATCTCCAACACGTTTGAAATCTTCGACTACTCTATTTTTGCTAACGCCATTTTGAATGAGTAAATCGTCTATTCCTTTTGGCTCTCCTGGAATATCATTGCTTTTGATAGTTGCAAAATACACTTGAAGTCCGTTTTTACCTTTGATTGGAAAAAACTCTCGTAAATGTTGTTCAATATTGTACGCAAACCAGTAAAAAAGTGACGGTCTATTTGTTAGATCTTCGCCTTTTTCAAGTGCCTTGGATGTAATATTTCTGCAATCACCATCCCAAAGAATGACTACATTTTTAACTTGACACGCTTTTATAAATTCTAAGATTTCAGTATGCAGCGTTTTTGTTTCGCTGTCTCTGAAATGCGAAATAGAAGTTAATCCAACGGTTAAAATACCATCTTCAGTTGCTTTAAAAGACTTAAATTGACCTTCTGTAATTACGAGCGTATCAATAGGTTCTTTATCCTCAAAAAGTTGTATTAATGTAGGATGCCAAAACGGTGTATTTTTTGCTTCTGAAAAGTCATATTTCCCCTCCGTGAATGGCGTATAAAGTGGATTAATACGTTTTTGTACGGCATATTCCTGAATCGTTCCTGTGGATGTTGTTTTCACATCATACAAAACACATTTGCGGTGTAGTGTATATTGTAGAATTTCAATATCTCCGTATTTATTGGCGGTGAAAATTGGAAGATCTCCTTTTTTGTTTTCACGGTCGAATAAATCAACGGTATTTGTATTGATTCCTAAATCCTTTAATCGTTGATTTAGATATTCGTTTTGATTGATTTTTTCGATTTTCCAATCGCTGTAAAATTCATCTTCTGGATATCTGAATTTTTTAGGATCTATTGTGTAAAATATTTCATCATCTGGATTGAATCTAAATCCTTGATTGTATATCTTTTGGTGACGTGCGTATTCTTGGCGTAATTTCATTTGATATTTTTTAAAGTGATTAACGTTTCTTTATATCCGTTATAATTTTAGCAAGTTCAGCAATAGCTTGAATGTGTTCTTGATTTTCGTCAGACATTACTGTCTCCTTTTGACCGCTGTAAGTCAGTTTGATAATTTTATCTAACAACCAGTACAGGTTTTTCCCTTTGCGAAAATCGGCATCGTTTAGATCGCGGTTATTTTGCACCCACTCAATGAAAAAATCTTTTAGTAAATCTCTGGTTTCTGTCAACTCCGTGGCTGACATAGGCGTAAACATATCGCCAATAAAGGATAACACTTCCGATCCATCGAAAGTTGCTACATTTTCTTTTTCTTTGGTCATAATCAAAAAAGTTTGTATGCGCCGTTGCCCTTAGGGCTGACCAAATACTCAGAGAGTAGAAGGACAATCCTTTCGGAACAGTCACCCATAGGCAACGACTTATCGTTAAAAAATATATTCAAGATTTCTCTTGAGTATTTGGTCACGACAAACATACATAAAAAGTTTTATAAATTAATAATTGAATGAAATTTTGTTTTTTAACGCTATTAAAACAAGCGTTTAGCATGGTGTTGTAGGTAATAAATTTACCTGCGTTTCTTCTTCTTTCGAGTTTTCCGTTTTTTAGCACAAGTCTGCCGATGTTTCTTGTAGTTAAATACAGGCTCTTTCGGGCCAATCCAAGGTTCTTGCATATCAGGTAGTTTTGTGATTAAGAAAGGTTCAGGCTCGCTTAAATCGGTAAATTGACTACCTACAACATCACCTAAAACACATACATTATTACCCTGTTTGGCTAATTCTAATGCTATTGTTTTGCCGATGTTTCCTGCTCCAATGATTGCTATGTTCTTTTTATCCATAATGTACGATGTTTTAGCTGCGGCACGTTATGCGTAAGTAATAACTAAAATATCCCCGACCATTTCACGCTTTGAAACTTTCATTCCGTGTATCTTAATTTCAATGACGGCCGTCTTTTGATCTAGTTCTAAATTCACCGTCTTTTTAGTGAAATCACTATAAAATGATGAACGCCAATTGATAGAGCCGTCAGGGTGCATATAACAAATGATTTTATCATCTGCTGCTTCAAAAAATCCTACTATTCTGCCCATGATGCTATGCTTTCGTTAATCCGCTCCTGGATCTGTTCATTGTATATCTCAATCGGCTTTACTTTGAAGAAAGTAGATAGCTTAATGAGTGTGCAAAATGGCAAATCATAATAACTATCTTCTGTCAGATAAATCCATTTTAAAAACGTGGATTTTGATATACCTAAAAGTTCTGGCAACAGCTTCATTGCGACCTCGTAATCATCGACTTTCAACTGCCTTAATAGGTAGTGAAGTCGAAATTTGTAATTTGGTTTACTCATATTAAATTATATTTAGTTTGTGTTTTACTGCAAATAGTATTTCTTCTGGTAAATTGGTATTGTTGTATAACCATACAAAATATGCTACGTCTGGAATCTCCAAAATGAATCTTCCTTTGTATTTACCAAATGGCATTTTTACAGTTTTGTAGTCCATGACAAAGTCATCGTTTAATGTTTTCATCATGGTTGTCGTTTTTTTCGTTTTCAGAAAATAAAGCGACAATTTCCTCTTCATAGAAGAAAAGTTTTTTCCCACCGTTCCAATTTCGTTTTGGTAGGCTTCCGTCATTAATCGCTCGTGAAAGTGTTTGGCGTGAAATTTTAAAGCGGTTCATCACCTCTTTAGCTGTTAACATGGTTTTTGGCATAACAAATGATATTAAATGATTACTCATGGACAAATATAAAGTAAAACCTTTATAAAAAACAAGTAAATGTTTAATTAATTTAGTATTTGCTCAAAATTAATTTAGTAAACAATGTATTAATTTAAAATTTGAAGTATGGAAAGTTTTTCAATTACACGTATGATACGTGACTATATGCGACACAAAGGAATAACACAAAAAAAATTAGCTGAACTTATTAATGATACACCATCAAATTTTAATCAGAAGCTATTGAAGAATGATATGGACATGAATTTAGTGCGTGAAATATCAATCGCCTTAAAACACGATTTCTTTTTAGAAGCTAGTAAAACACTTCCTTTGGAAACTCGTGGAAGAGGCAATGTAAATCAACCGTCTGAAATTGAAACAGCTTTGCATAATTTCATTGAAAAGAACTATCCAAGGGTTAAAAAGTGATACTGTTTTTAAAGTGTTTAAAGTTAAGTTATTGGTTTAGAGAGTGTTTGTGTGTTGATTTGTAGTCCAGTCGTGGGTACAAAAAAAAGCCGTAATCAGTTTAAAATGATTGCGGCTTTT
>JBEBYC010000044.1:0-7302 GCA_040391315.1 Portibacter sp. | reverse complement strand
CATCAAACGGACTTTTGATATTTCGAATACATTTTGTGTTTTTTAAAATAATTTGATAGCCTAGGTATGTCTTTTTTAAGTAATGTTTTAGCTTCGAAATGCATTTTTTTTATAGTTTTTAGTATTCTGTTTGTAGTTGTTGTTGTCCTTTACACTTGCTGCTAACGGCTGCATACACGAAGTAGCAGCGCATAGCTGCAATGTGCGTGTATGCATTTGTTAGTACGGGTTATTCATATTGTTACATTGTAATCAAGAGTTGTTTTCCACAAATCTAATCTAATGAAAATGTAGTTCGTAGTGTAGATATCTATTTTCACTTTATTTCAATTTATTCCAAATATTATATTGTTCTTTACTGTACAAATCCGGTAACACCAATAAAGCTGCAAGAAAAACTCCTATTATTAAAAAATGTATTATCAAAGCTAAATGGTAGTATTTGACTACATAGAGGCCAGAAGTGCTCAACGTAATTATAAAAAAAAGAGCCAAATCTTTCGAAGTGCTTTTTTGTTTCATCATATGTGCCATTTTGTATGGTTGAAGTATTGATTTTGTAAGACTTATTCCTATTATAATCAAAGTAAACCCAATGTAGGAAGACCAAATAAAAATAGGATCTTCGAAATAATAATATGCAAAGGGTAAAAGTAAAATTGAATATATGCTATATGGTATAATGAGCATTCTTAGCATGATAGCTCTAGACCATTTGTAATCTTGTAGCGATTGATGATTAATGAAAAACATTGATTTGAAAAGCCCATAAAAATTAGAATAAAAAATAAACATCCAAGGTACAAATATAGGAACGTACTCAAGAAATTTAGTATTTTCTGAAAACCTTGAAATATAGTAATAATAAAACATTTGCAATATCAAACTCAATAAAAACATGTTTGACGCTAGTGAATTATTAAAAAACAACTTGACATATACATTCCCATTATAAGAAAATCGATTTATCTTTTTATCGCCTTTTATTTGATATTCAAGAAAATAAATTGCACCAAAAAGTAATGTAGGGAAAATTATATAAAATTGGTAGTAAGGTAAATAATTATAGCAATTTATACCGCTTATCAATATGAGCAATATAGCGCTTTTGCCCAATATTGTAATTTTTGACTCTACTATATGTTGTATGACTCTATGAAACATTAAAGATAGATACATAGCTCCCAATATATCAAGTGCAAAAATATAATCCTTTACTTCTTGCGCTATTAAAATCGTAACTATAAACACTATCATGTTCAACCAAAACCTGGTGCATAATTCGAGTCCAAAAAACATTGAGAGATTATAAATTTTAGGCACAGGATGATAAACGTGAAAGTATCTCACTTTTGCTTTATAATTGGGGAAGTAAAATCGAATTAGTGACAAAATTAAAACAAAACCTATGGTAGCTTTTCTTAGCTCATTATCTTCAAAATCAGAGATTTCTGTTCCAATTCCAACTATTACACCATAAAATATAGCTAAAAAAAATAAAGTTATTTTTACTAAAAGATCTATTTTACCTTTATAAGTCCACAATTCATTGCGTAATTTTATTTTACATAATTCAATGATCATATCCAATCTAATGTCGAAATAGGTTTAATTTCGGGTTCAATGATTGACATAAATGCATGCTCCAAATGATGATTGCTTGGGTAAAAATCCGAGACTAACCCATTAAAAACCAATGTTCTATCGGAAAGTACACCTATATGAGTCGCTAATTTTTCAATATAAGATAAGTTATGCGAGGAAATAAGCACTAGTCTTTGATCATTTGCATAATTTTGAATAAATTCTACCATTTGTCGCCCTGCAATAGGATCCAAATTGGTAAAAGGCTCATCCAAAATAAGTAAATCTGGCAAATGTATCACAGAGCCACAAAAAGCAATTGTCTTCTGCATTCCACTTGAAAATGAACCTATATTCTTCTTTAACTCAATTTCATTTCCAAAAAAATAAGCTAATAACCCTTTTGCTCTCATGGCAACAATATTCTTGTCAATATGATATATTTTACCGATAAATTGTAGATATTCCATAGCATTTAATTCTTCAATTAAAGCTAATTGAGCGCTTAGTACTCCGATTCTTTTTCGTTCATTAATGCTCAGTGAAGTGTGTGTTTTTCCAAATATCGTAATGTCTCCTTCATCAATCTCTTCCATATTGAGAAGACAATGAATCAGTGTAGTTTTGCCGACTCCATTTTTGCCCAATAGACAATATATCTGTCCACTGTAGAGAGAAGCGCTAATGGATTGTAATACTACATTTCCATTATACTTTTTAACTAAATTTCTAAATTCTATCATTACATCTAATGTTTAAAATGGAAACACTAACTAAGTCATTATTATTTAATTAAAATAGATAAAACATCAGTAAGTGTTCCATCTTTTATTTTAATTTTCTAGTGGTTGCCAAAAATAAAACGTATGCCTCATTATTGCTAGTGCGAATAACTCTTCAGTTGAATTTGCCATTGAAATTTCTTTGCTAATGAATTGTTCAAATTCTTCATTAGTGGTAATTTCAGAGTTTTTTAAGCTCAAAACGAGCCTATTATTTAGCTGCTCAAAAATAGGATTATAGCTAAAATCATTTGCGTATAATCGGGTAAAAGAAGGTTCAAAGTCCATCTTAAACTTAACTAAATCAATTGAACTGCTTTTGAAAAGCTCAGTTTCTTGTTGAAGCAGTTCAAGTGATCTATTAAATATGTAGTAATAATTGTCTTTAACTAATGTAGAATCTGATGTTACTTCACTCAAAATTTTATTGTGAATTTTACCAAATCTATCAAGCGGGTTTTGAATCGAATTTGCATTATCGGGTGCATAAGTAAAAGGAAACGGTACTATGTCGTCCGCTTCTGAAATAATTCGCCACCAACCAGCACTTGAACCTACGGTACCAACTACACCTCCTAGCATAATCCCGATGGGATTCCCACCAGTTAGCCAAGCACCAGTACCTGCCCCATTAATTCCTCCCCAAACATCGGATCGTACACCAGCCCATCCAGTTTTGCAAGTAGGACATTTCCTGAATTCTATTTTAGAATTGGTATTTTTTCTATTTTTTACATCATCCTTAGCACAAGAATAAATACCTAGAGTGAACATTGCAGCACAAAAAGTTGCTACTAAAAATACTAATCTGTTCATAATATAATTTTTTTGAACGTTAAAAAATAAAAATAAAAACTCATTTTTTAACTACCTTATAGGGATGTAGTTCACATGATCCCGCTAGTACATATTGATCTGAAATATCCATCAAAATGTTACGATTTTACTGTCATTTTGACTTAGCGTTTTGTCTCAATCCGTACTAACTTACTTATATGCGCAACAAAAATACGCAAATATTCCATATATGGATGGATAGGTGAAGTTTTTTTATCACTTATCATCAAACGGACTTTTGATATTTCGAATACATTTTGTGTTTTTTAAAATAATTTGCAATACTTGGTTTGCCTTTTTGTAGCAATGTTTTAGCTTCGAAATGCAATTATTTATAGTTTTTAGTATTCTGTTTGTAGTTGTTGTTGTCCTTTACACTTGCACCCAACGGTTTTGCGGCTTTGCGAAGAAGCGGAATTCTGAGCACAAATGTTCAATTTTGTACAAAAGTTCAATTGAAAAACTGTTGTTGAATTTTGCACTGAACCCGCCATTTTGCCAAAATGCTTGTTATGTGTAGTGGCGCTATCCTGCATTTTCGTATGCCGTTTTTATCCACTCAATAACTTCTTTGTCAATGTCGTTTATGTCTGTGATGTTGATTTTATGAGAACACATAGCATTTGGCTTTTCTGCTTCTAATTTTCCTGTTGGTTCTTGTCCTTTTAAGTTAATTCCAATTTCATATCGTGTTTTTGTTGCAGGGTTTAAGGTGGCAAATTGTATTTTACGTCTTAAACTTACATAAGAATTTTTAGGTGCGATTTCAATGTCGTTTCCGAATGATTGAATTTCAGAAATGAGTTTGTCGTAAAATGACTTTAAATGTTCTTTGCCTTTGTATTGTTTGGTTATCAAGTCGTTTTGATTGTCTGCCGAACCTGCATCACTTTCGTTTGCTTTGTGTGCAACAAGATTGGCAAATCCGTGAGTTAATTCGTGTTGTTCTTTTAGGAATTTAACGATTTCTCCGTGTTTCACAAAGTTTTGAGATTTCACAATTTGAATCCATTGGACTAAAGACTTACCCGTGTTCTTGTGCAGGTTTTCTATCATTGTTTGCGTTGCTTTGTCCATAGTTTTAAGGATTTAGTTTCCAAATTTTTTCTGAAAATGGCAGGTATTCTGGCAGTGCAGCGGAACCGTACCAAGTAAATATATCGTAGTCTAAAATTTGGTTTTTTATTGCAAGGTCTGTTTGTAAAAGTTCTTTCGCCTCTTCAACATTTTTAATATTGTTAAGAATAAAAATACCTCTGTATTTGTTTTCATTTTTTCCTAATGGACCTGCAACAATTAATTTTCCTTGTTCAACCAAACGATTTATATTTTCAAGGTGTCCCCTAAAACTTTCACTGATGAACTCTTTGTCAGTAGTGGTGTTTGTACCTGTTTTTAGAATTACTAAAAAATAGCTTTTCATCCCGTAATCGTCTCCACCCAATTTATCGGCTAATTCCTTGTTATAATTAGGATTTGTTGTCGAGGTGTCTTTTCCCGAATTTGATTGTCCGAAAGTCAGATTGATTGCTAATACTGCTACGATGACTAAAATGTATTTCATTGTTCTTATTGTTTTGTGGTGTCGTTCTATAATGCCCTGTAACGTTTTGCAGCTTGGCGAAGTGGCGGAAATCGAAGCACAAAAGTTCAGTTTTGCACAAAAGTTGAACCGAAGAACTGAACTTGAATTTAGCACTAAACCCGCCATTTTGCCAAACTGCTGTTAGCCGTTCGTTGTTTTTCTTTTCATTATAAATATTCGCCTTTGATTACAAAAAATGTTCCCCTAATTGTTCCTGCTAATTTAGACTTTTGTCTGGCAAATTTAAACCTACTTTCTAATTCTGTGGGGATTTCCATTCCTTCTGTTAGTTTAAAACCTACGGCTCTTTTCTTTTTGTCGTCTAATGTGTACAGAACATTTATTGCAAGTCCGCTTTCGTAAAATACAAATGTCCACTTGATATTTTCTACTTCTACGATTGAAATTTCTAATGGTTTTGAGGCTATTTCAATATCTTTCTCGGTTTTCAAAATATTATTTACCCAATTTACTGTGTCTTGGTTATTATTTGCTGGTTCTGTATAAAATTCGTGCTTATACTTATTCATAAAATACCTTGCCTCATTAGCTCTTAAACCTGCCAATTTCTCGGCAAATGGCGAAGTCACTAAACCTATTGTAGATACGGTTTTAAAATCAACTTTATATTTCATTGTGTAGATGTTTTTCGTTTACAATAATTTTTCTGTCTGTTGGTCTTAAATACCAAGAAATGATGGTAAGGATTACAAAAATGGATGGAGCAAGGAATTGAAGAAAAGTGTCGCCAACTGCAATATGCGATATTACAGCTCCTGTCATTGCAAAAAAGAAACCTGCATAAGCCCATTCTTTTAGCAATTTAAATTTTGGAATGAGTATAGCGATTACGCCAAGAATTTTCCAAACTCCAAGTATGCTCATTAAATAAATTGGGTATCCTACATGAATAGTTCCGTCAACATTTTGTTGAACTTTTAAAATTTGTGCTATACCGCCTGAAAGCATTCCTAATGATAGTAATATGGTTGCTATCCAATAGATTGTTTTATTTGTCTTTGTCATAATTGTTATTTTAATGTTGTTACTAATTCTTGAAGTCTATTGTGAGCCATATTTAGACCGTTTGCGAATGGCATTTTTAGTTGTTCCGCTCGGTGTGGTTCTGATTTATAAATAATATGAATGGTTAGTTTACTTTGTTCATCGGAAATTTTTGAAAATTCTAAAAATTCAAGTTGTACACCTATGAGCATATTCTCTATTTCAAAAGTTCTTATTATTTTTTCATTCTGTAAAAACGAATGTATTGTGCCGTTGGCTTTAAAAATCAAATTACCGTTGTGTGATGTTTCAAACTGATAGCTACCGTGATTTTTATTTTCCAATTTTATTACTTTGGTTCCCATCCATTGCTCTAACAATTCAGGTTCTGAATAGGCTTTAAAAAGTAAGTCCAATGGCAAGTCAAATGTTCGTGTAATTACCAAATCTTGTTTGCCTTCTTCTGCATTTATTTTTGTTTTATGTTCCATTCGTTTCTATTTTTTAGTTGATTTATATTTCTTCATTACACTTTCCAATTTGTTAAACCTGTCGTCCCACAATTGACGGAAAGGCTCTAAAAAGTCTGCAATTTCTTTCATTTTAATTGGGTTGAAATGATAATAAATTTCTCTGCCTTGTTGCTCTTGTTTTAGAAGTTCACATTCGGTCAGTATTTGTAAATGCTTGGAAACCGTGGGTCTTGCTGTGTCAAAATTAGATGCAATAGCACCCGCTGTCATTGATTGCGTTGTCAGCAAAAGAAGAATGGCTCTTCTCGTTGGGTCTGCAATGGCTTGGAAAACGTCTCGTCTTAAATTCATTATGAAGTTATTTGACTACAAATATATACGTAGTTATTTGACTACGCAAACTTTATTTAGTTTTTTTTGTCAAGCAGTTAAAATTGTAGGAAAGTATTTGGTTTTCAGGGTCGTTGTACAATGACGGCTAACGGTCAAGTATATGCCGCGTGCCCAGCTTTTGCTGGGCATGTCCGTCATATACATTGTTGGCAGTAGTTTTCATTTTTTCACAACTGAACCTTTTGATAACCATATTCTAAACCAGTCAGATACGTAAATAATTACAAAACTCATTATGGCTGACCTTATAACATCAAATAAGATTTGTGACATTTGTAACGATTCGCCTTCCTCAGGGAAATATAGAATAAGGTATAAGAAAAAGAAAACACCACAAAACATATAAAATTTTATTTTCTTCTTATTCATATTATTAGTTTTATTGAGGTGAACAATTCATTCCAAATCGAATCTATTGTTCACCCTAATTTTTAAAATTATAACCCTCCTAATGCTGAACCAATCCCAGCTGATAGAGCCCATCCCCCTAAGATTGCTGCATTAGTTCCAGGAACTGCGGCACCAACTGCCCATAATACTGAATTGCCCATAAAATAAGATGCTGATGCTGCAACATCAGCTTTTGCGGCATTTCTCCAACTCCATCGTGATTGCACTTTACCTTCCTGTGAAATTGAGTAGA
>JBEBYC010000043.1:0-7460 GCA_040391315.1 Portibacter sp. | reverse complement strand
AAACAAACATGTCAAGTAACATTCAGATAAGTCGACTATGTGATTTTTGTGGAAATTCATTTATTGCAAAAACTACTGTTACGAGATTTTGCTGTAAAACATGCAATAGCCGTTACTATAAGAAGCAAATTCGGGACAAAAAAATGCTTCAGTCTCATGCAGAGACCGAAGAAAAGATCAAATCAGCTTTGGTTGTATCCAATAGTCTCGATAAGCCTTTTTTAAATCTAAATGAAGCATGTCAGCTTTTAAGGGTTAGTCGTACTACACTTTGGAGATTAATTAAGAGTGATCGACTAAAAGTCACTAAAATAGGAACAAGAGTCATTATTGCTAGAGAAAATATTTATGAACTTTTTAAATAAACACCATGACAAAAGTTAAATTACGAGAGAGTCAATTGAAGAATGGTCTAACAAGTTTGTACTTAGATTATTACCCCCCTATTGTAAATTCAAAGACAGGCAAAGAAACGAGAAGAGAATTTCTAAAACTATACTATAATAAAAAAGCGAAGGATCCAGTAGAAAAGCAAAAGAATCAAATTATTAAGATGGCTGCTGAAAAGATCCGATTAGATCGAGAAAATAAACTTCTTACAGGAGCTTTTGAAGAAGGGTCTTTCTTTGCTCAGAAAGAAAGCTTTTTAGAGTTCTTTAAAAAAGAATGTAAAAATCGTGCAACTTCTGATGGGAATTATAATAATTGGCTGAGTTCATATAAATATTTTGAAAAATACACGAATGGCAAATGTCTGTTCAAAGAAGTTACAGAAAAGCTTTCAGAAGGATTTAAAAACTATTTGGAAGGCACCTATACGTTAAATAGCGATGCAAAAAAGCTAAGTGCTAATTCCAAACACATGTATTTCAATAAATATAAAGCCGCTATAAAAGAAGCTTATAATCAAGGTTTATTGGCTAAAAATCACACCAGTAGAATTCAATCTCCAAAGGCAGAAACTCCGTACAGAGAGTTTTTGACCATAGAAGAAGTTGGCATTCTAAAAAATGCATATTGTGAGAACGATGTTGTCAAGCGTGCAGCATTATTTTCATTCACGACTGGATTTCGTATCGGAGATATTCTACAAATAAAATGGGAAAGCTATTTTTTTGATAGTGAAAATGGTCATTATCTTCGTTTTAAAAGCCAAAAGACCTCTGAATACATCATCCATCCTATATCAGAACAAGCTTTTGAATTAATGGGGAAAGTTGAAGATAAGGACGAGCGTATATTTAAGGGTTTAAAATATTCTGCACATAATAATATTATCATCGATCGATGGGTAAGAATGGCTGGTATCAACAAACGCATTTCTTGGCATAATTTCAGACACAGTTACGCTGTGGCTGTTATTGAAAAATACGGCATCTATGCGGGTAAAGAAATGCTACATCATAAACAAGTGAAAACTACCGAAATATATGCCAAAATGAGATTAAAGCATAAGTCCGAAATCGCTAATAGTATTAAGATATGAAAAAAGCAACATTTTTTACATTGCGTGTACCAGATATATGCGAATTATACCTCACCTTCTGCAACGAACATATAGCGGCTTTGAGATTGTATTACAGTGACAATGAGCTTGATATAGTGTTTCTGGAACGACATATTGACCATCAAATAATTCCGATCTGTTTTATGGATGGGATAAACGCTTTTATTGAACAACAGATATTACAAGTAAACCTAATTATCAATCATTTTGAAGAGAAATTTGGATACCAGCAAATGTTTCATCTACTTCATCGAAATGAGTCAAATCTAACAGTAGTCGATGTAATAAGTAAAGCTAGAGGGCAAGCAACTTTAGATTATTATGAACAAGTTTTAGTCTCAAAAATTCAACCCATTTTATTAGCACATATCGATCGATATTCTAAATTATTAGGTATTAATTATGATAAACAATTTTCCCATAATAAGAAGGATGTACACAAGGCGGGCAAAATTATTTTAAATCTTGATTCAGATTCCAATAAACATATTTACAGGAAAGTAAAGCAATATTTAGAAGCCTTATTCACCACTGAAGAAGACAAAATTCTTTTTTTTCATGAATTGGAAAGTAAAAGATTATCAAGTAGAAAATACAAAATCGAAAATTTTGACCTACAAGAATTCTGTGATACATTCAATTTTTTAGCCGATAAAAGTATTTTGGTTGGGCGCAAAAATGAAATTTCGATATGGATTTTCAATAAATTTTCTTGTTTAAAAGGTGGCGAAGAATCAGCAATAGCTACTTCCGAAACAATTACTAAATACACAAAAGGGAAATATAAAACTCATGTTGTAAATAAATTTATATAGATTTTTTCCCTTTTCGAATGAGGGAATCCACTTGATTATAGTTTTGTTTCATTAATTATTGATAACTCATAAGAATTATATGGAACAAATAATGATCACCAATATGAACAAACAAGAGCTTGTTGATATTATTGAAAACACTGTTTTGAAAGTAATTAGATCTAGCCCACAGAGAGAATCTAATATTTCTGAAAAACCAATTGGCGTTTCTCGAGCCGCCGAAATACTCATGCTTTCTGTCCCTAGTATTTATCGAAAAGTAAACAATCTTGAAATACCACACTTCAAGAAAGGGAATCGCCTCTATTTTTATGAAAGTAAGCTACTGTCGTATGTTGAAGGTGGTAAACAACTTACCCATGATGAAATTGGGCAAATATCAGATTTGTATTTAAAAAAGTAAAGCAAGCTCTGCTAAAGCCTGCTTTAAAATTTCTTACGGATGGGTGTCCTCAATTAATCTACTCAAAAATAGGACATTCCGTTCAAATAAACAAAGTATTAAATGGATGGAAATAACACATACCCTTACATAAGGGTCAGAACCACTTATTATAAGAAAATAAAAATGCCCCTACTTTCTGGTGATTTTGTCGAGATGCTAACACCTTGGTCTCTAGATGTAATTAAACAAGACTATGGACGTAAGTGGTCTGAGATTTTTGATCAAATTCCAAAGTATGACGGTTTTACAAATATCCCCTCTCATGTTGATTACAAGCGATCATACAAAGGATTTTATAATCAATACGAACCCTTGTTGATTAAGCCATCTGAAGGTGAGTTTAAAACTATCGAGGTATTTCTGCGGCATATTTTCGGAGAGCAGTTTTCATTTGGTCTCGACTACCTCACGATATTGTATCAAAAGCCAACCGAGCTGCTTCCTGTTTTGTGTCTGGTCAGTTTACAACGAGGCACCGGAAAGTCTACCTTTTTGTCTTTACTTAAATCAATCTTTAGTGCTAATATGACTTTTAATAGCAATGAGGATTTTCGTTCAAACTTCAACAACTCATGGATAAATAAATTAGTAATAGCCGTGGATGAGGTTTTACTTGATCGCAAGGAAGATTCTGAAAAAATTAAAAACTTGTCCACTGCCCGATCATATAAAATAGAAGCTAAAGGCGTTGATCGCTGTGAGACTGAGTTTTTTGGGAAATTTATACTTTGCTCGAATAATGAAGATGATTTCATTTCCATTGACCCTCTTGAAACAAGGTATTGGATCCGCAAAATTCAACCACTACAATCAACAGATCCCTTTATGCTTGAAAAGATGAATGCAGAGGTACCTGCTTTTATGTACTTCCTAGAAACAAGAAGTATCTGTATTGAAAAGAAAAGTAGAATGTGGTTCACCCCAGAACAATTAGTGACCGATTCTTTATTAAGAATCAAGAAACGATTTAGAAATAAGTTGGAAACAGAGCTATTGAGCATCATTTCAGAGATCATGGATAGCTTTGAATTGGAAACCTTCCAATTTACCAACAAGGACGCGATTGAGCTTCTCAAAAGTAATAATATCCGTGTTACTCGCATGGAGACCAAACGCATTATTGATAACTGGAATATACCTGTCTCCAACAACACATTCAACTATATAACGTACAAATACGATATGAATGGAATAGTTTATGAGTTACACTTAAAAGGGCGGTTTTATTCGATAAAAAGGTCAGAGATAGATCAAATATTGATGCCCTGATGATTTAGCCTCGTACATTATTTATTATCAATAATTTATATCATCATCAAACTATCATCAACCTGTCATCAATCATCAAAGTACTCGTCATCAAACAATATGGCATCATCAAAGATCATCAAAAAATGATCGTTTGATGACGCAAAGATGATGGCACATTGAATTGGAAATAAGACAATTAAAGCCATTTATCATCAGGTCATCAAAAAAAATCAAGTTTTAACCCTTACACTTAATACAGCTGCAATAAAAACTAAATTTTAGAACTATGAATTGTAAACAAGCGAAGCAAATATCATTACTACATATATTGAACCGTCAGGGATTTAAACACGCATATACGAGAAATAACAAAGGCACAGTATATCACTGGTTCGTCTCTCCTTTCAGACAGGCTGAATCTAAACCTAGCTTTTCCTATAATTCGAGATTAAATACCTTTTACGATTACGGAAGTGGATTATCTGGAACTGTAGTGGATTATATCTGTGCTTACTATCAATGTGATATTCCAAAAGCATTGGAGCTACTTAAAGGCTATGATTTTTCTTTTCTCCAGCAAATCATTTCTAAAGAGATTGTTGCTAAGAAAAAAGAAAATAATCATAATGAATATGAAATCAAATCTATTAGGCCTATTTCAAACCCAGCATTAATAAAATATCTGGATAAGCGTAAAATAAGCAAAAGAATATACTCCAAATACCTTGTTGAGATCAATTACAAGATTGGCAAGCGTTATTTCTTTGGAGTCGCTTTTCAAAATTTGAGTAAAGGCTATGAAGTCAGCTACGAGTATAAAAAGCTGGGGACAGAAGATTTTGTGCGTGTGAAAACATGTCTTGTCTGCAAAGACATCACGTTTTTCTCTCGAAACAGCACGAGTGTGGTTGTCACAGAATCTTGGAGTGATTTTCTTGCACTCCTAACGCTCTACCCAAAGTTGGAAGATCGTAATGATTTCATCATTCTTAATAGTGTTTCAATGCGAGATCGGTTAATTGAAAAAATAAATGAGGCAAATTGGTCAACCATTTATTCAGCTACCGACAATGATCCTGCTGGCAATAGACTTTTGGGATATCTAATTGATAAATTTCAGGATCGTGTAATCCCTCTTAATGCATTTTATAGAGATTACAAGGATGTTGGGGAATACCTTGAAAAAGAAGCTAGATAATATGCTGTTAAGAAGAGCAAGCCATGTTTCCCCTAAGTGGAAACGCTTGCTCAAAAACCATCAAATTCACTTCATTCATTCGGGAAATTATGGCAAGACCTAGAAAACATAAAGATGAACTACGAATTTTTAATGTGATGATTGCATTGAACAAATTCGAAAAAGATAAGCTCAATAAATTGATCAGATTGAGAGAGGATAATGCAAGTGTTGTAATTAGAGAACTTATTACAAATGCTTCTTTAAAGGTAAATAGGATTAGTAAGATTGATGTTTCCACTCATCTCTTGACCAGACGCATTTCGAATAATTTCAATCAATATGTAAGGGCTGTACATCAAACTCAGCTCAATAAAATCGAAATCAAAGTGTTTCAAGAGATCAAAGAATTATTAGAAACAATCCATCAAAAAATAATGATACAATGATTGCGAAACAGAAAATTCACGGTTTCGTTGCTGCTTTTGATTACAACAATCAGAAGATGGAACTCAAAAACACAAGTGATCGTGCGGAATTGCTAGATCACAACTTTTTCAAATATGATCGGCAGAATGTGTTAAAGGAAATTGCCTTTTTGAAGCAATTGCGTCCAAACTTGACACGAGATGCTTATCATGTATCATTAAATTTTGCACCTACGGATCAGTTGACTACACAGCAGCTTGTTACAATTGGTAGAGACTATTTGGCTGGAATGGGCTTTGAAGATAATGCTTATGCAATTTGGCAGCATTTTGATGCGGATCATTTACATATTCATCTATTAGCATCTAGAATTAATTACGATGGTTCGGTGGTGACAGATTCCAATAATTATCAACGCAGCGAAAACATTTGCCGACAGTTTGAAAAAAAATACGGTTTAGAAAATGTACGTTCTTCCAAAGAAGCCTTAGATCGAGCACCCAGTAAGGATGAACTAGAAATGATACAACGAACAGGCACGCTTTCTAATCGGATTTTAATGCAAGAACGGGTGAAAGCAGCTTTGTCAAAAGCACAGAATATTTCCCTCTTTATAGCTCATTGTCAACGAAATGGAGTTTATTTAATTTTCAATCAATCAGAAAGTACTGGACGAATTTCCGGCATCACTTATATTTCTGTTGATGGTTTTGTCGCAAAGGGTCAAAAATTGGGAAATCAATACAAGTGGTCAAATCTTACAAATAAATTAAATTATGAACAAAGCAGAGATCGTCAAACAATTAGCCAAACAAACCGTGATACAAGAGAACGATTTAAAGAGCTACTTGATCAAGGAAATGGAAGAAATGAAAATCGGAATAGCCAAACTAGGCGAGCTTCAAATAACGGTTACGAAGAATCAGGTCGTTTTACATCAAAAGATGGAAGCGATTTTCAAAGCAGAAACCAAAGTCGACCTCACTCCGATCCTAACCGAAATACAATTAATCAAGAATCAGAACAAGATGTTGAAGAGACAGTTTCTAATCAGCTTTCTACTGGTGCAAGTGCCGTTATTAGCAGTCTTAGCGGCTTACTTGGTAGTATTGGCGGTGACGAGATAGATGAAGACGAAAAACGAAGAAAAAGAAAAATAAAACGTTAAATTAGCTTTGTAGACAGAAAATGTAAAAGCATGGATATTAATGAACTTAAGGCCAGAATCGAGGCTTTCAACCAAAGACAACAGGCCCTGTTAAAATCAGATGAGGATTTAGACAAAACCATACTAAACCCGATGCGCTTTCAAAAAGCTATTAGTTTATATGAGACCACAGAAAATGGTCAGTTAATGATCGATCTCATCTATTCTTTAGGCAAATATGTCTGGTATAATTACTATCAAAATTTACATATCCCAAAAGATAGTGCTGAAGATATCGAAAACGAGCGAATTTATAAAGCTTTGGAACAGTCAAATTTGTCTTTATACTGCTTAATAGAAAAACAAGTGGATTGGGAAATCCAAAAATTAAAAGCAGACGGTAAAAATATGCTATAATGCTATAATTGTAGCATTATACCAATGTAGCATTATATAATTATATAATGCTACATTGGCACAGATCAGACTATATCTACTTAATTTTCAATAAGCTGAGTTGGATTAGTAGCGTCCAGCACCAATACCTTTGCTACAAAACTATTTGGAGAAAAGGTTAGCGATTTGCTGGCTGTCTTCTTACCATCAACATAGAAATCATAGTTCGCAGTGAGTGGTGCTACATTTTCTTTGAGATTCGTCGCTAAGGTAGCGATAGAAAATGTACTGAC
>JBEBYC010000042.1:0-7670 GCA_040391315.1 Portibacter sp. | reverse complement strand
TGTTTGTTTTATTTTTTCTTTTTTAAATAATGATTTTATATAATTTTAGAAGGAAAAATAAGTAGTTTTAAATGTTTAAAATATAAAATTTTAACAATTTATTTAATAAATTACTTTTTGAATGTAACAAAGTTAAAATCTTTGTATTATTGCAAATTAAAAATAAATCTTTTTAACTCCGATAACTTATGAATGGTGGAGAAATCATAGCAAACATCCTTAAAAAACATGGTATAAAGCATCTTTTTACTTTGTGTGGAGGACACATTTCGCCGATATTTGTCGCTGCCGAAAAGTTAGGAATACGTGTTATTGATACCAGACATGAGGCAACGGCAGTGTTTGCAGCTGATGCTGTTTCTAGATTGACAGGGATGCCCGGTATAGCAACAGTAACTGCTGGACCGGGCGTGACCAATGCAGTTACAGCATTAAAAAATGCTTCGTTGGCACAGTCACCGCTTGTATTATTGGGTGGTGCAGCAGCAACGATATTAAAAGGTCGAGGTAGTCTTCAAGATATTGATCAGATGTCCATAATGAAATCTGTTTGTAAATGGAGTATTTCGATAAGATGTGTTCGCGATATCGTGCCGTTATTGGAAGAAGCCATTCGTAGATCACAAGAAGGTGTTCCTGGACCAGTTTTTGTAGAATGCCCAATTGATATTCTCTATGATGAGTCATTAGTGAGGAGTTGGTATAGTGCCAAAGGTAAAGTTGGCAAGGCTCAAAGTCTTAAAGAAAAATTTATTAACTGGTATGTCAACCGCCATGTTGATAATTTATTTTCCGGTAAGGAATTAACCAATTTTGACCGACCAATAAATAAGCCAGGATTTATTAAGCATACTCCATCCGATGTGCGTAAAGTGGTTAGTGTATTGGAAAATGTTAAAAAACCATTATTAATTATCGGAAGCGGTGCTATGATGCAACCCGCTAAAATAGCTAAACTGGTGGAAGCAATAGAAATCATAGGTATTCCCGTTTATCTAAGTGGTATGGCCAGAGGTTTGCTCGGTAAAAAGCATCCTTTACATATAAGACACAAGCGAAAAGAAGCGATTAAAGATGCTGACTTTATTTTTATGGCAGGAGTACCCAATGATTTTAGAATGGATTATGGTAACCATATCGGCAGTCGCCCATTTTGTTCGGTCAATAGAAGTAAAGATGATTTATTCAAAAATAAAAAACCATCATTGGCCATTTGGGGCGATCCGATGGATTTTCTAATCGAAATTGCCCTTAATTACAAGGGTAATCATCCAGATTGGATTCAACAACTTGTTATGCGGGACCAAGTAAGAGAACAAGAAATAGATGAGAAAAGTATTTTGCAAAATGAAGCCGGACTTAATCCATTAGCCTTATTCAGAATGTTGGATCAACATTTGAGTGATGATGCTATCCTCATAGCCGATGGCGGGGATTTTGTAGCAACTGCCTCTTATATTTTACGTGCCCGAAAGCCGTTGTCTTGGTTGGATCCTGGAGTTTATGGAACACTTGGGGTAGGTGCCGGATTTGCATTAGGTGCAAAATTAGTCTATCCGGATAAAGATGTTTGGATTATATATGGAGACGGAAGTGCTGGTTACAGTTTGATTGAGTACGATACGTTTCATAGGTTAGGATTGCCGGTTATCTCGCTGATAGGTAATGATGCTTGTTGGGGACAGATAGCTAGAGACCAAATGGAGTTACTTGATAGCAACTGCGCATTAATGCTTGAACATAGCGAATATCAAAAGATTGCAACTGCATTTGGTGGAAATGGGCTACGTGTGGAAACGATAGAGGCTTTTGAGGATTCCATTGAAAAAGCACATATAAGCATAAAGCAAAACATGCCCTACATCATCAATGCTATCCTAGGGAAATCAGATTTTCGCAAAGGGTCTATTAGTGTTTAATGTATTAAATAAAGCGCAAATACATATTTAAAATATGATCAATGTTAAAGGTGCTCTACTTGTAGTGATTGATGTTCAGGAACGGCTGATGCCTGTTATCCACAAAGGTGAAACAGTTTTGAAAAATATTAATACACTTGTTAAAGGTGCTGAAATATTAGAACTAGATACCGTCATTACTGAGCAATATCCAAAAGGATTAGGTAGTACAGTTTCCGGATTGTTATATCCTAAAGGAACAGAAGTTTTTGAAAAAGAAACATTTAGTTGTCTATTGCAAACAGACTTGTTACAAAAGATTAAAAAAATGCAAAAGACGGATTTGATACTATGTGGAGTTGAAGCGCACATATGTGTTTTGAAAACAGCACTTGACGCTTTGAAACAGGGTTTTAAAGTGCATATTGTAGCAGATGCGGTATCTTCAAGAACACCAGAGGAAAATCAACTTGGTCTGGATCGGATAAAACAAGACGGGGGCTACATTGTGTCATTAGAAATGATACTTTTTATGCTTATGGATCGTGCAGGTACGGACACTTTTAAAGCAATAAGTAAACTTATAAAATAATAGTACATGGAAATTAATCGCCTTTTTGATTATCTAACAATGCAAGTAAAATCCAACCCGGATACTGCTTTTATATCAGCTAAAATAACAACTGACGCCGGTGAACGGTTTTGGAAAGATTATTCATTTAAAGATACGCAACATATCGCGAATCTGGTAAGTCAATTGCTGATAAATGCAGGATTTAAAAAAGATGACAAAATAGCTATTATCAGTAATAATCGTCCTGAGTGGAATTTTGTTGATCTTGGTGCACAACAGATAGGTGTTGTAGATGTGCCTATGTATCCGACGATTTCTGAAGAAGATTATGCCTTTATATTTCAGGATGCAGGCATCAAATATGCTTTTGTGGGAGATACATTAATATATGAAAAGGTAAAACATCTCGAAGGTCGAATACCCTCTTTGAGGAAAATAATTTCTTTTGACAAAATGGATGGTGTAGCCTTTTTTGAGGATGAGATTAACCAAATAAAATCCATTGATAATATAGAAATTGAAGCACGCAAAGCAGCCGTTGGTGGTCAAGATATGTTTACAATTATTTATACATCTGGTACGACCGGTGTGCCTAAAGGAGTAATGTTGACACATAGTAATGTAGTAAGTAATCTTACGAGTGTAGGGTCTTTATTGCCCTTTATGCATTATGAAAAAGCACTTAGTTTTCTTCCTTTATGCCACAGTTTTGAGCGAACTGTTTTTTATGCATATCTAATGTATGGCATTCATATTTATTACGCCGAAAGTTTAGAAACCATTGGTGAAAACCTAAAAGAAGTTCAACCTTATTGCTTTACGACTGTACCACGCGTTTTGGAAAAAGTTTATGAAAAAATAATGGCAAAAGGCAGTGAACTAAAAGGAATTAAACGCTTGTTGTTTTTCTGGAGTATAAAGGTTGGAAATGCGTACAAATTAGGTGAACCCAAGTCACTATGGTATAAAACAAAATTAGGTATTGCTAGAAAGCTTGTCTTTTCAAAATGGCAAGAGGCATTAGGGAATAGAGTGCAATTTATCGTCACTGGTGCAGCGGCTATGCGCCCACGATTGATTACATTATTTACTGCTGCCGGAATTCAAGTGATAGAGGGATACGGATTGACGGAAACATCCCCTGTACTTACAATAAATGGATTTGATGAAAAAGAACGATGTGCCGGTACTATAGGTATGCCGATTCCCGGTGTAGAAATACGTTTAGCAGAAGATAGCGAGATCGTAGCAAGAGGGCCAAACATCATGAAAGGTTATTACAACCAACAAGATCTAACGGCTCAGGTGATTGATAAAGATGGCTGGTTTTATACAGGCGATGTAGGTACATGGGTAGAATGGAACGGTAAAAAATTCTTAAAAATTACAGATCGTAAAAAAGAATTATTCAAAACTGCCGGTGGTAAGTATATTGCTCCTCAAGCAATTGAAAATAAAATGAAAGAAAGCCGATTTATCGAACAAATCATCGTAGTCGGTGGTGATGATAGAAAATATATTGCAGCATTAATCGTTCCTTCCTTTCCTCAACTTGAAGCTTGGGCTAAGGACAATAACCGTTCATTTTCCGATCATAAAAGTTTGGTAAATGATTCTGAAATGGTTGCTTTGGTACAAAAAGAAGTTAATAAGTATAATCAACGATTGGGAAAATGGGAGCAGATAAAGAAAATTCACTTATTGGATAAAGAATGGACCATTGATGGAGGACAATTGACGCCAACATTAAAACTCAAACGCAAAAACATTGAGGCACAATTTCAGGATGAGATTAATCATCTTTTTATTGATTAAATATGTGATTTATAAGGATTAATGTTGATAATTCATTACTGAAGCTACAATCAGCTCTTCGATGGCATTGTCCAACATAGCGATTACTTCTTCAAAACGATTATTATAATACGGATCCGGTACAGAAATATTTCTTCCAGGTTCTGAATAATTCATAATGAGTTTAACTTTTGATTTTTGAACATCATTATTACATAATTTCTGAACATCCTGATAATTAGAACTATCCATTACCAGTATTAAATCAAATGTATCTAAATCCTGCTTTGTGATTTTTCTGGATATCTGTTCTGATATATCAATGTTATGATTTTTGGCAACTTGAATTGCACGTATATCGGGTGATTCTCCGTCGTGCCATCCGGAAGTTCCCGCAGAGTCCACATGCCAGTCTGTAAGGCCGTGTTCTTTAATTTTCTTCTCTAAAATACCGTGTGCTAAAGGCGATCTACAAATATTGCCCAAGCAAACCATTAAAATTTTCATTGTATAGATTTACACTTATTAAGACCTTAAATAAGGTGATATATATATTAATATAACAACTATTAATGCAAAAATGCTGCCAGATTAACCAATGTGTACTTTAAAAGGTGTAAATAATGGAACAAGTTCTTATTCTATATGCAATTTATTTTAATGTTTAAAGTGATTATGAAGTCATATTTATACGATGTACGCACAAAAAAAAATTATCCTTTGTACATTATCCATTTGGCAATTTCCTTAAAACTGGCTTTTTTACCATACATCAAGATACCAACTCTATAAATGCGTCCAGCCAACCATACTAAAAAGATAGTAAACAAAATTAACGAACCTACAGAGATGGCAATTTGCCACCATGGTGGGTCAAAAGGTAATCGTACGGGCATTACTATGGATGATAATAAAGGAATCATACTTGACCACACAGCAAGTTTACTATCGGGTGCATTAAATGCACTAACACCGATGTACATTGCAAGCATCAAAGGCAACATTATAGGTAAAGTAAGCGAATTTGCCTCATTAATATCTTCTCCTACTGCCGAACCTACAGCAGCAAAAAGTGCTGAATATGCAAAATAGCCCATTAAAAAATAAAAAAGACAAAGCGGAAGTATTACTATCCAGTTAATATTTTTTAATTCTGCAAAAACCATTGATATTTCTTCGCTTTCAGATAAGGAAGCCATATCAATAGGTACGTTACCCGTATTTATTGTGTTGACGGATGAGGTGTCAAGCCCAAATACAGCAGCACTTAAATAATAAATCATTGGAATCAACAATAGCCAGATACCTATTTGAGTTAATCCAACCAAGCCAACACCAACTACTTTTCCAAGCATTAACTGGAATGGTTTAACTGAAGAAATCAGTACTTCTACAATACGATTTATTTTTTCTTCCATAACAGATCGCATCACCTGCATTCCATACAATAAGATGATAAAAAACATTGCATAACCAATCACAAAACCTAAAGCCGATGAAACCATGGTAGTCATGGATGTAACTTTTTTATCTTTGAGTACAGTAACAGGAATACCTGTAATATCGGTGTCAAGCTGAGCTAATAAATCTTCATTTACATTTAATTTTTTTAATTTGAATGCTCTGATTTTATTTCCTATAGCTCTATCCAAAGCCATTGACTCATCCATTGCAAGTTGGTCATCAGCATGATATTTATAACTATATTTAGTTTGAAGAGAATCCTGTAATGGCGGTATTTCAAGCACACCACTGATTTTTCCTGCTGCATATTGGTTAATCAAGCTGTCTAAAGGAAGATCACTAAATGTAAACGTCATGTTGTCTCTAGCAGATAGATTGTTTCCCAAGAGGTGAGTTGAATCAGAGACATGAATGTTTTTAATTTTGTCTGAACCCGTAGTCATGAATAGACTTGCCACAGCTATAAATAGGATAATACCCAATGGAGCTAGTAAGGTTGTAAGAATAAAGGTCTTATTTTTTACTCTGGTAAGGTATTCTCTTTGTATAATAAGCCAAATTTTGTTCATGTTTATTGTGTTACTTTTTGAATAAAAATTTCATTAAGTGAAGGAAGGATTTCGTTAAAACCTTTTATAGAGACACCACTATTTATTAGTGATTGTAATATTTGATTGGATTGTTGGTAGTCAGTAACTTTAAAAACAATTTCATTTTGGGATGTATGGGAAACGTGATCCAAATTTAGGCCGTGAATACTATTGGGTAGTTGGCCACCAAACTTCAGGCTGAATTTAAATTCTTTAAAATCGTTTTTGATTTGATTTACATTCCCATTCAAAATAACCTTGCCTTTATTGATAAGTACGATATCTTCGCATATTTGTTCAACTTGTTCCATTCGATGTGTTGAAAATAAAATGGTAGCTCCCTTTTCTTTAAGTTCGTATATTTCATCTTTGATAAGATTTGCATTGACGGGATCTAAACCTGTAAATGGTTCATCAAGGATAATCAACGAAGGGTCGTGTACAACTGTAGCAATAAATTGTACTTTTTGTCCCATACCTTTTGAAAGGTCCCCGATTTGTTTGTTCCACCAGTCTTGGATTTCAAATTTTTTCATCCAATGAACTAATTTTGTTTTTGCAGCACTATGACTGAGCCCTTTAAGTTGCGCTAAATACAACAATTGTTCACCCACCTTCATCTTTTTATACAATCCACGTTCCTCGGGCATATATCCAATTTCATTTGGATGGAGATTGTTAAGGGGCTTGCCATTTATTAAAACAATACCACGATCAGCAGCAGTAATGGTAGTAATAATGCGTATTAATGAAGTTTTTCCTGCACCATTAGGCCCAAGCAGTCCGAATATAGTACCCGGCTTTACTTCAAAGCTGACATCGTTTACAGCGATATGATTAGCATAGGCTTTTACGACATTTTGAAGAGAAAGTGTATTCATATTTATTAGTGCTTTCGATTTTTACATTTCAAAAGTAAAGCAAAGGTATAAAAAGTGAATTATTTAATCGACAAAATGGATAGTATTAAGGATTAATGCCAGCCTTTATACACCATTATGATACATCAAAGAAAATGTAATTAAAAGTGTTAGCGTATATATTATCTGTATGGCCATTATGACAAGCTCAATGTCTGCGCAAAGTATGCCATTAACTTTTGTAGTCTCGATTTTATGATATAAATAAATGTAATTTTCAATATGTCTGTTTGAAACCCAACACGTTAGTAATTTTACTTCATGTACTTTTATCATATTGATTTTAAAATATATAAGTATTTTTGTTGATTTTGAAGTGTCAATGTACTTTATTGTTAATTTTAACAAAACCGCGTAAAAGCCAAATATAATTTTAAATACATAGTTGTTTGCTTCGTTGTAACAGAATAATATATTTGAATATATATTT
>JBEBYC010000041.1:0-8055 GCA_040391315.1 Portibacter sp. | reverse complement strand
ATATATTTTTAATATGAAATTTATTAAAATTAAAATTCTTTTATAGGTTTTTAATCTTAATTATTGTTATTCATTTTAAAATGCATTATAAAATTGTTTAATATGATAACGTAAGAAGTTTGTAAAAAATTCCACTAAACAAAGTATAATGTATTTAAATGTGTAAAATTATTGTCTAATAACACTAAAAGGATCGGTTTAAAGTAGTTTTAATGTGTCGTGTTTGTTAGCTGTTTTATGATTATAAACAAAAAAAGGGCTTATCCTGATTAACAGGATAATGCCCGATTTTTAAAGATTGAGTTTTGAGTTTCTCTTTTATTGAACCGGTGTAATCAGGCTACCACCTGAACCACCTGAAACTAATATTGCTGTGATAACACAAAGTATAAACAAGGAAGCGCCAAGTCCCCATGTTAATTTTTCTATAAAATCTGTAGATTTGGCCGCACCAAACATTTGGTTTGCAGCTGAACCACCAAAGTTAGAGTCAATACCTCCACCTTTTGGGTTCTGAATTAAAACTACAGCCATAAGAAGGATACAATTTATTGCAATCAATATGGTTAATAATGTTGTCATTATAATGATTTTAAAAGATTATCTATTTTTGCTGCAAAGTAACGACTTTTTTCTGGATATTTATGCATTAATTGCTCATACATTTTTTTCGCATCGTCTAAATGTCCTTGTTTTTCTAAGATTTGTGCAAGTGATTCGGAAATTATTTCTTCAGATTTTGTAACAGATTTCTGAACACTCGCTTCCAAAAGTCGCTTTTGTGCTTTTTTATTTTCTTTTTTCAACTTCTTTTCGATATCGTCATGCTTAAATGACATGAGCCAAAGTGCGTATTCAGAAAGCCCACTGAATTCCTGAAGTTTAAATTTCTTGGACTTTTTATGTTTTTTTAATCTAACACCGGGCTTTTCATCGCTTTCATCATTTAATTGTGCCACATTTGATTCAACTTTTTCTGTCGCTTCTGTCGCTTCTGTCGCTTCTGTCGCTTCAATGATTGCTTCATTATTATCTGTTTCAATTTCCTTATTGGATGAAAACTGAATGTCTACATCGTGTGTTTCAATTACTTGATTACTGTCAACCTGAGATGATGTGGATAACGAATCATCTTCATTTTTTTCTTCAGGATGGATTTCAAGTATGATGGGATTTTCTTCAAAATATGGAATTTCTGTTTCTATTAATACTTCTTCCTGAAAAACTGGTGCACTGACTTTATGATTTGCCGTTCCATTTTTAATAGGGTCCTGAGTAGTTACTTGTTGAAACTTTCCATTTACAATATCTTCAAGTAATAGTCTGTCTGAACTCGTCAATGCAGCATTGTTTAAATGTAGTCCATTCATCTTATTTGCTAGCAATAGCCGATACAAATCCGAAGAAGGTGCATCTTCAATCAGATTTTCTATCTCAGTAACACTGATGCTATCTAAGGCATCTTGGCTTGTGAAATATTTTGTGAAGTTTGATTTTATCATGCCGCAAAAATAAGGTTTTCATTCTAAATTGACTAAATATCGAGTATCAAATCAATGGATTGTTAATATTAAAACTAGTTTGTATGGTTTATTTATTTACAGCTCTGACCATAACTGTTAATCTGGAGATGCAGATAAGCTCTTTTTCGTCATTAAAAATCTCTGTATTCCAAACGTGAATGGTGCCTCCTAATCGAATCGGGCGTGTGATACTATGAACAAAACCACTTTTTGCGGACCTTAGATGATTCGCATTAATTTCTATGCCAACGATTGCTTTGTTGTGGTCACCTTCAACAAGCCAACTTGCCATACTACCTATTGACTCAGATAAAACTGCTGAGGCGCCACCGTGTAAAAGGCCCATTGGTTGCTTTGTTCTATGATCAACAGGCATTTTTGCTTTGATATAATCGTCACCTATCTCAGTGATTTCAATATCTAAATATGACACCATTGTATTGGCATTGACATTATTAATTAGGGATAATTCCGGCTTTACTTTCCAGATCATTATTGTTTTTACGATTAAAATTCATTAAAATATTTTCTGGCTTGACGGTTCCAGTTATCACCTACAGTCTTTGCATCCGTAGAATTACCTTCTCTTTCTAATGGAACTGATTTGTATAATTCTACTTCCCATGCTGAGTTTTGTCGTTCGCCGATACATGTAGAATGTAATAATTGGAAGTCGTTGTGTGCAAGACTAGGATTGTAAAACAAAAAACGAACATTTGTCTGTGATGTTTGCGGTATGTTGTTATAATACCAGATTTCATATGGCGGTGCATCCATTTCGTTATCTATTGTAAGTACATTAGTGGGTTTGCCATATTTTAAGAAGATATATCCTCTGTCAGACTGAAAACCATAACCCACATTCGAATAAAACAATTTATCCACAGCACTTGCTACTTCCATATACATATTATATGCTTTTTCTGGATTGATTGGGGATCTGTTTTTCCACAATTGAAAGATAAACTGACGTTGACTTTTGATTTTATCAGACTTAATCAACGCTTTTAAAGTGTTCATTTGATTTTGGTCAGTAATCGGTAAATGCGCTTTTAGGATATATTCAAAATCTTCTGGTTTGATATTAGAAACAAATGCATTTTCGGGTGTTTCATTATAATTATCTAAATATGCAATATCTGCTTTAGGATTTGAAATGATGATGTCACTTGTCTGCTCTGCTAATACGTTTTTTGTTTTGTTAATAATAGCAGTGTATAGATAATACTGACCTGAACGTATAGTTTGAATAGGAATTGGTACTACTATTGGTTCGATTTCTAAGCGTTGTAACTTCTTAACACGTGTCAATATCTTTGTGTGCGTAGGAGATTTTGGATCGCCGTCGATTACTGCATATTGAAGATAGATGTCTTTTTCTAGTGCTCCTTGATGGTAGCATTCTAAGTATAGATTAACTTGACTGCGGGTGGTATCTACATAGTGATAAGCTAAAGGTTCGATATAGAAACCATTTTTTGTGAGCGGTGATGCACTACTATCTTTTCTTATCTCAGCCAATGGTACAATATCTGAAATTGAAAATTGGTCAGATTGTCCTTTTACAGAAAATCGCTGTTCCATTTCTATCGTATTTGTTGTTTTAAAAAGATCTTTGGCTTCGATTTTAATGGTATAGTTTCCTTTGTTTAATGGAAGTCGCTTCAATTGAAGTAAATCTGCACTTCTTTCAGGCTCGGTCAAAGCAAGTTCAAACTTGTCTAAATGAACGATTTGTGCATCTTTATCAGTAATATAGATTAATATTTCAACAGAAGCTTGATTATTTATCCAAGTTACACTCTGACCATCAACGCGTAAAAATAACTCAGTATATGGTTGGGAGCCATAAAACTGATACGTTCTGACATCAATTTGTAATGCATATATTTGTACGGTTATTAACATGGCAATCCATACATTCAAAACAGATTTTGCCCAAACTTTATAAGTAGTATTACGCATGATCTACCTTCTTTTAGACAAAAAATATTCCATGTAATAATGGCTCATAATTCCTTCCAAATATAAACTGTCATGGGTAAGATAGCCAATATTCAAATCAAAAGGCATATTGCTTTCAATAGTAAGTCTGCCTTCCTTAACTACATATCGTAAGGGTTTTGATTCCTCAAATATATTGGACTCTACAGTCTGATTTTCATGAAAGGTAAAGTACCCATCTTTCATAAATCCATTAGGTTTTGAATTCATTTTTGATGTATAAACATCCCAAGTGCCTATCAATGAATCCATATAAGAAGCATCCTTGCTTTTGCACGAAAAAAAAGATATGACAGCAATAATCAATATCAGAACACCAACTTTTTGATTTAAAAATCCAGTCATTTGTTTTATATATAGAACGACAAAATTAATAAAAATAATATAATATGAACAATATAAATCATAAATCCTGTAAAACTGTTAGATTGTATTTGTCATTATTTAGATGATTTAAGTTAAAATGTTATGAATAATATAAGTATTTCATTAAAATTATCTCTGAACTTTAGTAGGCAAAATCATGCATAATACTACCAAATATAAAAAATTGTAATATAGTTTATGAAAATTGTAAATCAATTTTGGAATAAAAAACACTATTTTTAGAAATTTTCATTAGGTGAAACTGAATAATTGTCGTTTTATAACCTTCATATTTATACCCAAATATTTATATATCTTTGCGATTTTAAAAAGGAATTCATGCTTTTACCGAATCATATATCGCTTATAGCCAATACACTGGGTATTGCTGAAAATGCTGTAAAAAACACAGTAAAACTGTTTGAAGAAGGTGCTACGCTTCCATTTATAGCCAGATACCGAAAGGAGATGACCGGTAGCTTGGATGAAGTACAAATAGCAAATATTCAGAAACATGCTAGAAGTATTGAAGAACTGGAAGCTCGAAAACTAACGATAATTGAAGCTATCGACAAGCAGGAAAAGTTAACGCCGGAATTGAAAGCTAAAATATTGGCAACCTATGATTCCAATGAGTTGGAGGATTTATATCTACCTTATAAGAAAAAGAAAAAAACAAAAGCGGATGTAGCACGAGAAAATGGTCTAGAACCTTTAGCTAAGATTATCATGAGTCAAAAAGGTCATGATATTTACAAAGAAGCGAATCGATATATCAAGGAACAAGTGTCCACACCTGAAGCTGCTATACAAGGTGCACAAGACATTCTAGCAGAATGGATAAGCGAAGATCAAACTATCAGAGAATCCCTAAGGAGTAATTTTAGGAAGTTTGCAAAAATTCAATCAAAAGTAGTAACTAAATTGAAGGATTCGGCGGCAAATTATCAAGATTATTTTGAATTTAATGAACCAATTTCAAGATGTCCATCACATCGGTTTTTAGCAATGATGCGTGGCAAAAATGAAGGCATGCTTAGGGTGTCATTATGTGTTGATGATGATCGAATGTTGCAAATGATAGACCGAAGATATATTCGTTCAAAAGGTCAAGCAGCTGATTTGATTGCTGAAGCTATTGATGATAGTTATAAAAGACTGATATTCCCTGCTATTGAAACGCAAATCCTCAACGAATTTAAAGAAAAATCCGATGACGAAGCGATTCAGATATTTTCAGAAAATCTGAGACAATTATTGCTGGCACCTCCTTTGGGCAACCTGTCTGTTTTGGCTATAGATCCAGGATTTAGAACAGGTTGTAAAGTCGTCGCCTTAGATACAAATGGTGAATTTTTAGCCTATAAAACGATCTTCCCCAATGAACCTCAAAATCAAAAGGATGAGGCTGATAATATTGTGCGTTTTCTTGTAGATAAATACCAGATTGAAGCCGTTGCTATCGGAAATGGGACTGCGTCTCGGGAAACTAAATCATGGTTGGAATCCATTCGGTTTGACCGAAAACCTGAAATTTATGTGGTAAGCGAAAGTGGTGCATCTATATATTCTGCTTCTGATGTTGCTCGAGAAGAATTTCCGGATCTCGATTTAACCGTAAGAGGTGCGATATCTATCGGAAGGAGATTGATGGATCCATTAGCTGAATTAGTAAAAATAGATGCTAAATCGATAGGAGTAGGGCAGTATCAACACGATGTAAATCAGAGTAAACTCAAGGAAACGCTCAATATGACCGTAGAACGTTGTGTAAATAATGTTGGTATTAATCTCAATACGGCCTCCGAGCACATCTTGACCTTTGTTGCCGGAATCGGGCCAACGTTAGCGCAGAATATCATAAAATATCGACGCGAAAATGGAGATTTTACTAAGATTGAACAATTGAAGTCGGTACCTCGTCTTGGTGATCGTGCATATGAGCAGGCTTCCGGTTTTTTAAGAATTCGAGATGGTGAAAATCCTCTTGATAATACAGGAGTTCACCCCGAATCGTATCCTTTAGTTATAAAAATGGCCAAATCACTCAATATGGATATTAATGCATTTATTCATTCTAAAGAACAACGCTCGAGGATTAATTTACAAGATTTTATTACAGAAAAAGCGGGTTTGCCTACTTTGACGGATATCATGCGCGAACTAGACAAGCCAGGATTAGATCCGCGAGGATCAGCAAAACCCTTTAATTTTGAAGATAGTATTAAAAGTATAGAAGATGTATATGTGGATATGATAGTTCCTGGTATTGTTACTAATATGACCAATTTCGGTGCTTTTGTAGATATTGGTGCTAAACAAGATGGGCTGCTGCATATTTCACAAATTACCAATAAATTTATTCAAAACCCGGCTGAAATATTGCATTTGGGAATGGAGCTAAGGGTTAAAATTATTAGTGTTGATATTGCGCGAAAGCGTATCAATCTAACGTTGCTTTTTTAATACACGAATTTAAAATTATTCGTAAATTAGATGTAATAAATATTGAAACGATTTAATTTGTCAATAAAGGCTAATACGAATCTTCTAAATCTGAATAATTGAGCGCTTTTTCCTGATCAAACTCTCCTTCCCATTTGGCAATAACTACTGATGCTAAGCAATTGCCTATAACATTCACAGAGGTACGTGCCATATCCATTAGTTCGTCGATACCTAAGATAGCGGCAATAATAAATAGCGGTAATCCAAATTGGTCAGCAGTAGCAATCAATATGATCAACGATGCTCTTGGTACTGCAGCTACACCTTTACTGGTTATCATTAATGTGAGACAAATAAGTAACTGTTGTCCAATTGATAAATTCATTCCCGCTGCCTGAGCGACGAAAATCGAAGCTAAAGACAAATATAGTGTGGTGCCGTCTAGATTAAAACTATAGCCTGTAGGTACAACAAAGGAAACGATCTTGCGCGGAACACCAAATTTTTCCATATTTGACATGACCAATGGTAATGCAGCATCCGAACTCGTGGTTGCAAATGCGATGGATACTGGTTCTTTGATTGCAGTTGCAAATTGACGAAGCGGCACTTTTAAATACAATGCTATAGGTAATAATACAATGAGAATAAAGACTATCAACGCAGCATATAATGTCAAAAGCAACATAATCAGATTGGCAAGGATGTCTAAGCCCATATGTCCGATCGTATATGCCATAGCAGCTCCTACACCGAATGGCGCAAAGTACATGACGATTTTTGTATATTTAAACATCGTTTCTGCTAAACTTTCCATCAGGTCAACGAGCGGTTTTCTTTTTCTTTCTTCGACCATAGCTAAGCCAATACCAAAAATGATGGCAAAAACGACGATTTGTAATACTTTGTTTTCATGGATGGACTTAATGATGTTTTCGGGAAACGCATCCCTAAAAAATGCCAAAGTTTTAAATATCCAGTGATTTTGCGCTGAGATACTTTCAAGTTCTAACGCATCTGAAGTACTCGTGGCAGAGGATTTATCGGGCAATTCGATATTCGGAACATTAGAGATGTCTATTCCAACACCTGCTTGGGTGATATTAATTGCCAATAATCCGATAAAGAGGGCTAACGTCGTTGCCGTATAAAAATAAGCAAGTGATTTCCATGCCATTCTACCTACCTGCTTTAAGTCTGAATGCCCAGCAATTCCAATAACTAACGTCGAAAATAAGATAGGTCCAACAATCGTTTTGACTAATCTGATGAATCCTTGACTAAGTGGATGTAGTGATTTGGCAAAATCAGAAAAATCATAACCAATAACTGCACCAAGTACAATACTAAATATAATCCATGTTGTCAACGACTTTTGTTTCCAGCAATAGTAAACAAGGCTCAAAATTGAAATCCAACGAACCGTAAACAAAACATCTTTAGATACGCCACCAAATATATATTCAATACCGACAAGTATAGCCGTAATGGTGATGATTATAACAGGTGTCAGTACGTGAAATTTTGGCTTCATATCTTTTGGTGTTATCGCTGTTTTAAGATTTAACTGCACAAAAATAATTAAATACCTGTAAAGTCCAATTTTTATAACCGATTATTAATCTTTTTAACTTTCGATGTACCAAGGTTATCTGATTTAAAAAATCTTTTTTTATTGTTTTGGCTTAATTATTTATATTAATTTTTTTAAATG
>JBEBYC010000040.1:0-8128 GCA_040391315.1 Portibacter sp. | reverse complement strand
TGGTGATATTGAGTGTGACGGTGACACGTATAGCATCAGCTTTTACCACAGTGGTACTTCTATAGTTTCTGACAAAGGAACTATAAATGGACATAGAATAGAAAATATTCCATTAGGTGAAACGGTTACAGTTACGAGTAGCATTGAAGCGGGTTGTCAAACAGAAAGTAGCTTTACCGGTCCGAATGAATGTTTGATAGTATGTGATATGCCTAAATTGAGTATAGGACAAGCAATATGTGTCGGTAATGGAACGTATTTAGTGAGTTTTGTAGAATCTACAGGCGCAATTATTACAACAAATGCAGGTACAGTCGTTGGAAATTCAATTATTAACATCCCATTGGGAACAGACATAATCGTTACTGCTTCAAATGGCCCTTGTAGTGTTAGTATTAGAATAAGAAGTGCTGAAAATTGTGAAGATATATGTAGCAATCCTAGAATTACTATCGGAGGAGGTGTTTGTGCCGAACTCAATACTACGTATAATTTATATTTCACATTGATTGACGGTGCAGTCTTGACAAGTAACTATGGAATTGTTGGCAATGGAATTATAACAGGTATTCCTGAAAGTCAAGACGTTACAATAACGATTACTTTCCCAGGTTGTGAAGACCAAGTGATTGTTGTTCCAGCACCATATTGTCCACAATTAGGATCTTTGGGAGATTTTGTTTGGGAAGACATAAATGGTAACGGCCAGCAAGATGTTGGAGAACCTGGAATTCCTGGTGTTCAGGTGAATTTATACAGAATTAATGGTGCATATATAGCTACTCAATATACAGATAATAATGGTAAATATCTTTTCGAGAATTTATTAACCAATGACTATTATCTTGAGTTTATTACACCACAAGGGTATGAAGTTACCTTCTTTAACCGTGGTGATGATAGTAGTGATAGTGATGTAGATGGTACATTTGGTCCTGGAACTACAGGAATCATCCATCTCGAGCCAGCGCAAAATGATTTAACTTGGGACGTAGGTTATTATAAGTGTATTCCGATTGGAGATTTAGTATGGTATGATATCAATATGAATGACATCTGGGATACAAATGAAAATGGTATCAATGGTCTTAGAGTTAATCTTTGGAAAAATCACTTTGGAACATGGGTTATTTGGGATCATACATTTACAGGACATAGACCAGGTACACCATCAGATGACGGATACTGGAACTTCTGTGCGCCTCCAGGTGAATACTATGTTGAGGTTATTATGCCACCTTTAGGTTTGGTAAGAGCCAGAGCAAATGTTGGAAATAATAGAAATATTGACAGTGATATTACAAACGCAAATGGACCTACTACAACTAATAAATTTGTAGTAATCTCAGGTGGTCGTAAATTGGATTTGGGAGCAGGATTTTATCCTCAGGCTACTGCAGGTTCGATGGTATGGATGGATGCAAATAGCAATGGTATCAGAGAAGCCATTGAAGATATGGTACCAGGTGTTAAAGTAGAGGCTGTTTTAGCATCAACTCATGAAGTTGTAAGTACTGCGATTACAGATGAAGATGGGATCTATGAACTTGAAGAATTAGAGAAACAAGCTTATTATTTAAGATTTATACCGCCATCAGGTTACTATCCTACTATTGCAAAAGCAACCAGCGATGATTTGGACAGTGACGTTGACCATAGTAATGGATTGAATACAACGAGAACGATCGCAATGGCACCAGGTACGAATTATAAGCATATTGATATGGGTATCATGTACGCACCTCTACCATTAGAGTGGTTGGAAGTGACAGCAAAACGCACTACTGATGCACATCTAATAAGCTGGAAAGTTGCTCAGGAAATAAATGTAAGTCATTATGAAGTCGAAAGGAAACTTGAATCTGATAATGAATATACAAAAATTCCGGGTAGAATAGAAGCGAAAGGAGAATATGGTAAGACCTTAGATTACCAACTTAAAGATAATGATATATCACGTCCAGGTGTCTATTTATATAGAGTGAAACAGTATGATTTGAATGGTCAATATACTTATAGCAAAATCGTTAAAGTAGCAAAATCTGGTGAGGAAAAAATTGAATTGTATCCAAATCCAGCTTATAACGAAACGAGTATAATCGTAGGATTAACTCAAGACGCTAAAGTTGATATTGAAGTTTATGACGGATCGTCTAGAATCGTAAGCGTAGTAAGTAAGGGCGCGATACAGAAGTCTGGTGAAAAAGTTTACAATGTAAATCTTGAAAATTTGGTACCGGGTGTTTATAATGTGATTATAACCATTGACGGTGTTCAAACACAGAAGAAGTTGATACGCATAGAATAATACTTTAAGTTTATGAATGCTTGATTCTATAACGATGATTGTAATTCGATAAACCATGTAATCTGAAAAAAAGGGGTTGTTTCTAAACAAATGGAAACAACCCCTTTTTTATATTTTATATTCCAAAAATATCTTTGCTCTATTCTTTTAGATTCTAGACTATAGTAATTCAATTGAATTCGAATAATCATAAGATCTATATTCAAGAAATCATTGCACTAAATTGTGCATAAAACATCCATTACGAACTACAGAATTATGAAATTAAGTTACTTATATAGCTTAGTAATAATCACGGATAAAAACAATGTTTAAAAGTACATTTGACATTATTATAAATAACAATATATTTGTAGCTAAATTTCAAAATCTTCCTGATTGTAAGCAACTCGATTTCTAATTAAATACTTATGCAAATAAAACAAATTCTAATAATAGAACCGAATAAAGATCAGCAAAATTATTTATCCAAAACGCTAAAGGAAGTTGGTAACTTTGAAATTAAAATATTTAGTGATTACAAGCTAGCTTTAGTTTATTTAGAAGAGGCGACTACTGATTTGCTTATAGCAAATTACTCATTAGAAAAAAATAAAACGCTAAATCATATTCTGCAAAAGCATACCCAAATTTCAAAAATTCCTTGTATAATTTACGATACTCAATATGATGAAAATATACTGAAAGAGATTTTATCATGGAATCTAATAGACTTTTTACCAATGCAAATGAGTAGCTTTGAACTTAAAAAAGCGCTAATGCTTGGAAAAAAGAGGACATTTATTAAAAAATATAATTCGCAATTATTTAATGACTATATTTTTGTAAGAGCTGGTAAAGATATTAAAAAGTTAAAAATCAGTGATATCGTTTATGTATCTGTTTATGGAAAATATATTGAATTGCACACTATGGATAGAAGGTTTTTAGTGAGATCTTCTATGTCTTTGATACTTGAAAGACTGCCTAAAACTTTTGAAAAAATACATAAAGCTTACGCCGTTAATCTAGAATTTTTAGATACCATTAATGTTGAAGACAGTACTGTTAAAGTGGGCTCTGAAACGTTGCCTTTAAGTAGAAATTACAAAAAAAGTTTGCTGGATTTATTTTATGTTTCCTAGTTTAACTTAGATAAACAATTGAAATAATCTTAGCAAAAATCACAAAAACCAAACCTCTAAAATCATTAACAAATCATTAATTGAAATTAATTTAGTGGTAAAAATCCATAATTAAACGGACGTTAATGGCACTTATATATAGTAGTTTTATATTAACTGTATACACTATCTATTTTTATAATTAATCGGATGTGACATTTCGCTTTAAGCACGATCTAATTGTTGTTAGATAAAATATTTTTGAATAATTTTTTTAAATTAGAAGCAACAAAAACTGATTAATTATGAAATATTTAAAGTGTTATTATGTAAAATTTTTGATTTTCCCAATATTGATAAGTAATGGAATCATTTCAAAATTTCCGCTTGTAGATTATTTTTACAAAAGTACAAAAAACTTAATAAAACCCTTTATTGCGACTTAGCGCAAGATATTTTTCATAATATTTTTCAAAAAAATTGGATATAAAAATATCACTTGCCTAACTGAAATATGAACAGAATTATGAAAATTCAAATGGTTAAAGAGGGATTTCTTTATAAAATCATGACTTTTCATATTGTATACTAACTCAAATACACATATGTTAAATTATTAATATATCAACATGTTCATTACTTAATAATCTAAAATTGGAACATTTTTTGATTAACTTATTGTGATAAAAAACTCCAATATGCTTTTTTATGCATAAAAGGATACCTATTTATAATTGTATTAATTTTTTAAAATCTAAAAAAAATGAAGATTTTCAACGCAAGCAATCTTAGATTTATGATGCTTTCTTTGGTCATGTTCATGACTATCTTTGCAAAAGGACAATCTTTAACAGTTGTCTTGAATAAAGAAGTTAGTAATGACCAAAAGAATGCAACCCATAATCAGGATTGTTACAAAATTCAGTTAAAAAACAAGTCTACCAAGGCGGTAGGACTTGCAGGTCAGAATTATCGTTTTTATTATGATTCTGATGCTATGAAACTTGACGAATCAAGCATTCTAAACTATCTTCCAAAATCGTATACGGCTATGAATCTGGTCCAACATTCATATGATATGGATGCAACCGGTTTTGGTGTATTGCCTTTTGAAAGCCATTTAGGATTTGTCAATTTGGCTGCAGATTACAAATTGTCTACAGGATCACCTGTGATGATTGGTATGGGCGAAACAGTGGATGTGACGAGATTATGCTTTAACATTTTAGATGTTCCTAAAGAAGCTTCGCTTGCATGGGCTAGCGAGGATATAACGCATACCTATGCTACAGCTTTTGTAGAACTAGCTTCTGTTCAAGGAAACCATCTTAAAAAGATACATATCGATGACTTAATTGTAAATGGATCTAGAACAACAAGTGTACAGGATGAACTTGTAACGAGTTTAGATATTTTTCCTAATCCATTTAAGGATGTATTAGAAATAAAATTGAATACTCCATTCAAGCAGGTTAGTCAACTTGAGATTTACGATGTTTTAGGCAAATTGATTATCTCTCAAAATATTGAGGCTGGAACAGATAATTTAAAAATTGATGGAAAAGCAATTCCACAAGGAACTGTGATGGTAAAGATTAGTTGTAATGGCGAAGAAGTCATTACCTCAAAAGTGGTAAAAATAAATTAAATCTATAGAAGAAATACTTCTATGCTTTATTTTTTAAGAGACACTAACCAATATAAAATTTAAAAATTTTTAAAATTAATAATAATGACAAGAAATGACTCTAAATTATGCACAAATAGACTACGCTACATACTTGTAGTTTTTGTGTTATCTTTAAGCAGCAGTTTTCTGTTTGCACAGAATAAGGAAGGGCGTGTAGAAAACATTGTAATTGCCTACGACACTCCTTTTTCATATGCATTATATGAAGAAACTAGCTGGAATGTACAAGGTGCTGAAGGTATGGCTCGATTTTCCGGTAAAGGGGAAATAAATAAATCGTTTAGTAAACCTGGTACTTATACCATTCAAATTAATGAGGATCATATCCACAATGGTAATTCATGCGACCATTCACATGGTCCTGATCAATTACTTATTACAGTGCTTCCTGAAAAATTAAAATTTGATTTTAATTCTTTAAGTTTTTCAGAAGAAATTAAAGGCGGGCAATCTGTTAATGGTATTGTATTGAGTATCAATGCAATTTATACTTCTTATGACAATACTCCTACTGTTTACAATCAGGATATTACTTCATTTGGAGTTGGAACTACCATATCAGGAAAGCTTAAAAATGGTGCAGTAACATTACATCCTGGTATAAATACAATTGAATTTGTACTATATGGTCAATCTTCAAGAGGTGACAATGTACAATTAAACTTTACAGATTTCACAGGAGAAGTTCAACCTTATTCATTCAGTTCTAAAATGAAATAATTAAGATGATAAGATCAATTTATAATTTTATAATGGTAATATTCCTGCTATTTGTTGCAGGTATTGCAAAAATAAACGGTCAGAATTATTGCGAGTCTGGTAATTGTAATCCCAATACTTTCATATTAAGTTCTGATCCTAATACCCTTGAATATGATAATATCGTAGGTGTCTTCCACTCAACTATGGTGAGACAGCCTAATGGAGTGGTAAAAGTCTGGGGACAAGGGGTATCGCAGAATGGTAATGGTCAAAATGGTAATATCTTGACTACCTTCGACCCTGAAGGCGAATTGAATGGTACTCACTTTGGTAGTGGATCCAACCAGCTATCTGGTACTGTCCTAAAATTTACTGGAGCTAGTAGCTCAAACAATCAACAGTTTGCTGTACTAACAACCAACGGATTGTATGTTTGGAGTTCTCCTAATATATTAGTTCCTGCGATAAACAATGTTGCAGGTGGATCATTTAGAAAAGTATCTATCGGAACCCGAACTATTGCTTCTATTGATGGTACGACATCTACTGATCTAAAAGCAGATGGATTGCCATATGGTGTTAGTCCGACAGACGTAAAAATGATGTTTGGTACCTATCAGGGATTAGCAATTACCACTTGTACCGGAAGAGCATATGTCCTCACAATTAACGGTACTGCATATGGTGATGGATCTACGGATAATGATACTAATGATTTACTTTGGCACCACGTTTGTACCGCTGCCAATACGCCATTGACAAATATTGTCGCAGTAAGAGGTACCCATCAAGCTTTTATGGCACTTACTTCAAATGGAAATATTTATACTTGGGGAGTTGGCACAAGGATAAATGGCACAGGCGGTCAGGCTGCACCACAAGACAGACCTTATGCTACTTTAATGAATAAACCTACTGGAGTTACTCCAAAAATGATAGGTATGACAGCTTCAACGCAAGGAAAAACTTATTACCTTTTATCAACAGATGGAAGACTTTTTGCAATGGGTGAAAACCAATACGGACAGTTAGGTAATGCTTCTACTACAGATTCTGATACTTGGATTCAAGTAACCGCTTCTACTCAAGTAGATGGTACAACTTATACTTTAAACAACAATGTATTATGGATAAGTCCTATGGAACATGAAAGGGGGACTCAAATAAACGAAAACGCATCAATTAACATCATTACAAGTGATAAAAAAGTTTGGGCTTGGGGTGGTAACTCTTATGGTATGTTAGGTTATAGCACAGGTACTTCCTACGTGTCTACACCCGGATTAATGCCTGGTAGAATATCCGGTAATTATGATAATACCAAATTAAACATATCTGATGTTATTATGGCTGTTGAGACAGGTGGACACACAACTATCCTTATCAAACAATGTAGTAAAAAATTTGGATATGTAGGTCACAGGGTACGTGGTAGTATGGCAGACGGCACATCTACCGATGCACAAGAAGCCATTTATAACTTTGGAGATACGGGTGATTTGATTGTATGTGGTGCTTCTACGACACCTTCTACTAAAAATTTAGAAATATGTCCTACTCAAACTGTAAATTTAAATGATGCACATATAGATAATACTCCTTTTGGATATGATTTGCAATGGTGGACAACTTCAAACAGACTACCCAATACCCAACTTACTAATGCTCAGGTTTTAGCAGCAGGACCAGGTACCTATTATGCATTTTATATTGCCTCTGATGGCCCTTGTGATAGTCCTGGATTTAGTGAGGTTAAAGTATTAGAAAAAAATTGTTTAGAGGCTGTTGACGATACTTATGGACCTTACAATGGTTTAGCTGGTGCAACAACTGGTTCTGTTTTAGTTAACGACTTATTTATAGGCCAACCGGTAAATCCATCTGATGTAACTTTGACACCAGGTACGCCTAGCAATCCAAGTCTTGTAATGAATTCAAACGGAACAATTACTATCCCAGTTGGAACTCCTTCAGGTACATATACTTACCCATATACGATTTGTCTTGATATTAGACCAGCGCATTGTGATAATGCAGTAGCAACTATAACTGTTTATAACCCTGCAATTGAGATTACCAAGACTGCATCAACTGGTAATTTTGTATTAGGAAATACAATTACATATAGCTTCAAGGTTGTAAACACAGGTGATGTTGTATTAAATAATGTATTTGTTAATGACCCTTTACAAGGATTAAGTGCTATAACACCTTCATCTGTTTCAAGTTTGGCTATTGGTGCTGAGACAACTTTTACAGCCACATACATAGTTACCCAAGCTGACGTCGACAATGGTAAAATTGACAATACTGCTACCGCTACTG
>JBEBYC010000039.1:0-8460 GCA_040391315.1 Portibacter sp. | reverse complement strand
ATAAAGATTATCAAAAAAGTCAGGTAACGATTTGGTAACGGTGCTTATTGCTTTTCTTTTCAACGTGTTTCCGTTAGCTCGTAGCAAATATACAAATTATATAATACAAAGAATAACAGCATAAGAACATACCTCATAGATTATGAGATTCAATGTTCGCCGATTACATCTGCTATCTTGTAACCATCACCTAAATGTACAACCAGTATTTTACTTGGATATTTTGACTGAAATGTTTCGTCTTTTAAGATAACATCAAACAAAAATCCTTTTTCTGTCGTAGAAATAAGATCACATTTTTCGAATTCTATTTTATCCCAGTCTTGCCCGGAAATCAGAAAACCTGTGCCTATACCTGCTTTCGATGTGTCGAATTTATTTTTCCATTTTTCGTGAAACTGTGTTTCGGTCAGGCTCCCATCTATCTCCAAATCTACGTTGGTAGCATCGGTTTTGTATTCGTAGTATTCTGCTGTTGTCATTTTTTGCATAAAACTATCAAGCGAGCCGAGTTCTTCTGTCGCAAAATAGTTAGTGCTATTTTTCACAAGCCATTCTCGTGCTTCATTTGCAATATCATCATTTTGTGTTGTAGTTTCTGTGTCGGCAACTTCTGATTTTGCATTCCTTTTTTCTTGTTCTGTACAGGCAAAAATTAAAAATAAGAGACCTGCTGCTACTGTTTTTCTTACCATATTTATTTTTCTAAATGTGCTAAGGAGATCCATGCTCTATTATTGATTCTTTTCCCTTCTTTATCGGTCTCAAATAAATTAAAGTATCCTCTATCTGAAGCCACGAGCAACCAATAACCTTCATTGTATGTAAACAACCAGGCATTGGCCGGTATATTTTCGGTAGGCTCATTACTACCGCTATATGGACTGTAATGTACAAATCTTTTTGGTATTATTTTGTAGGTTTTTGTTACTTTTCCTTTATCAAGAAGTTGCAAACCGTCTTTAAATGAAAAATAAAAAGATTGATGGTCTGAAAATTTGAATGGTGAAACGAGATTGTAGCTACTGAGATATTCAAACTTTTGTTTCTTTTGTGAGAAGCTTTTGATCGGGAAAATTTCTTTTTCCCACAACGTTTTGATCAGCTTGTAGGGTTTGTAGCCTTTGGGTCTTCCGGCGATACCTCCCGTAGCAGATTTGTTTACCTCATTGCAATCTTCATCATAAAAGGTTGAAACATTTATTCGATCCGCTCCTGGCAGTGGAGGCGTTTCGAGGTAATATAAAGTATCGCCCTCTATTTCGGCAAGGTAAAGCCCCAGATAATCCTTGCTTTCGGCAATCTTTTTCTGAAAACAAGATGGTATTCCTTTTTCCTGTGCCATTGCAGTTTTGAATGATAGTGCCGTTATTAGAAAAAATAATGTTTTCATTTTTGTAATTGATCGTTGATAATGAATTTTCAATGAATTACTTTTTCAAATGAAAGACAAGCGGATTGCTGATGTCCATTTCTACCTGTCCGTTACTTTTCTGCGCGATGAGCTTTTGATAGACTTGCGAATCTATTGTGAGGGTCATCGTGTTGCTCTCTAATGTGAATGTCATTTGCTGTTCTTCGCCCTCGGTATTGTCAAAGATAATGGTATTTCCTTTTACTTTGTAACCGCCAATTTGGTCTTGTGGCATATTTGGAAGGGTCAAAAAGCAAATGCTGTTGGTAAATTCATAGATTCCTCCTTTCCATATCGGGTTAAAATCAATTTCCATTCCCGGATTGCTTTTGCCTGACGGGTAGATTTTTACCGGTCCGCCTGAAACGTTTGTAATCTGCCATTTACCATTGATGTCAGCTTCTTTAGTAGTTTCTTCAATCGTTTTGGCGAACTGTTCTGTTGCCGGATTGTTTTCTGTGTTTGATTGTTCTGTTTTTTGGTTTTCGCCACAAGATAATAGCAATAACGCTAAACCAATGAAGATATATCTATTCATTATTTTTTTATTTTTATTTTATCCACTTTTTTGTTTTCTAACACTTTCGGGTTGATTTTAAGATCTGTTTTCAGTTCCCGATAGGTAAATTTCCAAGTGTTGAGATAGGTGCCATCTTTCACGCTACTTTCTTTCAGATAGGTGTATAAACCTTTTGTATTAGAAAAAGTGTAGATTTTCCCATTTTCGCGAGGGTCGGTGATGCTTTTCAAAGGTTGTGGCATAATACATTGTAAAAAACCACTGCTATAGAAGTCGGTGTTGTAATATTCCATTGCCATATAAGTCGTTAGCGTAATTGGCTTTAGCATATTTTCAATTCCGTTTTTTCCCTTGTCATAGGTAAATACAAAGGCATCGCCACCAACAAGATGCTCTGTGATTTTGTACCCATCTACTTTTAGTTTATTCGTTCGTCCTTTTTTATCTTTCCAAGTGTAAGTACCTTTGTCATAATACAGTTCAAAAGCATCCCGTTCTTGTCCGCTGCGAACTATTTTAGACAATTCACCTACTTTATTATAGGTAAAATCCGCTTTTACATAATTGTTGTTCTTAAAAATGACGGTGATGCTGCTTACTCTTTCGTTTGGCCCGAATACATATTCCTGTGTGGCATAGCTGTATTTAAAGGTATAATCATCTGTATTTGATTTGATTTCGGTCAACCTTCCTTCTTTGTCATAGGAGTACGTAATCGTTTTGCTGGATATGGTTTTGCCATTCTCCTTTTTTACAAAGCTGACTTTGTCAGGCACTTCTTTTGGTGCATTTTTGATGGCATCCTGCATGTTTACAACCTGTGCTGAAAGTGTGTGAAAAGCCAATAGGCATAATGTGCTTAATATAGATGTGATTGTCTTCATTTTCTTGTTCTTTATTAAAAGTTCATAAATATTTATTGGTAACGGTATTCTATCCCTCCTAATTTTGTAATGTAACTTGCGGCATCCGTTTCGTATTGCCAATTATGTAGCCCTCCGTCAGAAGTTTCTAACCTTGTAATAGGCTGCGAGTTTAATTGCAATCCAAAATAAACTAAAAGTCCTGTGTAATCTTTTGTCATGGCCAGCGGAATGTTAAGAGCCCCTTGTGTAGCTAAACCATTTTTTAATTGGTTAGTAAAATGCAGCGTATATGTCGTATTGCCTACTACCAAACTTTGAAATGTATTATTAGCAGCATTTACTCCTTCAAGTACAAATTCATCGGCATTTCCATTGTTCCAAAACAAGGTATTATCTATATTCACAACATCGGTGGTATAGGTAGGCACGGCGCCACTGTATCTCATTCGGTTGGGAATTTTACTTTCGTTTTCATAAAAAAAGGTATAATCAGTATATAATTGACTTTGTAGGTCCGTTAATGCTTTTATTTTTTCTACCCTGCCGTCGGGCATATAAGTAAATGTAAAAAAAACCAAATAAGGGTTTTCTTGTGCAATTTCTATTAAACGCTCTTGGTCATCGTACTTGTAGTTAATTATAACCTGTTCCCCTTGATTGTTAGGAGGTGATACGAGACTTGCTAGTTTTTTGTCTTTGTGAAGATTTTTATCATCCTTTTTACAAGCTGTGAATAACAATGTAAATGCGAGGAGCGTGAATGTGAGTTTTATTAAATTTTTCATAATTTTTAGCTTAGATTTTATTATTTCTTTGGATATTTTTTAAATAATCCTACAGGGCCAGTTGTCTGACGGTTAGCATTCCATGTGTTTACCAATAGTAAAGCTTCCTCTTTTTGTTGTCCTTTCCACCCATTTCCAGAAGGAATATCTAGAAAGAGATTTTCGTACTTAGCCGTTCCGTCATCTCTGCCACGACCAATAGTCTTTGTCAATAAACGATACGTCCACGGGTACGACTGCGGATAAATATTAAAGCCGATCATCCATTTAGTTTCATCATCAAATTCGTATATGATCGTATTTTCGTTAATAACAGCACTATATGTGTTATTGGCTAAACCTAACTCAAAATATTCTGCCAAATTTGGTCTAATGGTATTTTCTAAATAGATTAGTTGCGCATGATTTGACGTCCAATGTTCCTTAAATACCGCAGCGTCTACCATGTGGAGTCTGCTCGCTAAAACAATCTTATCGTCTATATCCCTAGTTAGCTCATAATGTCCTAATTGTGTCTTGATTGTAGTGATGCCAGTTTGCGAACTGTAAGTAATGTTGTTTGTTGTAATGTCAGAAGATATATTGCCAAAGTGAGCCATACTAATCTTTGTGACTCCGTTTTCCTTTGTAAAATATGTGACAAATAGGATAGGATACTCCCCATACGTAGCTGTATTTGCTGGCTTGACGGCAAACTCTTCTACAATTTTGTATTTCATAAGCTCATCAGCCGTGATTTCTTTGGCAATTTTTGGCTTATTGTCTTCATCATTTTTGCTGCAGGCTGCAATCAAAAGGGTAAGAGCTAGGATTAGTTTGATAAATTTTTTCATTTTCTTTTCATTATTTTTGAAGTTATTGGCTTTTAGTCAACGGCTAGCACCTATCTCTACATTTTCTCGCACACGACAACATCTCCTGTAGTCATTGTTTTGCCGGTGTTTACTAATAGAATATCCTTGTCTTTGTGCTGTCCTTTCCAGCCGTTACCTTTCGGTATAGCAATAAAAGCATTATACAATTTTTCAGTTCCACTGTCTTGTCCTGTCCAAACATTTCTGTGGTTCAGATAGTAAGACCACGTTAAATCTCCATCATTAGGTACGGCATCTTGTTTGTATCGCCAAAAATCAATAGAGAACCGATAAAAACCTGTAAGATTTTCTATTGCTTTGTAGGTAGCGTTGTCATAAACATCGCCATTTACTTTTATCAGTTGCGTGTAGTTTGATGTAAACCAATATGTATAAGTTTGTGAAGGATCATTTTCGAAATGAAAATTTCCTTTTACGATAATCTGCTCGTTTGAATCTCTCGTTAACTCATAATAACCCCATTTAGTTTTGAGTTTCGTAATGCCAGTTGCAGCATCGTATTTGATGGCTCCTTCCTGTTCCAGATTGTAAAAAACAGAGGCACTCCATCCTTCACTAAATGAACAAAGTTTACCATTATATTCTGTAATAAAAGTGGCGTATAAATATGGCTTGGTTCCAAGTTGATTTTGATATTCGGGCTTAGCCAAATACTCATCTACAATCATATAATTTTGCAATTCCTCAACTGTGATTTCAGTGGCAATATGTTGCTTGTCATTGTCATCTTTTTTACACGCTGAAAACATCAGTGCAAATGCTAAAATTGCGAATGTGAGTTTTGTTAGAATTTTCATATTTCTTTAGTTTAAAATTGAAAAGTGAAAGTTGAAAATGTACTATCACTTTCAACTCTCCACTTTCCCTTTTCAATTAATTATTTACTGTTTCTTTAAGTGAAATACAATATCACCCTCCACACGAAACATTTGGCGGACTTCATCTTCGGTTTGATTGTTATAAAAAGCCATCATTCTGTAGTAATCGTCTTGTTTGTTGGTGAGTGTCATGTCATTACTGCCGGACAAAGCTACTTTTAAAACCCCGGGACCGTTGGCAACGGTAAGATTATCGCCATTAACTTGATAAGGACCAAAATCCAAAACTTCGGTTTGGTTTTCTAAAACGCTTAAGCGGTTGTTGTTTTCAAAATAAAAAATTTTATCGCCCCAAAAAGACATTAGTGGAACTTCCGTTTCGGGGATATTTCCAACCTTTACAAATATTTTTCCACTCATTGCGGTTACTGTCCATTTGCCATGTAATTGTTCTTGGTTGATATTGTCTTGTGTATCATCATCGTCTTTGCTACACGCTGTAAACAGCAATATAAACGCGAAGAGTGCGAATGTTAGTTTTTTTAGATTTTTCATAATATTTCTTTTTTTGAGTGCCACAGATGCACAGATTATACTTTGTTGTTGTTTTGTCATCTGTGCATCTGTGGCATTATTATCCTTTTTTACTAATTGCCTATAATCAACTATCAATTAAAAAATTATCTCGCAGGAACCAGTTCCCATTGGTCGAATTTATTGTTTTGCAATACGGCTGTTTCGGTTCCGTTGTAGCTGGTGTCGCCGTCCCAAATCAACACTTTTCCGCCATACTTACCGGTTACGAAATGAAATCTGTTCGATGTACCAGCAGCTGGTCTCAACGTAAAATTTTCAGGGTCTGAACTGTTTACACTCAACCATTTTGAGTTAGAAAAATAGACATACCAGTTAGGCGTATCGAATTGTTTGAGTTGAATGGTGCCGTTTTTAGATTGGATTACCTCCCATTTTTGCAAATCGCTACCATCAAAATCGTCCAATCTAAGCTTTGTGAACTTTTCTTTTTTGGGATTTGTCAGTGCTTTTTGATTACCCACGTTGATAATGTAGTAGGTACCCATTGTGATTTTTTGAGCATTGCTAACGCCTGTGCCAAGGCTACCCGCAGTTTTTCGTGCTGTACCAGACGATGTAGGCGTATTCAACACACCCGAATTGTTTACTGTACGTGCCGCGCGTTGTACTTCTGCACACGATGTAAAGCTAGCTACGATTCCTGCAAGCAGGATAAATTTGATTATTCCTTTCATATTATTTATGTTTATTTGTTTTTTTATCCGCTGTTTTGTCATGCTGAGCGCAGTCGAAGCATCTATTTTTCAATAGATTCCTCCTAACGTCGGAATGACAACTATTTGAAATTAATTATACAGGCTTTCGATATTATTCACGATAAAATCTTTGTATTGATTAGCGTTTGTGCAATGTCCTGACCCGGGAACGATAAGCGTTTTGCTTTTATTCTTTACCCCAGGATTAGCATTCTGCTGCAAACCATTTACAAATTCTTCTGCATCGGGGGTTTGTACCTCATTATCAACCTTATTGTTCATAAACAATACAGGATACAGTATGCCTCTGCCTTTCCAGTAATCACCGCCGGCACATTCGAGAATAACCCCCTTGATACCTTCTATGGGATAGCTGTTATTCTGCGGATTTGCAGGAAGCACAGCCCCGTGCAGGCGATTTCCTCCTCTAGACAATCCGCCAAGCACCACTTTATTTCTTGCAATATTAAAAGCTGTGGTTTCTTTGGTAATAAGCTGTTCCATATCTTCCTTGAAGCCTGCATAGTACTCCGAATTTGTTCGGTATGTGGTGGTAATAGCCACATATCCTTTATCTGCCAAAGCTGTACATTGGGCATTCAGCGTGGCATCGTTCTCATTCCCGCCATCGCCTACGGCAAGGATAATAATACCTCTACGGGTACTAGCTTGGTTAGTTTCCTGATAGAAAACCTTATAAACCGCACCGTTTGTAGTGCCTGCTTTGGTTTTTACGTCGCTGTTTGCTGGGATTTCCGGTTCGGGATTGTTGTCATCACTTGAACAATTTGTCAACAACAGTAAGAAGCTCATCAGCAACAGAAAAGTAAACGCTCTACTTTTTTTCATAAACTAAAATTTTATCGTTAAAAAATCGCTGAAAAATAGAAAAACGAGCAATCAAAAAATAGCATAAAATCGCAAATTAGAATTTCAATATTATTGTTGTTTTCAACTCCCCATTCTCCCTTTTCAATTAATATTATATGACAAATGAAACAAGAAAATCAATACGGATTTGCCCAAATGAGTAAAGCGCAAAACTGAATGAGTGAGTAATCGTATTCAACAAGGCAAGATTTAGATTATATATTGAATATTTACTATTTTTACCTGAAACATAAATAGTTAGCCAATGTCATCTTTTTATAAGTTTGTTCTTATTATTACATTCAGTAGTCTTTCCTTGTCTGCCTTGGCACAGGAAAATAACCTTGATGCGCTTATAAATAATTATACATCACAAAATACATCTTCCACAGGCCGCAGCGAGCTGATTTCGGCATTGGAGAAATATATACTTGCTGACCCTGCCGGAGCTACTTCCAAAATAGATCATCTTATATTGGCAGCCCAACGCAAAAATGATAACAGCACAACAGTAAGTCTTTCGCGTCTAAAAGGAGCATCATTATTCTATCAAGGAAAATTTGTAGAAGCGGAAAGAGCCACACAAAAAGCTTATGAACTGGCTAAAAAACACAACATACAGTCGCAAATGCCCCGTATTCTGGCAACAAAAGGCAATGCGCAGATTATGCAATCGAAACTACCCGAAGCATTAGAAACACAAAACCAAGGACTGAAAATCGCAGAATCGCTCAAAGACGAACCAACAATCCATTTGATAAAAAATAATCTTGTTGCTATTTATCTGCAAATGAATGATTTTGATCTTGCAAAACATCATCTGGAAGATAACATTCGCTTTTATAGCAAAATACCGGCTATGGCAAATGTTTTGGCTACAAACTATAATAATCTGGCACTGGTTTATGAGAAACAGAAAGACTACAAAAAGTCCAACGAACTTCTACACAAAGCATTGGCGCAAAATGGGGTCGAAGCGAATAAAACATTGCTCTCGCAGATATACAACAATCTGGGCAG
>JBEBYC010000038.1:0-10095 GCA_040391315.1 Portibacter sp. | reverse complement strand
ATAGCCTGACATCAAAACACATCACGCAAAAAATTATAATTTAAAATCACAATTATTATGAAAAACAAAAAATTTTTACTTAAAAACAGGTGGCAAAATTTAATATTAATATTTATTTGCTTGCTTAGTGTTAAAATTGCTACTTCTCAAGAGGTATGTCACTCAATAATATTCAGAGCTAAGACAGAACTATCCAAGCCTATAGCTAATTCACTTTCAACAATGAATGTTGAATTAAACCAGATTTTATCAGATTGTCAGGTAACATCACTTCTTCAGGCGAGACCAGATGGAAAAACACAGAAAGTTAGAGATTTGTATGAATATAAAGATTTTAGACAATCAAAATATTGATTCTATGTTTTCAGCTCTTAAAAACATAGAATCAATTGACGAAGTCATAAAAGTGTGTGATTATCCAGTTAGTGAGCCTTTTTTGGGAAATTGTCAAGGCGAATCTTTTAACGATCCTTCTGTTCAAGGAGGTGACAGTTGGTATTTGGACGGAATGAATATTCCATGTGCTTGGACTGTTACACATGGTTCTGCATCACAAGTTGTTGCTGTTGTAGATGTTTATTTCGATTATAGTCATGATGATCTTCAGAATAAGTTTGTTTCAATAACAAATATCAGTAATTTTAATAATCCTGTTTGTGGGCATGGATTTGCAACTGCTGGGGCCGTTGCTGCAATAGTAAATAACAATATATGTACAGTTGGATCGGGCTATAATACCAAAGTGGCGGGATATATTGTTGGCTCTACATGTACATCAGGCAATCCTAGACAAGGAATTTTACAAGCAATGGCTGATGGTCATAAAACTATATCTGTAAGTTTTACAGGAACAGGAATAACTACATCGGAAATTGAAGAGTATATAAATGATGGAGGCACTTTAATTCATAGTGCATTTGGACAAAATAATACGCATGGAGTAATTGATGGCTACATATATGTAGCACAGGCGAATGAAAATTTTGAACACGTTTATGATGGTGGTTATGGATCACAGACAGGTGCAGATATTTATGCACTTTGTGTTGGCGTAAACAGATTACAAGGCCAAAATACATGTTCATATGGATCCGGAAATACTTCATTTGGAGCGCCAACAGTAGCTGGAATCATAGCTTTAATGAAAAGTGTTAACTCATGTCTTTCGTCTCAGGATATTGATAAGATATTGAAGCGAACTCAAGGTCAGTTGCCATATAATGCTCCTTCAGGAAATACTGCTGGAATTATGGATGCTTATCAGGCTGTTTTGTTGGCTCAGGATGGATTGGATCTGATTATTGATCAAAATACAACAATAGATGGAATACTCTCTGTTTCAGGAGATATGATAATAGAAAGTCGAGTGACTTTGACTGTGACAGGTACTATAAAGTTAGCAAAAAAGCTTATTGTCAGGAAAGGGGCTCATTTAATGCTTAATGGGGGTACGCTAACCAGAAATTGTGGTCAATGGATAGGTGTGGTAGTAGAAGGCAACGGTGCTAATCAATCTGGTGCAGGAAAAGTTACCATGAAAAATGGTGCATTAATTGAAGGTGCCGTATCAGGAGTGTCGATGCACCCGGATCACATTCCTTATCCGGATTTAGCATCAAGTTGGGGAGGGCTTATAACTGCATCAAATTCTACCTTTAAGGATTGTCGCAGAGCTGTTGCCTTTATGCCGATGGATAATGATATGAGTTCATTTACAGCATGTAATTTCATAAATAGTGTCAATGACTGTGTGACTTTATGGGATAATAATAATGTAAGGTTTATAAATTGTACTTTTAATAATATAGGTAAATCATCTATTTTAGCATACGATTCTCGAGTTGATGTCCAATACTGTACTTTTTTAAATTCAAAAAATGGTGTTGAATTTATATCCACAAAAGGAACATCTTTTGCTTCTTATGCACTTGGTAATACCTTTTCAGACAACCAGCATGGAATTTATGCAATTGGACAGATGAGCGCTATTGATCTTGAAATTCATGGTAATAATTTTTATGGTGGAGAAGATGCGATTACTTTAGAGGGAATGTCAACATATTATATAAGTAATAATACGACGATAGGAAGTGAGTATGGAGTGAAATTATGGGCTTCCTCAATCCCTAATGGTAATGCCTTTATAGTAGATAACTTTTTTACATCTGGATATTGGGGTTCTCTGGCAAATTATGATAACGAAACCCAATATCTGAATAATTGTTTTAGGTATAATGGTAAAGACATAGAAATAAATACAGGATCTATATATCCACGTCAGGGAAATCATTACAGGGGTGCAAGTAATTGCTTTTCTAAAAGTGGAACTCCAGACATAACTGCATTTAATAATGTGCCATTCGAATATTATTTTAAGGTTGATGATCCTAATTGCCGAATACCTACTAATAGTGGCAACTATATGAAAGAGGAAGCAATTGATGAAATTAATAATAACTGTGGTAGTTTTAGTGGTCCCTCAATTATTTATAGAGATTGTTACGTTACGTCAAATAAAATTAGGACAAAGAAAATGCTTGAAGAAATTGAAGAGGAGATCGCAAAATTATTAGTTGATGAGGAGATGGATCCGTTGTTGAGGGATTATTTAATCAGAAGGTATAGAGCTTGTATCGCAAAAATAAAGAGAGCATTAGTGGTTATAACGAAAAATGAACCGGAAATTGATCAGACTAAAGAACAGGCAGCAATTGAATCAGCAGCATATGCGTTAATTCAAGATGATTTGGCTACTAAGATATTAGGATTTTCAATGTTAACAGAAGTAGCTTTATATGACGAAGCTCAAGATTATTTAGATACATTTAATGATTATAGTGAAGAAGGTTCTGATTTCGTTTCTATTCAGCATATAAACTTACAATATATGAGGAACAGAGGTACTTTTTCATTGGATTCACTTTCAAAAGGATTAATTGTGTCTATAGGAGAAAAGACGACACCAGTATCAGGGTTTGCAAGAGGTTTGTATTATAAACTTACTGGGGATAAAATGCCAATTGAATTCATTTCGGGTGGATTTGAAGAAATAGAATTTCGTTCGTACAAAGAAGAAATCAATAAAGAGAGTATCAATATCTTCCCAAATCCTGTATTTGATATAATCAATATTGAACTTAATCTTGGACCTGATTTTCATTTTGAGTATAATCTCATGAATTCACAAGGTGTTGTTATGAAATCTGGAATTATAAGTGGCAATAGTACAACATCATTAGATGTAAAATTCTTTCCTGACGGAATATATTTCGTTAATATCCTTAAAGGAGGATCAAGTTTGATAGTTAAAAAAGTTGTGAAGCAATAATTTTTATTAAAATGAAGTGGTCTTATTTTCGATGATAAAATATATGACCACTTCAATTTTATTACTAATGTTTTAATCCAATTAAAATGAAAAGATTCGTCCTGATTTTAACATTATTTCATATATGCATATTTGCAAATAGTCAAGAATTTTTCTCTAAGTTAACTACACCTTCACAGTTTGCGACTTCTTATGCATTAAATGCTCTTAATTTTCAAAATGATACATTATGTATTCATAGTTATCTTTTAAAAGAGGTAAAGAGCTCCTTTTTTTCTGATACCTATCTCACAAGATATGACAGACAAGGAGATTTGATAGATGCGGTAAGATTGGGCGTTGAGTCTAAGCGATCAAAAATTTTAATTGATGGAGGTAGAATACTTTCTGTTGGGAGATTTAAAATTGTTCCAGAGGACACTCTCCAAATTGTGTTAGTTGAAGGAAACAACGTAACTGAAAAAATGGAATTATGGAATCCATATTCATATCAGGGACTGGGAGCGCATTTTCAATTTATTGAATATAATAATCAATACCTATTGTTTTGTTCTGGAAGTTATAGCTTACAGACTAAGGATCAAGAACATTTTCCATATATATACTGGATTAATAAAGATTTTACATTAGATAGTTTAATGCGATTAGATTTTGAATATGGACAATTATTTGATTATGGTATAGATGATGATGGATATCTCAATATCGTTTTAAATTATCATAGTGATAGAGATAAAAGTGGACCAAATAATACTATAAATTATCAGGGTTATATTAAAGTTAATAAAGAAAAGAAAATCATTCATAAATATTTTGAAGAAGAGCATGGCATCGTGAAGTATAGATTCTCTAAAGAACCCTGTGCAGCTTTTTTTGCTGACGGTAAAAAAGTAATTACTGGAACAAATGCTGATAAAGTTCTCACAAGTACGATATATGCATTGGACAAAAATGATAAAATGATTTGGAGTGACACGACCTATTATGACCAGCAACAACAGCATGTATCATTTGCCGTATGTGGGAATGGGGATGTCTTAGTAACAGGACACAATAGTCATCTTACTTTTTTAGATTCCGCCAATGTACCATTGCATTCAAGCTATATACAAAGAATAGACGAGTTAGGTAAAGAAAAATTTTATAGATCTTACGGCTATTTCGATAATCTTGGAAGATCGGATGGAAATTGGCTTTATGAGATAAAAGAAAAATCATCAAATAGTATTTATGCTATTGGTGGAGTAAATACATTTGATGAACATGCAGTATATGGAAAAAAGATTAAAAATGACAGCACCTGGATTCTGCATGTTGATTCATTAGGGTGTATTGACAAGGATATGTGTAACGATATATACACATGGAATGCACCGAATGGTCTTTATAAGTATGATCAGATTAATATGAGACACAAGGAATGGTACTTCAGTAAAGATGGAAGGAGTTATATTCAGTATTTTGGTCAAGACACTGTAATATATGACCGTACACACAAATGGATCAGATATAGACCTATCATTAGCAGGGATATAGAAATAGGTATCGAAAAGAAAGATACTGTTTATACCGCTTGGTTTGGGACAGGAAAACTGTATATCAGCAGTGTTAAAAAATGCTTTGAATGTTCCGGTTCAATATATTTATTGTATGATTTTAATGTGGAGATTAATGACATTTTTACTTTACCTTATGATTTTGGTTTCGCTAAAGTATTAAATGTTGATACGATAGAGTTGATACCAGGGTATCTTCGCAAAAGAATAACCCTACGGCATCTAAACCCTGCAAATCAATCAAAATATGGCGACTTAATATGGATAGAGGGTGTTGGCTCTCCCAATGGTATCCTATACTACCACGACTGGGAGCAAGGAACAAAAACGGAACTTACCTGCTATTATGACCGGGGAGAAAAAAGATACTCAGGCACGAACGATCCTGACTGTAGGAAGCCTGCACTTATCAAACCGGAATTCGCAGCTTTTGGCCCATATTGTATTGAAAGTGATCCCGACTTACTACCCTTGGTTTCACAAAATGAACCCGGGATATCCGGTACATGGTCTCCACCTGTTATCAATACATCGGTCTCAGGTAGCTTTAGATATGTATTTACACCCGATGGCGGGCAGTACGCTGATACCACGACGCTACTTATACAAATATCAGATAAAATAACACCACAGTTCAATATAAAGACTAATTATTCATTGAATGAAGTACCGGATGATTTACTTAGCAAATCCGTCAATGGGATAGAGGGTAGCTGGTCTCCCGAAGTAATTGATACAAAAACAATTGGCAGATTTTCTTATGTTTTTACACCCGAAGAATCTTATTGTGCTACTTCATTCAATATTGATATTAATGTGTCAAAACTTACTGATACAACCGAAATGCATCGATCCGCTATATGGTACAGCAGTAGTTATATAGGCGATTTTTCCAGTGGCGATTGCAGATTAAAAATTGATATCACCAAAGTGGTAAGAGATACGACTATTCATGACCGTATTTGCAGAGTTATAGGTGTATTTACTAATGGAGTTTATTTGCCAGAGAGTGAAATTATCACTTTCCAAAAGGAAGGTAAAATTTTTTTCTACGAAGATGATACATGGAAGTTATTGTATGATTTTAAAGCAGAAGTTGGCGATACAGTAACCTATAGTATATCTGTAAAATATCCATTTTATTTTAAGTACTTTATAATAGGGAATGTAGATCAAGAAATTATTGCCAACAATCCATATAAATTGTTGATAGAAAAAATAGATACCGTATATACTACGAATGGTAAACCTTTAAGAAGATTTTATACAAGAAACTTAGAGGAACTTAAACGCAACGTAATGGACACAATTATTGAAAATGTAGGGTCTGTTTTAAAATTATTTGGAAATAGTACGATAATTGTTCCACCGGAGTGCGCTAAGGATTACCCAACACTCCGCTGTTATATTGATGATGATGTTTACATCAAATTTACAGAAGGAGCGTGTGATATGGTGACATTTACGCAAGACTATCTAAATTCACAAATGGGCATATACCCAAACCCAGGACATGATAAAATCCAAATTTTACTTGACAAAAAAATAACATTACCTGTCAATTGTGAAATTTCTGATATTTCTGGAAGGATATTATTGAGCAGTGTGCAGTTTGATAAAGAATTTGAGTTGTACACACATCTATATAGTAAAGGAATATACATAATCACTATTCGTGACTATAATGGTGTGAAGTCGGTAGGAAAGTGGGTAAAGCAGTAAATGCTGATTAAAGATATGGAATATGCATATATCAGATTAGCTACTTGTAAATGAAATATGGAATGATAGCCTGACATCAAAACACATCACGCAAAAAATTATAATTTAAAATCACAATTAAGGTGCAAAATAAGAATTGATTATTTCAATAAAGTGGTCGTATGAAAAGGAAGATGTATTATATACAAATCCGGAAAGATAAAATTTCTGAAATAACACATAAGGTAGTAATATCAAAATAAGAAATCAAATGAGCCGAATACAAATTAATCTAACGATGTTTGTACTTTTGACAGTATTTATGTCAAACAAAATCATGGGACAGTATTATTCTCGCATATACGCACCAGAAAATGGATTAAGATCACATATTTGGCAAATTAAATTATACGAAAATGAAGTCATAGCCAGCGTGGATGAAGTTAATTCAGATTATTCAGATTTAGTTACATTCATTAAAAAAATAGACCAAAATGGAACGATAATAGCGTCTAAAGAATATAAAGGGTATAAAGGATTCTATAATTTGCTTGAATTAAGGAATGATACGATTTTTATAGCAGGAATAGAATACAATGAATTGGATAGCACAATATACTGGAAATGGGCAATGATGAAAATAAATGGGGATAAAATAGCAGAATATAAATATAAAGTAATACATTTATCACATATAGGAACAACCGGATTGGGATATAATACACCAAGTCCTTATGGGATTACGCTTGTGAAAAACAATGAGCTTATACTGTGGGGAGAGGGCTTGGACAATAGGATGCAGAATATCAATCAAGATGGTGTGCGAATACCTTTCCGATCAGTATTCATGCGAGTGGGCTTGGACGGGGAGCAAAAAGGAGACTTGTTCTGGTTTGAGAAGTCAGACAGTCCTGCACGGAGAATGCATGATGCTTGTACGGACATTGATGGTAATATGGTATTTTCGTATGAGTGGGGGGATCGTTTTGTAGAAGATCCAGAGGAGTATGGGAAGCGAAGTATATTTAAGGTCATGCCCGATAACAGTATAGATAGTATTTCAACCATCATAAGCACAAATCTAAATAGAGGTTACCCTAAAATAGCAGTGGATAGTGAAGGTAATTATTTTATAAACCCTGTTTATTATGGAGGTGCAGCACCGGGAACAAATACGAATTTAAGGGATGTTAGTTTCATAACCAAAATAAATAGATTTGGTGAAGTATTGTGGACATCCATGATTCCACCAATATGGAGAGAATCGATATATGTTGGAACACAAACACAGAAGATAAATCGTATTTCCACAACAAGGAATGGAGATGTTCTGTGTTCAGGTACAGTAGCAATATTGGATAGCTTTGAAATTGAGGGATATGACAAAAAGATGTCTGCGTCAAGTATTTTTTGTAGCTTTATTGCCCGTTTTAGCACGGACGGCAAACTATTATGGAGACATTTTATAGCACCACAGAGAAAGGTATATGATATGAGAATTCGAGGAAATACGATTGTTGATATAAAGGAAGCACCTGATGGGAGTATCATAACAGGAGGGAGATTAGAGCGCTACGAAGATAAAGTGACCGGGATATTTGACGCATGGCCGAAGCGTCTCAGTCCCGAAGGCTGCTTAGATGATTCCTGCACACATGTGGGCAAGTATTGGGTCTTTCCGGGTGAGATAGTATCGTCATCAGAGGAAGTAAATCTATCGACAGCTACAAAACTTACGCTCTATCCGAATCCAAGCTCGGGGTATATCCATGTGCAGCTTCCACAAGACGTTGTACTGCCTGTACAGTATCAGATATCAGCTAAGGATGGTAGCGTGAGGGAGTTCGGGACGCAGTCATCGGAGGAATTTAGATTAGAATGCGGGCATCTAACACAGGGTATGTATATTATATCTGTACGGGATAAGCAAGGCAAAGTGTCGGTAGGAAAGTGGGTAAAGCAGTAATAGTTTACTCTGTTGAATGATAACTATCACCCATAATCAATGCGTCTATAAATTTATATGGATTATTGTAATCAACACTATATTATTTGTAATGTTTAATTTTTCATAATAAAATTTCGTTCCCATCTTTATAAATCAGGCGATTACAAAACTAAATTTTATAAAAATGTATTTTTACTAAAAAAAACTTTAAAAAAAGTTTGGTAAATATAGAGAGAAGGCTGTACCTTTGCGATCCCAAACGAGGGGAAAAGAGATTGAAGGTTCTAGAAAGTAGAGAGATGGGATAAAAAAAATAATTTTTTTTTAAAAACATTTGGATAGAATAAAAAAGCATAGTACCTTTGCGGGCTCAAATAAAGAGAGGAATAAAAAAGGGGATTACCGAAGGGTAAGGCCTGAAGATAAAAAAGGCTGTATATTTTCTGGAGAGAAAGAAGAAGAGATTAGAGAAGATATATAGTAAAAAGTTCATTGACACACTGGAGTAGTACTTAAGAGTAAAGAATAGGAAAAGGAATAAAAGAAGACCTTTAAACAAAAGAGATTAAAAAAGAGAGTTCGACTTCTTTAAAAAAGAGAAGTAAAGAGCCTACAAAGGATTAGAACATGGAGAGTTTGATCCTGGCTCAGGATGAACGCTAGCGGAAGGCTTAATACATGCAAGTCGAGCGGTATAGTGACTTCGGTTGCTAGAGAGCGGCGCACGGGTGAGTAACGCGTACATGACCTACCTCTAAGACTGGGATAGCCCTGGGAAACTGGGATTAATACCGGATGTGATAATAAGTATAAGGATTTATTATTAAAGTTACGGCGCTTAGAGATGGGTGTGCGTCTGATTAGCTAGTTGGTAGGGTAAAGGCCTACCAAGGCTACGATCAGTAGGGGGCGTGAGAGCGTGATCCCCCACACGGGTACTGAGACACGGACCCGACTCCTACGGGAGGCAGCAGTAGGGAATATTGGTCAATGGACGAAAGTCTGAACCAGCCATTCCGCGTGCAGGAAGAAGATTCTATGGATTGTAAACTGCTTTTAGCAGAGAAGAAACGCCTTCATTGATGAGGGTTTGACGGTATCTGCGGAATAAGCACCGGCTAACTCCGTGCCAGCAGCCGCGGTAATACGGGGGGTGCAAGCGTTATCCGGAATCACTGGGTTTAAAGGGTGCGTAGGCGGGAAATTAAGTCAGTGGTGAAAGTCTGTTGCTTAACGATAGAATTGCCGTTGATACTGATTTTCTTGAATTGGGTTGAGGTTAGCGGAATGTGACATGTAGCGGTGAAATGCATAGATATGTCATGGAACACCAATTGCGAAGGCAGCTAGCTGGGCCTTGATTGACGCTGAGGCACGAAAGCGTGGGTAGCGAACAGGATTAGATACCCTGGTAGTCCACGCTGTAAACGATGACAACTTATTGATGGGGGGGTTACCCTTCGTTGATGTAGCTAACGTGTTAAGTTGTCCGCCTGGGGAGTACGGTCGCAAGGCTGAAACTCAAAGGAATTGACGGGGACCCGCACAAGCGGTGGAGCATG
>JBEBYC010000037.1:0-11633 GCA_040391315.1 Portibacter sp. | reverse complement strand
TTGAGGGGGTTGTGCACTATGTGCGTGCTGGTTCGAATCCAGTCGTGGGTACTTTTGCCAATGTCCAACAGTTATCATAATTTACCAAAACATATCAAATGCAAGTCGTGCAAACGGTTTAAAATTAATACGGTAAATTGTGGTAACTTATGGACAACTGAAATTGTGATACCTTTCTGTAAAATGATGTGATACCTTTTTGAATTAAATGTGATACCATGGAAACGAATGTAATTTTTAATCGGAAAAACAAATTAGATAAAGATGGAAAAGGAACTATTGAAATTCAAGTTTACATCTCCAGAGGAAAACGTCCGTGTAGATCAACGGGGATAAAAATAGAACCTAAATTTTGGGATGCAAAGAAATGCACGATTAAAAAAAGCCATCCACAGGCTGACTTTATAAACGCTCAAATATCTGCGAGTAAAAATCTAATTGAATCCTATCTACTTTCTCAAACTATCAAAAACAAAAAAATAGATCTAAATGATTTAGAAGTCAATCAAATTTCTTTTTATACGTTCTTTGAAAAGGAAGTGATGGAAAAATCAAATATAGAGTTGAGTATTAGAACTAAATGGGTTTACGCTCGTGTATTACGTTATTTAAAGGAATATTCAACCGACATTACATTTGATGCGTTTACAGTTTCGTTCCTGGAGGGTTTTAATAAGTTTCTGATTGAGAAAAAGAATTTAAGTGTCAATAGCCGTGCATCGTTATTCAGTAAAATAAAAAAAGCATCCATTACGGCTGTTAGAAACGATATAATATCCTATTCTCAAAATCCTTTTAACCGTGGTTTTGCCGTGCGTGAAATAGAAGTGACAAAGGAATCATTAACGCTTTCTGAACTATTGCTCCTGGAGAAGTTGGATATGTCTTTACGTCCGGAACTACAAAAAACGAGAGATATGTTTTTGTTTGCGTGTTATACCGGTTTACGCTTTGGCGATTTGAGTACATTAACCGGTGCCAATTTTGAACGGTTGCCAAACGGAAAACTTCGCCTAAAATATACACCTCACAAAACACGTAAGATCAATAACAAGAGAGTAGAGTGGGTGATCTCCGATTTTTGGAACGGAAAAGCAGACATGATTATAAATAACTATCTGAATAGTGATGAAACGCTATTTTTCAAATATGCCAATCAATTCTACAATAGAAATTTAAAGGAATTACAACGATTTGCAGGAATAACCACAAAATTAACTTCGCATTTAGCACGGCATACGTGTATAACGCTACTTATCAATGATTTTGGTTTGAGTGCTACAAATGTACAGCTGATCGCTGGCCACTCTAAAATAGAAATGACATTGAAGTATTTACGGATCACTGAAATTGATTTGAGTAATGCAGCAAAAAGAATAAAATGGTAAATGATTGAATAAAAAAAAGCGGACAAAATTTGTCCGCTTTTTTTTTGTGTGTATATTTTTTAATTGATTTTAAGCAATTTGTCGAACTTAACTGTATGATAACTATCACTCTCATCTTCTTTAATCGTTGCCTCATCGCTATTTTTTAGATCGGTAATTTCTCCAGTTCTCTTAATCATTGCCCTGGTGTATTGTACTCTGTCTCCAACTTTAAACCCTTTATAATCTGCATCCGCGGTTTTTCTACCCCAAACATCTCCCTGAACTATAAAGTAGGTGCCATTCAATAGATATATTTTAGCATTAGCAAGAAACTCACCGCCTGCCGTATTTTTGACGGTATAGTCAAGAGCTTCCTGAACGTTTTCAGCTTTGATTTTCTTAAACTCTTTTTTAAGCTCTTTTTTTGAAGAGGATCCTGCATAGGTTTTTAATAACTCGTACTTACCATCTGTCAAATTGATATTCCTAGAAGATATGACATTTAAACTTCCAACTTGCTTAATGCCAAAACAGCCTGTTAAAAATAAGGCTGATAGGCTCATAAAAAATAATGTTTTCATAATGTTTTTTTAATTTAAGTTTATTTAACAAATATACTAAATTTAATTAGTTTATATTTGTCTTAATAAAAAAGAACTATATGGAGAGTTACAAAAATGCTGCCAATGAAGCTGAAAAAATGATTTTGAAATTCATTGAAGATAGGATGGTTGAACTAACGATTGATGAAAAACTCCTTTCTAAAATTATAAAGGTTCAGGAAACCGATATTAACGACTATTTGAACGGTCGTAAAACAATACCGTTAAATATTTTCTTAGAGGTATTGGGGGCGTTAAAAATACGACCGTACTTTGTTCCTGCGGAAGCAGACCAGACAAAAATGAATCGAATGTTTTTTAATTAAAAAAAAGCGGACAATTTTGTCCGCTTTTAAATTTTAGATTATCATCGTTATTTTTTACGAAAATAAGATGAATATTGATAAGAAGAACCACCACTAACCGCTTTTCCAACTTTAAAACCATGTTTTAAAGACGTTTCTAGTGTTAATCTAGTTTTTCCATGAAGGATTACCCTTTTTTCATTCTTTTTTAGAGCTTTCTTATTTAAAGATGAAATTAATGCTTTCTTATCATTTTCATTAAAAAACCCATCACTTTGAAATGAATAACTATTTTTTTTGATTGCCATAATATATATTTTAAATTAATGTTTCTTATTCCTTATCTTCTAGATCTTACTGCAAATGTAGAGAAATAATAATTGTTTTGTGCGTTCCGTTTATGCTTCTAATACACTTAATGGATCAATTAAATTGTTCTTTGGATCACGAACGGTAAAGTGCAAGTGCGGTCCCGTCGTGATTCCTGTATTTCCTGTTAAGGCGATTGTATCACCCTGTTTTACTTTGTCGCCAATAGCCTTTTTAAATGCAGATAAATGTGCGTAACCTGTTGTATAGCCATTTGTATGCTTTACAATCATTTGATTACCGCCTCCGCTGTTGGAATAGGCTTTAGTAATAATACCGTCTAATGGTGCTTTCACTTCTGTACCAATAGGCACGGCAATATCAATACCGTTATGTCCTGTGCTTGCTCCTGCTGTTGGAGATGTACGCAAACCAAACTTTGAAGTAAGTCTGCCTTTTACTGGATATTTCATTTTTCTTGTGCTGCTTTTGAAAATGAAAAGAGCAATTACGCAAATGATCACCAAAATTATAATTGCTCTTTTGCTCATATTTTATACTTGAAAGCTGTCCGCAATATCACTTAAAGATGCTTTCACACCTGTAATATTCGTTGCTAATGAAGATGATGCAGGCGTTTCAGTTGTTGCTACTGTTTCCTTTGGTTTTCTTATAAAGAAATACCATACTGCGATTGCGCCAATGATAGCGACACCGATTAAAACTTTCTTATTCATGCTAATTTTAATTTTAAAGCATCTTTTAAAGTATCTTTTCGTGATACGGTAAATGCTCGTTGTGTTAATATTAATGGAGATGCTTCACGCATACCCAATTGATTCGATGGTATTGTTGATCCTGGAGTAATTTCAGGTTCTATGACTTCATCACGTGTCAAATATTTGTATAGGAAGTAACTGCCAACGGCTAAAGCAATAACAATTACAACTAATATTATGATTCCTTTTGCTTTCATGAATTATAATTTTTTGAAGCTGTTGTTTTTTTTTCTTTAATCTCTTCCGTTTATATCACTTCTATTCTTACGACTTTCGTAATACACTTTTCCATTTTTAGAAATACGCTTCCCTGGTTTCATTGCAGATCGTTTGTCGTCGATTTCCTTTTTGCTGATACTTCCAGGAGTGTACTTTTTACGTACTTTAATAACACCTCCAAATAAACCTGTTTGAGTGTTCTCTTTACTCTTCGCTTTCACCACTCGACCGCCCTTAACGTATTTGTAGCCTTTTTTTAGCGTGCCATCTTTTTTGATACCTTCCTTTACGGCGGTTGCTTTTTTCTTTGTTGCCATGTCTCAAATATTAATGTGGAAAATTATAATCAACTCGTTTCTTAAATTCAGTCCAGGAGACTGTTTTTTTACCCATCACATGAAAAACGGCTGCTTCTGTTTTAGATCCAAATACCCCATCTTCGACTAGCTTTGTACCGCCATTTTTAGGAACTACATATTTATTGTAATAGTTTTGAACCCATTGAACACGATCGTTTTTACTGCCTTTTTTGAGAATGGTATCGTTACTCACTTCAGGTGCAATATTACTGGGTACTATTGTTGTTCCTGGTGTCGTTCCAATAGTGCTAATTGATTGCTCTGGAGCGATTGAATTGCGGTTTTTATACCATATATAGATTTTATAAATAGCAAAAGCCACTATTCCAAAAATAGCGATGTAAATAAATGCGTTTATGTTCTTATTCTTGGAAAGAACTGGTAGTTTTAAATTTAATTTTTCAGCCATGATTAAGCGTATTTAGTGTTAATAGTATTTAGTGCGTTTTCATAAGAAAGTGCGCTACTTTCATTTAGGGATTTCCAATAGCCAAAGCGACCGTTTCTAATATTTTTTATAAACCAGGAGATAAACATAAATGATGTCTCAACGTCTGGAAAGCCTACATAAGTTTTTCCAATATTCGTTGTATTCTCATTCACGCGTGCTACATAGAAGTTTTCTTTTATGTAGTTTGGGTTCGCATTAATGAATTTTTGCAAACTGGACCATCCAAAAGGAAAGGTATTTTTAGTAGAGGTTGTTCCGCCTGCAATTTCCATTCCTGGAGAGAGCGTTTTCTTCCATTGTCCAGATGTAAAATGACCTGTCTCAATTCTATATAATTGCTCCAATTTGCGCGCAAAGTCAGTACCGTATTTTTGAGATACTTTAGCGAGTGCATTTTTCACGTCTTCTAAACTCCAATCTGTTCTATTTCCCATTGTATCGAATTTTGGTTTTGAAAGTTTTTTCGATAGCCATTTCACCACTAGATAGGATCCTATGATGATTAATGCTATTTTGAAAAATGTTTTCCAATTCATGATTTAATTATTGAAGTCCTAAGCCTTTAAGTCGTGTAACTACTTTAGCGTACACGCCACCCCAATCAGAAAACTCATTGATGAAAAGTTTTGTGAGTGTTGGATAATCCTTTGCATACGTAGTATTATAGTGGTTATACAATAGTTTGACTTGATCATCTGTTTGTAGATCTAATATTTTTTGAGCCGTATCAGGATACGTTCTAAAATTATAGCCTTCAAAATTTTCAGAAATTTCACGTGCTAATGGATCAGGATTCCAAACCACTTGCTGTCCATTTTGAATACCTATAATTGGAATGTTGCTGTTATTTACGTTTGCCAATCTAGGACGGTTCATAAATTCATTCACTTTTTTGTAAATGAAGTATAAAGCTGCAATAGCAATTATCACAATTACTAACTGAATGACTGGTGCTGCACTTTTAAATTTATCTCCTAAATTCTTCATTTGTTTTCTTTTTTAATTCTTTCACTAATTCAGCCACTTTAGCTTCCAAGCCCCTTATCCGTTGCTGTAATTCAAAATTCTGCTGTCTCATTGCTTCCCTTTGTGCGCTTATTTCTTCGCTTTGCTTTCTCATTGCTTCTGCCGAATCCCTCCATATTTTAATGGCTTTTTCAACGTTGTTTAATTCGTTGCCTTTTGCTTCCATCAATAGATTATCGTATTCCGCACGAATTTTTTTCTTTTGAATACTGATCGTTAGTAAAATGAGTAATCCTCCACCTGTGAAAAATGAAACAAGTATCGTAAGTAATTCGTTGATTTGCATAATGTTCAATTGTAATGTTCTTCTAGTGCTTTTCTCACATAGAAGCCAATTACAGCACTAATTACGGCACCAACGACTACTAATATGAGATACTTGTAATTCATCGTTTAGCGAGTTGATAAATTAGAATGATGCCAGAACCTGCAATTAAAAGGACGATGCCCAATAATATTAAAGCGTTAGGATCAACTGTGCTTTCAGTTTTTAAATTAAAATCCATGATTTACTTTTTAAAGTGTTTAACTATTAATATTAATGCCACAATACCGATCGCAACGGCAACGCCAATTTTAATTAAGCGCTTATTTTTAACTGCCGTCTCTTGCTTTTTAAGGCTCTGTGCCAACGTTTCTTCATCCAATGGAGAAGTAGGCTTTGTAATGAAAGGTTTTTGCATAATGTTAGGGGTAGTATCTAGCGGTGGATATCCTAGCGGTGATAATCCTGTATACCCTTGCGGTGGTAATTCTGCAAATGATGGCGCAGTTGCAATCTTAATTTGAGGACTCTCAATAGCTGCATAAGTTTCTTTGAATGAAGTTCCTTTGAATGATGGCTTAATTTGAGGAATCTCAATAGCTTCATAAGTTCCTTTGGATGATGACGTAGTTGGACTCTCAATAGCTTCATAAGTTTCTTGTGCTTCTTTAGCCATGTCAACCAATGAATTGAACGCATCTCTGTCTATAGAAATGTCATTAAAGCTCGTTTTTGGAGCTGATTGCAGAATTATATCCATAACTTATTTTTTAAGTCTTTTGTAAATAATAAAACTTGCAGCAGCTAACAAAATCACCGCTGAAGATAAAATGATAATTAATTTAACATTTTTCGCTTTCTTGCTATTTGAAGCGTTCGCTGCGCCTTGAATCTGAATAGCTTCTGACACTCCTTGTGCTTCAATCTGACGTGCTTGCGCTGTGCCTTGTGCTTCAATTGCTAATGCCTGAGCCGACAAACCTTTTTCTGCTAATTTCAGCGCAGAAGCTGATTCTGACGCTAAAGAAGCATCTAATTGAGCAGTAAGACTTGTGACTAATGCCTGAGCATTGTCATAATCACTTGTTGCAGTTGCTAATTGATTTTTAAAGGGCGTTATCTTTTGCGTCCAGTTATCACGACACTCTTGACGTGCTCTTTCGAGCGCTTTACCTGTTTTAACTCCATACTTATTGTTGGCGCATCCATTAAAAAAAATCATGGAATCATTAATAGCACCTTGTGCAGAACTTTGACGTGCCTTTGCATCCGCTGCCTTTGCGACTTGTTTTTCGAGTTCGCTTCTGATTTCTGATGATGTCATGGTTATTTTCGTTTAAAAATCATTAATACTATAATTAACGCCAGAACACCACCGCCAATCAAAATGTAGTTTTTGTTCACGCCAAATAACTGACCTGTACTGTTCGTTCCTGCCATCGCTGCTTGTGCGTTTGCTTCTGCGATTCTCACCTGTGCATCTCGTGCATCTGCGTTTAGCATTCCTGCTAATCCTGCACCTGTGGAAAATATAGAACTAGCGGCACTCGCTATTCCTCCCCATAATGAAGCCTGTGCGACTGGATCTTTTGCTTGATTATCTTTTGCCATTTTTTTTTGAATAAAAAAAGAAGCCGTGCCGTCAACGGCACGGCTTCTTTAAGATTATGAGTGATTATTTTAGATTGATCTACGAGCAGGAGCCATGATGTCATCCACCTTGCTAATCAAACGGTAGAACAATTGCGCTAATGAAAGCTGTGCGCCAACGTCTGCGGTAATTGTCAATTTCGTTCCAGCGTTAACTTGAATAACATTGAAGTTTTCATTTGAAGCGATTAATTTGAAGCTTTGCGCCTGTGTTTGAAAATCAATATCTAACATATCCGTATTGAAGTTGTTACCTCCAATTTGTAACGGCACCATATCCAAATCAACACTAACAGTATCTTCCAAAGGAGATGCCCAGAAATGTTTCATTTTGTTATCATAATTACTTGAATCCTTTTCATTGGATCCATGTAAACGAGAACGCATAGAGAATTTCGTGAAACGAGTTGGTGTTTCGCTCATATAACGAATCAACTTATTTACTGATCTCTTACTGTCTGTTGATGTCACGGTTACTTTTCCTGATTCTGATCCTACTGGAGTCATAGAGAAAATTTCGCCATCACCAAGAATACAGTCTGCACCTACAAAATCCAACAATTCTTCATTATCTGCGAAAATTGTGTTATTTCTACCTGCACCGATACCACCTATTACGATTGTTACATCATTGACAGTATCATTGTCGATTGAAAAACCGAACTTCTGCGCCTTTGCTGCTTCTTCCACGAAATTAAGTACGTGATTCTTTTGTCCAAAAGATACTAATGGGGCAACGCCTGCCATTTGTAAATCTTTTCCTTTTTCAGCCAAAAAATTAACTACATCTTTATTCATACTATTCTTTTTTTTTAGATTTTTAGATTTTCAAATTACGCCTCCAATGGCATAAGTGTTGGTTGTTCAGATTCGCTCGAACATGGACAATCTTCTTTTTTGTTAATGATAAACATGTATGCTCCAACGCCTAACACAGCAAGCAAAATGATTACTAATAAAATGATAACAGGATTTTTCATACTTATTTTTTAAATTTCCTTATTGAGTTACAAATATGATTCAATCTAAAAAATAGGTTTTTGTTTTTGGTTGTGAATGAATGGTTTACGTTGAATTTTAGTGGATATTATCGGATTAAAACAAAAAAAAGCCGCTAAATTGTAGCGGCTTTTTAATAATATTATTATAACGATCTATTTATCAAGCCTATTTTTCAATTGAATTAATAGAAAAATAAAGGCAGTAATTAATATAATTAAAATGACCAACCCAGTCAAAACACCCATCCAAACAGTAAAGCGGTTTTTGGGGAGTTCGTTGTATTCGTATCTGTTAACAGCAACGTCCTTTGAGTAGGGTACCGTAATCGTTTTCTCTTTTACTGTTGTATTGACATAAATAGTGTCTGTACCTTCATTCCTATAAATAATAGTCCGAACACCTTGTTTTTCAATTGTGATAGTGTCCGTTAGATATTTAATAGCAAATGATGTGTCGATAGTTGTTCCAGGAACAACCACTTTTATAGTGTCACGAATATTGATCGTGTCTTTTTTGTTTACGAATAAATACGGATTGTTTTTATGCAATCGTTCAAGGCGTTTTGTCGGACCACAAGAAAATAATATACTTATAAGAAAGTACAGTATAGTCAACCATCCTAAAATGATGTAAAGTCGTTTTAATTTTATATTCATATCAAATGCTCTTCAGCGGTTCCCCATAATTCTACAAATTTCTTTACCACTCGTGGCGACACTATTTTGTCATTTTTATTATATCCAACCAGTACTAATTCATCATAAAAAACGACATTCATTAAAGTACGCAGCTTAGTAGAACTTATCTTGTAAAGCTCACAAAGGACTGCCTTTTTATAAGGCTCATTAGTTATTTGATTCAGTTCAATCATTAATTCAATTCTAAGTATTCAAAATGAAAACGGTTCGGATGTTTATTCACTTTCGTAAAAATCTTCTCCACTTCTGGAAAGTCAATTTTAGCAGGTACTTTTCTGTCGTTTGTTTTAAATAGCGTGATATTGTCAGCTATTCTTATAAGTTCTGGTGGTATTGACATTAATGAATGGAAAACAAAAATTAGATCTAAATCCTTTTGTTTGGAATCAAGTACAAAGTATCGAACCGCTTCCGTTAATCGTGAACCTATGTATTTTGTCGAATCTTCAAAGACAATTGTACAGCCAATAGCATATTGAGTAATTAAATTCATAATCATAGCCGTATCAGCAGAAAAAATTCTGTATCTTCCTTTAGTCCAATATTGAAATTTATCAATAGGCATTACAGGAATTTCAATTTTTTCATTGCCTGGGTACTTGAATGTTTTTAAATTATGCCATACAGGAGAATCAAAAGTATCTACAATTAACTGCTTGCGTTGGTAAATATTTGGCAATCCATTTTTAATGAAATCGGTTTTTCCAGTTCCCCTTGTGCCAACTATTAAAGATACTTTATTTGTCCTGGTTTCCATTGCTATTTAGTTAGTAATTTGAAATATTTAGTTTCCCATCTTAAAGCAGCGGTTTTATATTTATCTAATTCATCGTATAGATTATTAGTTTCTTCCTCGTTAAGAGGTACAAAAAGCGGTTTTTGCATGGTCTTTTTTGCGGACAATGCAAATTCAGCCATTTTAATATAACCTTTTATTTTTGGCAAATTAGATTTGATCCAGGAGATCAATTTAACTATGTAAATGAACATAGTTACGACAAAGTAGATGATTAAAAATGTTTTCATATTAAGCGTTAATTACTGCCATTATCTTTTGGCTTTCAATCATTATTATAGCGATAATAGCGGATAAGTTAGAATTGATTTTTAACTTACGATCCATACACATAGGCGCAAACATAGCCACCATTATATCACGCTGTGATGGCGTTAATGGTATTTTTCCTGCTAAGGCTGTCAAACTATTTTTGTGATTTTCAAAGGCAACAATCATTTCATTGTCCTGGTCGGTTAACTTTTTGCCGTTTAGCTTTTTAAAATAAGCATCTTGCATTCCTTTCACCGTCTTTTTTCCACCGTAAGACTTCACCACTCTTGAATTACCAATTGGAATCAAAATAAGTGTATTTAAAGAATCTACAATGTTTACAATCTTTTCAGCTTCACGATTTGCATCTTCCATCGTGTACGGCTCTTCATACACAATATCTTCCTGCTCGATATCTTCTGGATGGAATTGAATACTAAAATCATCATCATTGGTAACAGCATCATTAGCTACTGCATTGATAAAGTCACCGCCGTTTCTTTCAACAGTAGGAGTAGCAAGTACATCGAAAAGAGATATTGTAGAAAATTCACTCATATTTAATTAATAAGATCTTTATATTTTTCTGCCATTGGCAAAACGTCCTTTAAATCACTCAAGTCTTGAAGCATTCTGTCAAAACTTATTTCTCCTGTATTCCATTTAAACATCACCTCTGGTATAATAGAGGTGATGTCATCCATGGATTGAATCGTGGATAGGTCTATACCTAGAGTGTCTCTTAAATAGTTGTATAGCCTAACTAGCGATTTCACTACCTTTTTAAAATCTTCATTTTCTTGTGAGATTTTAAGAAATTCGGACTTTTCTAAATCAGTCATTATAAAGCTGTTAATTGAATGGTAATAGAATCATCAGAAGAAACGGTAACACTTTGAGTTTTTGGAGTGTATGTGTCCGCTGTAATAGCAACGCTATAATCATCAGCAGGCATTCTTTCAAATACCGCAATACCATCTTCATCTGTAATTACTTCATCAGAACCAATTACAACGCTTGCGCCTGTTACTGGTGAACCGTCTGCATCATTTTCGACAGTTATTGTTAAATCAAAGAAGCCGTCTAAACGAATTTTAGAAGTAACCGTTTGTGGTGCGCTATCAACAGTAATACTAACTGTTTTTTCTTGGTAGCCTTCTGCATTAATTACAGCAGAATAATCATCGTTTTTCAGGCTAAAGATAGCAACGCCATTTGTGTCGGTAATTACTTCATCAGAACCAATTACAACGCTTGCGCCTGCTACTGGTGAATTATCTAAATCGTCTAAAACAACGATTTTTGTATCAAATTCAATATCTTCGTAGGAATCATAGAAACATTCGTCTATCATTGCGCCTAACTGACTGAATTTAACGTGAAAAAATCCCTCTTCAATGTTAATACCGTTGCGATTAATTAAATCGTTTTGCCAGGTGGTTTTTTTAGATGGTTTGATAAAATACCCCAACAGCACTAATACGGACTTATGGAATCTATATGTTTTATCATATACTATGGATCGTAAAGGTATTAGCTTTAATGATTCA
>JBEBYC010000036.1:0-12895 GCA_040391315.1 Portibacter sp. | reverse complement strand
CCATCCATATATGGAATATTTGCGTATTTTTGTTGCGCATATAAGTAAGTTAGCAGTAAGCCTAAAAAACGACACGACAACAACGAACAGACGACTTAAAACGAGAAAAAAGTAAACCATTTTGACAGGTGAACACGGACATAGAAACGATACAACAAACGGACAGCGAGTAAGCCGACACTCATTGCCCGACCCTTCGTGTTTTATTTTTTTTCCCACCGCACAAAAAATTTTGAAATTCTACTGCCACCGCACAAATGGCACATTTGCAAAACCGCACAAGCCGACACACAAACCAAGTATTGCAAATTATTTTAAAAAACACAAAATGTATTCGAAATATCAAAAGTCCGTTTGATGATAAGTGATAAAAAAACTTCACCTATCCATCCATATATGGAATATTTGCGTATTTTTGTTGCGCATATAAGTAAGTTAGCAGCAAGTGTAAAGGACAAAAAGGAAAGAATATGACAGAAATTAAAAAGAATGATTTTTTCATTCATCCACTTGCAGATGTTCAAACTGATAACATTGGCAATGAAACAAGAATTTGGCAGTTTAGTATTGTATTAAAAAATGCAAGAATTGGCAGTAATTGTAATATAAATAGCCATACATTTATTGAAAACGATGTTATTATCGGAGACAATGTAACTGTAAAATGCGGAGTTTATCTGTGGGACGGATTAAGAATAGAAAGCAATGTTTTCATTGGTCCAAATGTGACATTTACAAATGACAAATATCCGCGTTCAAAACAATATCCTGATGAATTCCAGACTACTGTGGTTAAAGATGGAGCTTCAATTGGAGCCAATGTAACTGTTTTAGGTGGTGTGACTGTTGGGAAAAAATCAATGATTGGTGCTGGAAGTGTTGTGACAAAAAATATCCCAGACGGTGAACTTTGGGTCGGAAATCCTGCAAAATTTGTAAGGAAGATATAAACAACATGCCTACAACATCGTATATAAAACATTTGGCAGTCAGTGGGTTATCGAGCATTTCAGCTCATATTAAAAGTACTTGTATCTTGACAAGAAAGTGCTTCGAAATGCCAAACGTTTCATATACGTAGCCGTTATAGGCTAGTTAAAGAAACGGCATTCGAGGTTGAAACATACAAGAAAACATACGTAAATAAATTATACGATATGCCGAAAAACTTTATTAAAAAGTGGAGACCAGCGACCACTTTAAAAACGGGGCGTATCCGAAAAGCCAAACGAGTAGGGACATTAAAAATAATATAAAATGGTAATAGGTTGGTTAATTTTTAGTTTCGTCGCAGGAATTATAGGCTCTGGACGAAAAATAGGATTTTGGGGAGCATTTTTACTTTCAATTATTTTAAGCCCTTTAATTGGTTTAATTTTTGCTTTAGTTTCAAAAAGTAAAGAGACAGAAGAGTACGAGATAAGAATGTTAGAAGCCCAAAGAAGACAACAAGAAGCGTTATACATGATTTCGCAAGAAAAACAGATTAATCCTTCATCATCATCTATTACTTACGAATTAGAAAAACTTGTAAAATTAAAAAATGATAACATAATTTCTGAAGATGAATATCAGATATTTAAAGATAAACTTCTTAATTCATAAAACCCAGCCTAAAACTAAGTATTGCAAAAATTGGGGCTTCACTGCTAAATTGAGCATTTGGAATTCAATTGTACATTTGTGCTAAATTGAAAATTTGTACTTCTAATTCCCCCACTTCGGCAAGCCCAGAACCGTTAGCAGCAAGTGTAAAGGACGACAACGACTACAAACAGAATACTAAAAACTATAAATAATTGCATTTCGAAGCTAAAACATTGCTACAAAAAGGCAAACCAAGTATTGCAAATTATTTTAAAAAACACAAAATGTATTCGAAATATCAAAAGTCCGTTTGATGATAAGTGATAAAAAAACTTCACCTATCCATCCATATATGGAATATTAGCGTATTTTTGTTGCATATATAAATGAGTTATAGCCATTTTATTAAAAATAACGATTAAAATGAAGTTTCTTAAAATTTTTGGAACTATAATAGTAGTATTAATTATCATATTAATAATTTTATTTTTATTTACTAAATACAGAATAGATAATATTAAGGATAAAGGTGATTTGGCAAAACTTATAGATTTTGAGGCTCAAAAATTTGTTGATAATGGTAATTCTAATGGAATCATAGTTGGTGTAGTGAAAAATGGAGACATATATATCAAAGGCTATGGAACAATTAAGAAAGGGGAAAATATTTTACCAGATTCATCAACTATTTTTGAGCTTGCTTCTACTAGTAAACTTTTTACCACTTCTGTTTTACAAATTCTATCAGATAAAAATGAGATGAATAAGCATGAAACATTAAGCAGTGTTTTTAAAAACCAAATATCAATACCAGATGTGGCTAAGAATACTACATTAGAAAATTTAGCAACACACACATCCGGATTTCCGTCAATTCCTAATTCATTTTTAAAAAAGATGACAGATACGACGAATCCATATAAAGGTTTAGAAACTCAAGACATTTATGAATATTTAATTAACTGTGAAGGTAAAAATAAAGAAGGTACATTTGAATATTCAAACTTTGGCATGGGACTTTTAGGACATATACTTGAACTAAAAACTGGTAAAAAATATGAACAAATAGTTCAAGAGCAGCTTCTTACAACTCTAGGAATGAGAAGTACTTTTATAACTGTAGACAGTCATTATCAATCAAGAATTTCCCAAGGTTATAATGAGCATGACCAACCTACACCAATTTGGATTGATAATGTGCTAACTGGTGCGGGTTCATTTTTATCAAGCGGAGAGGATATGGTCAAATTCATAAAAGCAAACCTTTACGAGGATTACTCACCTATTTCCAAATCATTAATTAATTCCCAAAAAAAGATTGAAAATACTGATAACGGATTAGGATGGTTATACACAGATTGGATGGATAAATTTATGGGGAATGAAAATATTATTTGGCATAACGGAATGGCGGGAGGTTATGCTAGTTTTATCGCAATTGATTCAGTTAATAAATACGGTATTGTTGTTTTGTCTAATAAATCATATGATGTAACCTATTTAGGAATGAAACTTGCCTACTATACAAAAACACAATCGTGGAAAAATAAAAACGGCATATAACAAGCAGTTTTGCAAAAGCGGGGGTTTCGTGCTTCTATGACAGTGAAGTGCTAAATTCAAGCTTTGTGCATCTAATGAAGTTTAGTGCTGAAAATCCCCGCCTTCGCAAAGCGGCAAAACGTTAGCGGTCAGGCTACGACAAAACCGTTTCATTAAATAACTTAAAAACAATATAAAATGAAAAATTTAAAATTTACATATCTAATAATTAGCTTATTTGCTATTTGTCAAGTTGCAAACGCACAAGTGGACGACATTAACAGTGCTGACAACAAAGCGTACAGTAATTTTGACTTTACAGCAGGTAGTAAGACCATTTTATATGACGACTTTTCTTCTGGTTTGAACAAGTGGAAAATTATAGAATTTGACCAATCTGATGAAGTCGAGTCACCGGGAATAAAAAACATTCTTAACGAAAATAGCAAATGGTTAAAAGTTCCCAAACGAGGAATTTTTTACCCAACAAGTTTAAAGGCACTGCCCGAAAAATTTACTATTGAATTTGATATGTGGGCAGACGCAGAAAAAATGAGTGAAATGGAAAGCGGTTTAATCGTTTCTATTATTGGAAACAAAGTAATCAAGGATGAATATAGCACCGCTTTTGATGAAAATCCACAAATTCAAATTGACATCCATCCATCTTTAGAGCTTTTGTACTGCCAAGCCACAAAAGAAAATTATGATGGAGAGCGAACCTTAGACCGTAAGGACATCAAAAATGGTTGGAAAAAGGGAAAAGTACACAGAGTTTCTATTTCAAGAATGGGGACTCATATTAAAGTTTATATTGGTGAGAAGAAATTTATTGATTTGCCGAATGGTTTGCCACAAAGAATAAATTATACCTTGATGTTAGCGACCAATATGTGGGGAGATGGATTATATTTTACAAATTTTAAAGTTGCAGAGGTTGAATCTCAAGTGGTAAAAATTGACAACGATAGTAAATTTGTTACCAATGCTATCTATTTTAATGTCAATTCTGCGGTTATTAAGCCAGAGTCTTGGCCTGCATTAAATCAAGCTGCAAATGCCATAAAATCAACTCAAGGTATCGTGAAAATTATCGGACATACTGATAGTGACGGAAACGATTCTGACAACCTTCTTCTGTCTAAAAAACGTGCCGAAGCTGTAAAGTCATTTTTAGTAAAAAACTTTGGAATTGAGTCTTCTAAATTGATAACAGACGGAGAAGGAGAATCAAGACCTGTCGACAATAATAATACTTCTGAAGGAAAAGCAAACAATAGGAGGGTTGAATTTATAAAACAATAGAAGGGAATGTAAGCCCGAACCGCTAACAAGGTATTGCCCAAAGCGGGTCTGAACGGCTTCTATTGGACATTTGTGCTAAAAATCCCCGCCACTACACCAAGCCGCAATAAGTCAAGCTATTAAAAAATCATTATTTCGAAGTTTTTTCTTTCTGAGGGATTATCTAAAGAACGATAATACGCCTAAATAGTAACATTTTAATAAATCCTATCACTAAAAGCTGCTCTAACTTCTTTTTTGCATACGATCTCAACGACTGAACACCTAGTAGTTTAAAGGTCAATTTATCTACAAAAGCATCCATAATACGCACTACATGATCAGTTGCAATGCTATTGTCCAAAGAGGAAAGTGAAAATTGATGTCTATCTATTCTATAAATTATATGTACAAAATTGAATTTTTAACATTTTGTTATAAACTCACAAAATCATTTGCTATATTTACAGCTCATTTGAAAACGATTATTTTACAGAATGACGTTGTCATCGATTGAATAGGCAAAAATGTCAAATTCAAGTAAACTGAATGACGCAAAAAACGGTAGCTTTGGACGGTCCATAGCATAAAAAGCTTTAATTATGAAAGCATCTAAAAATTATTCAATCTCGTAAAAGAGTGACCTGATACACTCTACAATCAAAAAAATGGGGCAATATGAATAATTTAGGACAAAACATATTGACTAGTCCAAAATTTACTTCTACAATTAAAAATATCAAATCATGAGAAATTTTAGATTTTATATTTTTATAGCGTTAGTAGCTATTACGACTGTGTTTATTTATTCTTGTGCAAAAGAAATAGAAAAACAGCGCTCTTTTGCGAATTCTGAAGTCGAGAAACGTAGTGGTGGAGACCTATTAGATCTTTTAGGAACTGCATGTGTTCCAAGTACAATTGTTATCCCTAATGTTTGTAATGATACCACTTACACTGATACTGTTGTCATTACAACTCACAGTATGTATCCAGGTTGTTCTTTTAAATTAATATTTAAACGGCAAGAATGTCTTTGGGGTGGTTTAGCTGATGTTACTATTGGAGATTTTCAAATTTACGATCATAACTGTCCTCAATTTTCTTTAGATATTGACAATAACTACAATCAAAGTATATGGTCAAACTACATTATAGATTTTGAAACAGAAATGTGGAATAAATTACGAGACCATATTATCGAACAAAAAGTTACTGGCAATCTATATAGTTGTGGACAAAGTGTCTTTTTTAATATTAATTTTATAAGAGCCAGTTGTTACAGATATGTTTCAACAAAAAGAAAAGAAGGCGGATTAGGTATTTCAACAAAACTTGCTTGTGGTTCACAATGTTGTGAACGGCATACTCGTGTTTGTAGGAGAGCTGATGGAACATTAAATATTACACAAACTGATGTAACCAATCCTTTCAATATTAAATGTAATGATCCATCCTTTTTGATAGATCCACCAATTTGGATTGGAAAAGTTGAATGGATTACACCTTGTCATGTATCATGCCCTAATTAACTTATATTTGTGTTAAAAGTGTGGATTAAATTTCTGCACTTTTCACATCACATCTAAATAAATAATATATGAAATATCTTTTAATTATTATATGTTTAATAAAAGTAAACCTGGCCTTTTGTCAGGAAACAATAGACATAATTTTTAATGAAGCACAACCAATATGGGTGCATACTTTGTATGACAGTACATTTGTTCCAGTGAACGGACAACCTTATTTCACTAAATATACTTCATTATCACCTCTTAATATGGTGAGAGACAAAAATGATTTGTACATCATGGCTTCTAGCCTTGAGAAGCAAAGTTTAAATGACCATGGATTTGTTTTGGATAAATTGGATATTAAGACAGGAGAAAAAATATGGACACATCACAATACAAGTTATGTAGGTGGTCATAGAGATCTTTATCATAATTATCAGGTAATTGACAATAAAATAGAAATGGTAGGAGCAATGCAAGATATAGACCAAAATTTTTATAGTGCTCATAAAATCATAGATGCTCATACTGGTAAACTTATGAAATTTACAAAATCACTCAATAAATTACCAGATTTATACATTCGATATTTTACTGGATTTGTAATTAAGCCTGATTCAATCCTTTTACAAGCATATACACTTGGAAATGAAATAGGAACAATAGAAAATCCAATATATAATTATGGCATCAATGCTGAAGTTTACAATAATGAAATGATTCAAATGGGTAGTTTTAGGAATTTGTTTGATTTTGAAGAATTAGGACCTTTTTCTATCGATCAACCAAATTACACATTTAAACTAAACGACAACAATTTAATAAGCTTAGCTTACAAAGATAGATATGAATCTTGGGACAATCTTGGTACAAAAATTATGTGGACTGATATCTCTGATGTAAACAATATTAAAACAAAGCAGATCAAGGATTATTCTGAAATTATTCCTGGAACAAAAGAAAGTTTTAAATTGCAGGGTTTTAATATAAATTACAATTCAATACACTTAAGTCATTATTATCCTAATTTTGATATTCAAAAAAATACTTGTTATATATTATGGCTTGATTCACTTGGAAATATCAAATCTTATTTACCAATAGCAAAAACAGAAAATCATATATATCATTTTGCAAATATGGTTTATTCAAATAATGATTTTGCTTATTTTTTCATGTACCCTTCGAAAACTGGGAAAAATGGATTTGATATTTGTCGTATTGAAGAAAGGAAAGATTCATTACAATTTGTCTCATCAGTTACAAATGATGATTTAAGTACAGAATTTGGCTCACAAATTTTTGGTCTTTACGAAGATGATATTTTAATTTTTGGTGGACTTGTTAAAAAACAAGGTCATCAAACAAAGAGTCAAAACAGATACTTTTGTTTTAGAGCATCAGACTTAGGTATTAATTTTAAACCTGTAAGTACAAAAAATATAGAAAAAAGCACAAATTTGGTTAAATTCTTCCCCAATCCTGTAGCAAATACTCTATTTATAAAAGTGGAAGATCAAACTAAAAATAGTTCAGTAGAAATTTTCGATTTATATGGTAAATTAACTTTAAGACATATCTTATCGGAAACTTATAATCTTATTGATGTTTCAAATTTGACCAAAGGTGTTTATTTAGTCAATGTAATAAATGAAAAAGGAGAGAAAATTGGAAAAACAGAAAAAATGGTAAAAGTAGAATAACCTGTACTAACAATGCATAAGACGATAGAGCTGCCTATCGGACAGCTCCATCGCTTATACCAGCTGTTGGCAGCAAGTGTAAAGGACGACAACAACTACAAACAAAATACTAAAAACTATAAAAAATGCATTTCGAAGCTAAAACATTACTACAAAAAGGAAGACCAAGTATATCAAAATATTTTAAAAAGCACAAAATGTATTCGACTAATCAAAAGTCCGTTTGATGATTTGTGATATAAAAACTTCACCAATCCATCCATATATGGAATATTTGTGTATTGTTGTTGTATTTATAAATGAGTTAGCATGGATTAACGAGAAAAAAGTCCTTCGAAAATTCAGGATTCCAATCAAAAACTCAACAAGAAACGGAGAAAATCAAAGACAGACGTTCAGTGTTATAGGAGGAAGAAAAAAAAACGATTGAAATATTTTTAGTTTGTGCTGCGGCCGTATTGGTCAAACGGTGGGAATTGTCGGAACAACCAGAAAATTATTTTTTAAATCTTGAAAAATTTTAAGTTTTTAGCAGCAGTATTATCTGCATATGTGATGGGTTTTAGGGTTTATAGTTGTCAAAAGGATGTAGTGAACAATGATTTAATTTATGAAAATGAAATCGTGTTTAGAAATTCTCAAGACTTAGGAATGAATTCTGAAAACTTTAATTTACTTTCTTTCAAATTATTTAATTTTAAGGTAGAACAATTAGATAATAACTATTTAAAGTTTACATCGGATAAATCTACCTTTAGATATTTGAAAATTTCGGATCATCATGCAAAATTTATTAATTCTAATCTTGAAGATGTTAACGTTTTCATTAACGATGAAACATCTATAATAAAAATTGTTTATGAAGATGATACTGAAAAATTTGGAGCAGTCCACTTAGCAGAATTTCTAGTTGATATTAATATTACAAATGGTGATGACACTAATGAAGAAAATGATAAGAGATTACCTGGTGAAACTTTTCAAGATTGTTTTACAAGAGAGTGGCGAGATTTCTGCTCAGATTGGTCTTCTTGTATTGCTCAAGCTGTTCATCCTGTTTTAATAGCCAGAGCTATTGCAATTTCATGTGCTTAAATTAATTAAAAATGATAAATTATAACAGATTTTTATTGTTTCTATTTTGTATTGGTAATATTGCGGTATTTATTGGAGCATCACAAAAATTATACGGGAAAGTCAATTATTTTTATGCAATAAATGCTGGCTTATTAATCAATCTATTTGTTTTTATTTTGTTCTTTTATTACAATTTTATAAAGATTAAACAATTTATAAGTTTTTTATTTTTGAAATCACAAAAGAAAAGAAAAGAAAATAAACTAGTTCTGGTGAAGATTATATTTTTCTTCACCAGAATTTATAGTAATTATTAAATAATGATAACGATTTAATTCATTTTAAAAACCCATGCTAACAAGAGTTTTGACGACATATCGGCTAAATCGCCGATACGTTGCAAAGCACAGCCGTTACCTGCAAGCATGACTCTTAAAAATCAGCCTTAATTAAAAGTAAAATAATGGAAAAGTTTAAACTTTTTGGACTAAAATTAAATCGAAAAACAAAAAATGAAAATGGTCAATCTGGAATAGACTGTGGAGAATTATGGCAGTATTTTGAAGAAAATAAAATAACAGAAATTATACCAAATAAAATATCAAACAACTTATATGCAGTTTATTACAATTTTGAGAATAATGAAAATGGGCTGTTTTCATATTTCATCGGATGTAAAGTAGATGAGAATGAAGAGAAACCAGATAATCTAGATGAACTTGTAATTCCTAAACAAAAATATCATAAAGAAACTGCAAAAGGACAAATGACTAGTTGTATTTCTGAGACTTGGACTAGAATTTGGAAATCAAACCTTAACAGAAAATTCGGCTTTGACTTTGAAGTTTATGACGATAGAAGTTTTGACTGGGACAACGCTGAAATTGATATTTATATTTCCATAAATAACTAGAAAACAAATGCCAGCAGCTAACAAGGTATTGCCCAAAGTGGGTCTGAACGGCTTCGATTGGACATTTATGCTAAAAACCCGCCCAAACGCCAAGCCGCAAACCGTCAAGCTATTAAAAAATCATTATTTCGAAGTTTTATTTTCTGAGGGATAATCTAAAGAACGATAATACGCCTTATAGTAACATTTTAATAAACCATATCACTAAAAGATGCTCTAACTTCTTTTTTGCATACGATCTCAGCGACTGAACACCTAGTAGTTTATAGTTCAATTTATCTACAAAAGCATCCATAATACGCACTACATGATCAGTTGCAATGCTATTGTCCAAAGAGGAAAGTGAAAATTGATGTCTATCTATTCTATAAATTATATGTACAAAATTGAATTTTTAACATTTTGTTATAAACTCACAAAATCATTTGCTATATTTACAGCTCATTTGAAAACGATTATTTTACAGAATGACGTTGTCATCGATTGAATAGGCAAAAATGTCAAATTCAAGTAAACTGAATGACGCAAAAAACGGTAGCTTTGGACGGTCCATAGCATAAAAAGCTTTAATTATGAAAGCATCTAAAAATTATTCAATCTCGTAAAAGAGTGACCTGATACACTCTACAATCAAAAAAATGGGGCAATATGAATAATTTAGGACAAAACATATTGACTAGTCCAAAATTTACTTCTACAATTAAAATTATCAAATTATGAGAAATTTTAGATTTTATATTTTTATAGCTTTAGTAGCTATTACGACTGTGTTTATTTATTCTTGCTCAAAGGATTCTAATAGTAATAAAACATCCACAGAAAATATTGAATTACGTTCAACCGATAGTGGATATTTTGTTAGAAACGGGGAAACTTATTATAAAGATAAAGTTTCAGTCACGTGCACAACATCCCCTTGTGATGGAAATAATATAGGTCATACTGAACATTGTCAAGTTGGTAGTGCCATGAACGGAAGATTTGAATGCACATGTTCAGGTTGTAAAATGACCGTAGTCGTAAACTCAATTAACTCAGATCATGATTTGTGGGCACAAATTCAGAAAGAGAATTTACATTTATCTGACTTCGCTGATTTTACAGAAAAGAAACACGGTCAAAAGATTTTATCCTATAACAGAGTTGAATTTGATTTCCAGCCTGAAGTTACAACAATTACGTACATTTACGAACTGTCCGACGGTTCAGAAGAGTCGGTTATGTATGCCAATACTTATGATCCAAATACAGGTGCAATAGGACCAGTATATGAGATTGATTGTACAGGAAGTTGCGGTTGTAGAGAACAATTTGATTTCAACACTAATAAAGCATCCTGTTCTTGTGATGATTGTAAAATGACAGTAACTGTGAAAAGTTAGTTCAACAACCAGATGACAACACCGTATAATACGATAGAGCCGTCTTTCGGACGGCTCCATCGCTTATACGCAACCGTTAGTGTAAAGGACGACAACAACTACAAACAAAATACTAAAAACCATAAAAAATGCATTTCGAAGCTAAAACATTACTACAAAAAGGAAGACCAAGTATATCAAAATATTTTAAAAAGCACAAAATGTATTCGACTAATCAAAAGTCCGTTTGATGATTTGTGATATAAAAACTTCACCAATCCATCCATATATGGAATATTTGCGTATTTTTGTTGCATATATAAATGAGTTACCTGCCATTTTAAACGAACGACATTGAAAATAAAACTGACATTAATTTTAATTTTGTGTATCACAACCTCTGTTTTTGGACATAAAACGGATACATTGAAATTCTATTCAAAAGCATTTAACAGCGAAAGAACCGTTTATGTAACCACTCCCGAATTTTATAAGTATCAATCCAAAGAGGTAAAACTGCCTATTATATATTTATTGGACGGTCAGCACGAATGGTTTGTTAATCCAGTTCAGAATACCATTCGTTATTTACAATACACACATCAAATACCACAAACAATTGTAGTAACTATTCCTTTGGTAAACAGAAATAAGGAGTGTGGCATAAAAACATTAGAGGAAAATGAATTGCCTCTTTATAAATTTATTACTGATGAAGTAGATGAAAAAATTCAGCAATACAATCCAAACAAATATAAAATCCTAATTGGTCATTCGTTTTCTGCATCATTTGCACTTTATTCTTACCTTAAAAATCCAACTTATTTTTCAGCAGTATTAGCCAACACTCCCTTGGACAGCTTTAAAGAATTAATATTGGCTTTTGAAAAAAATGAAAAAACAGACAAACGAAATATATTTATTTCTGTCGGAGGTAATGCCAAACACGAAGACTTTTATCACAGAAAAACATTTGATGTACTCAAAAAGAAGTTCCCGACATTTTTCAGCTTAATCAATACATTTGTTGCAGAAAATGCGGGACACAATGCTGTTCCGATACTTGCAACTCCTAATTTACTGACAAAATTATTTTCTGAATTTAATGGAAGATATTCTGAAATTGCATCGGTTGACAATGACTATAAAATAATCAACAAACCAAAGTCAATTGAGGATGAAATAAAGAAGATAGAAAATGCTTCGAAAATTAACGATAACTTTTACCCACCTGAGATAGCAGACTTAAACGGTTTGGCTTCTCGCTATTGGAACAGTGATTTAATTGACTATGTAATAGCTGTATACGAAATGGGAGCAAAACATTATCCTAATTATTATGACTTTCATCTTCAATTGTATGAGTTACTACTACCAACTGACAAAGAACGAGCAAAAAATCACCTAAACAAGGCTTCCGAACTTTTGAAAACTGTAGAAACTAACCATCAGACAAAGAATGACATCATAGAAGAAACTAATAAGGAGAAAATAAAAAACGGCTGGTAACAAGGTATTGCCCAAAGCGGGGCTGAACGGCTTCGATTGGACATTTATGCTAAAAACCCGCCCAAACGCCAAGCCGCAAACCGTCAAGCTATTAAAAAATCATTATTTCGAAGTTTTTTCTTTCTGAGGGATTATCTAAAGAACGATAATACGCCTAAATAGTAACATTTTAATAAACCATATCACTAAAAGATGCTCTAACTTCTTTTAGCAGACGATATCAGCGACTGAACACCTAGTAGTTTATAGGTCAATTTATCTACAAAAGCATCCATATTACGCACTTCATGATCAGTTGCTATGCTATAGTCCAAAGGGGAAAGTGAAAATTGATGTCTATCTTCACCATAAATTATATGTACAAAATTGAATTTTTAACATTTTGTTATAAACTCACAAAAT
>JBEBYC010000035.1:0-15479 GCA_040391315.1 Portibacter sp. | reverse complement strand
AAATCAATATGGATGCTTTGCCGGGTGGTATGTATTTCTTAGAAATCAATACAGGAAAGCATATCGTTACTAAGAGAATTGTGAAAAGTGAGTAGTTGAAAACGTAATTTGTATTGTAATAAATCCAAGATAAAAATATAAAATATAATCCTGATTATCGACTCAATATGAATTGCAAGTAGATTGCATTAATGGTATGCAGTATTAAATTGTAAAACAATCCGAAGTTCAATAAATACGCATATTTCTGTGGTAATAGTGCTTGATTCAAGCGTTACAATCATATGTCATTTTCGATATACGGTTGAAATACTTATCACTAACAAATAAATGTATTTTCAGGTAAATCAATAAAAAAAGCAGTTCAATGAACTGCTTTTTTTATATTTATGTTAGTGATAATTGTATTACCTATTGATAACAATTTTACCATATTTACTACCTGAGTTGGTATTGATTTTCATCAAGTAAACTCCAGAAGTCAAATGCTCAACAGGCATTTTCAAAGATACATTTCCACTTTGATTTTCAAATGTTTTAGAAATACTTTCCACGCCATTTAAGCTATATATGCTGATATTTACATCAGATGACTGAGGAAGATCAAATTCTACATAAGCATAATTATCCGCCGGATTTGGATAAATCGTAAGTTGTGCATCTAATTCAGTTTCTGTAGTACCGGTAATAAATCCATAATTAATCGCCTCATCAATTGTAGAAGTGTTTGCATTGATTACGACCCCGTTTCTTAAAATAACTGGAATGATGTGCATTTTCTTCTGATTCCATTTAGCGTCGAGCTTTAATGAAAAATAAACAACTGCTTTATGACCAACTTCAAAGCTATTACCTGTAATTGAGTTTGCTGTACTACGACTTAAGCCACTTACTGCTCTTGCAACGTGGTTATAAACCATTCTTGAAGCAGGTACTGGATTAGGAAGCAATTCATAACCTCCCATCACACCTGAACCTCCTCCTGCATAAGCATTTGCCTGACTATATGCACTCGATGTTCCTGTAACTCCATCTTCTGTCAAAATCAAAGATACATAAAAGTTACCTGCTGATTTTTCTAAAAATTCAACATCAACGGAAACTTCTAATGTATTCGTTGCAGTATCTAAACGTGCTCCGCTTTCAAGTTTAGCAAATGGTGCTTTTACAATATTAGTAAGAAATGGCGCTTCTGTTTCACTTGGGTCAATTGCCGATCCTCTATCAACTTTACAATTTGGAAATGCCGAAAAATTCAAGAACTGTTCGTATTCGATGTTTCTCATTGGTTCAGTACTACTTCCTCCGTGCATTGCAATAGGAATAAATAAATCATTGTAAATATCATTATATTTATCCATAAATACAGCGCCTCTTGGACACCATGGACACCATGTTCCCGTAGCTTCCTCTACTAAAACTCTTTTATGTGGTGCCGGAACGATCGCATCAATAACCGTGGTAAGTATGTTATTACAATTTTCATCATCGCCATCTTGACCATTGACCTTAGTAACCCTAACAGAGACTACATTAGCACCAGCAGTTAATGAAACCTCTGGAAGATATATCAATGATCTTTGACCTCTTTTAAGATCTAAATCTTCCAGTTCGTATGTTTCTTCTTCATATCCCGGTACTGTAACGACAACTTCAGCACTTTTTATCACAGTGGTTCCATTATTCTGAATATAGCAAACAGGCGTTTCAGTACTTCCTACTAATTTTGTACCTGGCCATTCAAAATTTGCAATGGCTGCATCCAATTCAATTTCTTGAGCTGATGGGCTATGCTCAAATGATACGTCATCAATATAGAATGTACAATTAGTATTTTTAGGGAAGAAATCAACGGAAGAAACTCTATTCGTTGGATTTGAAAATGCACCTGAACATACATTATTTATAAGGACTCGCCACAAATTAGCTGAAAGATTGATATTAATTTCGATATCAAACCATTCGTTTACTGGATATTGTGTTGCTAATAAAGTTGTTGAACCATTACTAAAACTTACGATTCCATTTGCATTAAAATCAACGTCCAGCGCCCATGTTCCGCCGATTGTGGCGTCACCTTGTAAGTTAAAATAACCTGTTTTCTTTTCTGGAACAAACATCGCCATTTTAAAAACAAAATTACCTTTCGAAAAAACTTCTCCGAAAGGAAGTACTAGATCCATTGGACCACCTGAATTACTTTTCGCAAAGATATAAACTGAGTTATTTGGTGAATTTGACTTTTCAGCGGTTACTTTTGCATCTTCGTCTGAGCCAGGTAGTTTTGACCATGTCGTCCATTTATTATTGTTTAAACCCAAATAGGTATCTGGCGGATAACTGTCAAAGTTATCACTAAAACTCACCTGTGCTTGAAGTCCAACAGCTACAAGAAAGCTAAAAAGTACAGTTTTAAATAATTTTTGCATACTGATAAAATTAAAAAGGTGATTGATAATATAAATCTTTAGACTGCAAAATATAAATATTTACCAATACTAAGTTAATTTTATTATAAAATATTAAAGTTAATACTTTAAATATGTAAGATTTTCATTGAAAACAAGTTGAATATGTGAATTGGTAATAAAAAAGTAATCAAATTGATTTATAATTTAATTATGCTGAATCTTTTCGATATTTCTTTTTTCTTAATTCCGACTATGTAAAACCCGGTTGGCAAATAGCCCAAAAAAATCATTTCCTGATTACCTTCAAATCGATTTATTCTTTTTCCAGACATATCAAAAAGCTCGATATAATCCAATGGATCTACAGAATTTATCCTAAGCCAATCAGTAACTGGATTGGGATCTAAGCTTAATGAAAAACGTTCGATATCACTTGTTGAAGTGGTTGTATCGACATGTACTGTTATCGTTTTCAATCCGCTTTCACAATATAGTAATTCCGAATAAATTTCCCAGTCAAAAAAATATAAATATACCGTTGGACCAAACGTTGATGATTTGATTTGAATCACATCATTGATAAGATATGGATAAGCTGTTTTGCCTGATATTCGTGCCAATCGAGGCGATTTATATCCGAGCGTTGCTACATTAACTTTTTCATCTGTTCCGATACTATATTCACCGGGAAACAACTGTGTATTTATTAACAATGTAGAAACGCCTATTGGCAGATCGTAACTTTGAGAAAAAATCGTATCAACTTCATTTTTGACAATATAAATTTTACGAACTCCAGCGACATCAGTACTTACCTTCACTTGACGCATTATAAATACGGTTTCAACAGAAAACAGCATGTTGCCCGATGCGGTATTCGTATGATATTGATTTGTCATTGGAATTTCATGTTCACCTATCGTACGTTTTTTAAAATCCATAAGCGCAGTTGCTCTTGCTCCAAACACAGTCGTACTGTCCAATGGAACGGTTTTAAAGGTGCTTCCAGTTCCGATTATCTGTTCAAAATCCGGACTTTTATACCAATTGGTTAAACTTTCTGAAGATTGTAAAACCGCATGTTCGCCTTTTAAGATTGAGTCCGTTTGAATTTCAAATTGGAAATTTAATTGTTTGACAAAAATACTGTCCAATATCGTCTGATCGCAATAATCTGTTGCGGCAACATATACCATACCCGATTCATTGACCGTATATGAAGCGGCGATAACACTATCTTGCCATGTAAATTTACGACCATCCACCGAAGGAAAAATCTCAAGCGCATCACCGACACAAATAGATATTGTATCCCCTTTCAATAGATCAATAAGTCCATCAAAACATCCTGAAATAACATTTATTGGCTTACTCACTGTGACACAACCTTTGTTATCTGTCATGGAAACGTGATACATTCCCGGTGCAACCGCAATCGTTGGTGTTGACAAATCATTACTCCACGTATACTGCTTATATCCATCTGGAGCTTCTAATTGAACATCGTTATTTTTCCAGATAATGGGTGCATTATATAGTAAAACTTGACGGGAAATGCAACGACTTTCCTGAATCAGATACGTCTCATCAGCACTTAGTCCAGTGTAGGTTTCTTGTATTCCGGATGGCCATCTAACCACAAGACTGTCAATTTCTGTACCGGATCCCAACCCAAAAATTTGCTGAAAAGAATTACATATCCCATAACTCTCACCACCTTTTACCATGCGTACTTGAATTCCTTCTGGTGTATATAGCGTGAGATGTGCACCGATAGCCGTATGATTGGAAGTAGTACCTCTAAGATTAACTTTCAAATAATGATTGCCATTGGCATTATTTAACCAGAGTTGATCATCTATGTAACCTACTTCATTAATAGGAAAGCCTAAATGTGAATGAATATCCGGAAAACCATCATCATTATAATCGCCTATACTAAATGAATTTACTATAAATTTACCAAAGACATTTTTATGAATTTCAAATTGCATATTGCCCGTGTTTCGCAATAATATTCCACTTTCAGCCCCGGAAAGTAGCACATCCAGCAACCCGTCATTATCTACATCCATCGCTACAGCCTGAAAACTAAAAGTAGAAAGTTCAACTGGAAGTGGTCTTTCTTCAAAACGGATATTGTCTATATTTTCCATAAGCTGATGAGGCGAATAGTGATTTACTACCAGCGCATCCATGTCACCGTCATTATCAAAATCAGCGACTACAGTTACCCAAGTCTGGGCACCACTATTAAGATTAAAATCGGCTCCTCGCTCTGTAAATGTTCCATTACCATTATTGATATAAAGCCGGTTAATACGTCTTTTATCCATAGGATCTGAAACACCGGCCTTGCATTTAGAGAGAATCATATCTGGTAGGTAATCACCATTGACATCAGCCCAAACTACACCGTAGTTGCCCGAACCATCTGTATTGTCATTTTCAAGAAACGGAATGATAATTTTTTCGCGCAATGTACCTGTCTTATCATTTAGATAGGTTTTAGGAGGCCCATCTTCATTACACAAAAAGTAATCCAGCCAGCCATCATTATCGAGATCAATCACTGCTGAGCCCTGAGCATATACATTCGTTGTAAATGATTTTCTGAAAAGTGGATTTAAGTTGTTTAATGTAGTAACAGAACCTTGACTGTATTCCCCTGTAGTAATCACTTCTATAATTCCGTCATTATTCAGGTCACCGGCTGCTAGCGACCAATCTCGAAGTGTGGTCGTATTAATATGCTTTCCAGGTATTAAGTTAAAATTAGTACCCGTACTCAGTATTGTTTTTAAAGTATTGCCACGATCTATAACAACGATATCATCTACTAGGTCGCCATTTATATCAAAGGAAGCACCAGGCATGACACTTCTCGTCGAAATATTGGATTTAAACTGACGTGTTTTTTCTGAAAAAAATGGTTGTCCCCAAATTGTTTGTGTGACTAAAACCATTAAAATTGACATCCAAAATTTGCAAGGCTTTTTCATTCGATAAGTAACTGATTTTAAGCTGTAAAGATACAGTAAATTAAGTGCTCGACGATGAAAAATATAATTATTTTATTTATGATGCTCAAAAGAATTTACAAAAAATTGATTAAACATTGAAAGCATATATTTCAAGCTAAGGCAATAGTCAGCATATCATGGCTTGTTTTAATTGTAGATATGAAATTGATATTTTTGAAATTTATAAATTCCTTATTAATATCATCCATTAATCATATAACTTAGATTTAAGTATGCCCATTTTACATAACATATGCTTAAATGATACTCGAAGAACTCCCAAACCATATTTTACGCTTCTTGTGAAATTTATTGATGAAGCATCGTCAAAATATTTTGTTGGACAGGTTACTTCGCCTATATCATAACCTTTATAGATAATTTGAGAGAGCATTTCATTGTCAAAAATAAAATCATCGTTGTTGTTATTGAAATTGATAGATTTGAGCACTTCCCGACTAAATGCTCTATACCCGGTGTGATATTCGGACAATTTATAGCTAATCATGAGGTTTTGTACAAATGTCAAAAATCGATTAGCCAGATACTTGTACATAGGCATACCGCCTTTGAGTGCTCCTTTCCCCAAAATCCTTGACCCTAGCACAACGGGATACAAACCGTCCCCGATTATATTTACCATCGATGGAATGAGTAATGGAGTATATTGATAATCGGGGTGCAACATGATAACAATGTCTGCACCCATATCAAGGGCCTTATTATATAGAGATTTCTGATTACCTCCATACCCCTTATTTTGTTCATGTATGATAATCTCACGGATGCCTATGGATTTAGCTACCTCGGCAGTATCGTCATTTGAAGCATCGTCACAAAGGATAACTTCGTCCACAATATCAAAAGGAATCTCGTTATAAGTCTGCCTTAATGTACGCGCAGCATTATAAGCAGGTAATACAACGACAACCTTCTTGTTTTTATACATAAGGTGGGCGATTCAACGGAAAAAGTTAAAATAGCGCTTAACTACTTGTTATTTAACAGGTAAGAAATGGCCATTCATTTGATATATCCAAATTAGCATTACAATCAATAACAGAATTGTTAATACTAATTTACCAAAAATAGCACCTTTTCTACCGTAATTATTATTGGATGACATTGATTTAAAATTTTAACTCAGGTACAAAGATAATTGTATTTGAAATATATCGACCAATTTTCTTTAAAATATTAATTTCAAAACATCAAAGACCGCTTAATTATTGGCTTTTTGGTGAGTATTGAATTACTCTAATATTAATCAACGTCATCCTTTTTAGGTAAACCTAATTTTATATTATGTTGAATTAAAGTTTTTTGAATCGTTTCTATTTGGTCCGCATATACTTGCCAGAAATCCTCTGTTTTACACCAGCAACGAGCTGATATTTTTAAATTATTATCGTTGAATGCACTAACCCATAATTGTACCGGCTTATCTGTAAGTACTTTTGGATGTTTTGCCAATGCAGTTGTTATCAAATCACGAAAATGACCTAAATCTTGATTATACGGTACACTCAAATTTATATCTACTCGGCGCTTTGGAAAAATCGAACCATTTTGTACACTTGAGTTAGATACCTTTCCATTTGGAATCGTAATCATTTTGCCATCAAAAGTACGAATACGTGTATAAAGTATATCAATTCTTTCTACAATTCCGGATAGATTTTCTATCGTAATTTCATCACCGATTTTAAAAGGCTTAAATAATAGAATCAAGATTCCTCCTGCAAAATTGGAAAGACTACCTTGAAGGGCTAACCCGACGGCTATACCAATAGCTCCGACCAAAGTCAGAAAAGCACTCGCCTGTATTCCTAATATCACTCCTACCATAAAGGTAAGCAGGGAATACAATATTACCTTCGTCAAGCTATAAATAAAACTAAACAAAGATGGATCTATGTGTGATTTGGCACCTACTCTTCTGACAAATGCCTTTACAAAACGAATTACAAAATATCCGATTATTATCGCTACTGAAGCATAGACTAATCTTATCCCAGCAGCTGTTATAAAAATAAAAAAATCGTCTCTTAAACTATGCCAAAAATTAACATCCATTTTTAAAATTTAAATTTTTGTCCAAAAAAAATGGTGCATACTGCATCACTCTAAAATCTATCGTGTTAAATAAAGGATTCGCCGCTTTAAGCTTTTTGTAATTTTCCATACTACCCACTGCCCGATTTGCAGAACCCGATGGCGAAGTTAGCGAAACTGTTTCAATATCACGTCCGTCAATGGTAAACTGATGTACGATAGGAATAACGTTACGGACTGGTTTTAGTTGGATATCCGTATAGTTTTTTAACAATTTTCTAAAAAAATACTCCGGTCCATTTTTCGAATTCCCACCCATAAAAAGTAGTCGTTCTATGCTTTTATGCATCCGAATATAATCCAATATTGGTCTCAATTGAATGGCTTGCATCCCTATGTCGGAAGCGTCTATTTTGTCTCTTCGAGCACTGGCAACTATGTCGCAAATTCCAATATTATATCGGGTCAATAGTTCTTTTCGTTGCTCAACGGCAAATATGGTATCCTCAAATATCAAAGGGACATCAAAAAGCTTACTGATAATATGCCAAAGTTGACCATCACGGCTTCCGTAGCAAAAATCAACATCTCCAGGTATGCGTTCGCGTGTAGTAAATCGCGGTGGTGGCAATGTTCCCACAATCAGTTTTTTTGTTCCTTCCGGAATGAAAGGTTCGTAAGGATGCCAATGTAAAAATCCACCTACGTGCTCAGCTCGCCGGGAAAGTTTGCTGCCTTTCATCTCAATAAATGTCATAGCTTTTTAGGTTATAAATCCACAATTTATAAAGTATGTTATCTTTAAACAATACTTTGATGTATAAAGTTAAGTGTCGTTTACCATTAATTTACATATAAGCTTTTACTTTTCAAATTACATGATTTATTAATTTAATTTTCTAAAAAATCAATTCAATAAACATGACCGAATCTTTATACCTCGATCTATTCATATTAAGTTTTCTATAACTTTACTTGCACCTTGTTTCCTTACGTTAACAGTACAGTATTGAAGTTCGGACGATTCCACATCTGTTAATTGCATTTTTTCGTTACTTATTTTGGAAGTTATTGCACCAGCTTGCTTTATTATTCTCTGATTATAACCCTTACTGTTAAACTTGCACCGCTGGTCATAATAATGTTAATTGATCGGCTTTTATCCCACAAAAAAGACTTCAATTTTACGTATAACTGTCATCTTTTTAAAGTTCATACAGGTAGCAAATTTATTTCTTAATTCTAGTATTAGGCAGATTAAATCTAAAAATCAACATTATAATGAACATTAAAACAGTTACTTTCCAAATGGGCTTTAGCGTTATCAATCCTATATTCTAAAGACATTAAGTTGTTTTTGAATGTATTTTAGCACTAAGGGTATTTCATAGCTAAATGATTTCAAAACGAACCATCAGATCCGTTAAAGGTATTCTTGTGCAAAACATAATTTGTTATATTATACATATATATTTTTTTATAAAGAATTATTTCATTCTACAAAACGATTATTTGAATAATTTATAGCAATGACTTCATTAAAAGTTGATTAACGCACTTGTAAAAGTATTTTAGATACGAATATTGTGTAGTTAACATTTTATTTTACAAATTACTATTTGTTAGAATATGGAAAGTATTTACCTTTGTTCCTTATTTCAATTTTTTACGTAATTTTTAAAATAACAAAAATGAATAAAACAGATTTAATTAATGCTGTTGCAGAATCCGCAGGTATTACTAAAGTTCAAGCAGGCAATGCAGTAGATGCTGTATTTAGCAGTATCGAAAATGCATTGAAAGCAGGTGATAAAGCTGCTTTTGTTGGTTTTGGAACTTTTTCTACAGCTCATAAACCTGAAAGAGAAGGTATCAATCCATCAACACGTCAGACTATTAAAATTGCAGCTAAGACTTCTGTTAAGTTTAAAGCAGGTAAATCTTTAACAGACGCTGTAAACTAATTTAATCAGAACATTAGTTTCTTATCAAAATAAAAAAGAGGTTGCCCATTGGACAACCTCTTTTTTGTATATATAGCATATGAAAACCGCTTGCTATTAAATCATTTTTTCAGGTCTAACCCATTCGTCAAATTCATCTGAAGTCAAATAATTGAGTTCAATTGCAGCTTGCTTAAGTGTTGTTCCCGCTTTATGCGCTTTTTTTGCAATTTCAGCGGCTTTGTCATATCCGATTTTAGTATTTAAAGCGGTTACCAACATCAATGAATTATCAAGATTATGTTTGATTCTAGGCTCATTTGCTTCGATTCCAATTGCACAGTGGTCATTAAAACTCACGCATGCATCGCCGATTAAATTAGCAGAAATTAAGAAGTTATAAATCATAACAGGTTTAAACACATTTAATTCAAAATGTCCGTTCATACCTCCGATATTTATAGTCACATCATTACCTAATACCTGCGCCATAGCCATCGTTAAAGCCTCTGACTGAGTCGGATTTACCTTACCTGGCATGATAGATGATCCTGGTTCATTTTCCGGTATAGTAATTTCACCGATACCACATCTCGGACCTGAAGCCAACATACGGATATCGTTTCCGATTTTCATCAAAGAGACCGCTACAGTTTTTAATGCACCGTGTGCCTCTACGATTGCATCATGAGCAGCCAAACCTTCAAATTTATTAGTTCCAGTAATAAAAGGCAAACCACTGATTTCAGCTATTTTTTTAGCAACAAGTTCGGCATACCCTTTTGGTGTGTTTAGTCCGGTTCCTACTGCGGTTCCTCCTAAAGCAAGCTCTGCCAAGTGCGCATAAGTATTTTTAATCGCACGAATCCCAAAATCTAACTGCGCTACATATCCGGAAAGTTCCTGTCCCAACGTCAACGGAGTTGCATCCATAAAATGTGTACGGCCTATCTTTACGACATGCATATACTTTTCAGACTTTTCTTTTAATGTGTCGCGCAATTTTTCTAATCCTGGAACGGTAACATCAACGAGCACCTTATAAGCTGCGATATGCATGGCTGTTGGGAACGTATCATTAGATGATTGAGACTTATTTACATCGTCATTAGGATGGAGCACTTTTTTCTCATCGATAAGTTGGCCGCCATTGATTACATGACCTCTATTGGCGATTACTTCATTTAGGTTCATATTGGACTGGGTACCTGAACCAGTTTGCCATACTACCAACGGGAACTGATCATCTAGTTTCCCATCCATAATTTCAATACAAACTTTTTCAATTAATTCTTTCTTTTCAGTCGACAACACTCCTAATTCATGATTGGCTCTTGCTGCTGCCATTTTAAGCATTGCAAATGCATGGATAATTTCCTTTGGCATCTTTTGACCACCGATTTTAAAATTTTCAGAAGAACGCTGCGTCTGTGCTCCCCAGTATTTATCAGCAGGTACTTCAATGTAACCCATGCTATCCTTTTCCTTTCTGTATTGACTCATAATATTTTATTTAATTTTATTTTTATTATTAGAACCACAAAATTAAGGATTTCCTATGCCAATTTAAAATAAATACGCCTTTCTAATGTCAAAAATGACATATCGACTCAAACAATCCTGTTGATAAAATCCGGTTTAAGTTAAAATGTGTTAAAAATGGGGTTTTGGTTGAAAAAGTAAGTGTTTTGATATATTTCTATACTATTTCCAACGTTATAGGTGTAGATTGCGTCATAAAATAAAAATCGTACCTTTTGCGAACTAAAATCACGATAGTTTGCACGAATATAAATACTTAGAATTGTTTTGTTAAGAAGGGGATGCCTTAAAGTAGGCATCTCCTTTGTTTATTAGTTATCACAAATCTAATAGTATTTTTATTATTTAGCCGATTTATGATCGTATTTTTTTTTATAAAAATCAAATTATTATAAATTAAAAAGAAGCTATCCTGCCAAATGGCAAGACAGCTTCCAGATATCATTTTTTTACAAGAAAAAGAAACTTACACTAAATGACCGTGTATAGCAATAAGTTTAATATTATCCATTGATAATTTTGGCCATTGTAATCCCAATTTCTGCAGGACTTTTTACAACGTGAATACCACAAGATGCCATAATTTCCATTTTAGCTTCAGCAGTATCATCGTGTCCACCGACGATAGCACCAGCGTGTCCCATAGTACGACCTTTAGGGGCTGTTTGACCGGCGATAAAGCCAACAACCGGCTTTTTATTACCGGTTTCTTTAATATATTGAGAAGCGAGTGCTTCATAATTTCCACCGATTTCGCCAATCATGACGATACCATCCGTTTCTGGATCTTCCATAAGCAATTGAACGGCTTCTTTTGTAGGCGTGCCGATGATTGGGTCACCACCTATACCAATTGCTGTAGAGATACCCAAACCAGCTTTTACAATCTGGTCAGCTGCTTCGTATGTAAGCGTACCCGATTTAGATACGATACCGATTCTACCTTTTTTAAATACAAAACCCGGCATGATACCTACTTTTGCTTCCTCAGGTGTAATGACCCCCGGACAGTTAGGACCAACTAATGTACAGTCAAATTTTTCGATAAACGCTTTCGCTATAACCATATCTTGTACCGGAATACCTTCAGTAATACAAATGATTACTTTAATACCTGCTTCGGCTGCTTCCATGATTGCATCTGCTGCAAATCCGGGTGGTACAAAAATAATGGAAGTGTTAGCACCGGCTTTTTCAACCGCTTCTTTAACAGAATTGAAGATAGGTTTTCCAAGGTGTTCTTGACCACCTTTACCTGGAGTAACGCCACCTACGATGTTCGTTCCATATTCTATCATCTGCTCTGCATGGAATGTACCCTCTTTACCGGTAAATCCTTGTACAATTATCTTTGATTCTTTGTTGACTAATACACTCATGTCGAATTATTATTTTTTATTGGTTTGTTCGATTAAAATGATTTCTTCGTTATCAAGATGCATCAAATGCTTCTCTCTGGCAAATTTTTCTTGATTGTATTTCAAATCTTCTATATCCTTAAGTGACTGGGCGATTTCTTCATTGAGTTGTACTTTTTCTGCTTCTAACTTTGCCATATTCATTTTGATTCTTTCTACGGCAAAGACATTATGCTCATCAAAAAATAAAACCCAAACGATAAAAAACACAGTGACCACGGTATATTTGTTTAGCCAATTATTGGAAATACCCAATAAATTTGCAAGTTCCTGTATGATTTTCTTACTTTTTGACATATTCTGTTACTTTTAACAATGCATAAAAAAAATTTAATTGAGCCCTTTTTCTAACTTATATTAATGATAATAAAGAACGACCTGGATAATAAGCTGAGTTACCCAACTCTTCTTCAATTCTCAATAATTGATTATATTTTGCAATCCTGTCACTTCTTGATGCAGATCCAGTTTTAATTTGTCCAGTATTCAATGCAACTGCCAAATCTGCTATGGTTGTATCTTCAGTTTCTCCAGAGCGATGGCTCATAACAGAAGTAAATCCATTGCGTGTTGCTAATTGTACTGCTTCGATGGTTTCAGTCAGGCTACCGATCTGGTTAACTTTTATCAAAATTGAATTTGCAGCATCCTCATCAATGCCTCTTTGTAAGCGTTCTGTATTGGTAACAAATAAGTCATCCCCTACAAGTTGTACTTTTTTTCCAAGACGGTTTGTAAGTTTTACCCAACTTGCCCAATCATCTTCATGAAGTCCATCTTCAATTGAAAAAATCGGATACGCATTTGTCCATTTTTCCCAATAGTCAATCATCTCATCGCTAGTAAGCTTGGGACCATTGGATTTATGGAAATGATAAACTTTTTCTTCCTCATTATAAAATTCGGAAGCCGCTGCATCCATTGCAATCATTATATCAATTCCCGGTCTGTAACCTGCTGCTTCGATGGCTTTAAGTACCGTTTCAATGGCTTCTTCGTTAGATTTGATATTGGGTGCAAACCCGCCTTCATCTCCTACATTGGTCGAATAGCCTTTAGACTTTAAGACTGATTTGAGGTGATGAAATATTTCAACTCCCATGCGCAATCCTTCAGAAAACATATCGGCACCTACTGGCATTATCATAAATTCCTGAAAATCGATGCTGTTGTCCGCATGTGATCCACCATTTAGTATATTCATCATAGGAACGGGTAAAACATGTGCATTGACTCCACCCAAATACCTATATATAGGCTGTCCGGATTCTTTGGCAGCAGCTTTGGCAACAGCCATAGAAACCCCAAGAATCGCATTGGCACCAAGCTTTGATTTATTAGGTGTATCATCCAACTCGATCATGATATCATCAATATATCGTTGTTCGAAAACATCCTCACCGATGAGTGATTCGCGGATGACCTCACTTATATTATAACAAGCATTTTGAACACCTTTACCTAAATATCTATTTTTATCATTATCACGAAGTTCGACGGCTTCGTATTTTCCCGTAGAAGCTCCTGAAGGCACTGCTGCAGTACCGATAGCACCCTCTTCTGTGATTACATCAACTTCAACCGTTGGATTGCCTCTGGAATCTAAAATTTCTCTTCCTATGATATCGACAATTTTGCTCATGGCTTTTAATTATTTTTTTATTGTTTTAAAAGTGCGATGAATTCATCAAACAGATATCGCGAATCATTAGGACCGGGATTAGCTTCCGGATGGAATTGTACAGAAAATACAGGTTTATGCTTCATTCGGATACCTTCGATGGTCTGATCATTAAGGTTCAGATGCGTTATCTCTATCGTATCTTCTTTATCACTGATATCGTGTTCACTTACAGCATATCCATGATTTTGACTGGTAACTTCACTCTTTCCGGTCAGCATATTTATCACCGGATGATTAACACCTCTATGTCCATTTTTCATTTTGTATGTTGAAATGCCATTAGCCAATGCCAGAATTTGATGACCCATACAAATACCGAAGATTGGTTTTCCAGTTTCAATAAGTTTTTGAACCGTTTTGATCGCATAATCCATAGCACCTGGATCACCTGGACCATTGGTAAGAAAAAAACCATCAGGTTCAAAATTTATTAATTCCGATGCAGCTGATTTTGCAGGAAATACCCCAATAAAACAGCCTAAATTGACAAAAGTGCGTTTCATATCTTCCTTCATACCAAAGTCAAGTATCGCCAATTTTATAGATGCATCCTCACTTCCAAAAGTATGGAAGGGCTTGTTGGATACTTCACTTGCAAGTTCGACACCTGAAATAGGTGGTGTTTCTGCCAGTTTTTTTTGAAGTATTTCTTTTTCCAGTATCTCTGAGGAGATGATGCATTTCATAGCACCTTTTTTACGAATATTGCGAACAATACTTCTCGTATCTACATCATGAATACAAAGGATATTTTGGCTTTCTAAAAATTCTTGAAGTGTAGCATCCGCCATCTTTCTACTGTATTCTTCAGAAAAAGATTTGCATATTAGTCCAGACATATACACTTTGTCAGATTGCATTTCTTCCTGTGTAACACCATAATTTCCTATATGTACATTGGTTGTCAATAAGACTTGTTTGTAATAGGATGGATCTGTAAATACTTCCTGGTATCCTGTCATTCCTGTATTGATACATACTTCGCCATAAGTAGTACCTTTTTTGCCAGCTGCTTTGCCTATATAAAAACTACCGTCTTCCAACAATAAAACAGCCTGGTTTGTAGGGTTTTGCTCCATTGAAATGCTTGAAATTGTATATTGGCGCAAATATAAGGATAATATATTATTTATTAAGTGCGATTTTAATTTTTGTGCATTCAGAAATCTACACTTTTATAATTTCATAATGAAAAAACCAAACTCAGCTTACCATTTTTTAATATACTTATACTTTAATAATTTTATATATTGTTGTCATTTGATGTTAAATATTTTCATAATATTCCATATTTACTAATTTTCATTCCCATCATTTTTCAACTTATCTGATGACAGTCACATCACCGGTAAAAGTGGCTTCGCTTCCGTCTCTGTTTCTAATTTTTGCTGCCCAAATATAGA
>JBEBYC010000034.1:0-16880 GCA_040391315.1 Portibacter sp. | reverse complement strand
ATACATAGAATTAATAATTTGGTTTTAATATTATTAATAGATTATATGTTCCATCTAATAATGTAAATAATCTAAGTACATTAGTCATTAGGTATATATCCATAACCGATTATATAAAATTTTTATATCCTAATTTCTTCATACGCGCTAAATTCCTTACTTTTGATATCTAATTAAATAAAGGGAAATGACAATAAACAAATGGTTATCAGCCATCATGTTGATATTATATGTTTTTAAAATGCAGGCACAACTGACAGATAAACGTTTGGAGATTGCCTTTGATAGAAATGACAATACCACTTCAACCTATTGGGAAGTACGCCAATTTTACCAAAATCTGGATAAATCGTCGGAATTTGTACGTACTGGTGATTTTGGAATGACGGATATCGGTCAGCCATTGCAAGAGGTTATTATTGCTGCTGACGGTCATTTTACTCCAGAGCAAAGTAGGAAAGCAGGAAAATCCATACTTTTTATCAACAACGGCATACATCCGGGCGAACCAGATGGAATCGATGCCATGATGCTTTTTGCACGTGAATTGGTAAAAGATAAGTCGATGCGCAAAATGCTCAACCAAGTCACCATCGTCGTCATTCCAGTTTATAATATAGATGGATGTCTCAATCGCTCCAGACTTAGTCGTCCGAATCAAAATGGGCCGGAGCAATATGGATTCAGAGGCAATGCTAAAAACCTAGATTTAAACCGAGACTTTATCAAATGTGATTCTAAAAATGCATATTCGTTTAATCGTTTATTTAATCGATGGAATCCGGACGTTTTGATAGACACGCATACATCCAATGGCGCGGATTACCAACATACGTTTACATTGATAAATATCCATAAAGCCCGTTTACAGCCGATATTGGCAGATTTCATGACTACGGAATTTATTCCTTTTATATATCAGGATATGGCAAAAAAAGGTTGGAACCTTGTGCCTTATGTGATGAGTTGGGGTTCGCCTGATAAAGGCATTTTTGGATTTATGGACTCTCCGCGGTATTCTTCAGGTTATGCAGCGCTTCATCAAACGATTTCTTTTATGCCAGAAACGCATATGCTCAAACCCTATAAAGACCGGGTTATAAGCACACTGGATTTTCTAAAAACCGTATTTACTTTTATAGTTAACAATAAAGATGAGTTGATTAAGACACGTAAAATGGCACTAACGCAATTAATGGCTCAGGATTCATTTACGTTAAGTTACGAACTGGACAAAACTATAGTAGACAGCATTCCCTTTCAGGGTTTTGAGGCAAGTACCAAAACTAGTTTAGTTAGCGGTATGCCACGGTTGTTTTATGATCGGTCAAAGCCATGGAATGCAAATATTGCCTATTGGAACAACTATAAACCTACGTTGACGATTAAAAAACCTATAGCGTATATTGTTCCTCAGGCTTATGACCGCATTATTGACTTAATGGAAATTAATGGAGTTAAATTAGTAAGCTTGTCGAATGACACCATCATTGAAGTTGAAATGTACAGAATAGACGAATACGAAACTTCAAAACATCCATACGAAGGACATTATCCGCATAGCAAAATAAAAGTTAGTCCACAAAAGGTTAAAAAGCAATATTATCGTGGCGATTATATTATCTATACCCATCAGGCTTCTATTCTATATATCATTGAGACCCTTGAACCACAAGCTACAGATAGTTGGTTTGCGTGGAATGTTTTTGATGGATTTTTATCACAAAAAGAATATTATTCAGATTATGTTTTTGAAGATATCGCTGCTGATTTTTTAGAAAAGAATCCTAAAGTTAGGGAAGCCCTCGAAACGTTAAAGCTCAACGATGCTAAATTTAGAGACGATGGACGTGCACAACTGGATTTTGTTTATAAAAATTCACCTTATTATGAGCCAGAACATATGCGTTATCCAGTAGCCAGAATCATTAACGAGTGAATCATATATAGTAAAGTTTATGGTTTTTCCTTTATCTAAAACAGCATTCTATATGATAAACTCTTTGTAGTGGTTATCAAATCCATTGTACGGCTATGCAATCGTATTTTTATTGCTGTCGTTAAAAGTTAGGATAAAACATTGGATTTAATCCGTATAATTCCATCTCAAAAAATCAAAAATATTTTAACATTTTGTAATGATTCACTCAGCAATGTAGTTTCGTATTGACAATAGACAAGGGTTACCAAGCGATATCTAATGAATAGGATTGGTTTTTATATATATTAGTTGATGAAGTACGCACATGGAAAATATCACGAAATCAATAATAAATATTTATATGAAACGGAATGCTCAAAGGTACAGTAAAGAGCGCACAAAAAATTAAATATAGCTCTATTTTCTGCATACTTCTATTATATTGGCTATACATAACAACATGATAATTATTCATTTAAAACCCAAACAATACAAATATTATGTTGTTACGATGATTATCTTTCTAAAAATATTGTGTATACAGCCGATTTTGAAAATATCGGATTTGATGTATTGGAACTTTTTAACGAAACCACTCAACGGAAATTTATGATCAAATAAACCATAGAATCTGGTTTTTTTAAGCGGTTTTATCCTTAAATCGATTTTTATTTAAAGTCAAAGTTAAAGGAAATTTTAAAAACACAAAAAATCAGGATAAAATCTTTGTTTTGGTGCTATTGTCATATTATTTGCCATATTTGCATGGTAATTTGAATAATTGACTGTCAAATTGGCTTGTTTACCTAAGTGGCAATAAAATTGATAATACTTGTTTATGTTTAATAAAATCAGAAAATTTATGTCAAACCCTATAGAAGAAGATAAAGATCAGTTAACGCAGAAGATTAACGAGGAAGATGTCAATCAAAGTGAAACAGATTCCACTTCTGAAAATAATGAAATCGAAATTCTTACAAACGAAATCACAAAATTGAAAGAAGATTTAGATGATGCCAAGGATAAGTATTTAAGGCTTTTTGCCGAATTTGATAATTATAAAAAAAGAACTGTAAAAGAGCGTTTTGAATTAATGAAAACAGCCGCTCAGGAAACAATCATTGCTATATTGCCAGTATTGGATGATTTTGATAGAGCTAAAAAAAGCTCGGATAACGGATCTGAAGTGTTTAGTGAAGGTGTTCAACTTGTGTACCAAAAACTTTATACCACATTGGAAAACTTAGGTTTAACCTCCCTTGAATCAAACGGAGAAAAGTTTGATGAGGAATTCCACGACGCTATAACAGATATTCCTGCTCCATCTGAAGAATTAAAAGGAAAAATCGTGGATACATTGGAAAAAGGATATATTTTAAATGGTAAGATTATACGACATGCTAAAGTTGTCGTAGGTAAATAAACGCTACTTTGCATTTTAACAAATTTATACATAAAACATTGATTATAGAAATATCGAATGAAAAGGGATTATTATGAAATATTAGGGGTAGATAAAGGTGCTGATGAAAATGCTATCAAGAAAGCATACAGAAAGGTCGCAATGCAATATCACCCGGACAGAAACCCTGGAGATCAAGCAGCCGAAGATAAGTTTAAGGAGGCTGCTGAAGCCTACGAAATACTAAGTGACTCAAAAAAACGGGCACAATACGACCGATTTGGTCACGCCGGAATGGATCAAATGGGTGGTCGTGGATTTTCGGGTGGTGGTATGTCCATGGAAGACATCCTTCGTCATTTTGGTGATGTATTTGGTGAAGGTGGAAGCCCTTTTGATCAGTTTTTTGGTGGTAGTACCTTCAGACAAGGTAGTTCTAATGGACAAAAGGGAAGCAACCTTCGTATTAAATTGGCTTTAACTTTAGAGGAAATTAATACTGGTGTTACCAAAAAAATAAAAGTAAAAAAACAGGTAAGCTGTAAAACATGTAACGGATCGGGTGCAAAAGATAAAAATAGTGTTGCGACTTGTTCTACATGTAAAGGTTCAGGCTACGTCCATCAGATTAAAAATACCTTCTTAGGTCAAATGCAATCCACCGTTGTCTGCCCTAAATGTCAGGGAAGTGGCAAAACGATAACAGCAAACTGTTCAACATGTAAAGGTATTGGCCGCAATCTGGAGGAAGAAATGATTGAAATTGAAATTCCTGCAGGAGTACAAGAAGGTATGCAATTGTCTATGCGTGGCAAAGGTAATGCAGGTCAACATGGTGGAGCGAATGGTGATTTATTAATTACTATCGAGGAAAAAACACATGAATTATTTAGTCGGGATGAAAATAATATCATTTACGATTTATTTTTGAATTTTGCGGATGTGGCTTTAGGCACTCAAGTAGAAATTCCTACACTTTCTGGAAATGTAAAAGTAAAAATTCCAGCTGGAACTCAAGCAGGTAAAATATTTAGATTAAAAGGTAAAGGTTTACCATCTTTACATCAATATGACAGAGGCGATCAGCTTATCAATGTGAATATTTGGACACCTAAGAATCTTAGTTCTGAAGAGGTTGCCATGCTTGAAAAAATGCGTAATATGCCTAATTTCCATCCGAAACCAAATAGCGGTGAGAAAGGCTTTTTTGAACGTATGAAGGAATATTTCCATTAATGACCATAAAATATTCAAGGACTTTTGGCTAGGAGGAAAAAAAATGTACAGATTAAAAACGATATACTCATAACTGGTATAGCGGACAGAGGTCAATCAGTAGGTCGAACAGCTGACGGACAAGTTATTTTTGTAGAAGAAGGCGCTGTCCCAGGTGACGTTGTGGATGTTTTTGTAAAACGCAAAAAAAAATCCATGCTCCAAACTGCTATACTATCGTTTAAATCTTATTCATCCGACCGTATCGAAGCACCTTGTTTGCATTTTGGTATTTGCGGAGGTTGTAAATGGCAAAATCTAAATTATCAGGCCCAACTTCACCAAAAGTATCAGAATGTTAAAGATGCTATGCAGCGTCTAGCTAAATTGAATCCTGATATTGTGCTGCCGATCCTTGGATCTGAAAAGCAATTCCAATATAGAAACAAACTCGAATATAGCTTTTCGACTAAGAGATGGCTTACTAAAGAGGAAGTAGCTTCTGATGAAAAGATTCTAGAAGAAGGAGCTTTAGGATTTCATAAAGCCGGTTTTTTTGATAAAATTGTAGATATTGAATCTTGTTTGCTTCAAGATGATTTATCAAATCAAATCAGAAATTATATTAGAAACTTTGCTAAGGAGCACGACTACACTTATTATGATATTAAGTCGCATAAGAATCTAATGCGCAATTTAATCGTGCGAAATACGCGATTGGGCCAATGGATGTTGATTGTTGTTTTTGCTTATGAAGACAAAGAGAAAATTCATAAGCTGATGGATGCGATTAAGCAACAATTTAAACAGATTACTTCTTTAAATTACGTCATTAACGATAAGTATAATGATACGATTTATGACAGAGAAATCATTACATGGCATGGCGACCCATTCATTGTAGAGCAACTAAAAGACGTTAAATACAAGATCGGACCGAAATCTTTCTTCCAGACAAATTCTACACAAGCAGAAGTGCTATTTGATATCGCAGTGGAATATGCAGATTTAAAACCGATGGACAATGTTTATGACCTCTATACAGGTTTGGGAAGTATCGCTTTGTATATAGCCGATAAAGTTAAACATGTGGTGGGAATTGAAGAAATCCCTGAAGCCATCGAGGATGCAAAAATCAATATGGAATTTAACCAGATTGAAAACGCAACATTTTATGCCGGGGATGTAAAGGATTTACTGAATGTGGACTTTATTGAAAAACACGGGAAACCTGATGTTGTAATTACAGATCCACCTCGCCAAGGAATGCACGAGGCGGTTATTCAGACATTACTTGCTTTAGAAGCACCCAAAATCGTATATATAAGCTGTAATCCGGCAACTCAAGCAAGAGATTTGGCGCTTTTGAACGAAAAGTACGACATCACCAAAGTGCAACCCGTAGATATGTTTCCACACACACATCATATTGAGTGCGTAGCTTTATTAAAACTAAAAGAATAAAGATGAACGAAACAGAACAATTTATTTTACTTGAAAAGCAATTACAGCCATATAAGAAAATCCTTGCTCAAGCCGCTGATGTCATTTTGGATCAACAGGTTTCTAAATACCCGATTTTCGTAGTTCATCAACAAGAAATATCCATTGGTATAGAACTAATAGAGGCCGGTAAAGCGTTTTGTTGGTCAGTAAATGCTTCGACACTCGAAGAGTTTGTAACCAAAAACATCATCTTCATGGATAAAAGTCAGGAGTTTATCTCAAAGTATAAAAACCCTGAAGATTTCCTTTGCCTTTTTGTTTTGAGTGAATTGGGTGCACAGTTTGTATATATAAAAAGATAATTATATTTCAGAAACACACATTTGTGTTTGTGGAACTAAAAATTTTTGTAAAACGGTCATTTTACACTATAGATAGCACCAATTAGGCAAGCGTTTCGTTAGTTATTATAGTAATAACAAAATCAATTAAATTTTTTACATTTTAATTAAAAAACAATTATTTCAACATATTATATAAATAAATATCGACATTTCGATATTATTTATTTTATTTTTTCTGTTCGTTCAAATTATATAAATTCAAGTTGCAACGTTAAATTATTAACATAAATGATTCCATTAAGGTCACTAAAATTTCAATTGATTTAATAATATTTTTAATTACACTTAAATTTTTAAATCAAATTTCAAATAGAAACACTTATTTTTTTGCCTTATTTATAACTTGTCTAAATAGTAAGAGGTTGATAATGAATGCTTTTGAAATGATGCAGGAATATTTAGCTTATTTTTAACACTATAATAGCACATTATATTTTTTTATTGGTAAAAATCACCGTATATTTGTTGCAACAAAATCTTGATTATGTCAACATTGGAATTTGATAAAAAATTTGAAGTCCTGACAGATTCACTCAATGCTTTTGCATATAACTTAACCAAGAATACAGAAGACGCAAGAGATTTATATCAGGAAACTGCAATTAGAGCAATTACAAATAGAGATAAATTTAGGCCGGATACGAATTTTAAAGCCTGGATATTCACGATTATGAAGAATATCTTTATCAATAATTATCGTAAAAAGACTAAATCTAATACTATTATTGACTCTACTGATAATTTATATTTTATAAATTCAGGTGGTTCACTAATTGAAAACGATGCGAATAGAAACATTCTAATGGCTGAGTTAAATGCCATGGTTGATTCTTTAGAGGATAACATCAGAATACCTTTTGTAATGCATTACGAAGGATATAAATACCAAGAAATAGCAGATGAATTTAATCTGCCATTAGGTACCGTTAAAAGTAGAATATTTTTTGCTAGAAAAGCACTTAAAGATATGATTAAGGAAAGCTATGGTGGTTTTTCTTTAGTCAGGTCACTATCAGCATAAATTTATTTTGCTACTTGTAACCTAAAAATGACTTTTAGGTATCGAGTAAAAAAGCAAGATTATTGAGTTTATCAAACCTAATAATCTTGCTTTTTTTTATTTAGAGATAACCCAAACCACGCTATTTATCCTGCTAAAAATTGAGTTACGATACAGTTTATAAAACTACTTAACTATCTGTTTAATTCATCCATTGTAAGTTTCATTCCAATCGTCGAATAATTTTTTACTGCTTTGGCAGCCTTTTCTATCATTATCCCTACAGCTTCCTTTTCATGAGGTTTCCATTTCCCCAAAACAAAGTTTACTTGTTGGCCTGGATGAAAGTCTTTACCTATACCCATACGTAAGCGAACGTAATTATTACTACTGAGTTTTTCTTGTATATCTTTGAGTCCGTTGTGACCACCATCACTGCCTTTGTCACGCAAACGCATTTTACCTAAATCCAAATGCAAATCATCCACAATAACCAATAGATTTTCAGGTAATATTTTGTGCTTTTCCATCCAATATTTAACCGCTTTTCCACTTAGATTCATGAATGTTGTGGGTTTTAGCAATATCAAATTTCGGCCTTTATATTTAACTTCTGCCAAATCACCAAGCGTATTTTGGACCCATGGCACGGCGGCTTCTTTGGCTAAATAATCGACTACATCAAATCCAATATTATGACGGGTATGTTCGTATTGAGCTCCCATATTGCCCAATCCAACTATTAAATACTTCATGGGGTCTTCCGCTTCCTGTTTAGGATTAAAAATGTTTTTCAACCATTCTAACATAATGCAAAATTAATTGTTTATCTCCGATATGCCAACTATACTGACATATTGTCGCATTTAAAATTTTAAATTATGACATAATGATAGTTAAATGCATGATTACTCCGGTTGGTATATAAATTGATTAAAGAAAATACCTATTAATAGATAATTAAATATGTTTGACAAAGATTTATATAGAATGAACGATATGCAAGAGGAAGGAGAGTTTATACCTGTTTTTAGTCTTGGTGATGATGAATTAAATTTTGATGATCAATATAAATCCTCGATGCCCATTTTGGCATTGAAAAATACAGTTTTATTTCCCGGTGTGGTCATTCCTATAACTGTAGGAAGAGATAAATCAATTAAAGCACTTCAAAAAGCAGAAAAGGGGGATAAATTTTTAGGGGTTTTGACACAAAAAGACATGGACAATGAAGATCCGGATGTGGACGCTTTATATGACTTAGGTACTGTCGCCCGTATAATGAAAATCCTTAAAATGCCCGATGGAAGTACGACGGCTATCCTGCAAGGTAGAAGTAGATTCAAGCCGGATACTTTTATTGAAAATCCAAAAATGCTAGAAACTACTGTATTAATGCTAGATGAAAAAGTACCACAAAAAGACATGGAATTTGACGCAGTAGCATCTTCTATAAAGGATTATGCTTATAAAATTATATCCTTATCTCCAAATATTCCTTCTGAAGCCAAAATGATGCTAGACAATATCAAAAACAAAGGGTTTTTGATTAATTTTATTGCATCAAATATAAATCTAGACATCAATAAAAAACAAGAAATTCTAGCTGAAAGTGACTATGTAAAAAAAGCACACATGGTCTTAAATGCTATGAATAACGAAATTCAACTTTTGCAGGTTAAAAGTCAGATTGAATCTAAAGTAAGAACTGAACTTGAAAAACAGCAAAAAGAGTATTTCCTAAATCAGCAATTAAAAACAATTCAGGAAGAATTAGGTGGCAATCCACAAGAAGAAGAGTTAAACGCCCTTCAACAAAGAGCGGACCAGAAAGATTGGCCGGCTTATGTAAAAGAAGCCTTTGATGCTGAAATTACCAAGGCACGAAGGATAAATCCTCAAATTGCAGAATACTCTGTTACCCTTAATTATCTTGAATTCTTACTAGATCTGCCATGGAATGAAGTGACTAAGGACAACTTTAACCTAAAGAAAGTCCGCGCTGTCTTTGACAAGGATCATTTTGGACTAGACGAAGTTAAAAACAGGATTATTGAACATTTGGCCGTCCTCAAACTCAAAGGCGACATGAAAGCTCCTATCTTATGTTTGGTTGGTCCTCCGGGTGTAGGAAAAACCAGCTTGGGTAAATCAATTGCTTCTGCCCTTGACCGCAATTTTATTCGTATGTCACTCGGCGGATTACACGATGAAAGCGAAATTAGAGGCCACCGAAAAACCTATATCGGTGCTATGCCCGGTAGAATCCTTCAGTCTATTAAGAAAGCAAAATCTGCCAATCCGGTGTTTATCTTGGATGAAGTGGACAAAATAGGTAAAGATTTTAGAGGTGATCCATCTTCTGCACTGTTGGAAGTATTGGATCCGGAACAAAATACAACCTTCCATGACAACTATCTTGATCTGGATTACGACTTGTCAAAAGTTTTGTTTATTGCAACGGCAAATTCACTTTCTACGATTCAACCGGCATTATTAGACAGAATGGAAATTATCGAAATCAGCGGATACTCGACTGAGGAAAAAGTAGAAATCGCTAAAAAACACCTTATTCCTGACCAGATAAAAGAACATGGAATCAAGTCTAAGGATATCTCGATTTCTCCCTCTATGATTGAATATATCATTCAAAAATATACTCGAGAATCCGGTGTACGATCTTTAAACAGAAATCTTGCTGGAGTAATGCGTTCAGTAGCTAAAAAAGTGGCTTTGGAAGAGCAATACGACCCTAAAATCACAAAAGAAGATATTAAAGCAGCGTTAGGTCCTGTAAAATTTGACAATGATCAATATAGTAAAATCGAATTACCTGGTGTAGCTGTTGGCCTTGCATGGACTCAGGTCGGCGGTGATATACTATTTATTGAAGCCAGCACGGCTGCCGGAAAAGGTAAATTAACACTTACTGGCAATCTCGGTGATGTAATGAAAGAATCCGCCTCAACAGCGCTAAGTTTTATCAAAGCCAATGCCGAAAAACTGGAAATTGATCCGCAAACTTTCGATAATACAGACTTACACATACACGTACCTGAAGGGGCTATTCCTAAAGATGGGCCAAGTGCAGGTATTACAATGCTTACGGCCATAACATCTGTTTTTAAGAAAAAACAAGTGAAACCTTATCTAGCAATGACAGGCGAAATTACTCTTCGTGGAAAAGTACTGCCTGTTGGTGGTATAAAAGAAAAGTTATTGGCGGCCAAACGTTCAGGTATCAAAGAAGTCATATTGTGCGAAGAAAACAAAAGACACGTCGAGCAAATACCTAAAGAATACATTAAGAACATGAAGTTTACCTATGTAAATAGCATGTCTGAAGTAATTGAAAACGCGCTTGGTATCAAGTTTAAATTGTAAATAACAAGTGTATGTGATACAGATCACTGGAATTTTATAATCGTATTAATAACAATCTTTACTGATTATCAGTTATAATTTATATCAGTTATTTTTTAATTAATGCATATGATCATGAATACGATATCTTGTTTTTTAAAATTTGCAATGGTTGTCACTGTTTTCTTTTTATCAGTAGGCATCACATCGATTCAGGCACAAAATACACCTGCCAAAGCCAAAATACAGACAAGTAAAGCGTCCATCGTGTCTGCAGAAATTGCTGTTAGCGGTATGACCTGCCAAATGGGTTGTGCAGATGGTATAGACAGAAAACTAAAAAAAGAGGGTGGTATTATTAATAGTATCACAAAACTCGAAAGCGGTATTTGTTCAGTAACTTATGATACATCGAAAATATCATTGGATAAGATTTTAGGTATCATCAAAGATCGCGGTTACGAAGCTAAAGTAGTAAAACCTAAGTCATAGACATTTTTTATTATATAAAATCATACCCATAGATCTGATATTGTCAGGTTTATGGGTATTGAATTTGTAAGATTATTTTTAATTAGATTAGATTTCCTAATTAACATTTATAAGGTATGCATGGATTTACAGATACGATAATAGCACCGGCAACACCACAGGGTCAAAGTGCGTTGGCTGTGATTCGATTGTCGGGTAATCATGCGATTATAATCGCTGACAAAATATTTAAAGGAGCAAATCTAGACAAGGCTGCTTCCCATACAATCCATTATGGCTGGATCGCTGATGGTAACAAAGACATTGACGAAGTGATGGTATCTGTATTCAGGGCTCCTAAAACATTCACTACCGAAGATAGTATAGAAATTTCGTGTCACGGTTCTCCACAAATTGTCAGAGAAATCATAGACGTAGCGATAAAAAACGGAGCACGCCTTGCTAATCCAGGCGAATTTACCCTTCGTGCTTTTCTGCATGGTCGCTTAGATTTGTCGCAAGCAGAAGCTATCGCTGATCTCATCCATGCTACTTCTGCAAAGTCTGCTGACATCGCACTCAAACAATTGAAAGGGCACTTTTCAACCACACTCAAAGCATTAAGGCAGGAATTGATTGATTTTGCTGCTTTAGTAGAGCTAGAACTTGATTTTTCTGAGGAAGATGTAGAGTTTGCTAACAGAAACCAGCTTAGGGTATTAATAAATAAGATCATTCAGGTTATCAATCCATTAATAGAATCCTTCAAATGGGGCAATAGTATCCGTGAAGGTATTCCAGTAGCTATCATTGGACCACCGAATGCCGGTAAATCAACATTACTCAACTCGATCCTCAATGAAGAAAAAGCATTAGTAAGCGATATCGCAGGCACAACACGCGATGTAATCGAAGATACATTAGTGATTGAAGGAATTACTTTTCGGTTTATAGATACCGCCGGAATACGAGAGACCTCAGATACACTTGAAGGACTAGGAATAGAACGTTCAATCCAAAAACTCAAAGAAGCCGAAATCATTTTTTACCTAAATGACCTAACTAAAGAAACCAACGAAATTTGGCAAGACTTCAAAAACTTAAATATTGACGCTTCTACACAGGTCGTTGTCCTGCTTAATAAAGCTGATATCGTACCATTGCCGATTGCAGAAGATAAAGTAACAGCCATCAAAGCACTGTCAAATCTACCTGTTTTCTATATTACAGCACGTCTGCCGCATACATTAAAACCACTTTTTGAATATCTGCGACTTTACACCGAAAATTATCACATGGCTGAAGGCACCATTATTACTAATGCTCGCCATGTAGAAGCACTAAATCTCACTAAAAAAAGTCTTCAAATGGTTTTGGACAATATGGATGCTTCGGTATCCTCAGATTGGATTGCTATGGATATCCGAGAGGCACTATATCATTTGGGCAGTATTACGGGAGAGGTGTCCAGTGATGACCTATTGGAATCTATATTCAGTAAGTTTTGTATCGGGAAGTAGTTATCTTTCTATTATTTGCTAACTGCCTACTATTGTTGTATTTAATGATGTAGTTTCTTCTCTTTTTTGTTGACTGGTAAAAATTGGTAATTCGATATTAATACAGTAGCAAAAGAAAAAAATCCGTCAACGCAAAAGTGGATTTGATAAGTCATTACTTAAAATTCTATGTAAAGGGTTTATTCCAATTAGCGTATGTAAATTTGTACTTTAATCCCTACCAAGAGAAATTAATGATTAAAACTAAATAAGAAAACAATAAAATAATAACAATTGCCAAAAACCTACTCAGTAAACCTCATGTGGAAATCCAATATAATACTTACGATATGCACGATAAGAATAAACCAATACTTACTACAACAAAAGTATGAAAGCCATAGCCAAAAAACATTAAGAGTGCATGGGTAATAATGGGTCTTGGAATATAACTTTTTTAAAGAACTGCAGAATTGGTGCTGACATCATAAAATCAGCAACTACATGTTTCAAATAATCAAGTAGTTACTATAGATTGCAAGATTCACAAGGTAGTAATCTTATTTAAATTAAAAATAATTATATTTGCCATTTAAAGGACAAGACCAAAAAAGGTATCAAATGCTTGGTGAAAGATTAAAAGAACTTAGAGAAGCGAAAGGGTTCGTTCAAAGGCAGGTTGCCGCTTTACTTGAAGTAGATACTGCCTATGTGAGTAAAATGGAAAACAACGATAAACCAGTTAGTCGTGCAAAACTGAAATCGTTAGCCAAATTTTACCACGTTACTGAAAAAACCCTATTGCCTTATTGGCTTGCCGAAAAAGTGCTGACTGTGGTACACAATGAAGATTGTGCAACGGATGCTTTAAAAATAGTATTAACCGAAATCGATAAGAAATAAATATGGATCAAGAACTCGAAAAAACACTCTGGGCAGCAGCCGACAAGTTGCGTAACAATATGGATGCAGCAGAATACAAGCATATTGTATTGGGCTTAATTTTCCTAAAGTACATTTCAGACAGCTTTGAAGATTTATATAACAGGCTCAAAGAGGACAAACTTTCTGATGCAGAAGATAAAGACGAGTACTTGGCAGAGAATGTTTTTTATGTGCCACCGTCTGCAAGATGGAATTACTTGCAACATCAAAGAGCCAAACTACCAAGCATAGGCAAAGACATTGATGATGCTATGGATGCCATAGAAAAAGACAACCCTACACTTAAAGGAGTTTTGCCAAAAGACTATGCAAGACCATCTTTAGATAAAAAACGTTTGGGCGAATTAGTGGATTTAATCGGTAATGTTGGTTTCAAGGAAGAAGGACATAGCAGTAAAGATTTATTAGGTAGAGTGTATGAGTATTTTTTAGGAATGTTTGCTGATGCAGAAGGTAAAAGGGGCGGTCAGTTCTACACACCTGAAAGTATCGTAAAATTATTAGTTGAAATGCTCGAACCTTACAACGGCAGGATTTATGACGGCTGTTGTGGTAGTGGTGGTATGTTTGTGCAAAGTGAGAAGTTTTTAAAAGCTCACGGAGGTAGAATTGGCGATATTGCCGTTTACGGTCAAGAAAGCAACCCAACTACTTACAAACTGGCTAAAATGAATTTAGCCATTAGAGGGATTGATGCCAAAATTGAATTAGGCGACACCTTTCACAACGATAGACACAAAGACCTTAAAGCAGACTACATTATGGCTAACCCTCCGTTTAATATTTCAGATTGGGGTGGTGAGCAACTGCAAGACAGTCATATGTGGAAGTACGGTGTGCCACCAGTAGGAAATGCAAATTATGGTTGGTTGCAATTATTTATTAATAAACTAAGTACCACAGGAACAGCAGGTATTGTTTTAGCCAATGGCTCAATGACTACCAATGCAGGCACAGAGGGAGAAATAAGAAAACAACTCATTACAGAGGGCTTGGTTGATTGTATGGTTGCCTTACCAACACAATTATTCTATAATACTCAAATACCAGCTTGTTTGTGGTTCTTGGCTCGTAACCGTACCAATCACAAATTCCGCAATCGTTCAGGCGAAATCCTGTTTATAGATGCCCGAAAATTAGGCACTATGACCAGCCGAAAAAACAAAATACTCACGGATGCTGATATAGCCCAAATAAGCCAGGCATATCACAATTGGAGAAATAAAGACGGTAATTATACTGATGTGCAAGGCTTCTGCAAATCTGCAAGCATAGCAGAAGTGGAAGCAAACAATTTTGTATTAACACCGGGCAGATATGTAGGTACTGAAGAAGTAGAAGATGATGGCATACCTTATGAAGAAAAAGTGGCTGCTATTTCAGAAAACCTAAAAGGCTATTTTGAAAAGTCTATGGAGTTGCAAAAGCGTATTAAAACTAATTTACTAAAAGTAGGCATTGAGATATGACAAGAGATTTAACACAGTCTGCAATAGATAGACAGAATATATTAAATAATGTTCAAGCCATTGAAGTAATTAGTTCTAAACTAGGGCTTAATGGTTTGCTTTACAATGATGAATATAAGTTTACTACTAAAATGGTTGCAGACATTTACGGTGTAGATGTTAGGACTATTAAAAGATATGTAGAAAACTTTGAGGAAGAATTAGGGCACAATGGATATGTGGTTCTGAAAGGAACGAAATTAAAAGAGTTCAAAGAATTGTTTGGGCATCTTATGTCAGCTAATGACGATGACGTTTCACAGAGGGACACCGATGTCCCTCTGTTAAAACAAAATACTGATATTCAATCATATATAAAGATAAAGGCACTTGCTGTTTTCAATTTTAGAGCAGTTTTAAATCTTGGAATGTTGCTTACCGAAAGCGAAAAAGCAAAGCAGGTTCGCAGCTTAATGTTAGATGTTGTTATTGATACCATAAATAAACGTATTGGCGGCTCAACAAAATACATCAATCAAAGAGACGAAGAATTTTTAGTTTCCATAACCCGTGAACCAGAATATCGCAAAGAATTTACCAATGCCCTAAATCTATACTTAGATATGGGGCCAATGAAATATAGCATTTACACAGATGCTATTTACAACACCATTTTTATTGAAAATGCCAAGGAATACAAGGCTATTCTAAAACTCGAAGCAAAAGATAATTTGAGAGATACAATGTATGCTGAGGTTTTAAAGCTTATTGCTCAGTTTGAAATAGGTATTGCAGACGAAATGCAAGAAAAATCATCAGAGTTAGGCAGAAAATTAAAACCTTCTGAATTAAACTTACTCATTGACCGCTTTGCGAATAAACGCCTTTGGATTCCTCAAATAGAAGATGCCAGAGCAAAAATGGCCTCTCGTGATTATGGCTTAAGAAATATAATACACCAACGGCTTCAAAACTATATCGGTGCTTTGAGCAAAGAAGACTATAACCGTTTCTTGGGTGAACGCAGTAAAGACTTAATTGATCGTTTACTTGAGAATCCTGAATTAATTGATGTTTTCAAAAGACTAAAAGACAGATGAGCATCGCGTTTCAATATTTCACGGCACATTATGCCATTGAAGTACACGATAGTATTATCCGTGAGTCTGGAGGTTTAATGGGTATAAAAGATGCTGGGTTAATAGAAAGCACCTTGTACCATATGCAAAATGAACTTTACTATCCTGATATTGAACACAAACTAACGCACTTATTATTTTCATTCAATAAGAACCATTGCTTCAATGACGGTAATAAAAGAGCATCATTAGCCTTGTCGGTTTACTTTTTATCTATTAATGGATTAGATATTTTCATTGATAAATTCATTATTGAAATGGAAAACATTGTAGTAGATGTTGCCGACAATCGCATTGATAAAGATTTGCTTTTTGAAATCATCACTTCCTTACTCTATGAAGATGACTATTCAGAAGAATTGAAACTAAAGATTATTGATGCAAAATTGAAAAACTTAGAACCCTAAAAAAAATAAATGAAAAATAAAATCGAAAATAAAAACCAACAAAACATTGATAATCAATACATTGTTTTATTTTATGTTAGTTCAATCCTAAAAATAAACACCATCTAAATGACCAACTGGAAAGAATATAAATTATCCGATTTAATGCAAATCAAATATGGCAAGGACCATAAACATTTAGCTGATGGCTCTTATCCATTATATGGTTCTGGTGGTATTA
>JBEBYC010000033.1:0-17352 GCA_040391315.1 Portibacter sp. | reverse complement strand
TTGGTTGACAGTGAAGTGCTTCGAAATCGCCACCTTCGGGTAGCTGCAAAACGTTGGCAGCAATGGTAACGGACGACACTACCAAGACCAAACGGACAGAAAAAACGAGCAGACAATGACACAAGACAAAGATTTAATTTTTGCCCAACACACATTTTTTTGTTTTTCTGCCACCGCACAAGTGGCACATTTGGTTTTGCCCGACACACAACGCCAACGCTTCGCAAAACCAAAAGAGCCACTTTTTTCCAACGCTTTGAATACAGCGTTTCAGAATTTTACTAACTTTGCCACCAAATGAAGTTTTTTGCATACATATTCAGCATTTACATTTTGGCATTATCAGTAATGCCTTGTAGTGATGCGTCTAATGATTGCAGAAGTAAAACCGAAGTTGCAGAACGTGCAGATGCTCACAGCCACAAGAGCGACCATAACGATACTTGCAGTCCGTTTTGTACTTGTACTTGTTGTGGTACAACGGCAAGTACAAATCTCGGAGTTTATAAACTTTATATAAAGAAAACCCCTGTAAGTTCAAAAATCACATTCCCAAGACGTGATTTTGTATTAGTTTCCAATTTCTACGGAAACATTTGGCAACCGCCTAAGATTAACGCTTAATTTTTTTGGTTTAATGTACTATCGGTACAAGCATAACGCTATGCGTTAGTTGCTGTATTTACCGTGCTTTCGTGCATTTACCTTTCTTTCTGTTTCCTACGGAAAGTGTTTAAATCCATTCGTGTTAATCAATAATCAAATAAATTGTGTTAGACAGTATTATAAAATTTAGCATAAAAAACAAGTTAGTCATTGGAATAATGACCTTGTTACTCATCTTATGGGGAAGTTGGAGTGCTACCAAACTGCCCATTGATGCCGTTCCTGATATTACCAATAATCAGGTGCAAATAATTACGCTTTGTCCTACATTGGCAGGACAGGAAGTAGAGCAATTAGTTACATTTCCTATTGAACAAAGCATTGCCAACCTGCCCGATTTAGAAGAAACCCGAAGTATTTCACGGTTTGGGCTTTCGGTTATTACGGTTGTATTTGATGATGATGTGGATATATATTTTGCCCGACAGCTTGTCAATGAAAAACTGAAAGAAGCCGAAGAAAAAATCCCAAAAGGCATTGGCACACCCGAACTTGCACCTGTAAGCACAGGTTTGGGCGAAGTGTACCAATACATCATACACCCCAAAAAAGGGAGTGAACATAAATACAATGCCAAAGACTTGCGTACTATGCAGGATTGGATTGTTGCCCGACAGCTAAACGGAACAAAAGGCATAGCCGAAGTAAACAGTTTTGGTGGCGAACTGAAACAATATGAAGTAGCCGTAAATCCCAACCGCTTAAAGGCAATGGGTGTAAGTGTTACCGATATTTTCAATGCTCTTGAAAAGAACAATCAGAATACAGGTGGTGCATACATTGACAAAAAACCAAATGCTTACTTCATTCGGGGTATTGGTTTGGTTACTTCGTTGGAAGATGTAAAAAACATAGCTGTAAAAAACACTAACGGAAGTATTCCGATTTTTATAAAAGATGTTGCAGAAGTTCGTTTTGGTAATGCGGTTCGCTACGGAGCATTAACCTACAATGGCGAAGTAGATGCCGTTGGCGGTGTGGTAATGATGCTCAAAGGCGAAAACAGCAACGAAGTAGTAAAACGTATCAAAGAAAAATTGCCTGTCATTCAGAAATCTTTGCCCGATGATATTGTCATTGAGCCTTATTTGGACAGAACAGATTTAGTTGGCAGAGCAATCAGCACCGTAGAAAAGAATTTAATTGAGGGAGCGTTGATTGTCATTTTCGTGTTGGTGCTGTTTTTGGGAAATTTAAGAGCAGGTTTAATTGTGGCTTCCGCTATTCCGTTGTCAATGCTGTTTGCTTTGGGAATGATGAATGTTTTCGGAGTAAGTGCCAATTTAATGAGTTTAGGAGCTATTGACTTTGGTTTGATTGTGGACGGTGCAGTTATTATTGTAGAAGCCACTTTGCACCATTTGGGTTTGCGAAAATCAATGAACAAGCTGACACAGCAGGAAATGGACAACGAAGTTTTTGTGTCCGCTTCCAAAATCAGAAACAGTGCAGCGTTTGGCGAAATCATTATTTTAATCGTGTACATTCCTATTCTCACATTGGTAGGCGTTGAGGGCAAAATGTTTACACCAATGGCTAAAACTGTAGGATTTGCCATTTTGGGAGCATTGATTTTGTCGCTTACTTATATACCAATGATGTGTGCTTTGTTTTTGTCAAAAAAAGTTTCACACAAAGAAACCATTTCAGACAAGATGATGAACTACCTGCAAAGCATTTACCAACCGCTTTTGCAGAAAGCCGTAAAAATAAAATATTGGATTGTTGCTTCGACCGCTCTACTCTTTGCCTTTTCCCTTTTGCTCTTTAAAAATTTAGGTGGCGAATTTATACCACAATTACAAGAGGGCGATTTTGCGTTTCATTGCATATTGCCACAAGGCAGTTCGTTGAGCCAAAGTATTGAAACTTCAATGCAGGCATCAAGAATTATCAAAGAGTTTGACGAAGTAAAAATGGTAGTCGGCAAAACAGGTGCAGCAGAAGTTCCTACCGACCCAATGCCACCCGAAGCCACCGATATGATGATAATTCTGAAACCGCAAAAAGAGTGGAAAACAAAAAAGAGTTATGATGAGTTAGCCGATGAAATTTTTGAAAAATTAGAAGTCATTCCGGGTATATTCTTTGAAAAAAATCAACCTATCCAAATGCGTTTCAACGAACTGATGACAGGCATACGGCAAGATGTAGCGGTTAAGATTTTCGGGGAAAATTTAGACAGTCTTGCCATTTATGCAGATAAGGTAAGTAAGGTTATTCAAACAGTAAACGGAGCGACTTCGCCACAGGTAGAACGGGTTAGCGGATTGCCACAAATCAATGTAGAATACGATAGAACACGACTTGCCAATTACGGTATCAATGTAGAAGATGTAAACAATGTAGTAAGCACCGCATTTGCAGGAAAAAGTGCAGGACAGGTTTTTGAAAACGAAAGGCGTTTTGATTTGGTTGTGCGGTTAGACAGCACTTATAGAACCGATATAGACGATGTAAGTAATTTGATGATACCGACCAATACAGGCAATCAAATACCATTATCGCAGGTAGCAACTATCAGTTACAAATTAGGTGCTGCACAAATCAGCCGTGAAAGTAGCAAACGCAGAATTGTAATCGGTTTCAATGTATCGGGTAGAGATGTACAAAGTGTGGTAGAAGATATTCAGCAGAAATTGAACGAACAGGTAAAATTGCCGACAGGTTATTATTTCACTTATGGCGGACAGTTTGAGAATTTGCAAAAAGCAAGTAAACGCCTGATGATTGCTGTACCTGTTTCGCTGTTTCTCATTTTTTCATTGCTGTACTTTACATTCCGTTCACTCAAACAGGCAAGTCTGATTTTTACCGCAATCCCAATGAGTGCCATAGGTGGCGTGTTTGCGTTGCTGTTGCGTGGTATGCCGTTCAGCATTTCGGCAGGTATCGGCTTTATTGCTTTGTTTGGTGTAGCAGTATTAAACGGAATTGTCTTAATCGGAACTTTCAACCAATTAGAAAAAGACGGAGTTAAAGACATTTTCAAACGAGTATTTGACGGCACAAAGGAAAGGTTGCGACCTGTACTAATGACGGCAACCGTAGCAAGTTTGGGCTTTTTGCCTATGGCATTAAGCACAGGTGCAGGAGCAGAAGTACAAAAACCATTGGCAACCGTTGTTATTGGCGGATTGATTACGGCTACTTTCCTTACGCTGTTTGTACTGCCTTTGCTGTATATCATTTTCAATTCAAAAATCAACATCAGAAAAAAAGGAAAAATGAAATCCGTTACAACCGTAATTGTGTTGTTGCTTTCTGTTTTAAGTTTCAATGCAAATGCTCAAAACAAAAAAATAATTGGTGTAGATGAAGCGATAAACATTGCATTGCAAAACAACGGAAATATAAAAGCGAAAGATTTTGAAATAAAATCGGCTCAAAGTCTGAAAAGAACATCGGGCGAATTACCGAAATTAGATTTTAATGCACAGTTGGGACAATACAACAGTATAAAGTTTGACCAATCTTTTCAAGTAGCACAAACGATACCGTTTCCGACTTTGTTCGGTGCTAAAAAACAACTGATAAATGCCGAAGTAAAAGGCAAAGAATTACAAAGTGAAATAACCGTATTGGAGTTAAAAAATCAAGTGCGTACTTATTTCTATCAAATTCAGTATTTGCAGAATAATCAAAAGCAGTTGTTGTATTTGGATAGTTTGTACAATGATTTTATCAAAGTGGCAGAACTGCGTTACAAAACAGGCGACACCAAAAAAGTAGAAATCAGTACAGCACAAGCCAAGCAAGGCGAAATCAATTTATTGCTGAAACAAAATGGAGTTTATCTCAATAATGCTTATCAAAATTTACAGGCATTGATGAATACAAAAGAACCGTTTGAAGTTGCCAATGATACAGATTTTAAGCCTTTGCAGGTAAGCACTTTGTTAGACAGCACAGCCATTGCAAACCACCCGACAATTAAGGCGTTGTATCAAGATATAATCATTGCAGAACAAACAAAAAAGGTAGAGAAAGCACAGGGTTTGCCCGATTTTACGATTGGTTACACTAATCAGTCTTTAATAGGTTTTCAAACTATAAACGGACAGGAGCAGTATTTTAATTCGGGCAATCGGTTCAGTTATGTAAGCGTTGGTGTTTCTATTCCTTTGACTTTCGGAGCTACAAAAGCAAGGATAAAATCTTTGGACTATCAAAAACAAGCCATTGAAGCCAACACCAAGCAACAGCAAATTTTGTTGGAAACACAGTTTCAAAATGCCATACAGCAGTATCAGCAGGATTTGCAGGAGTTCAATTACTATCAGCAACAAGCCTTGCCTAATGCAAACGATATTGTTTCATCTGCTCAATTAGGTTATCGCACAGGCGATATAAGCTATGTGGAGTATTTGTATGCTTTGCAAACGGCAACAGACATTCAGTTGAATTACCTAAAAAGTATTCAGCAGGTCAATCAATCGGTCATCAATATTTATTCAATAATCAATCAATAATCAATCAATAATTCGGTATGAAATTCAATATAAAAAATTCAATCGTTTTTCCTTTGGCACTATGCACTTTGCTTGTGATAAGCAGTTGCGGTAGCAAAGACAATCATTCGCATAATGACGAAAATACAAAAGAAACAGGTACTTCTGACGGACACAACCACGAAGAAGAAACGCCAACCATTGCCACGCTTACACAAGAGCAGATAAAAGCCGTTGGCATCACGTTGGGCAAAGTAGAAAACAAGGAACTCACAGCCACTATAAAGGCAAATGGTATGCTTAAAGTTCCAAACAACAACAAAGCAAATGCCACTTCTTTGTATGGTGGAGTTATCAAAACGCTGAATGTGCAAATTGGCGATTATGTAAAGAAAGGACAGGTAATTGCTACGATTGCCAATCCGCAGTTTATACAGTTGCAGGAAGAATATTTGACTATTGGCAGTAAAATCACTTTTGCAGAACAGGAAGTACAACGCCAAAATGAACTCAATGCAGGAAACGCAGGAGCTTTGAAAAATCTGCAAAACGCAACGGCAGAACTCAATACGCTTCGCACCCGAAAAGCATCATTGCAACAGCAAATACAGCTAATGGGCATCAATCCAAATTCGGTATCAAACAGCAACTTGAAATCTGCATTGGTAGTTACAAGTCCGTTGAATGGAACAATAAGCAATTTGTTTGCAAAGATTGGCAGTTATGTAGATGTTTCTTCGCCTGTTGCCGAAATCGTAGATAACAGTTCATTGCATTTGGATTTACAAGTGTTTGAAAAAGATTTACCGCTTTTGAAAATCGGGCAAACCATTCATTTTACCTTAACCAATAATCCTACTAATGAATACGATGCAAAAGTGTTTAGCATTGGTTCATCATTTGAAAACGAGAGCAAAACCATTGCCGTGCATTGCACCGTTACAGGAAACAAAATAGGTTTGATTGACGGAATGAACATTACAGGAATTGTGAGTTTGAGCAATGCCCTAACACCTGCCGTACCCAATGAAGCCATTGTAAACGCAGACGGAAAAGACTACATTTTTGTTGTTACTGATAAAAAAGCGGAAGAACACCACGAAGAAGAAAGCGAAGAACACAACCACGAAAGTGAAGACCGTAAACACAGCAATGAAGAAAACGGCAACATCAATTTTGAAAAAATAGAAGTTGTAAAAGGCGTTTCCAATATGGGCTACACCGCAATAACTTTTGTACAGGACATTCCTGCCAATGCTCAAATTGTAATCAAAGGAGCATTTTTTGTCAATGCCAAATTATCTAACACAGGAGGACACAATCATTAAAAATTAAAAGCAATGATAAATACAGATAAAAATCACAAGCATATTTACAATGTACAAGGTAAGCAGCTTTGTTGCACACAGGAAGAAAAAATTTACACCAATGCAGGTGCAAAAGAGTTGATAAAAGAAAAGCATCAACACGACCATAGCGATGATGACGGACACGACCACAGCCACAGTGATAGCAACCTTTTCAAAGTGTTTTTGCCAAGCATTATTTCATTGGTGCTATTGCTTGTTGCCGTTTATTTAGACAATTTCCTAAAACCAGAATGGTTTACAGGTTTGGTAAGGATTGTTTGGTATGTGGTGGCTTATATTCCTGTTGGGTTTCCTGTAATCAAAGAAGCCGTTGAAAGCATTGCCAAAGGCGAGATATTTTCCGAATTTCTGTTGATGAGCATTGCCACAATCGGAGCGTTTGCCATTGGCGAATATCCGGAGGGCGTAGCCGTAATGTTGTTTTATGCTGTTGGCGAAGTGTTTCAGACATTGGCGGTAAAAAGAGCAAAAGCAAATATCAAATCTTTGCTTGACCAAAGACCCGATGAAGTAACCGTTTTGCGAAACAACCAACCCCAAACCGTAAAGGCAGAAAGCGTAAACATTGGCGAAATCATACAATTAAAATCGGGCGAAAAATTGGGATTAGACGGAGTTTTGTTATCCGAAACAGCATCATTTAACACCGCAGCTTTAACAGGCGAAAGCAAACCCGATACCAAAGCCAAAGGCGAAACAGTTTTGGCAGGAATGATAAACCTAAACACCGTTGCACAGATAGAAGTTACCACAGCATACACCGATAGTAAGTTGAGTAAAATTTTAGAATTGGTACAAAATGCCACTCCACAAAAAGCACCTACGGAACTGTTTATCCGCAAGTTTGCAAAAATCTACACACCAATAGTAGTGTTGTTAGCCGTTGCCATTTGTTTGCTTCCTTACTTTTTTGTGGCAGATTATCAGTTTACAGATTGGTTGTACAGGGCTTTGGTTTTCTTGGTAATTTCTTGCCCTTGTGCGTTGGTTATTTCCATTCCGTTGGGTTATTTCGGTGGCATTGGTGCAGCAAGTAAAAACGGTATTTTGTTTAAAGGAAGTAACTTTTTAGATGTACTTGCCAATATCCAAAACGTAGTAATGGATAAAACAGGAACAATGACAGAGGGCGTTTTCAAAGTGCAGGAAGTAGTTTTTGACAAAGCATTTAATCAAACAGAAATGCTACAAATGGTGGACGCTTTGGAACGATTGAGTACGCACCCCGTAGCAACTGCCATTCACGAATATGTTGGCAAAACAAATAATGAAATCAAATTAGAAAACACCGAAGAAATTGCAGGACACGGACTGAAAGCCGAAGTAAACGGAAAACAATTATTAGTAGGAAATTTCAAATTGATGAACAAGTTTAACATTCAGCACGATGTTGATGTAAGTAAAATTGTTTACACCATAATTGCCGTTGCTTACGACAACAAATTTGTAGGTTATCTTACCGTTGCCGACAGCATAAAACAAGACTCACAAAATACCATTGACAAGCTGAAAATGCTCAACGTAAAACCGACAATGTTGAGTGGCGACAAAAGTTCGGTTGTGAAATTTGTTGCCGAACAATTAGGAATTGCAAACGCTTTTGGCGACTTGTTGCCCGAAGACAAAGTAAGCAAGGTAAAAGAAATCAAAGCCAAAAATGAAACCGTTGCCTTTGTCGGAGACGGTGTAAATGATGCACCTGTTGTAGCGTTAAGTGATGTCGGTATTGCAATGGGCGGTTTAGGTAGCGATGCCACCATTGAAACAGCAGACGTAGTAATACAAGACGACAAGCCGAGTAAAATACCTATGGCAATCAATATCGGTAAACAGACAAAGAAAATTGTTTGGCAAAATATCACATTGGCATTTGTAGTAAAAGGAATTGTTTTAATACTTGGTGCAGGTGGCTTGGCAACAATGTGGGAAGCCGTTTTTGCCGATGTAGGTGTAGCATTATTGGCAATCTTAAACGCAGTACGAATACAACGAATGAAATTTTGACAAACCAACGCTAAAAGCAAGCACATTTGCAAACCGCACAAGGCGACACACAAGCCAAAGTTTGCAAAAGAGCTTGCTTTTTCCAACGCACGACAGAAAAAACAAAAAAATCTTTCCACGCTTCGCAAAAAATTAAATCTGCCGACACACCAAACCTGACAGACAAATACGAACGGACGGAAAAAACCACAGCTGCCAACATCGGTTTGGCGTTATGGCGGCTGACGTGCATAATTTGAGCTTAGTGCTACTATTAAACTTTTGTGCTAAATTTGGGCTGATGTTCCCTGATTGCCGCCACAAACGCCAAGCCGTGAACCGTTAGCAGCAAGCGTAACAGACGACCGTGCAACCTGACAGTAACGGACGGACGGACAAGAAAAGTAAACCATTTTGACAGACAGACAAACAAAGACAGACCATATTGAAACGGGACAACGGGTAAGCCGACACTCTTTGCTGACCCTTCTGTATTTTTTTCTTTTTCCCCACCGCACATTTTTTATTCATTTTTTTGCCACCGCACAATGGCACATTGGCTTTTGCCCCGACACGCAAAAGCCCACGCTTCGGCAAAAGCCAAAGAGCCATTTTTCCCAACGCTTTTTTAACTTTGCATTTATAAAACATCTATAAAGAGAACACTATGCTATCAACAGAGAAAACATTATCAGAAGTAATTGAAATATTAAGACAACGAGGTTACACAGAAGACTTTAACCTGTTAGAAGAAAACATCTCATATAAAAAAGGAGGCGAAAAGGTTGATTTGAACGACATCGTTATTGATAAAATATATCGTTTTACCGGACAAAACGACTTGGACGATGAAGCCATTTTATACGCAATGAGAAACCGAAAAGACGGAGCAAAAGGCGTATTTGTTAATGGATATGGAACTTACACAGACTCAGGGGCAAACGCTGTTATCAGCAAAATTAATGTTGAAGAAAATGACAATGATGATTGGACAGTAGAAAAATGATTTTTTATTAAATTTGCACCGTGAAATATTTATCTTCCATATTAGCCATTTACGTTTTGTTGCTGACAGCAGCACCGAACTTAGTGGAGGACAAATGTTTTCAGGAGCAAACGACTGAACAATCCCAAGACAACCAAGATGATAAAGATTGTGGCGATTGTTGTTCACCTTTTATGAATTGCCATACTTGTGTAGGGTTTACTTTCCCGATAGCAAACTTTGCTTTACACTCTGTTCTTACCTATTCAGACAAAAAAGTTTCCATATACAAGGACAATACTACGTCTGACTTTTTCTCTGCCATTTGGCAACCGCCTAAGATTAGTTAATGTTTCAGTGCCTTAGGCACAATAACAAATTGCGGTGCTACGCACCGCCAATTCTTATTTTTCAAACATTAATAATCATTCAGACAATGAAGTTAAAAATCATTTTGCTGCTAATGGTAGCATTTCATACAAATACCGTATTCGGACAGAATACATTTAAAGCGGTCATAAAAGACAGCGAAACAAAAGAGCCGTTAATCGGTGCGACAGCAATTTTATCAGGAACAGCAACAGGAGCAACCGCATATATTGACGGACTGATAACCTTAACCAATATTCCGAACGGAAAACAGGTAATTGAATTTCGTTATATAGGTTATGAAACACGAAAAGACACCTTTGAATTTCCTTTAACAACAATAGACCCGATTGAAATTTTTCTACAATCAGAAACAGACGAGTTGGACGAAATTGTGATTTCATCTACACGAAGTTCAAGAACAATCAAAGACATTCCGACAAGAATTGAATTTATTGCAGGAGAGGAATTAGAAGAAAAGGGAAATATGAAAGCGGGCGATATTCGTATGCTTTTGAGCGAAAGTACAGGCATACAAACGCAACAAACATCGGCAACATCTGCCAACGCTTCTATTCGTATTCAGGGACTTGACGGACGATACACCCAAATTCTTAAAGACGGATTTCCCTTATTTGCAGGAGCAGCAAGTGGTTTGGGACTTTTGCAAACACCACCGCTTGACTTAAAGCAGGTAGAAATTATTAAAGGTTCTTCATCTACGCTTTACGGAGGTGGAGCAATAGCAGGATTGGTAAACCTGATTTCCAAAACGCCAACTGATGAAAGAGAGTTGCGTTTTCATTTAAACGGAAGTTCGGGCAGAGGTTTTGATATAAATGGTTTTTACGGACAACGATTTAACAAAATCGGGACAACTGTTTTTGCCTCACATAACCGCAATTGGGCTTACGACCCTGCCAATATTGACCTTACAGCTATTCCAAAATTTGACAGGTATGTTTTCAATCCCAAGTTGTTTGTTTATTTCAGCGATAAAACAAAACTGAATGTTGGATTAAACACAGCCATTGAAAACCGTATCGGTGGCGACATACATTATATTCAGGGAAATGGCGACACTATCCACAGTTATTTTGAAGAAAACAAAACACAACGCTATTCTACACAATTGTCTTTTGACCATAAATTTAATGACAAAAGTTTTTTCAATTTTAAAAACAGCGTGAGTTACTTTAACAGGATAATCAACATTCCTAATTATAGTTTTGACGGCACACAAACGGCAACTTTCAGCGAAGCAAGCTATACCAATGTCAGGGAAAAAACAGAATGGGTTACAGGGGTAAATCTTTGGACAGACAATTTTCAGGAAAAACAGTTAGATACTTTTCCGTTGAGAAATTACGACCAAATTACTTTTGGTGCATTTGCTCAAAATTCGTGGAAAGCTACCAAGTGGCTCAATCTTGAAACAGGTTTCAGAGCCGATTATGTTATTGACTATGGCATTGCATTACTGCCAAGAGTTTCGGCATTATTCAAAATAACGGATAAATTTTCTTCACGTCTTGGCGGTGGATTTGGCTATAAAACGCCAACCATTTTTACAGAAGAAAGCGAACGCATACAATATCAAAATGTAATGCCGATTGATAAAAACATCAACAAATTAGAACGCAGTTACGGAGGAAATGTTGATTTTAATTATCGCACCGCATTTGGCGAAAAAGTAACGTTTAGCATTAACCAACTTTTCTTTTACACCTATTTGGATAATCCTTTGTTGCTTGACTATCAAACAAACGGCTTATACCAATTTATCAATTCGGCAGGGCATATTGATACAAGAGGAACGGAAACCAATATCAAAATCGGCTATGAAGATTTTAAATTGTTTTTGGGCTATACGTTTACAGATACACGCTTGCATCAAAACGGAGTTTCAACAAATACGCCACTTACGCCAAAGCACAGGATAAATTCAGTTTTAATGTATGAAATAGAGGATAAATGGAAAGTAGGTTTGGAAGCGTATTATTTCAGCCCTCAAAAATTAAGTGACGGAGCAACAGGAAAACAATATGTGCTTTGCGGATTTATGGTTGAAAAGCTATGGGAAAAATTTTCTGTTTACATCAACTTTGAAAATTTCCTTGACGCACGACAAACCCGATTTGACACCATTTATACAGGAACAGTTACCAATCCTGTTTTCAGGGACATTTACGCACCGCTTGACGGATTTTTAATTAATGGCGGTATAAAATTAAAATTGTAAGAATTATGCAAAAGACAATATTTAAAATCATAAAAATGGATTGCCCAAGCGAGGAGCAATTGATACGAATGAAACTGCAAAAGTTTGATGAAATAAAATCATTGGAGTTTGATATTGCAAACCGAAAATTGACAGTTCATCATATTGCGGAAAGCCAACCTATACTTTCGGCTTTGGAAACTCTAAATCTTGATACAACTTTAATTTCAACGGAAGAAAATACAATAGAAATAGAAGCAGACACAAGCAGTATGCAACGAAAATTATTGTGGACGGTTCTTATTATCAATTTTCTGTTTTTCGGGTTAGAAATGCTGTTTGGCATTTTTTCCAATTCAATGGGATTGGTAGCGGACAGTTTGGATATGCTTGCTGACAGTATCGTTTACGCATTGGCATTATTTGCAGTTGGAGGAACGATTGCAAGAAAAAATAACATCGCCAAGTTTGCAGGATATTTTCAAATCCTTTTAGCTGTTATCGGTTTCGTTGAAGTTGTCAGACGTTTTATCGGAGTTGAAAAAATGCCTGATTTCCAAACAATGATTGTAGTTTCTGTTTTAGCCCTGATAGCAAATGTGATTTGTCTTTACTTATTACAAAAAGGAAAAAGTAAAGAAGCCCATATGCAAGCAAGTATGATTTTTACTTCCAATGACGTAATAATTAATTCGGGTGTAATCCTTGCAGGACTTTTGGTTAATTGGCTTAATTCAGGTTATCCCGACTTGATTATTGGAGCAATTGTTTTTGTAATTGTTGCAAGAGGAGCATACAGGATATTACAGTTAGCGAAATAAAAAGCCAACGCACACAAGCACACACATTTTGCAGCCGCTACAAGCCAACACGCAAACCAAAGCTGCAAAAAGAGTGTGCTTGTTCCCCCGAAAAAAAATGAATAAAAAATTTTCCTGCCCTTCTGAAAAAAGAAAAAATACCCGAACACACAAGCCGACAACGACACTTGAACGACATACAGACAATGGTTTACTAAGACGGTGGACAGAACGCCAGCTGCTAACAGCGGTTTGGCGTAATGGGGGCGGACGTGCTTCGTATGAAAATCTGTGCTAAATTTGAACTGTGTGCTTCGTATCAAGTTTTGTGCTGAAAAGCCCCCACTACGCCAAGCCGCAAACCGTTGTGCCTCATTGTAGAAAGCCAACCGCACATTCAAGCACATTTGGTTTTTGCCAAACGCATAACTCAAACAAAAAACCAAAAGAGCTTGAATTTTGCCAACGCTCGACAGAAACTGAAATGATATGTTAAAAAAGATAACTTTAAAAGGAGAACAAAAGAAGGTGCTATTCTTACCACCGACAAACCCCATTCAAATAAAGGGAGTTGCAGGAAGTGGCAAAACAACTGTTGCACTATATAGGGCAAAACACCTATTAGAAACGCAGAACACTCTTTTTCAAGAAGCTAAAATTGTAATTTTCACTTTCAATAAAACATTAGCAGCCTACATAAGAGCAGTAAGTCCTTATATAAATGGTGGTTATCAGAAAGACTCTGACGAAATAAAACCTAAAACACCAGACGGACTAAATGTAACTATTGTGAATTTCCACAGTTGGGCATATCATTTTGCCGGAATTGGGTACAACACAACTGTTATGCAATGGGAACAGATTGAAATTATAGAAAACATAAAAAGCTCACAGACATCAACAAGCTCAAACGTATTAACTAAAAGTTCAGAGTTTTTTCAAGAAGAGATTTCTTGGATAAAAGGAAAACTATTCAATACAAAAACAGAATATTTAGAAGCAAAACGTATAGGAAGGGGTACATCGGATAGGGTTACTGCAAATGATAAAGAAGTAATATGGAATGTATACTTAAAATATAATCAAGAGCTAAAAAACAGGGGAAAAGTTGATTTTGATGATTATGCGATAAATAGTTTACGGAAAATAGAAAACGACCCATTTTGGAAACCACCCTTTACTCATATAATTATTGATGAAGCACAAGATTTGAACAAAGCTCAAATCCTAGTTATTTCAAAATTGGTATCTCAAGAAACAGAGAGTATTTCAATCATAGCAGATGCGGCTCAAAGGATTTTTAAGAGTGGGTTTACTTGGTCGGAAGTTGGTTTAAATGTTCGTGGTGGTAGAACTATAGAATTCAAAAAGAATTATAGAAATTCTGTACACATTGCTCGTGCAGCACTTTCTTTGTTGGAGAATGAAGAAGATAAATCAGAGTTTACGGAAGTAGAAACAGCACTTAAAGGTGGTGAAAAACCAATTGTAGGTTTTTTTGAAGACTTCGATGACCAACTTGATTATTTGAAAGGAGAACTACAAAACCTCAAAAATCAAGGAAACATAAGTAGCACTATTATTTTACACAGAACTAATGATGGAGTAAGAAGAATTCAAAACTATCTGAATAATAATGGTTTTCAAACTGAGCTTGTAAAATCTAATCAGCCTGTAAACTACAATAGTGATAGCATCAAAATTTGTACTATGTCGTCCATAAAAGGGTTAGAGTTTAATAATGTTTTCATAATGGATTTAACAGACGATGTTATTCCCTATCCCCCAGGCTTTATTGAGACAGATGATGAATTTCATATTTCAACAGAAAGAAGACTTTTATATACCTGTATGACTAGAGCAAGAACAGGTCTTTATCTAATAGGCGACAAGGATAGCCCATCTAGATACATAGCCGAGATTGATGATGATTTATTGAATAATGTTACAGAATCTTCCTCAGATGAAGATTTTGAAGATGACGACCTACCATTTTAATTATGGATTTAAAGAAAGATTACATAGAATTTCAAGGCGAAATATCAAGGCGTGGAATTGAGTATTTAATACACTTTACGCCAACTATTAACCTGTACAGCATTTTAGAGCAAGAAAAACTAATGTCAAGAAGAGTCCTTGAAAATTTAGATATTGACCAATTCGATATATTGGACTACGTCCAGTTCACCGATAACGTCAGATATGATGATAAGAGCTTTATAAATTTATCTATTTCAGGCCCAAACACTTTTCTGTTTTCTAAATTCCAAGAGAGAACTAAAGATGACATAACCATAAATTGGTGTGTCTTGAAAATTGACCCAAAACACATCTATGAAAAGGAAACAAAGTTTGCAGTAACTAATGCCGCATCAAATGCTGCAAAGTCAATAGGGGTAACGGGCGACATTGAAAAATTTAAAATGCTTTTTGCGAACAACATAAACATTCCTTTTGGTGTTCGTGGCAGGATAAATTCAAAGTTCCCAACGAATGTTCAAGCTGAAGTGCTAGTAAAGGAAGAAATACCTGTTGAAAGTATTATTGAAGTGTGTTTTGATTCTCAGGAAAGTTTAGCGTCTGCCAAAGCTGCATTGTCAGAATTTAATACTAGTAATTTCGTTGTTGATAAAGAAATTTTTTCGCCAAATAGAGCAATATGAAACCAGAAACTAAATATAAAGGAGCGATTAAGCTAGCTGCAATTGGGGATGCCCTTGGTTGGATAACAGAGTTTGAGAAAAGCTCTGATTCATTGAAGTTAAAATATGGAACTGATTATGTTTCCAATTTCTACGAATGGAAAAAAGAAGTTGGTGGGAGATTCAATGGATACATAGATAATTTGACAAAAGGTTCGTATTCAGACGACACCCAACTTTTGCTTTCTGTTGCAAGGTCAATTAAAGTTGACGGCACTATTGACCGTGAATATTTTTCTAAAATAGAATTGCCAAATTGGCTTTTGTATGCACGTGGAGCAGGTCGAACTATCAAAAATGCAGCGAGAAAGATTGAACGTAAATCAGCAAAATGGAATAGTAATTTTTTTAATTACAAGGCAGGTAATACAACGATAGATTATAGAGAAAGCGGAGCAAATGGTGCAGCAATGCGAATTCTTCCTATTGCTCTTGCAAACTTTGGAGAAATTGATAAAATCAAAGAAGAAATTTTTGCAAACAGTATTGTAACACACGGACACCCAAGAGCGATTATTGGGGCTATGCTTTATGGTTATGCAGTTGATACAATTCTTAAATTTCGACCTGAACATTTCACGTACGAAGCATTTTTAACAGAACTTGGAAAAGATATTCATCATAAGCTTTCAATTCCATTTATTCAAAAAGCCAATTTTAGCAGTTGGGAAAAAGAATGGAATAGTAAAGCCAAAATACCATTCAAAGAGCAATATCAAACGATTCTCGATGAAACCCAACAGTATTTGCGTGATGTTTATAAGAGTCTGACTAATAAAACCGAAGACGAAAAGGCACTTAAAACTTTAGGTTGTTACAATTCAGACACAAAAGGCTCGGGCACGTCCACAGTCATTGCAGGTATTTTTCTTTGCTGTAAATATCATAAAGAACCAATAAAGGGAATAGAACAAGCTGTTAATTCAATTGGTACTGATACAGATAGCATTGCGGCCTTCGCAGGTGGATTAATTGGCTCACTACACGGTACATCTATTATTCCTGATAGATTTAAATCAATTCAAGATTCAGATTATCTTGAAAATATAGCTATAAGGTTATTAGAAATTTCAGAGAGCAGGGCGACAGAAGTAAAAAGCGAAAACTTTCCAGAGTTAAAGTCAATAAATACTATTGAAAAAGACAATTTTGAATTAGATGAAACTATATTTTTTACACCTCTAGGCAAAGGAAAGGTGATTCATATTGACAGGCAAGACACATTAACTAAAGGGAAGTATAATCTAATAATTGATGTTGAGTTTGACTTGGGGCAAAGTTGTCGATTTGCCCAAATTTTAAACAAAACAGAAAAAGAGATTTCAAAATCTGAATCGCCTGACAATCAAAACGAAATTGAAAAAGACATAAACTTTTTGAATGCTCTGAAAATAGACTTTCAAACAAAAGAACGAATTGATAAATTTTTGAATGGATTAAACAAAGAGCAACAAAAGGAATTCAGAGAAATCTTAAACCAAATAGAGAAGAATGCCAAACGCTAACAGCCACACACATTGCCAAGCCGCACTAGCCAACGCAAAAACCAAAGCTTGGCAAAGAGTGTGTCTGCCCCATCGCACGACAAAAACAACCGACAAACCAACGGACGAAAAAGAACAACGAAGGCACAACATCACCTATACGCAAGCAGGGGTTTTGTGCTTCGTAGGGCAGGGAAGTGGAAAATTTGAAGTTCAGTTCTTCGTAGGAAGTTCAGTGGTGAAAATCCCTGCCTGCGTATAGCTGAGAACCGTTATAGCCTATTGTAGGACGACAGCACCGTAAAACAAAAAAGAACAGAA
>JBEBYC010000032.1:0-28117 GCA_040391315.1 Portibacter sp. | reverse complement strand
CAAACGGTACGCATACCTTGACTCTGGAGATCAACACCTCAGAGCCTATGCAAAACGTTAAAGTGTCCTACCTGAAAAAGCCCAATTCCATTTTTACCGCAGAGGTAAATATGACACAGGACAGCAATAACAAGCTCAGGTGGACGAAGAATATCACCACTGACTTTGGTACGGGCGACTGCTTCCAGGTCCGGTTTTCCGGCCAGGATCTCTCTTCCAATCACATCATCAATATTTATCACAATACCGGCGGAAACGCTACGACACAAGCCGTCACAATCCCCACCCGCAAAAGCGCAGGATCTGAACCCACCAATTGGAATCATCCTCCTTCAGGCGGTAATTACGACCTGATCGAATTCTGTGTTACCGAATGCGATAAGCGTATTTGGTCAGGACACCAGGGAACACGTAATGAAAACGAAGCTTGCATACCTTTACAGCAGCTCCGACCCGCCATAGATTATATATCATGCATCCATGCAAGGATCAGCCTTGATGCTCCCGATTTTGATCCGTCAGGGTACCATATCTCATGGACGGACGGACAAGGTAATCCGCTGCCGCAGCTCAATGACATGCACGTCATTGATGTCACCACTGCCGGCATGTACTGCTTCACGGTAGAAGCCATCACTGACTGCTGCACTACCGAAGGTTGTGTGGATATCCTGTCCTCAATGATGCATGAAGCTGCCATTCCGCTCTCCGCAGACATCAAAAACCAATGCCCCGGAGATGTAACATCCGCAGGCATAGACCTCCACATCGGACAGAGCATTTATCAGGTAGATTGGGAAATTATAGATTTGGCTCTTTCGTTAGACATACAGAGCCACACCAACGTTACCAACGGCTCAGGGCTCGAAGACCTCAACGGCATCAGTGCGGGTACGTACATCGTCAGTGTCACCGACCAGAACGGATGCGCTGCCACAGCGCAATACACCGTCGGTATCAGCGACCTTTCCCTAACCGGTGATGTCTTCAGCTATTGCGACGGTACAGGCAGCATCCGTGCCGATGCAACAGGCGGAACTCCCGGATACCAATACAGCTGGAGCAACGGCTGGCAACATCCCGAAACCGGAACACTCAACGCAGGAACTTATACTGTTACCGTCACCGATGAGGACGGGTGTACCCTTGCTGAGCAATTTACTATCCCGGATATCCTGACCGTATCCGCTTCATCTTCTCCCGTATGCCAGGCAGGTAACGGTGCTGTCTCCCTGACTGTATCCGGTGGACGACAACCTTACACCTACCTCTGGAGTAATGGTGCTACTACCCGGGATATCTCCGAATTAGATGCGGGTACTTTCACCGTTACCGTCACTGATGAGGACGGGTGTAGTGTGGTGGAGACCGTTGAAGTTGTAAATTCATCGTCACCTATCTACTTTGCAGAGCATTTTGAGATGGTCAAACCTAGCACATGTGACAGCGAGGACGGTTATATCAGTACATGGAGAGTAGGAAATATTCAAGGTGGCATCCATCCTTTTACTTATCTGTGGTCCAATGGATCCTCCGAAAATTCCATTGGACCTGTCAGCGCAGGCACCTATACGCTAACCGTCACAGGGGCTGACGGATGTACCGGCGTGAAAGAGCAGATACTCGAGCCGGAACAAGGTATTGCCATTGATATTGAACACATCATGCCATCTTGCCCTAGTCAGGCTACAGGTAGTATCTTTCTAGCTGCAAATCAGGATGTTATTTTCAATTGTACTCAGTTGGGAATTACATTACAAGGTGAACACATTGAAATCGAAAACTTACCTCCAGGAATATATTGCTTTACTTTTACATCTACGGACAATCAATGCCAGGTTGAGAGATGCTACGAAATTAAAGATATTGCACCTTTTGAATTTTTGGATATTGTGCAGACTTTCATTCCTTGTAAAGGTAATAATACCGCCAAAGCTGAAGTTCACTATACGGATACCAGAGGTGGAGTAAGCTGCATTTGGCATCACATGCAGTCAGGAGAAATTGTAGCCAAATCTAGTAAAGCATCAAACCTTACACCCGGATTATATAGTGTTACACTTTCTGACAAATGTGGCAACACATCTATTCATACTATCGAAATAACTGACAATGGGTTTCCCGGTATTACAAAACTTTTATCAAAAACTACTTGTATTCTTGATTCTCCATTACGGAAACCCGGGTCAATCAAAATCACTTCAGTGGACGGAGGATCATCACCATATCGATATTTATGGCAACACAATTTTTTACAACTAAATTAAATTTCTACTTTTACTTCTGGAATATACACAGTCACTGTCACTGATATTAATCAATGCAGCCACGTTGAGTCATTTCAAATAAAAAAGACGAGCAGTGAACTCATTGCGGATATAACAATTACCGACCCAAATGATTGTAAGTCTAAAATGACTGTTCTTAATGCTAAAATAAAAATCACAAGCGGCAATCCTCCATATCAGATTAAACTAAATAATCAGACCTTTCATACAGACGAAAATGAAATCACTTTACAGTTTAATCCTAAATTTTTATTAGATGGTTTTTGGGATAAGACATGGGTTACTGTTGAAATTACTGATGCATGTGGATTTTCGTTTATGCAGTCTATTGAGCCTACATGCCAAGACATATGCGGCTCTTGTGTAGGAATCATTTTGGGCAATTTGGGCGTAAGAGGATGTGCGAAAGTAAAAAGCGGGTATTATACCAAATATGGATATTTACAATACTCTCGCTTCGAAGCAGGCAACTTATGTAAAGATCAAAAAGTAGAAATATTCAATTTTAATACAGGAGAAAGTCATACCTTTAATGGAAAAGGATTTCATAAATTCCAAGATTTGTTTTATCCTGGATGGTATCGTTTTGATATTAAAAATCATACAACTGGTTGTAAATACTCTCAATGGATAGAAGTAAAACCTTGTACTTTAATAAAAGTAATATTTGACGAACTAGAAAAAGGCGGTGGTGGTAGTAGCACTGATCCAGGCGTTATTACAAACCCAAAAGATTGTAAAGACGATGAACTTGAGTTTTTAGGTTACTCTTATGATGAATGTGGAGAGATATACGTATGTCCAAAGACCAATACTACTAAACGCAAATCTATAGACAGGAAAAAGTGTTCCCTCAAATGCCCGGGAGAAGAACTTTATAAAGAATTTGAGTATTGTCCGGCAGTATGTGACTATGAGCAGTTGGGACATAATGGCTCAAAACAATATGATACCTGTCCTTCATGCATCAATCCGTGTATAATAACACGACCTGTTTTTGACCCTCCTACCTGTGATGAAATAGTTAAGGATATTATTTTTGATACTATTGAAAGCAAGCATATTATTTTTTGGAATGATTTTGATTCTATTAATAACAAAACATTAAAAGGTTTTTCGTTTTTCAGATCTCAAAATTCATCAGATATAGGTAAACCTTATTGTGTATTCAACACCAACCTAAACGTTGATTTTGTCAGAGTAGATAACAGAGATAATTATTATTTAATAGGAAAAGATCAGGGCAATTTTTATAATAAATACGACATTGAAGGGACGTTAATCTGGTCCGTTCCTTTAGGTTCTTTTGAAGTGACCAATGTCATTCAAAATAATGATGAGTTAACATTCATTGGACGAGATATAATTTCAAATAAGCCTTTAAGGAAAAGTTATGATTCGGATGGCAATCTAAAGAACAATACTATTATAACTTCGATTGATAACAATATTACTTTGTTAGAAGCGTACAAGAATAAATATGTAGCATATATGGACACCAACAGGACACTTGCATTGTATAGTGCTACGTCTGAATTTAACTCGATAATTCCACTTGGTATCCGTGTAAAAAAGATAAAGTTCAGAAATGACGAAGAAATATTAGTCATTGCAGAACTGGAAAGTACAGTAGTAATAAACGGTAAGGAGTATAAGCATAACGGAAGAACTAAGCCAATTATACTTTTCTATAATACATTGGGGCAAGTTAAGCAAGTGAGATTCCCTGAAAAAGAAGTTGATATAACAATTGAACATGCTTCTGTAAATAAAGATGAAATTGCGCTGTATGGACAAATCAAAGATTATCCCAGTGACATAGATTCATTGGAAGTTGAAAACTGTAATTACATCTGGATTCTCAACCTCGACACCATCAGTTGCGATACCTTTACACCAGATCTTACGCTGGATACTGTCACCTGTAAGCTCCAATGGCTTATTCCACCGACCGGGTATTTCACCACGCTCCAAGCCAACGACGGCCAAGTATGGTATGATTCATATCTCCCGACAGAAACAGATTCATCTGGAGTCGCTACCTGCTCAGTACAAGGTAATACACCCTACAGATTGATTCAGTCTAAGCGTGGATGCCCTAACATAATCAGCGACTCAATAAAGGTATTTTGTGACACAACAGCATGTCCACAAATCAGTATCGAAACAGCTATAGATACTTCATGCTATATCTTTCAACTTAGTCACGCACAAAATCACGCTTTCCAGTTATCCATAAAAACCTGGCAGACAGATACGCTTGATCTCCAGTTTACTGATACGCTTTCTTTCTCCATTGAGGACAGCATGCAGGTTTTTAATTATTGTGGATTACCACCGGAATTCTGGTGCTATAACTATGGACAAATCATTATCTCTTGTTTAGATTGTATGCACGACTGTCCTCCGTTCGTTTATGACTGGTCTTGTATTCCAAGAGTAAGCAGCGAAAATAACGTATCCTCAGATAAAGGCTCAATTCTTTTTTTCCCTAATCCTTTTACAACGGGTATAAATTTTGAAATTACGTCTGATAAAAACCAACAAGTTAAGATCGATGTACTCAGTCCTATCGGTGAGAAGTTATTTAGTAGGGACCTATTCCTCATTCCAGGCAAAAACGATTACTATTTACAGGAATTTGAAGCATTACCGCCCGGTATTTATACTATAACTTTGCAAAAACAGCGTCACAAATATACCACCAGAGTCATTAAAATCATCTAACTTTTCTATCATAAATGAAGCCGGAGCTATACTGCCCTCTGGCTTCATTTTTTAATATTTTTTATGGTATGTAGCAAACAAGTGAAATTAATAGCTTAAGCATTTCAATCTTTACAAAGTAATTTATAGCAATTTTTAAAATAAACAATTATAATACTGCATTAACATAACATCTTAAATTTTGTGATAATTTATATATTGTCTAATCCAGTATTTTTTCTACGGCCATCCCACGTGACCCTTTAAGCATTATGTTTTTATTTGAGTACGCACGGCTTTTAAAATAAACCTTAGCTGCATCAGTATCTTCAAAAAAAATTCCCTTTTTCCCTTCAGACAAACTATTAAATATCGAGCCGATGTAAATAACCTCTTCAAATGCGAATTGGCTTATCAAATCCATCAATCTACTATGTTCAGCTTGACTATATTCACCTAATTCAAACATATCACCTATGATAAGGATTTGATCGCCACCAAGATTTGCAAAACTTTCAATACTTGCTTTCATGGATGAAGGATTGGCATTATAGGCATCTAAAATTATCTTATTGCCATTGTATTCTAATATTTGAGATCGGTTATTGTCGGGTTTATAACGCGATATTGCAGCATGTATGTCAGCCGCTTCAACACCAAAATATTGCCCACAAGCTATTGCAAAAGCGATGTTTGGAAGATTATAATTTCCGTACAAATGTGTTTGATAAATATCATCTAGATATTGATAGGCTAGTGAATCCTGATTTTGAAATTGAATATTTAAAGTTGAAGCATGATACGTTATTAAGTTTGCATCAACTGGAAGTAATGACTTTAAGATATCGTCATCCAAATTAATAAAGATATGCCCTCCAGTTGCAGCCACAAACCTATACATTTCGGATTTACCTTTTTTAATTCCCTCCACACCACCAAATCCATCCAAATGGGCTTTACCGATATTTGATATCATACCATAATTTGGTTTTGCAATTTGGCACAACAGGTCAATCTCGCCTTGATGATTAGCTCCCATTTCAATAATAGCAAGCTCAATATCCTGTGTCACAGACAACACCGTCATAGGAACACCGATATGATTATTGAGATTGCCTTTTGTTGCCAGCACTTTATATTTCATAGCAAGCACATCTCTAGTCAGCTCTTTAGTAGTTGTCTTTCCATTCGAGCCCGTAATACCAATTACAGGAATATGTAACTGATCTCGGTGATAACTTGCTAAGTCTTGCAAACATTGGAGTACATTGCTTACCCAGATAATGCGGTGGTCATGATAATCCTTAAACGATGTATCATCTACAATTGCAAAAGCAGCACCCATATCCAAAGCTGCTTCAGTAAATTTATTCCCATCAAAATTTTCACCTTTTAAGGCAAAAAACATTTGGCCGTGCTGTACTTGACGACTATCCAAAGTAATGCCTTCAGACGATTTCCATCTATTATAAATTTCCTGTATTCCCATAAATAAAAAACCCCTGCAAAGTTGCAAGGGTTCAAATTCTATATAAAAAATATTATTTATATCTTCTCTTAATCGTTTTACCAGTTTCTTTAAAGGTGTTACCACCAACGTCTTCGTTACCTGCTTGTCCACCTACTCTGTACATTGCACATCTAAAACCGATTGTTCTATCTGCTTTATCTTCATCTTTGTATCTACGAGCACCCGGTGACAACCAGAATAATCTATCTGCCCAAGACCCCCCTTTATATACTTTAGATTTATTACTTACTAGCGTTGTTTCACCGTAAAGGTAGTTTACATATTCTGCATCCCCGTCATCATAATCACGAAGATCACCCTTTTTATAGTTTTCTCTATCTCTAGCTTCTTCATCATCTACATAACGATATTTCAAGCTTCCTAATGAATCCTTTTCGATTGGTTTACCTTCTTCATCAAGAACAAGCTGCTGGAATTGGTTACCTCTAAATGGGTTCAAATCGTGGTTTTCAACGTCATTTAATGTAGAAGAAGTCAAAGGACGATACGTATCTAAAGTCCACTCATTCACATTACCAGCCATATTATATAAACCAAAATCATTTGGAAAATATGAACGAACTGGTGCACAGAAAGATGCGTTGTCATTCAAATTTCCTGCAAGACCCATGTAGTCTCCTCGTCCTCTTTTGAAGTTAGCGAGGATTCTACCTTGATGTTTATTTCTCTTTTTATATCTTGCAGTATTACCATTCCAAGGATAAATTCTTCTTTCTAAGTAAACTTCATCCTCAGAAGTAGGCTGATTACCTTGAAGTGCAAGTGCAGCATATTCCCATTCTGCTTCAGTAGGGAGTCTATAATCAGGCAAAAGAATACCATCATCAAACAATACAGGACGTTCACCGCCATCTGCTAAGTTTGGTAAGTTTTTATTTACATTTCCTACATATTGTCCAGTTAGATATGCTTTAGTATCAAAAACATCCGAATCCTTACCATCTGGTGATACATTCAAAATACCTCTTTCAATAAGAATCATTTCATTAACCCGATTTGATCTCCATTTACAGAAATCATTAGCTTGAAGCCAGTTTACACCTACTACTGGATAATCATCATAAGATGGGTGTCTGAAATACGTCTCAACCAAAGGCTCGTTAAAAGCTAATTCATCTCTCCAAACCAACGTATCTGGAAGTGCCTTTCTATAAACTTCAGGATAGCTTACATAATGATTTTTCAACCAAAACAAATACTCTCTATAGTTTATATTAGAAACCTCAGTTTCGTCCATATAGAATGATGAAACGGTCACCCTTCTAGGAATATTATTAAATTCGTAGGTAATATCTTGCTGGGTAAGGCCCATATTAAAAGTACCACCCTCGACTAACACAAGATTGGGTCCATTGATCTGACCTTCATAATCCTTTTTCTCAAAGCCGCCCCATTCGGGATCGTTATACTTCCAACCTGTCGATGATGACACCTCTTCCTTTTTGCTACAGGAAGCAAATAAAACAGCAATAATTGCTAGTAAGCTTAATGGATTAATTAAATTCTTCATTGATTGATATTCTAATTTTACAATTTTAGCGCCCAAATATAGGCATAATTTAAACAGTGCAAATTTTTTTAACAAAAAAAAGTTAATTTTTGCCCATTTTTTTTAAAATCACTATCGAAATATCTCAAAACAATCATTATAATTCTGTTTTTTCGGATATAAATAATCGAAGTTTATACCTATACCAAGTTCATGGCTTCCTCCTTGATTAAGTCCTAATGCTGACATCGTCAAATCAAAACTATACGTAAATCTGAAATAATCAATTTTAGCGCCAAAAGACGCTATCAATGCATCTCCATTATGTATGGTATGTCGGTACCAAAGGCCACCATGAATTGCATTGATTGAAAGATAAGCACCTAAATTAATTTGGTCAAAGCCCTTTTGCCTTTGCCACATTATATTTGGTGATATAAACGACCCTATTCTGTTTTTATTGCTTGGTTTTAAAACAATTTGTCCACCTGCATGCATAGACACCCTAACAGGCACATCAATAAGTACATCCGAATTACTAAAAGAATTTGCCAAGAAAGGCAGTGCTGGGCTATTCAAATTTTTGATGCCCAAGCCAATATAATAATTAGGGTTATACAGCAAAAATCCAGCACCGATCTTTATCTGATTGAGCGACAAATTTCCGGCCTGCATTTCTAAGGAGTTTATTTGTGTTCCACCTGGTGTACTGCCATCTAACATGACTTCCAACGCATCTCCAAATTGAAGTTTATTCCAATTGAGTGCTGTATTCGTCCAACCAGCTTCTAATCCTCCCTTTATATATAAATCGCCTTTGACTTTTATCCTATAACTATAATATCCTGTTAATCCAGTCGTTTTAAGAATTCCGTCACCTGCATTGTCAGTAAGTAAACTAACCCCTACTCCACCTTTAATTTTTTCAAAAAACTGATCGTAACTGACCGCATATGTCGTATAAATATTCCCAAGCCCCGGCCATTGATTACGATAATTTAAATTTATCATCGGCGTATAGGTATTTCCGGCAAAGGCCGCATTTAGCAGAAGCGGTGCATTATAAAACTGACTAAAAACAGGATCTTGGGAGTAAACCTGAAACGGGCTGATAAATAAAACTATACTGAATAGGATCATTTTACATTTACCCCCTAACCATAATTTGTGAATTAAATTTGACATATATCCTATTTTCAATATTTGCATACAATAGAAAGCCAAAGATGCTCGTTTTTAATGGAAAAATTATAAGAATTTAACATTTATCTTTAAAAAAGTAAACATTAAAGACATATTCTCATTAATATTAAGCATCATTTTTGTATATATAAATTATAAAATATATCATAAAGTTTAAAGCATGGCTATACTTAAAAACAAATTGTTTCTATTCCTTTTATTTTCTTTTTCCATTTTGGCTAATACAAACGCTCAGGAAAACGACAATATTCAATTAACAATCCGATGGAATAATACAAATTTATCTAGTGGCATGCTTACGATGTATGAAAATGGCATCTTTAATGAAAATACACCTGTATCAGAAGCTTTTTTTTATACACAACCATACAAAGCTGCAACTTTAGACCAACCGCAACTTGTCGTGGAATCTGTACAAGTTATAGATATTCCGGACAGTCTTGACCTTATTCTTCCCACAGCCTTTGATTTTAATATTGATATACTTGAAATACGCAAAAATTTTCAACTCCAGCTCTTGATCAATCCGATCCGTAAAATAAGTGATTCGAAAGCGGAAATCATTCATAAATTTTCAATAAAATTCCATACAAAGTCCATACCTGCTTTAACATCTAGAAACCCAAATGCAACATATCAATCTGTACTTTCTTCAGGAGACATTTATAAAATCAAGGTACGTAATACTGGTTTATATAAGATTGATAAAACATTTTTAGAAAATCAACTAGGTATTAACGTCAATGCTCTCAATCCTAAAAAGATAAAAATCTATGGCAATCGTGGTGGAATCGTCCCTGAAGCAAACGACATCCCACGTGAAGATGATCTCAAACAACTAAGTATTTATATAGCTGGTGAAAATGATGGCAAGTTTGATGCAAGTGATTACATCTTATTTTATGCTGAAGGTGCAGATTTATGGAGCTATAATCCGACTAATAAATCATACGATTTTGATAAAAACATTTATGATGATTTCAACTATTATTTTATAAAAATTGATAATGAAGATGGTGTTAGAGTCCATCAAGCACCTGTCATAACCGAAACTCCCGGCATTATACTATCGTCATTCGATATGTTACAGAGATGGGAAGAAGACAAAATGAATCTTTTAGGTAGTTTTCATTCTACAGAAGGTACCGGCAAAGATTGGTATGGTGACATTTTCAATAGTAATAAGGAAAAGCAATACACATCATTTTTTGATTTTACGGATTTGGTCCTTGATTCTTCTATTTATACTAAAATGGCATTTGCTGGAAGAGGCAGTGTCAATAGCAGTGTTTCATTAAAGATTGGCGAACGAACGTTTACAAAAAACATTCTTTCTACAAACACCACAAATTTTGAAAGTATATACGCAAGACGTGTGACCATTGATGAAAATTTCAAAACTTCAAACCCAAATCCTGAAGTAATATTAAATTTTCCTAGTGCTTCTAATGATATCACTGGTTGGCTGGATTATCTTCAGATTATCCATAGCCGAAAATTAAATATTCCGGCTAACAGACAAATGTCTTTTAGAAATAAAAGTACAGCTAACTTCGAAATAGCTGCATTCCAAATCAACGAAAGTAGTAATGAAATCATCTGGAATGTAACTGACCCATTTAAACCTGTAATCGTACCCGTAAATAACAATCGACTCACATTTTATACCAATAACCAGGTAAATGAGTTTTTAGCGCACCACTTAGATAAAGACGCATACCTTCCAGAAGCTATAGGTAAAATTGCGAATCAGAACGTACACGCAATAAACGATGAGGATATGATTATCGTATGTCATCCAAGTTTTAAATCTGAAGCATTGCGACTTGCAAATTATCGCTCAAAACAAAGTAAATTAAAAGTGTTGGTTGTTGAGACCGACCAGGTTTACAATGAATTTAGCGGTGGTAAAGCAGATCCCGGAGCCATCCGCGATATGGCTAAATTATTACTATACCGAAATCCAAATTTTCAATATTTATTGTTATTTGGCGATGGAAGCTATGATTACAAAGGTATAGACAAGAGCATTCCTCATGAAAATTTTGTTCCTGCATATGAAACGGACGAATCCCTAGACCCGATATTTGGGTTCCCATCAGACGATTTTTATGGATTACTAGGTGATAATGAAGGAGTTGGACTTAGAGGTGGTCTTGATATTTATATAGGAAGACTCCCAGTACGAAACAATGAAGAAGCAAAAATCGTAGTGGACAAAATCATCCATTACGAAACCAATTCGGCTACTTTGGGAGACTGGAGGATAAAAACCGGCTATGTTGGTGATGACGAAGACAATAACACCCACATCAGAGACATTGATTTAATCGCCAGACAAGACGAAAACAGACATCCAATATATACACAACAAAAAATATATATAGATGCATACCGTCAGGTTTCTACATCGGGTGAAAAGCGATATCCAGAAGCAAATAAATCGATCAATGACCATATTTTCAAAGGTCAGTTATCCATGACATATCTTGGGCATGGAGGTTCATTGGGCTGGGCTCAGGAAAGGATCCTGACGATTCCCGACATCGAAAACTGGACAAATATCAATAATCTTACGCTATTTATTACAGCGACATGTTCGTTTGGTGCTTATGATAATTCTTCAAAATTAAGCCCCGCAGAATATGCTCTTCTCAATCCCAAAGGCGGAGCTATCGCATTGATGACAACTACACGTGCCGTTTATACGAATTTTAATATGGAATTGACAAATGCTACACATGAATTATTACTTAAAAAAGTAAATGGTAATGCCCCTACACTCGGATATATACTTACTGAAGCAAAAAACAATAGACCCAATGATCGAGTCAATTCGAGAAAATTCGTATTATTAGGCGATCCATCTGTTACGTTGGCATTGCCTAAATACAATGTCATTACAGAAAAAATCAACGGAAAAGATGCAAATTTACCACAAGACACCATTTCTGGCCTACAGAAGGTTGAAATCAATGGTTATGTTGGTGATGACAGTAATCAAATTTTGAATGATTTTAATGGTACTATTTTCATTACAGTTTATGATAAGAAATCACAGTTGCGAACGCTTTCAAATGACGGATTTTCATCTCCTCCATTTTCTTTTACGATGTTTAAAAACGTACTTTTTAAAGGTACGGCAACTGTCACCAATGGCAAATGGTCCGTTACATTTTGGACACCTAAAAATATAGATTATGCATATGGTTTTGGCCGAATAACTTATTATGCTCATGACAATTATAGTCGCGATGCAGCTGGTAATTATGATTTATTGCCGATAGGCGGATCCTCAAAAAACTTAGCTATAGATAATCAGCCGCCCGTATTACAGGGATATATGAATGACGAAAGTTTTGTTTCCGGCGGTGTGACTGATGCAAATCCTGTATTATTACTTAATATGACAGATGATTTGGGTATCAATGTTACCGGCAATGCAATTGGTCAGGATATTACAGCTATACTTGATGGGGACAATAAAAATATTTTTATTCTCAATGATTTTTATGAAGCCAAAAAAGATGATTACTCCAGTGGTACTGTCAAATTTCCGCTCAACAAATTGTCCGCAGGCAATCATTACATTACTGCAAAAGTATGGGATATTTCCGGTAATTCAGCGGAAACACGTATAGATTTTATGGTGGCCGACCGCAATGACCAAGACTTAAAAAGAGTAATCAATTATCCCAATCCATTTACAACCCATACGCAGTTTCAGTTTGAACATAATCTACCAAATACTGATCTAGATATCGTTGTAAATATTTACACCATTACAGGAAGGTTAATAAAAAGTATCACTCAAACAAAATATTCTTCAGGTTTTAGAGTTAATGATATCGTCTGGAATGGAAAAGATGATTTTGATGCCGATTTGGCAAGGGGCGTTTACCTCTACAAGGTCATGATTCATTCAAAAGAGCTTAACATCAGTAAAGAAAGTAAATTTGAGAAACTTATTAAGTTATAAATATATAATTTAACAAATATAAATAGTAATTTTGCGTCAGTTTTAAACGATGAGTATGAATTTTAACATTAAAAGTATCTGTCTGAGCCTGTTGATTATAATTCCTATATTAGGACAAGCTCAGGTTTTTAATCCGAAAAAAGGTTGTGTAGTTGATAATAATGGCAATTGTGTTTCTAACACACTTTTGACGGCTATGCCGTTTCTTCGTATAACACCTGATGCACGTTCAGGAGCGATGGGTGATATGGGTATTGCTTTAAGCCCCAATTCAAATTCCATGCATTTTAACGCTTCTAATTTGGTTTTTTCTGATCAAGAAACTGGTTTTTCAATCACATATACACCATGGCTAACAAATCTTAATCTGGATGATATCTTTTTACTCTATACATCAGGTTATTATAAGATTGATAATAATTCGGCCATTGGTGGATCTATCCGATTCTTTTCATTAGGGGATATTGATTTTACAGATGTTCAAGGTAATTCATTAGGAACAGGAAGACCTAGAGAAGGTGAATTTTCTTTAGCATATGCAAGAAAACTCGGTGATAATTTTTCCGCATCCCTTACCGGTAAATACGTTTTTAGCAACCTTGCATCCGGTCAGCAAGTTAGTGGTATTGACATCAATACGGCTAAAGCCTTTGCAGCAGATTTAGGGTTAAATTATAGGACTAAAAGCAATCTTTGGGGTTATAAAGGTGAATTTTCCTTAGGAGCCGCAATAACGAATTTAGGCTCTAAAGTTTCCTATACACGTGACAATTTAGTCAAAGACTTTATCCCTGCCAACTTAGGTATCGGTTCGGCTGTCAGATTAGATTTTGATCAGCACAATTCATTGACATTTGGCATAGACTTTAATAAATTATTAGTACCAACACCCATCACTTCTAGTATATTAGATGGCAATGGTAATTCTATTAAAAATCCTGAATGGGATAAAGATGGAAATGATATAGCAGATTACAGAGAAAAATCATTATTTTCCGGTATTTTAGGTTCATTTTCTGATGCACAGGGAGGATTTAAAGAAGAATTGAAAGAAATTGCCGTAAGTGTAGGTGTAGAATATTGGTATGACAAACAGTTTGCCTTCAGAACAGGGTATTACTGGGAAAGTGCCGAAAAAGGAAACAGACAATATTTTACAGTAGGTGCCGGCATCAAATACAATGTTTTTGGTATCGACTTGTCTTACCTTGTTCCTACCTCTGTAATACCTAACCCATTGGATAATACATTGAGATTTTCTTTATTATTTGATTTTTCTGTTTTTCAGGCAGACTAGATAATAATATTTTTTTTATAAAGAAAAGAGCGCGCATATTCGAAAAGTATGCACGCTCTTTTTTATTTATACAAATGCTCATCTTTTACAATGATCGTTTATGAAAAAATTCGTTCAACTTTACGAGCAGAATGTCATTAAAACCCTTAAAATTAGACAAGTAAGCATATTAATACGGCAATATAGGCTTAAAATCGAGATTTGTTAGCGATGATTATTAATTTGAAATCGCTAATCTGAACCCATTATCATTTTTGCGAATATCCGGTTTACTAAATGCTCGATTTGCAACACGACATTGATTAGGCGAACTAAAATATGAACCTCCCCGATATACGCGTTCTGTTCTATTCCTTGGCCCTTTGGGATTAATCTTTCCACTTTTATAGTAGAATTCATTTTCGTACCAATCACTACACCATTCCCAAACCAATCCAGACATATCATAGATACCTAACTCATTGGGTTGTTTCAATCCCACTGGATTCAAAATATGCTTACTAAGCAGCGTACCTTTTGTCGAATTATTAAAATACCAGGCGACTTCATCTAGTTGATTACTACCACTATAAATATATCCAAGACTATGATTTCCACCTCGTGCGGCAAACTCCCATTCTGCTTCTGTAGGTAATCTAAACTTTCTCTTTGTCTGCCGATTTAATTCCTTAATAAAATCTTGAACATCATCCCAACTTACTGGCACAACAGGACAATCATCACAACCTGGATTAACCAATTTTGGCGGATCAAATCCCATAACCAATCGCCATGTTTTTTGAGTAATCGGGTATTTTCCTATTTTAAAACTATTTAAAATGACATCATGTAGCGGTTTTTCGTCATTCTCAGCATTTTCGTCGTAGCTTCCCATTTGAAAAGCTCCTCCATCTACCGCAATCATTTCTATACCTAAACGACGTAAATAATCTTCAACTTTATCATTTTTTTTATTAGATTTTTTATCTACCGGTACATTAACCGCTTCCGTATTATCGATTATTGTATTTTTAAACATAAAAAATTTTGAAGCTTTTATATCGATTGTTGGTTGTTGGACTTTATTGGACAATGTTACAACTTTTTCGTAAGTAGCTCTATAAACCTCAACAAACTCAACAGATTTTTTAAGTTCCTCAATAAATATTTTGGTAAAAAGACCATTTTCTGAAGTTCTATTATCTGATGCATAATAGCCTGGATTCGTAGAGTAAATGATCGTCGTACCATCATAACAAACCACTCCTGATTTATCTGGTGTGGGTCGAATAGCTCTACTATCTGTAAATGGCGAAATTCGACATGCATCCATTACAAAGAAATTCTTACCATTTTCATATGTTTCATGAAATCTTTTATAGAAATTTAAAACAGATTGAATATTCAAGCATTTATCATCGAGTACTTCATTAATATTGTCAGTAGATATCAATGATAAGCTACCTACATCAATAGGCACGATATAAACCTGACCATTGGATTGCAGCCCATGACCTGAAAAGTAAAAAAATAGCACATCATAATTTGGTGCTTTCGCTTCAAATTTTCGAATAGTCTCTTTTAATTGGATTTTATTTTCATCTCTTGAAGAAATAATATCAAATCCAGCTTCTGATAATACAGCTGAAATCGAATCTGCATCGCGAAAGCAATTTGATAATTGACCTTGTGTTTGGCCTATATAATTATTTCCAACAACAAGGGCTAATCCTTTCCAAGATAGATTTTTTTCATTAGATACATAAAAGTTAACTTCATCTGTATCAACTTGAAAATTTTGGGCAAAAGAGGTATTTAAGCCAATTAATATAAATACCAAAACATATTGAAAACGATTGGATATTACTTTTTGCATAATTTTTTAGAATGTTCATAAATATCAATAATTAATATAAACGAATGAACAATAATAGTACAATTTCAAAAAAATAAATTAAAAAAATCTATATTTCGCAAAATTAATAACAATTTGTAAAAATATAAATTTAAAAGGTTCAAGTTTTTATTTTAACCTTTCTTTTATAACAATTTGATATTTACAGACGTTAGAGGTGTTAATATTTGGAACTAATTTAAATTAATAATTTCATGATGAAGATTCTGAAGGTTATACTTTTCGTTTTCATTTGCGGCTATTCTATTTTTGCTCAGGCATCTATAGCTGATTTAGAAAAAGAGCTTGCTTACCATGCAGATGTCATGACAAATGCTTCAGCGGTACAACATCGCATAAGAGCAATGGAACAATTTAATTCACTTTTTTACCAAGCTATTAATACTGAAGGAAGTTATAACTATCCTTTCGATGAATTAAAATGGATATCCAAAAAATATCCTGAAGATCAATCCTTCCGTATATTTACATGGGAAGCAAATACGGGTGAAGGCGATTACAAATATTTTGGGTTAATCCAGACAAAACAAGGAAATATATTTCAACTGACAGACCATTTTAAAACTGCCGAAAGTTTAGCAGATGAAGAATTTAGCCATGAACAGTGGCTTGGATCAATGTATTACAATATCATGGAAGAAACATCTGCCCATGGACATAAATACTATATGCTTTATGGGATTAACCGTTACAGTGCATATGAAAATATAAAATTAATAGATATTCTATTCTTTACAGACGAAGGCTTACCCTATTTCGGATTACCGGTTTTTAGAAAAGTTGAAAAAGGTCAAAATGATACTTATTTAAACAGACTCGTCTTTAAATATGCATCCGATGGCCAGATGACCGTCAATTATAATCCGGGTATGAATATGATTATGGTGGACAATTTAGTTCGTAAAATGAGCCGTTTACCCGAACATGGCGAGACTATGGTTCCCGACGGTACCTATGTTGGATATGAATTAGTAAATGGATATTGGCAAAAAATAGAGCAGATTGCAGTCACGCCTATGGACAAAGCACCCAGACCACAACCGGTTTTGGATCAAAGAAAAAATTCCAATATTTTTGGTAGAAAAAATAAATAAAACATGAAACATATATATCTTTTCACATTTACTTGTGTACTCTTTTCGATATTCGGCTATAGCCAACCATTACTAAAAGGAAATCAAATGGTCGGTTATATCATCTCCGCAGATGGCACAAAATCTGAAGTCGGACTTGAAATAGAAGACGAAACCCTACCCTGGACTTTTCAGCATGATGTTCGCTATTTTGACAAATCGCTGTTGACTGGAAAGCGCATCAAAAGAGAATTGAAAACAGTTGCTATTCCTGGCGAAATCGTAGAATATGGTTTTGATGACAGACGTTTTAAGGCCGTAACTTACAATCTAAGTTCAAAAGAAGGGGACATCCTTCAATCCACACTAGAATCTATCAAAGGTGAGGCAATCAAAGGATTTTTTGCAGAAGTTATTCATGAAGGTCCGATTACTTTAATGAAATTTTATCTTCCACCTAATATAGAGGACGATGAGGATCCGGATGCGTTAAAAAGTTATGTTTCAACTGTTTCAAAATCATACGACATACTCATCCAACGTGGTAACTTGACAGCTAAACCCATTCAAAATATAAATGTGAATTCCTATTTTGAAGATTGCCCATTTGTATTACAAAAATTTAAGGAAAAGAAATATCCTTTCAATCCATCATCTGGATTGAAAAAGTTACTATCTAAAAGTGAACTGTCTGGCATAAAGCTCGAAAATGCAGCCAAAAAAGTCCTTCAAGATTTCGATACCAAATGTAATTCCTAATTATTAAAATCAAATTTAACCTCGTTGAAAACCTTTTATGGATATTACATTTAGTAAGCATGTACAAACCAAGGATAATCTTTTTGAATTTACAATTCTCATACCCACTTGGAATAACTTAGAGATACTAAAGCTTTGTTTAAAAAGCATCCTTCAAAATTCTCAAATTAAAATACAAATTATCGTCATTGTTAATGAAGGAAAAGACGGCACAAGCGCTTGGATGCAAACACAAGGGCATTTAGATTATATCATCGCCGAAAAAAATATTGGCATTTGTTATGGTTTAAATATAGCTCGTAGTCTTATAAAGGCTGAGTATGTCGTATATGCCAATGACGACATGTACTTTTTACCGGGCTGGGATACCGCATTAAAAGACGAAATCAATCGTATTGGCCACAATCGATTTTTGTTATCAGCTACGATGATCGAGCCCGAATATACAGGCAATCCCTGCGTAAGTATTGGCAATTATGGAAATACAATCGCTACTTTTCAAGAAGATAGACTTTTAAATTCATACCATGACCATATAAAAGCCGATTGGAAAGGTAGTTCATGGCCTCCTTCTGTCATGCACATAGACTATTGGGATTTAATCGGTGGATATAGTATAGAATTTAGTCCCGGTATGTATTCCGATCCGGATATCAGCATGAAGTTATACATTACAGGCGTTCGATATTTTAAAGGTATCGGTAGTAGCTTGGTTTATCACTTTGGATCAAAATCCACCAAACGAGTTAGAAAAAACAAAGGTAGAAAAACATTCATAGCAAAATGGGGAATTTCCGCGCATGATTTTTATGACAATTATCTTCAGCTCGGCGAAAAATGGGATAATATTAATTTCTCAGCGCAAGCAGACATGAAACCGTTGACGTGGAAGCAAAAGCTAAAAAGGGCTTTCTATGCATTGAAAGTATAAATTTCAACTTATTTCGCGATTTGTTCAATGCGGTGCTGACCTATCAAATTTCATAAATCAAAATCCTTAATACACAAATTTCATGTATATTTGCAATGAATAATTGCCAATCTTTAAAAGGCAAACTTATATATCTTCAATTATCGGCGCATGAATATCCAATTTAACATAAAATATAAAACCGATCCCGGAATTGTTATCGCTATTGAATATTATTTGCAACATACACCTGATGAAAAGAAAATTGCAAATTTCGTTACGTTTGACGGAGAAAACTGGATAGGTCGATTAGCATTAAATACGGATGTGAACATAGGTTATAAGTACATCCTTAAAAAATCCAATACCATCATACAAAAAGAATGGGGCGAACCAAGATCAGTCGTTTTTGACCCCATGGATATTATCATCCGTGATCAATGGCGAGCACATGACCAGATAAGTAATGTATTTTTAACTTCTGCATTTACGAAAGCAATATTAAAAAGAGCACCCCAAAAATCAAAGAAAAAAAAACCTCAAAATTCAATAATCAACCATTATCCAATCGTTTTTCGATTAAGGGCTTCAACGATAGAATCCAACTATTGTTTTGGAGTTACTGGAAACATCCCAGCATTAGGCGATTGGGTAAATCCAATACTGATGGACGACCAAAATTTCCCTTTATGGTCATTGAAAATCCATGTAAGTAACGACAATCAATATATTGAATATAAATATGTAATAGCCGATCCAAAAACAAAAACGATTCTATTTTGGGAAGAAGGGGATAATCGTAAGCTGTACACCAATCAAATCACTGAAAACGAGGCAATATTTTACGTTAATGACGATGGTTTTCGTCAAATAGCATCCTGGCGTGGTGCCGGTGTATCCATACCTGTATTTAGCTTGAGAAGCCAGGAGGGTTTGGGTATTGGCGATTTTTTTGACTTAAAGACATTGATAGACTGGGCACATCTTACGGGTTTGAAAATCATCCAATTACTCCCTGTTAATGACACCATTGCCTCTAAAACATGGAAAGACAGTTATCCATATGCAGCTATCTCCGTATTTGCATTAAATCCATTATATGTCCACATTCCAGCCATTGCTGCTTTTAAAAACTTGGAAGTGGAAGCAGCTTACCGAGCAGATGTAGCCACGTTAAACAGCACATCAGAAATAGATTTTGAAAATGTTTTAAAAGTAAAATTCAAATATCTGCACATGCTCTTCCATCAGGAATATGAATCTTTTAAAAATGATGCCGATGTTCGTTTATATATTGAAGAAAACAGCGATTGGTTGCGTCAATATGCCGCATTTTGCCATTTGAGAGATTTAAACGGAACTATTAATTTTACAAAATGGGCTACGTATCGCAATTGGTCAAAAGCTGTTGATGAATCGCTTAATGCACCCATGTATACAAATTATAAAGCTGTCGAATTTTACTATTTTATACAGTATCATGCTGACCGACAACTTAAAGAAGTTAAAGATTATGCAAGAAATAAAGGCATTATATTAAAAGGAGATTTACCTATTGGTATATACCGTTACAGTTGTGACGCATGGGTAGCCCCCGAACTGTACAATATGGATGGCCAAGCCGGAGCACCACCGGATGATTTTGCTGTTTTGGGTCAAAATTGGGGATTCCCTACATACAATTGGCAAGAAATGGCTAAAACCAAATTTGAATGGTGGCAAAACCGTATGCAACAACTTAACAGATATTTTGATGCATTGCGATTAGATCACATCCTTGGATTTTTTAGAATTTGGGAAATTCCAATAAATCAAATTCAAGCTACAATGGGCTTATTCAATCCAAGAATTCCCTACTCGATTAGCGAATTGAATGCATTAGGTTTATATGATCATATTGACGATTATACGTTGCCATTAATCACAGAAGATCGAATCCGAAGAGCTTTTGGAACGAAAGCAGATCTAATTTTAAAGACATTTTTCAAAAAAAACAAAAATGCACCGCTGACATTCAAACCTGAATTTGATAATCAAGTTAAAATCAAAGACTATATGGATGAGCATGAGCAATACCATGAGTACTTAACTACACTTTTAGAATTGCATAGCGATGTCCTGCTAATCAAAGAAACGATAGGTGGCGAACCAAGGTACAATCCAAGGATCACACTCGCATCAACGTATGCATATAGTCAATTGGATCATGACATTAAAGTCGTATTTGATCATATTTACGAGGATTACTTCTTTAACAGACATGAAGCATTTTGGGCTCAGCAAGCACTTTGGAAACTACCGACTATAGTTGAAGCTACCGATATGCTCATCTTTGGTGAAGACTTAGGCATGATACCAAACTCAGTACCGGAAGTGATGAAGGCTTTAAACATATTATCCTTAGAAATCCAACGAATGCCAAAAGTGAGTGGTGACTTTGGAATAGTGCAACATTATCCTTATATGTCTGTTTGTAGCCCTTCGAGCCACGATATGGCGACAATACGAGGTTGGTGGGAATCCGATTCAGATAGGGCAGCAAAGTTTTTTCATACTTATCTCCATTGGTTTGGAATTCCGCCAAAAGATTGTACACCAGATATCGTCAAAACAATCGTGGACGACCACCTTTCATCGCCATCTATGTTTGCAATTTTTCCGATTCAAGATCTCATAGGGATGGATGGTCACTTGCGTAATCCATATGCTGCTTCTGAACAAATCAACAACCCGGCCGACCCTAATCATCGATGGAACTTTAGGTTTCACATGCCCGTAGAGCAACTTTTAGAAATTCATGGATTTAATGTCATGATGCGTGCAATGCTTAAAGTTCACGGTAGATAACAAAATTATCTACTCGTGCATGTATCATACTTTATCAGATTACCCAAGCAATGTTTTGACCATAGCGGAGATACTTTTACCGTCAGCAGTACCTGCGAGTTTCTGATTAGCAGCTCCCATTACTTTACCCATATCTTTAATAGAACTGGCACCGGTTTCGGAGATGATAGCAGCAATTGCAGCCCTTAAATCTTCTTCACTCAATTGCTTAGGCAAATATTTTTGTAAGATTTCGATTTCTTCTCTCTCGCCAACTGCTAGGTCTTCGCGGTTTTGCTTAGTGTATATTTCTAACGAATCTTGACGTTGTTTAATCAGTTTTTGAATAAGTTTAATTTCGTCTTGTTCTGTCAAATCGGTATTGGCACCACTCGTTTTATGAAGTAGGATTGCTGCTTTAATGGCTCTCAGTGTACGCATAGCACCCTGATCTTTATTCTTCATGGCTTCTTTAATATCGCCTACGATTCTATTTTCTAAACTCATGATATGAATGGTTTACTATTTGATAATTTATTAGTTATTTTAACAAAATCATCCACATTTAGTTGTTCGGGACGTTGCATAAAGTAAGGATCATCGGCAAGCGAATCATCACCAAATAGCGGTTTCAAGGTATTTCTTAGCATTTTGCGACGTTGATTAAAAGCCGTTTTGACAACATTTCGAAACAACCTTTCATCACATGGTAAAGCGTAATCTTCTTTTCGCGTCAAGCGAATCACACTCGAATTAACTTTAGGCGGAGGATTAAAAGACATAGGTGGGACATCGATTATCGTTTCACCTTCATAATATGCCTGTACAAGTACGCTTATCACGCCATAGGTTTTAGAACCGGGTTTTGCAACGACTCTATCTGCAACCTCTTTTTGAAACATACCAACCATTTCAGGAATCAATTCTTTAGCATTTATCATCTTGATCAATATCTGAGAAGATATATTGTATGGATAATTTCCAATTAAATAAAAAGGTTGACCATTGAAAACTTTATATAAATTGAGCTTTAGAAAATCAAGAAAAATAATTTGATCTTCTGCTATGACTTTATGCTTAACTAAATAATTGACCATATCTTGATCCGCTTCCACGACTTGAAGATTGAGATGTTGTTCTGCTAGATATTTAGTTAAAACACCTTTTCCCGGCCCGATTTCAAGTACATTAGTTTGTCCTTCTTTTCTCTGGAGGCTATATCCAATGGTTCTTGATATATTTTCATCAATTAAAAAATGCTGGCCAAATGATTTTTTTGCTTTCATCTTGTCTTCTATTCCTGCAAAAGTAGGTTATTTTTATAGTAACGTAATAACAATGTTTGTTTTAATTACAGGAATATTCCGAATTCAAATAATCTGTAACTACTCAGGTATATTCCTTCAAATCATAAAAATGCGCTACCCGAATGATTTTAGCTTATTTTTACTTTGCAAACAAGTTATTCCCCATAGATTTTTACTAACAGAAATGCACACGCTACGTTAATGAGTAAAATGTCCAATAGGTTATTCACACTGTCTTTCCAGCCTGTATAGCTCTTTTCAAGGTTAACTTTTTATTGAAAGAAATTTTTTAAAATTTCCTTAACAAAACTACACCACTATACAAAAATAATCTATATCTTTGTATAAGCATTTTTCAATCCCTGCTGTCAGTCGCACTATAAACCAACGTAAACCTGCGTGTCATAAATCAACAGAGCGTATGCAGTAAGGATGATAAGCAGTCATAACAAGTTGATTATCTAAGTAAAAAAAATATATATTATTTTAAAAAACTAAAAGTTGTGTAGTATGAAAAAGTTGTATCTGATTTTAGTAATGAGCGTAATTATGATGAACACCAACGCCCAAAACAACTCAACCGAGCGGGCAAAGGCTGATTTTAATCTGCGCATGGAATCCTATATCAACAGCCAGCTTGCTAACCCGGCTATAATGGCATCGGCAAAGCAACTTTATGGGCATACCTGTGACAAGGATCACATCGACACAGCAGACGAAATCAAAGCGCGTGTATCAGAGACAGAGCGAGGTAATTTCATACAGGCTAATCTCGCAGAGTATATGCGCTTGTACTTTCCCGAAAACAGCCACAGAGGTAGCACATCAGATACGCTGATATGCGATAATGGTGGATTTGAGGATGATTTTTTGTATTACAGAGGATATACAGGGTTATTTACTAATGGGAGTAACACGTGTACACCATTATATGGCAGTAATCCGGTAAGCTGGACACCAGTAACGATGCCTGTTACCAATCGGTTTGAGATTATGACCACAGGTACAGATCCCTTAGTGGGCATACAGAAAGTAAAGTTTGGTGATAAGTCGCTTAGGATTAATAACAAATATGGACATCTGAGTACGTGTGATGGAAATTATGGAATAGATCGGGTGACAAAGCGATTTAAAGTGACCGAAGATAATAGGCATTTTACGGTGTGGTATGCAGTAGCCTTGGAAAATCCCATAGGCCATATTAATGAGCAACCCTTTTTGAATATAAAGTGCGATAAAGCACCTGCCGATGAATTGTGTTTTGATGCAGATTTTTTAAAATGTGGCAACTTATATTATGATCCAATATGTGCTGGGCTTCTTTATAAATTTGATACTATAGACGTAGTAGATTGGGCATGCCATAGATTTACGATCCCTGCATCAGAGATAGGAACAATTGCTACTGTAGAGATGATTGTAGCGGATTGTGGTCAAGGTGCTCATTTTGGATATGCTTATATAGATGGATTTTGTGAAGAATGTGCGGGTAGTTCATTGGGAAGTATAAATTTAGAAGGATCGTTGGTGAATCCCAGATATGGAATAGAATATTTTACATGTGATGGTTTAACAGCCAAGGTATGTGGAAGCTATACTTTACCTACTTTATGCGGTATATGGGATATAGATACGATAACAGTACCCGGTTACTCAGTACAAAATGTAGAAATAGACAGGACACACAGGACATTTTGTTTTGAATTTTTGTTATCCAATTTTACGGCTGAAGATTGCTTAGATATATCTGCGTTGATAAGCTATACATCGAGTATAGGAATGAATTTGCCACCACAATACTCAAACCCTATAGCTATATGCAAAGACCTCTATTCATCATATGATTATGACCTAACTATAGGAAATTGTAATGACAATAATACCAGCGACAACCTATCTGATGATTACTATTATGTTACCTTAGATTTGAATACTGGTGATTATATACCGTGGTCAATATTGAGAGCATTAGACGACCCATATCCGGGAGAATCCGGGGTATATGGGCTTACATCAGGTATAGGAAGCAAAACAATGACCTTAGGCCCATTTATGATACAGGAAGGATGTTGGGAATTAAAACTGGATATAAACGGGTGTGAGGAAATAGAACATATCTGCCCACCGGAGTACTGTTCAGGATGCGGTGTGTTTGCAGGGCTAAAGATTAGTAATATACAGTGCATACCGGGAATAACGAATACATGGTCATTTGATGTTTATGTGCCGGGTACAGGAAGTTATAAATTTGGTAGTACTACTTGCAATAAAGGGACAACCTGTAGTATTTCGGGTGGAAATATTTTAACAGGATGTATAGATTTTGAAATAATAGATAGTAATTCACCTTGTGAAAATAAAATCACAGTCTGTCCTCCACGACCATGTTCTTTAGTCAACTGCCAGATAGAAGTGTATTTAGGTACGATAACCTGCGAAGAGGATGGAAGCTTTTACATTAAATTGCATACTAATCCAGGTTCCGGATTATGCTATACAGAAGATATTATGAGTCTTGGTATGATGATACCTCTATCCGGCATTATCGGGCCATTTAGTGCAAGCACAAGTGTTATGATATACGACTGTAGTAAGCCGGGGTGCTATAAATGGATTCATATACCAAAATTGCTTTGTGGTGATAATACTATAGGTAGCAGCAACGGCAGATCAACCGCTCAGGGTAAAAATGATGGGTTAACGATCATCCCTAATCCTATCTACGGAGACAGGTTAACGATACATTCCGATATGGCGAGTACGGTATATGGCATTTTCAACACCATGGGGCAGTACATTACCTCAGGCCAGTTTACAGGCAGAGAGGCTAATATCCGGTTTGACTATCCGGCAGGGTTGTATATTATTAAATACAAAAATGTGGATGGTGAGGACAGGTACATTAAGTTTATGAAGCTTTAATTTTATGGTTTAGATATTGGGGTGCTGAATACGTATGTATTCAGCACCTTACTGTCATCAAAGGATTCTCGTATGAAAACAAAATTGACTTTTATAGCTATAATTGTATGCTTATTCCATTTTATAGTCAAAGGACAGAATAATGCATCTTGTTTGGGCTGTTATGTGACAAAAAAGATTAACCCCAATGAATTTACTTTACCAGTAGAAATAGAAAAAAAATGGGAGTATAAAGATACCGTTAGTGCCCACTGGACACCAATTTTAACAGATATAGACAATGATTGTATTCCGGAAATTATCACACCGAGACAAGTATATATGGGTTTTGTCCCAATATCAATGGAAATTAATATTTTTAGCACTTTGACAAAAAGTAAGATAAATTCAATTTCTACTTTTGATTTTGAATTTGAAGATTATCTTGTACTAAAAACACAAAATGATTATCAAATTATAATACTTGCAAACGATTATATTGGACATCCAAATCCTGCCCATGTGAGGAGAAGATTAGTCTGTTATAATTCTGATGGCAGTATAGCATGGATTTCGGATAGTACGTTATCATCTTCGCGAGGTCAGATATCCATAGCTGATTTTAACATGGATGGAATACCTGAAGTATATAAAGGTAATCAGATTTTTAACGCTACTAATGGGGTTCTCTTGGCCGATGGTGGAAATAATGGTCGAGGAGGCTGTTCTTCAAAAATCTATAGCATAGCTGCCGACTTGGATGATGACCCAAATGATTTGGAATTAGCCGCAGGATACACGGTTTATAAAGTAAAATTAACTAACTTGAATAGTATAGCGGGTAATCAGATGATAGCCAATAATGTACAAGTAGAGAATCCTCATGAAGGCTATTATGACGGTAGAACGACTGTTGCCGACATCAACCAAGATGGGGTATTAGATGTTATTGTATTAAATTGCTCTTCTTCTTATGCTAATCAAAACAATTTTCCATCTATATATGTATATTCATATAAAAACGGGACATACCAGATTTATGCAACCTACAGAGCCCGAAATTTTGGTCTGGCCGGTAACATCTCAATAGGAAATGTGGGTAAAAAAGGTGAATTAGGCATCATCGTTACCAGATTTCAAACTTTACATAAATTTTCTTTTAAAGGAAGTAATGTACTGACCAGAGATTGGGTTTATACTTTTTGCCCCGACGAGGATTGTGAAACTATAGGAACTTCCTTATATGATTTTGACAATGACGGAATACATGAAATCGTTTACAGGACTCATAAGGAATTAGTAATCCTGAGTGCAAAAAATGATACACCCCAAATTATTACAAAATACCAAACCTGTTACTCAGGGACAGCTTATGAATACCCGATAATAGGTGACATAGACGGCACAGGAGAAACAAAAATCTGTGTATCCTGTGCTGAATCATATAATGACACTAGAGTTGGCAAACTCGCCGTTTTCGGTGCCCCGGCCGGGCAGCGATGGGCACCCGCCCGCAATATCTGGCATCAGTACGCCTACAATCCGCTGTTCATCAACGATGACGGCACTGTCCCGCAGCACATGCACAATCCCGCCACCTACAAAAACGGTAAGTACAATAACTTCAATGCGCAAGCATCCCTTATAGACGAGAACGGTAACTACCCAGTAGCAGCAGCCTCACTGACAGGTGACATCACCTGTATCGGCTATGACATAGCCACAGGGCAGTACAGCGTGGACTTCGGTATCTATAACAGACAGGACGCATCCGCCACAGCAAAAGGCGGCGTAGCCGTATCTTTTTACAGTGGCAACCCCGAGAGCGGTGGCACACTCATCGGCGTATATCACACAGGTAAGGACATCCGCCCCGACAGCACCCTCAGAGACCAGTACAGCTTTATTGCAAATGAATTGACTTCCCTTTGGATGGTTGTTAATACCGACCGCT
>JBEBYC010000031.1:0-28637 GCA_040391315.1 Portibacter sp. | reverse complement strand
ATTTAAAACTACTTATTTTTCCTTCTAAAATTATATAAAATCATTATTTAAAAATGAAAAAATAAAACAAACATTATCGTTTTATATGAAAAACCAAAAATTATACTTGTCTGCATAAACTTTTAATATTGAAAAATAGTTATTGATATCTTTGAAACAAATGCTAATCCACATCCACACATTTTAATAACTTTGCATCACGATATCTTAACGACGATAGATTATGTTTTTATACCCCAAAGATCTTAGAGAAAAATTAGAATTCAATAAAATCATTGAGCGACTTAAAAGTGAATGCCTATCTACATTAGGTAAAAGTTATTTTGAAAACCTTGAAATACTGACTGATTTACATCAAATACAGCAATTGCTCAATGAGACGGACGAGTACAAGAAGGCCATCGAACGTTCAGAGCATTTTCCTATGAGTTCTTTCGATAACATCTCAGAAGATATCGCTATGCTTCGCAAAGAGGGTTATACCTTGGACATTGAAAGTATACGGAATATTTACACCATCGTAACATTGGGAATAGAGCTGACGACTTATTTTCAAAATCCTGATAAAGCAAAGTTGAGTCCATTGATTAGTTCTATTGTCAATATGGTTTCTATTGACAAAACCTTAGTAAATGAAATAGACCGCATCTTGGATGAAGAAGGCGAAGTAAGGCCAGATGCATCCAATGGCTTATTGAGAATATCCAAAACTATCCGTGTAAAAGAACGCGAATTAGACCAAATTTTTAATAGGGTTTTAGACGCTTATAAACACCAAGGATTCTTAGTAGATACATTTGAAAGTTTACGTAATGGTCGCCGTGTACTCACTGTAGCAGTGGAACATAAAAGAAAGATTCCCGGGATAATACACGATGAATCTTCTACCGGTAAAACCATCTATATCGAACCTGAAAATGTTATTGTAATTAATCAGCAGATTTATAATCTATACGCAGAGCGGCGAAGTGAAATCTATAAAATTCTTCGCTCCTTATGTGATTTTATCCGCCCGTATGCAGATTCCTTGATAGTATTACAAGAAATGCTTACAAAAATTGATACGATCAGAGCCAAAGCAAGATTTTCAATTAAAATTAAGGCCATAAAACCACACCTTCAACAAAAACCAACATTTAATAATAAAGACGCCTATAATCCTGTTTTATTATTAAAAAACGATGTCCTTGGTCTGCCAGTTGTTCCTTTTAATCTCGAATTACACGGACAAAACCGCATACTTGTATTATCCGGACCCAATGCTGGTGGTAAATCTGTAGCTTTAAAATCAGTAGGTTTATTACAGTTAATGATACAAACTGGTTTATTGATTCCCGTTAATGAAAATTCAAAATTTGGTGTTTTTAAAAAGATATTTGCCGATATAGGCGATCAACAATCTATAGAAGATGATTTGAGTACATATTCGTCTCATCTACGCAATATGAAAATGATGACCGATGAGGCAGATAAAGAAAGTTTAATACTGATAGATGAATTTGGTTCAGGAACGGATCCCAAAATTGGTGGAGCAATTGCAGAAGCTGTACTAAAAGAACTCAATCGTAAGAAAGTATTTGGTATCATCACGACGCATTATTCAAATCTTAAATTTTTTGCTTACAAAGAACCTGGACTTGTCAACGGCTCAATGGAATTTGACAAAAACCACCTCCTTCCTACATTCAGACTCATTGTGGGACGACCTGGAAGTTCTTTTGCCTATGAAATTGCTGCTAAAACAGGCATTGACCAAAAAATCATTAATTACGCCCAACATAAAACAGGTAAAAATGAAAAAGCCATTGACGAAATGTTGATTACGCTCATGGCAGAGAAAAAAGAATACGAAGATAAATTGGCATTATTAATTGATAAGGAAGATCGTTTAGATAAACTCATCGGTTCCTACGAAAATTTGCATACCGAACTCGAAATAAATCGAAAAAAATTAAAAATTCAAGCTAAAGAAGCTAAAGCGCGTACTGTTCATGATCAACAGCATGAGCTTAAAAAATTACTTAAGGAAATCAAACAAAGTAAAGATGAAGAAAAAGCTTTACAGATTGCCATTGAAATAAAGAAAAAACAAGCAGCTGAAATTAAAGAATTAGAAGCGTTAAAGATGGAGGCGTTTGCTCAGGAGATAGCTTACAATGCCCAAGCAATCAAAGTGGGTGCTCATGTACGGATGAGAAATGGAAACAGTACAGGCGAAATATTAAGTATCCATAAAAATATAGCTGAGATTCAAATGGGTTTTCTTACATTAAAAATGCCATTAGTTGATTTAGTACCAATCAATGAACCTAAAGTACAACAGCCCAAACCTCAAAATACAGCTTTAATTAAGCAGGAAAAGATGGAAACGTCCATTGATATACGTGAATATACCAAGCACGATGCAATTCAAATGGTTCAGGATTTTTTAGATAATGCACTTATAAATAATGCCTACGAAGTTAAAATAATCCACGGTATAGGAACTGGCGTTCTCAAAAAAGAAGTACGCAAATTATTAAAACAATATAAGGATGTTAAAGAAATCTTTCATCCAGAACCAGATCAGGGAGGAGAAGGAGTCACTTTTGTAAAGTTTTAATCATCAAAAAAAAGGCTATATTTTAAAAATATGGCCTTTTTTTATTTTTTAAAAACCAAGATGCTTTACTATGAAGCTATAATCTTAATTTCACTTATTAATCTACCTAATACATCCTTAGCATCTCCAAATAACATTGAAGTTTTTGGTTGAAAAAACAATTCGTTTTCGATACCAGCATAACCTGGCTTCATACTACGCTTATTGACTACTATATGTGCAGCATTTTCAACATCCAGAATGGGCATGCCATAAATTGGAGAAGCAGGATCATTTTTTGCAGCAGGGTTTACTACATCGTTAGCACCTAAAACTAACACGACATCTGTCTGTGAAAACTCTGGATTGATTTCTTCCATATCCACTAATTTTTCATAGGACACATCCGCCTCTGCAAGTAATACGTTCATATGTCCAGGCATACGACCTGCTACGGGATGTATCGCATATTTAACTTCAACGCCATTATTTGTCAATAATTTTTCTAGTTCGTGACATGTGTGTTGTGCTTGCGCAACGGCAAGGCCATATCCGGGAACAACGATTACTTTTTTAGAATACATCATTAATACAGCGAGATCGCTCGGGGTAATTTCTTTGAAAGAACCGCCACTCGATGTACTATTACTAGCTACATTGCTACTTCCGATAGTTCCTACAATTACATTAACCAAGGATCTGTTCATTGCTTTAGTCATCAAGACGGTCAACACTGTACCTGCACTACCAACAAGGATACCTCCTGTCAACATGACATTATTATCATAAATGAAACCACCAAAAGCAGCTGCTATACCTGTAAAAGAGTTTAATAAAGATATAACAACAGGCATATCTGCCCCGCCAATAGGCATTACAAATAAGATACCATACAAAGATGATAACACTAGCATTATAATTAACCATGTCATTGGGGCGTCGCCGCCAAAACCAAGTACCATAGCAACTAAAAGTACAAGTATCAAAATGAGTAATCCTACGTTAATTATCTGTTGAATAGGAATTGTTCTGTCCTTAATATTACCATTAAGTTTACCAAATGCAATCATACTTCCTGTAAAAGATACAGAACCGATTACTAACCCTAACAACACGGTCGTCATTAAAACCGGATTGTCTGAAATACTAGCTCCGGTATGAATGTAATGTTTAAACTCTACGATAGAAATAATGGCAGCACATGCTCCTCCCATACCGTTAAACAAACTCACCATTTGAGGCATGGCAGTCATCTGGACCCTTATAGCTGCAAGTGTCCCTAATATGGTTCCAATAAGAATACCACCAAAAATCCAGCCATAATTACCTAAAGCAATTCCATCTTTATCTGTATATAAAAATATCGTCGCTATAATAGCCAGTGACATCCCGAGCGCTGCATATAAATTTCCTTTTCTGGCTGTATCGGGATGTGAAAGCATTTTCAAACCAATAATAAATGAAACACTTCCTATAAGATAACTCAATGATAATAATCCACTCATATATAAATATTGATACTTGTGTCCGAGTATGTATAAATTAATTTTTCTTTCTTTTTTTAAACATTTCGAGCATTCGATCTGTCACTACAAATCCGCCGACAACGTTTAGTGTACCGAGAATTACGGCTAAAAAACCAAGAATTAAGGCCAAATAATTGTCTGGCTCTGCTTGACCCATTATAATAATTGCACCGATGATCACCACACCGTGAATGGCATTGGCACCACTCATGAGCGGAGTATGTAATACAGCCGGTACATTGGAAATAACCTCAAATCCTAAAATTACCATCAATATGATTATGAAAATAAACTGCATATGATCGGTAAAAAACTGAAAAAATGTATCCATAAATTATTGATTAATTCGCTTTAGAAATATATGCTGATTTGATGATTTCATTGCCTTCATCTAAGTTTGCAACTCCTTCCTTAACAACGATTTGTAAAAAGTTGATGATGTTATTTGAAAATAAGTTACTAGCAACTCCGCTGATATCGTCAGCAAGATTAGAATTACCAATCATGATAACACCATTTTTTATAATCGTCTTGTTATTTTCAGTAAAAGCACAGTTTCCACCTGTACTAGCAGCAAGGTCAACAATCACTGATCCCGGTTTCATATTATTGATGGTTTCTTCTGTTACTAAAAGTGGTGCTTTTCTGCCTCTAATCTGTGCCGTAGCAATAATAATATTGGATTTTAGTGCCTTTTCCTGAACAAGCGCCCGTTGTTTGCTGAGGTATTCTTCTGATTGTTGTACAGCATATCCCCCGGCCCCTTTATCATCTGCAGCACCTTCTACTTCAACAAAATTTGCCCCCAAACTTTTGACTTCTTCTCTCGCAGCTGTACGCGTGTCAAAAGCTTCTACAATGGCACCTAATTTTCTTGCAGTCGCTATCGCTTGTAATCCAGCCACTCCAGCACCCAATACCATCACACGTGCAGGAGCAATCGTACCTGCTGCTGTCATCATCATTGGAAACATACTATTGTAATGATCTGCAGCTTTAAGTACCGCTTTATATCCGGATAGTGACGCCATAGATGACAATATATCCATAGACTGTGCCAACGTAGTACGTGGAATCATATCCATACTAACTACATTAATAGGAAATTTGGCGAGTCTGTTGACAACTTCTGTATCTTGATAGGGTGCAAATAAAGAAATATATAAACTTCCTTTTTTCATTTTGGCCATTTCCTCATCAGAAACTGGCTCTATAGTAATGATAATATCTGCATCTTTAAGAATACTATCTCTGGATGTGCTTTTAATATCATTATCAGCATAACTCTGATCTGGGTATCCTGCTTTTTCACCAGCACCTGCTTCAACTACTGCGGTTATACCCATGGCAGTTAATTTTTTTGAAGCAGTCGGCGTAATAGATACTCTATTAAAATTATGTTCTTTTAATATACCTAATAACATCGAATTTAAAAATTTAAGGTGGCGAAGGTATGAAATATTAATTATGAAAACTAATCTTTATACACAATATTTATATATGACTTTAATCACTTCCTAATTAAATGTCTGAAAGGATCCTCAGAGGTATCAAACTCATTAAGCCCATACCGTTCTATTTTTTGTAATAGTTTTTGAGAATATTTTTCGTCTGTTGCATATCCGCAATGCTTCAAACCATAGGCCCAAGATTCATAATCAGTTTTATCAAATTGAAATAATGGAGCATACCTTTCCGATTGAAGCAGGAAATTTGAACGGTCTATGAACGAATCCAAATCAGAATTATAGGCTCTAAAACAGGATTCTATCAATTGACCCTTCTTATTATAATCATCATCCTTGTGATAATAGGTTTTACCTGTCCAATAACTCTTGCATTTAATTCCAAAATGATTATTGGCTTCTGTTGCTAATTTACTGGTTCCATAATTGGATTCATGAAGGCCTTGAGCTAGTGTGATACTTGCTGGAATACCGGTTCGATACATCTCAACAACCGCAAGCTCCTTATATTTTTCAATATAATCATTTGCAGCGATGTCTGCATTAAAATTAAAAGACATCAAACCTGCACAAAGTAATACGACAAATACTCTTTGAAATAACATATTATATATTTATTTATTGTGTTGGATTCAAATGTTGTGCCAAAGTTGGTAAAATAATAATTAACATAATAAGATTTAATTTTAAAAAAACTAAAATTATTTATTCAATCAACAAAATTAACACAAAATTGAAATTTTTTGCCCACATGTTATCGCTAATCCAACACCTTGAAATACTGTAAAATGAATAGGCTTTACTGCTTTTTTTAGTATAAAAAACTATTCAAAAATGCTGGTAATAATTTTTAACAAACAAAAAATATGAGATTAATTGTTTGTAATCTAAAAAATATTATTACTTTTGCGTCGCTTTTAAATCAAGCAGGTCTGGTACCTTAGCTCAGCTGGTAGAGCATCGGACTGAAAATCCGTGTGTCCCCAGTTCAAATCTGGGAGGTACCACAAAAAAAAAGATCGTCAATTTGACGGTCTTTTTTTGTTTTGTTCATTTCCTTGTGTTTTTCTACGCTTTTTTATATCTTTTCAACAGATAGCCACACCTTAAGATATTGTTTTTTCTAACCATACAACTTATGGCTTTTCTCATGAAAAATACATAAATTTGCTTAGCTTTGCCATATATATGTCCATTGGCTACATTGAAGCCATTTTTTAATCATAATCCGATATTATATGCGCATATACTCGATTACAAAAACCTTATCATTCCCTTTAATAGCGCTTGCTATATATATATTTTATGTCAATTATGACAATCCATATGAAGATAAAGGCTATATATTTATTCCAGTTGTTTTATTAGTAGTCCTGTATGTATTTAACGGCCCTATTGATCATTGGTGGCTAACCAAATATCCATTAAAGTTTGATACAAAACTAGACGAATTATTATCTAAACTCTTTAAACCATATAGTTTATTTGATGAAACTACCAAAAAGAAATTTCAGGATCGATTAACCATCTATATAGAAAGTAGGTTATTCAAAGCAGTGGGATCGGAAATGAAAGACGTGCCTCATGATATTAAAGGGATCATCGGTGCGCATGCTGTTCATTTGACTTTAGAACAAAAAGATTATCTTATCGGTGATGTAGATCGCATTTACATATACAAACACCCGTTTCCAACTCCGGATCATCCATACCTGCACAATGTAGAATTTAATCATGAAGACGGTGTTATTATCCTTTCTTTAGATCAGGCAACTAAAGCTGTGTTAAATCCAAACCTCTATTACAATGTCACCTATCATGCTTATGCTGAAGCATTTTTGGCTACAAACAAAGCGTTGATTGCTATAGAAACAAATGAAACGTGGTCATCAATTGAGCAAATAGCTGGAATTAGTAAAGACGAAATACTCAAACAAATCGGCCTCAAGGAGGTTTCTTTGCTTCCGGTACATATCACTTTGTTCTTTAGTATGCCGGAAAAATATCAAAATGTATTGCCAAAACAATATGAAGCGTTGCACAGGATTTTTATTCAACCAAAAGAAAGCTGACAGCAATGAATCACTCTGATGTGCTATATACAGAAAAACTCATTACACCATTACATACATGGTTAATTGGTGCGACTGATGCAGCTATAAAATGGATTAAAACTGAAACCAATGTCGATTTTGAAGACAATCCAAATGCAGTAACCAATATTGCTGTAGCACAATTAAAAGCATATTTTGACGGAAAGCATATTGAATTTGATGTTCCGTTGGATTTAAGTGGATATACGGATTTTTCAGTACGCGTCTGGAAGATGCTTTTGACAATTCCTTACGGCAAAACGATTAGTTACCATCAATTAGCGGTTATGTTGGGCGATGAAAAATGTATTCGAGCCGCAGCTGCTGCCAATGGTCGTAATCCGATACCAATTATTATCCCATGCCATCGTGTCATCGGAAGCAATGGTAGTCTGACCGGTTATCGTTTTGGACTGGACATTAAAAAATATTTACTCAGCCTTGAATTACCATACAAATACAATCAACAACAACTGAATTTTTTATAAATTACAAATCGGTAAGGCGAAGCTTGTCTTGTATTGTTTTTTTACCCAAATCTGCTAGAGAAACCTTTTTGACTTCACTTATTAATTTCGATTTATAAGGTACCCAAAAGTCATGCAACGGGCAAGGTGCTTCCTTTCCACACCCAGGCAATCCTAAAATACAATTTTCAAAAAAATCTTCGCCTTCAAGGATAAGGATGATGTCAATTAGCGGTATCATTTGTGGTGCTTTCATCAATGCTACTCCTCCTGATGGACCACGAGAGGATATTAAAATGCCTCCTTTTGTAAGTTTTTGTAGTGACTTTGTTAGAAAATGGAAGGAAATATTGAGCTCTTTTGAAATATCACTCAAGCTTATATAAGCTAATTTATTTTCCTGCGTCACAATATAAACCAACGCCCTTAGCGCATATATCGTGCCGTTAGAAAATATTTTCATTCTTTAAATTAAATTGTGCTTGTGCTTTTAAAAACATTATTTTTGGTCAATGGTTTAACCAGTTATACAATTTATCGCATCCTAATTATATAAGATATTTTGTGATAATTTTAATAACATCGATTTTTCTCTTAATATTGTGGTTTCAATAAAAATCAATTTCTAAAACAAATGAAACTTATATCCTGGAACGTTAATGGCATCAGAGCCATAGTAGGAAAATCATTTTTAGAACAATTTGCTGCACTAGATGCGGATATTTTTTGCTTACAAGAGACCAAAGCTCAAGATGATCAGGTCGCTACTGCACTTGCTTCCTTAGAAGCTTATCATATATATACTAACTCCGCTGAAAAAAAAGGATATTCTGGTGTTGCCATCATTTCAAAAACAAAGCCTATTCAGGTTACTAAAGGTATAGGTATTCCCGATCATGATATGGAAGGCCGTGTACTAACTGCTGAATATGATGATTTTTACTTAATCAATGTTTACGTTCCCAATAGCGGCGATGGACTTAAACGCTTAGACTATCGTTCTGAGTGGGATCGCGATTTTGCTACTTATCTTCAAGACTTAAAATCCAAAAAAAATATTATCGTTACGGGTGATATGAACGTGGCACATAAAGCTATCGATTTGGCTAGACCTAAAGAAAATTACAACAAAACCGCTGGATATACTCAAGTTGAAATCGATGGTATGGATCAATTGCAAAACATCGGTTTGATTGATTCCTATCGGCTACTTAATCCCGAATCGGTTCAATATTCCTTTTGGAGTGCTCGTTTTGGCGCAAGAGCCAAAAACCTTGGTTGGCGAATCGACTATTTTTTAGTGGACGATAGCATGAAAAACAATATTCAAGAAGCCTTTATCTTAGATCAAATGCTCGGTTCTGATCATTGTCCTATCGGTTTGGTTTTGAATTAAGTATCTTTTTAACGTTTTCTATTCATAAATTTAATCTTTATGATCTGCCTTAAAAACAGTATTTGTCAAATTTAACATAAGTAAGGAGTCATTATTTAATCGATATAATACCAATTTTAAACCACTAATCCGTATTTGTTTGATAAAGAATGTTATAAAGTCTATTTTTACAGAATAGGTATTCATAAGTATTAAAACTTATGCGAAAACACCTTTAAATCATACGCTCAAGTATTCTATAAAATAATTATTGGGACTTGTTTCTATCTATATCTACTATTTATTCCTGAACTATTCCTTTTCAAAATTAGTTTTATGTAAGAATAATCAAATAAAATGACTAGAAAACCACGACAATTAAAAGAAGAAGCATTATCAATTCAAATCGAAAAATTACTTTCAAAAAATGCTCAGTCGCGGTTTACGATACCGCAGATTGTTAAAAAAATCAATGTATCTAATCCTCCTGGTGCGATCCACCGGGTCGTTACTAAACTAGTAGCTGCTAATAAAGTAATACAATTATCCGAAAATCGATATAAATGGATTATACCTATAGATCAAAAATCGGGAAAAAGAAAGATTAAAGGCGATGAAGAAATTTTGTTCAATGGTGTAGTTGACATGACTCGATCGGGTGCTGCGTATATCATCCATACAGAAAATGTTGAAGACATCTACATACAAGCCAAAAACCTAAACAGCGCGCTGCACAAAGACGAAGTTATAGTTGCAGTTTCTGTAAATCAATCCAAACGCAGACCCGAAGGTCGCGTTGTAACTGTTATCAAACGTGCACTTACCAGGATGATAGGTCATATCCGTATATTTAGTAATTATGCGATACTGATACCTGACAACCGCATTTATCCTGAAGTGTTGATACATCACGACGATATCCTAGATTGCAAAAACTATGATCATGTCGTCGTCGAAATCACAACTTGGGGTAAAGGAAAAAATAAAGGATTGTGGGGTAAAGTAATCAAAGTGCTCGAAGAACTTAGTGAAATCGAGTTGAATGCGCAATCTATCTTACTTGCTAATGGATTTAACCCTGAATTTCCTGATGAAGTAATTAAAGCTGCCGAACAATTTAACCGTGTTATTTCTCAGGAGGAAATAGAAAAAAGACGTGATTGCCGATCTATTCTTACGTTTACGATTGATCCGGCTACAGCAAAAGATTATGACGATGCAATTTCAATACGATATTTAGATAATGATATCATTGAAGTCGGTGTGCACATTGCCGATGTTTCGCATTATTTAACGGAAGGATCTGTTATCGATAAAGAAGCCTACGAACGATCTACATCGGTTTATCTCGTGGACAGAGTATGTCCCATGCTTCCGGAAATGCTCAGTAATGAGCTTTGTTCGCTCAATCCCCATGAAGATAAACTTACCTTTTCGGTGATTTTTAAGTTTGACAAGGATAATGCGATCGTCGATCAATGGTTTGGTAAAACGGTAATCCATTCTGACAAGAAATTTGCCTACGAGGAAGCACAAGAAAGGATAGAAAACAACGAAGGTGAATATGCTAAAGAAATAAATACGCTCAATGCCATTGCTACAAATCTCAGAAATATAAGATTTAAAAATGGTTCGATAAATTTTGAATCTGATGAGGTTCAGTTTGAATTGAATGAAGCGGGCGAACCTTCAGGAATGCACATGCGCCAACGTAAAGATGCCCATAAGCTTATTGAAGAATTTATGCTTTTAGCAAATAAACACGTCGCCAACTATATAGCACAAAAAGCTAAACCTGAAATTCCTTTTATTTATAGGATTCACGACCTGCCTCATTCAGAAAAACTTAGAGATTTCGCTTTATTTGCTAAAGAATTAGGCTTTCAGTTTAATTTCAACAAACCGGAACAAATCGCCGAATCTTTCAATCGGCTCAGTATAGCTGCTTCAAATAATCCTATACTCAAATTATTAGAACCATTAGCCATTCGAACGATGGCAAAAGCTGTATATTCTACAAATAATATCGGGCATTATGGCTTAGGATTTGAGTATTATACACATTTCACTAGTCCTATCAGGAGATATTCGGACGTTATCGTACACCGGCTACTCTTTAAAAACCTGAATGAAGTTTACAGAGTTGACAAAGAAGCACTTGAAAAAAGCGCAAAACATATATCAGATCAGGAAAAAAAGGCTACGGATGCAGAGAGAGAATCCATCAAGTTTTATCAAACGCTCTATATATCAAAATATATCGGGCATACATTTAATGGTGTCATTTCGGGCATTATTGAACGTGGAATATTTGTCGAGTTGCCCGACAGTCTGGTGGAAGGCATGGTTACCTTTGAAAGTATGGGTGAAATATTTACAGTACCGCCCAGCAGACTTAAAGCAATTTCAAAAATTTCCGGTCGTGAATTTAAAATGGGCCAAACAGTCAGCGTAAAAATTATAGCTGCCGATCCTAGTACTCGCCGTACTGATATGGAATTGGTCGAAGAAGCATAACCAGTTATCTTTTTGTCGCAACAATAGAATATACCATCGGAATTTTATCACCAAATTTGATAAAACGGAATTTTCCGGGCTCAACTTCCTCAATACCGTTAAAACAATTAAAAGGTGAATAGTTATATTCCTGAAAATATTCAATCAATAGCCCATTGTTGATGAGGCTTTGTATGACTTCAGCCAAACCGTGATTCCACGATACTGTTTTTGAGGTTATATCGGCATTTCTATCAGCATATGTACCACTTAATTCTTCTATTATGGGTGCTTCATTAAAATAATTATAAAACACCTGCTCAAAATCATTGTCATACATCCAGATAAAGGGATGAAACTCTACAAAAATAAATTGTCCTCCAGGTTTGAGAAAACGGGATACAATTTTTGCCCATTGATCGATATCTGGAAGCCATCCTATTGTACCATAGCTGGTAAATACTATATCAAACTGCTCATCAAGATATTTTGGTAATTCGTATATATCACAACAAATAAAACGCGTATCCACCTGAAGGGATTTAGCTATATCCTTAGCTGTATCAATCGCTTTGTCCGAAAAATCAACGCCTGTTGCTTTTGCACCTATTCGTGACAATGAAATGGTATCTTGACCAAAATGACATTGAAGGTGTAAAACTGATTTACCAGAAATATCACCCAATAGTGCCAATTCAATATCCTTTAATGATGATTTTCCCTGAATGAAACGAGTGTTATCATAAAAATCAGAATGTAAATGCGTTTCTACGCGGTCATTCCACGAATGTTTATTGTGTTGGATATATTCGTCTTCGGGATTCATTTTAAAATGATTTAATTGGGTTATTTATATTTTATTAATTTTAAATTACTTCTTCGTTAAATTATATCTAAGCCCTTTGTAGCTTTTCAAAACTGCTTTAGCACTGCCAACTTTTAATGGAGATTCAATGAGTAATGGCAACTTATTGTTATCATTAGAAACATATATGTTCATCAAATTACCTTCCTTAAATACATTACCTGCTATAAGATCTGGTATGACTTTTATGACATCATAACTACCCAATTCCTTAATCTTGTAATTATTATATTTTTTATCGTACTTAACACTGATAGGGTATATCTTTTCATCAAATAACATACTTGTAGGTATCTTATCACCGACTTTATAGCGGCTTATATCTGTATTGCGCAAAAAATACAAAATAGAAAGTAAATCATGAGTACATGTATTTAAATTAATTAGTTGTCTTTTTGCTGTTTCACGTGTTTTACCATTAAAACTTATGGCAATTTTTTGTTCTTGATTAAATGAGATACTATCAAACTTTCGATAATTTCCCTCTTCAACGATCCGTACAAAGTATTGGGGATACATTGTATTTTTATCAATTACACTGTGGAAGTAATCCCGCACTCTGAAAAAAGCATCATAAGCTGGATACGTTTTACCAATAACTGTAATTTCGTACTTATCTTTATTTTCCTTAATTTTGAAATCGGCTTCGCCGGCAGGAATCCAAACAAATTGCCAATTATAATAGGCTTTATATACGATGTGCTCTCCATCTTTAAATGCTGTATTTGGTATACTACACAAATCATTCGTATCAGCAGTATTATGAACAGTTGCACTTAGCAACACCATACCAACTATGGCTGCTGCAAAAGCAAAAATCCAAAATTTTTTCATTTTAAACATTTATAAACCTAATATAAATCCATCGTATTAATGAAAACGCAAATCTAAGATATTACCCATTTCATAACATATTCTACATCGTGGTTCGTATTTATCCTTTTCACCTAATACAACTGTATCTTGCTCAGCACTCAGCCGATAAGAATGGGTCGCCAAATTTCCGCAATGTGGGCAAATTGCATGGACTTTAGTAATATATTCGGCTATAGCCAACAAATGCGGTACAGATCCAAAAGGCCTTCCTTTAAAATCCATATCCAATCCGGCAACAATAATACGAATCCCTCGAAGAGCCAATCTCTGACAAACATCGGGAAGTTGATCATCAAAAAACTGCGCTTCGTCAATACCTATAACGTTGACATCTTGTATATAATTCAACATATCAACACTTTTATTAATCGGAATAGAGTCTATTTCATTATCGTCATGAGATACCACTTTTATATCATCATAACGGGTATCCTTGGCAGGTTTGAAAATCTGAACCTTTTGATTGGCAAATTTTGCTCTTTTAAGCCTTCTTATCAGTTCTTCAGTTTTTCCCGAAAACATAGATCCACAGATGACCTCAATCCAGCCACTGCGCTGACTTCTAAATCCAGGTTCAAGAAACATATTTAAAATTTTGTCACAAAATAAATAATAATTTTCATGATTCATGACATATTTACACTATAACTTGTCTAATCTTCGTTTTTTATTCCAATCTTCATAAAGATTATAGATAATCAAACGCTTTGGTACAATTATTGATAATATTAAAAATAAAAGTAATATATAAATTAGTTAAAATATATGGACATAGTCAATTTCAATAAGAAACTTAATAAAATTACCGTACTAACTGAATCCGTAGGTGACAGCAATTTTTCTCCTTTGGAAAGAGATCTTTTACTTACTTATATCAGAGATTTATATGATTTGGCTTTAGGTGACGAACCTGTCATAATAAAAAGAAGTGATAGAACTGTCACACAACAAGCAAATCCAAAAGTTGAAGTAGCTAAAGAAATCGTCGTGCAAAAAACTGCAATTGTTGCAGAGGAGATAAAACCAGTCATAGAACCCATTCAAACAATATCAGTCAACACAGATACGATTGCACTTAAACCACAATCCGTCGCATTAGAAGTAATCGAGCCTGTAGCCATTCAAGAACCTATAAAACATGTGATTCCTACCGTTGATTCAACAACGAAGGCTGTTCCGTTAGTCGAAAAAGTTAAAATATCAACTCCTACGTTAAATCACAGTGAACAGGATATACTAGATGAGTTATTTAGCGAAGGTAAAGTAAATGACTTGTCAGATAAATTGGGATTGACACCAGTTAAGGATTTGACAAAATCTATGGGTATCAATGAGCGCATATTCACACAACAAGAGTTGTTTGCAAACAACCCCAATCAATTTAACGAGGTACTGACAATTTTAAATAATTTTCAAAGTTTTGAGGAAGCAAAACAATATTTGATAAATAAGGTTATACCTGAGTACGGTTGGACAAAGGATGACAAAATTAAAAAAGCAACTACCTTTATCAAATTGGTAAAAAGAAAGTATCTATAAAGTAAAATATGTAAGGAATGGGTAAAGATTTAAAAATATTCATTTACAAAATCAGATACCCATTACTTTTACTACTTATATTGTGGGTCATTACCCCACTTAATCTTATCTTTGATTTAGGGCTTACCAAACTTGGTATTTTCCCACGTATTCCGATTTATATATTAGCTATTTTTACAGGTCCTTTGATTCATGGATCTTTAGGACACCTGCTTTCCAATACTCTACCGATAATCGTCCTTACTTCCTTTTTAGTACTGTTTTATCCTAAAGTTGCACTTAAAGTTTTCTTAAGTATTACGATAGGTACGGGTTTAATGGTGTGGCTATGGGCACGGCCTTCATACCATGTAGGAATAAGTGGATTGATTTATGGTTTGATTGCTTTTATATTTTGGACGGGTATATTTAGAAAAAATGTCAGAACGTTTGTTTTGGCATTAATTATACTCATTCTATATGCTGGAAGTGTCGAAAGTATTTTTCCTAATGTTGAAGAAAATATATCATGGGAAAGCCACCTATTTGGTGGTATTTTTGGAATATTAGTTGCCTTTGTTTTTCGTAATACTAGCGAAGATGGTGAAGATATTTACAATAAAAAACCTTCATGGGCAGACGAACCTCAGACAAGGCAATACTTCCTGCCAAGAGACACATTTGAAAAAACTAAAATACAGCGTTATTATGAATATCTCGAAGCAGAAAGATTAAGGCAAATACAAAATACTCAATCGTTTGACCGTAAAGAATAATTGCATTTATTAAATTTTTTCATATATTTGCCATTCTGTAAAACAATTCAGAGCCCTTTATATGCATGATTTTTTTCAACATCTAGCACATGAATTTCAATTACCTCTGCAAAGTCCAGTATTAATATTTTCATTAATATTACTGATAATTCTTTTGGCACCAATACTACTCAAAAGATTAAATATACCGGGCATCATAGGTTTGATTATTTCGGGTGTCATTATAGGGCCAAAAGGTTTCAATATCCTTGCTAACAATTCGGCTGTAGATCTCTTTTCAACTATTGGTTTGCTTTACATCATGTTTATAGCCGGGTTAGAGCTAGATTTAGTGGAGTTTAAATCCAATAAAAACAAAAGTCTACTTTTTGGTTTTCTAACTTTTATATTTCCTTTGGCAATCGGATTTCCGGTTGTCTATTATATATTGGGATACGATTTCAATGCTTCATTTTTGACAGCGAGTATGTTTGCCACACACACACTTGTCGCTTATCCCATAGTAAGTAGATTTGGCATTTCTAAAAACCTGGCTGTGGCCGTTACCGTCGGTGGTACAATCCTTACAGATACCGGAGTATTGATTATCCTTGCCGTCATTATGAAAAATGCTGAAGGTAGTCTATCGATGGATTTTTGGTATCGCCTCATTATTTCTTTAGCAATCTTTTCGGCAATCATGTTTTTTATCGTTCCCCGTATAGCCAAATGGTTTTTTAGCAAGCTGGAAAGTGAAAAACATGCACATTATATCTTCGTCTTGGCAGTCGTATTTTTTGCATCTTTCTTAGCAGAAGTAGCCGGTGTTGAAAAAATTATTGGTGCCTTTGTCGCTGGTCTAGCACTCAATAAACTCATTCCCCATTCTTCTGCGTTGATGAATAGAATTGAATTTATAGGTAATTCCTTATTTATACCATTTTTCTTGATTTCGGTGGGAATGATTGTCGATGTATCTGTTTTATTATCCGGAAATACTGCACTAATCGTTGCTGGTACGCTAACGGTTGTTGCCCTTTTCGGAAAATGGATAGCTGCCTTTATAACGCGACTTGTTTTTAAATTTTCAAAAGATCAAGAATTGCTTATTTTTGGTCTCAGTAGCTCGCACGCTGCAGCAACTCTCGCAGTTATATTAGTAGGACACAATGCGGGGATCTTAGATGATAATATCTTAAACGGAACAATTATCCTTATCTTAATCACTTGTGTTGTCTCGTCTTTTGCCACTGAAAAAGCAGCAAAAAACATGATATTAAGCGGTGAAAATGATAATATCAATTTAGATAATTTAAATATTAATACGAGTGAGCATATCCTTCTACCCGTAGAAAATGTCGAGCAAATAGATAAAAATCTTGAATTAGCTGTACTTATAAAAGATAAAAAAGCTCCAAATCCTATTTCTATTCTTAATATTATACCCAACGATATAGAATCAGAAAAAAATCTTTTCAAAGCAAAAATGAAGCTCGAAGAATATGTCAAACAAGGATCGGCTTCTGAAACAAATATTAACGTTATTACGACGATCGATCATAATGTCATGAGTGGCATCTCGCGAACTGCCAGAGAAATCTTATCAGACATCATCATCATCGGTTGGCCAAAAGAAATCGGTTTTATCCAGAAAATCATGGGTGAAAAAATGGATATTCTATTAGCTAATGCCGACAAAACCATTATGATTGGTAATTCTGCAAAAACATTGGTGGCTAATAAACGTATTGTACTTTTTGTACCGCCTTTTGCTGAACTCGAAAAAGGGTTTAGTATTTGGCTCTCAAAAATATCAAAGTTAGCAACAGAATTGAGTGCACAAACGATTATTTATGCAAATGCAAAAACCATCGAGGCTATCCAACATTACTATGCCAAATCACAAGGATTAACCAATAATACCTATCACATATTTGATGCATGGGAAGACCTCCTTATACTCGCAAGAGATATAAAAGAAGATGATATCGTCGTATTTATTACTGCCAGAAAAGGAACCCTTTCTTACCAATCCGTATTGGAATCTATTCCTAATAAAATTGAAAAATACTTTCAAAATAATAGCAAAATCATCATATATCCTAAGCAACAAGATAGCTTGAGCTCTAATGAAGATTATGAAGATCTAGCCGCAGGTCCGTTAGCTAAAGGTATAGAAACCATTGGTAAAGGTATAGAATCTATACTCAAAGGTGTAAGTAAGTCAGATAGGTAGTACTTTTCCAATTTTATTTAAATAAAAATGCCTGAAATTGCTAAATGTAATTTCAGGCATTTTTGGTAAAACTATCATTATAACGCTTAAAGTGAATATCTCATTCCTATATAAACATTAACTCCCATTATCGGTCCCCAAACCAAAGAACTGTCAAAATTTGAACCAAATGGCGACCCTGCGCTTAATATTGGGTTCTTTTGCTTATAGTTAAATATATTTTCACCACCTACATATAAATCAAAATTGTTTTTCCAAGATTTGGTTATCTGTACGTTACTCAAGATGTATGGATCTGAATATTCAGACAACTGAAACGATGCTTCATTATCCCCTGTAAAAGGAATTCTCACCTTACTCATACGATTGATCGTATAATCAAATTCCCATCCTCGTCCGACTTTAATCGCTAAATTAGCAAAGGCTCGATGTGGTGATGATAATGGCTTTATTAGCAAATCCTCCCCGTAAGTGGTCTTTACATCATTATATCTATAAGCCAATCGCAAATCAAACCACTTCGTTAAATCTACGTCAGCCTGCAACTGTAAGCTATTAGAATAAGATTTGCCTTTAAGATTATAGAATACTACTGTGCGTGCACTTCTTTCTAGATCAACGACGATCTGATTTTGAAATTGAATTCTATTGAAATCTGCGGATAAAACTAAAGTTTTGCCAGAAAATTCAATTTCCTTTGTAGCACTAAAACCCACATTCCAAGCTACTTCTGCATCGAGACCATAAGGTGTTTCATTTAGGTCGCCACCTTCCAATTCAAAAATTCTATTACTGGCAAATAATCCGATATTCTCAGCAAAAATACTGGCTGTTCGCTGACCACGACCTGCTGCTATCCTAAACACGGTCTTTTCATTTGGAGCGTATCGCACATTCAATCTCGGGGTTATAAATAATCCAAAATTATTATGATAGTCTGCCCGAATTCCTGCTAATACTGTAAACTGCTCAGAACCCAAGAAAGTATATTCGCCAAATACACCGGGAACCCACTCATTGCGCTTATATACCGTGCTACCAACCAATTCATCATAATTATCATACTGAAAACTCGGTCCCATTCGTAGTTGATGGTTGGTATTATCAATGATCGTCTGATAAATCATATTTAAATATAGTGACTTTTGGGTAGCATCATATCTTCTAAGCCCAAACTGAGCTTTCTGATCGTGATATGTTCCGGAAAACTGGATTCCTAAACTTTTATAAGGTGCATCCATATTAACAAAACCTCTTTTTGCCCATACTTCTGCTCTTTGGGTTGTGATGTCTGAACCCCATACTTTATCACGTTGAGATCTAATAGGATCAAAATCCTTCTCACCTGAAATATTGTCCATGTATGTCAACTTAACACCAAACTGACCTTCCTGACCTTCGTCATTAGAAAATTTCCAGCGATTAATAAATCCAACCTGCTTGCCTAAAGGTGAGTCCATAAATCCATCTCCATTTTCGTCCATTCTGAGATTACGCATGGATGCATGAAGTAAGGTCGCTGTACTCCAATTGTCATTTACGATATTGCGGTTAAATGTATTCATTTCATATCTGCCGGACTGATTGCCATAGGCATTTAAATAGAGTTCGTCATTATTACATGGTTTGCGAAGTTCCACATTAATCTGTCCCGTAAGACTTTCAAAACCATTCACAACAGATCCTGCACCCATATTCAATTGCATACTTTCTACCCAAGGACCTGGTATATATACCAAACCTTGCAACGCTGCCAATCCTCTAACTGACGGTATATTTTCTGTTGTCATTTGGATATAAGGCCCCGCTAAACCCAACATTTCAATCTTCCTAATTCCAGTTACGGCATCTGTGGACGCTGCATCAATTGCCGGTGTCGTATCAAAACTTTCTGCCAGATTACAACATGCTGCTTTCAACAGCTCTTTACTGGATATCTGGTACACTTTAACTGGTTCAAGGTATGAGATCTCAGTACTTCTGCGCTTATGCGTAATTGTTACTTCGTTCAATACATTGGGAGTAGAAATGGTGATTTTAATATTTCCAGGCTTCTCGATTAACAGCGTATCGGGGTTATATCCGATATAGGAAACGACCAGATAATCCTTACCTTTTTGCAAAGTAGTCTCGAATTTTCCATCATTATCGGTCACTGTTCCGGCATTATCATATAACCAGTTGATATTTGCACCAATAACAGGAAGCAGTTTACCACTTTCGTCTTTTTCGTACACAGTGCCAGTAAGCTTATTTGACTTAGGCTTTATCACTTCAATATTTTCAGAAGTAACATCATGGTCATGATCGAGGTCGTGGTCATGGTCTTCGTGATTATCTTCATTATTTATATCCCGATAATGACAACATTCATGAAGTGCTTCATATACTTCTTCTTTGGCGATCTGTCCGTCCGCATCATGTCCGATAGCAAGTAACACATCTACAAGCTTTTGACGCACAAATGTTGGCTTTGTTTTGACGGTAAGCGTCTGCGTTTTAATATGGTAGGTTGCTGCAGTAACTCCGGTTACTTTATTAGCAACTGTCTCAATTCTGTTTTTACACATCCCACAAGCTCCGCTTACAGGGATATCAATGGTATTTTGAGCCGATAATTGCTCAAAAGAACCCAACAACCCAGCAAGGGTTATCAGTATATAATTTATATAAATTTTCATTTTATAGATTTTAAATGTTTTGTAATTTAATATTTCCGTCAGATAGCCAATCGAATATATCTATTCAGTATTTGACGAAAAGAGTTGTTACATACAACGCATCTCATTAATGGAACTAGGAATAGTAATTAACAATTGCTAGCAATGTTAAATCTATTTACAAGCAAGGCATGATAGAAGCCATAAATAAGATCAAAACATTTAAACTCGAGGTGGGTGTATCAATCGTGGATTGAAATCGAATGAATAAACAGCAACAAGCTGATTAATATCTGTTTGTAAAATGACATTGTCCGGTGTTATCTCAATATTGACCCGGTTATCAGTCAAAAATACTTTAATACACGTGATACATTTGCAGAAATCTCCATTACAGTGATGATGATTTTTTTCTTGATCGTCGTCGTCATGCTGATTCTGACCTTTCGAAGCGCAACAATGACTTTGCTGATCATTTGAAGGTGTTTCCATACATGCTGATTCAGATTGCGCTATATCCTCATGCTCTATGTCATGAACACAAACCTCCAGCGACTGATGAAGGATCAATAAGGATAATATTAATACAACGATTCGTATCATAATGGATATAACGTGATGCAAAGTTATGTAATCGACTCAAAAAACCAAACATCGGCCCGGTATTTAACGAAAATATAAGAGTTAACCATACAAAAATATTGATGTCTTTGCAGGAGTTGGTAAAAAGTGTAAAAAAAGGGATTTACGACGCCATTTACCATTTTTTAATCCATAATAATACTTAATTTAAAAAATATCTCACTAAAAAATACTTCATATTGAAATATTTTATATCTTGGCCTATGTTTAATAAAAAGGATTATCGAAAGAATAAATTACCGTAAAAATATAGCGTTTCACTTTTAGATTTTGTTAATACAGAAATTTGGTAAAATTCAAATACAATAAGCAAGTGAAAGTGGATGCGCCTACGGATAAAGCGTGGGCTTTCCATTTAAATTTGTGTTATCGGATATTAATCGAATCTATGTAACGAGTGAAAGTTAAGATTTTGCGCTTTTTACTATGTTAACTTATCTATACTGATCAGGTATGACAGAGCGTTTTTCGGATACGCTTGCGGTATTGTTTGGCCTGCAATACCACGAATCAAAGTCCAGCGGGATATTTTTATATTAGGTGAAGTCTTATAATACTTATATTCATCATTGACTATAGTTAGGTGTGTATTGAAGTAGTTTGATAATACAAATAAAAAGATTTTGAGAAGATAAAAAGTAGTAAAATTGTGAATTTTGATACCAAATCAATAGTCAGTTCAATTTACTCGTTACGAAAGTGAGATATTGTAAGAAATTTGAATACGAAAATAAAACTGACGGAGATTTCTTTTTCTGTACGCATAAAACACAGTGCAAAAATTTAAAATTGTATAATTATATCATTAATATAAATCAAAATATTATGTCAATAAGATATTTTTTCTTATTATTTTTTACTGGTGCTTTAAATTTAACATTTGCTCAGGAAAAATTATCATTTAGTGACCAACAATTGAAGCTTTCCTTTGGTCCACTTAATGGCCAACCAAATTTCTTTGAATTTTATGATTTTGAATGGTCTAAGGGTTTTGGGATTTCATTAGAATATAACATTTTTGCTTGGCGTAATTGTCAGAAATTGAAGCGAAAAGTTTCAATTTCTGACATTGACTGTGAATAACAGCTCTATATTTATTTACTTAACTAAGACAAAATGTAAAAGCATGTAGCGGATAAAATTGCACGAACTTTCAATATTACTTTATTCGGAGAATGCGCCAGACTAATTGTTTAACTGATTTTGTTAGTAGAATTTTTTATCAATATTGGTTTTAACCCCATAATAATTCATTTCAAAACAAGCTCTTCCAAGAATTATAGCTGGATGAATTCTGTATTTATTTGCAAAATCAAATATCGCTGTATCGCTTAAATACAATTTTGTTTGTTTTTGTGTGGTTAGGGAAATGCAAATATGCTTACACATGCGGGTTGTTTATTTCAATACAAATATTGTCGCAACTGTTCCGATTACAATTAACCCACAAATGACAAATAAAATCGTTTTCAATGTAGATATTTCATTATCTTGTTTATTTAGTCTTTCATTGGTTTGATTGAGTTGTTTTTCAACCAATGAGTTTAAATTGTCAAAGGCGGTTTTGTTTTGTTTCGACTGCTCTTCAAAGTTGTTTGATAAAGTCGTTTTTAATCCATTATTTGTTTCAACTATTTTCTCACTTAATGAGTTGATTTTACTGTCGTTGCTTTGGATAATTTGCTCTTTGGTGGCATTGTTCTTTTCAATTACTGAATTTTGACTTTCATTCAATTTGATTTCCAAAGCCTGTTTTGCACTTGTGATAGATTCAATAATCAGTTGGGATTTTGATGAAAGCGCATCAAGTTTTGTCGGAAGGTCGATAGCAGTCAATGTTTCAATCAAAGAATTACTTGCTTCTACAACATTTTTATAATGTTCCAAAAGATTATGAATAGCCTCAATCTTCTCATTGTTAGAAGTCTCTATATTTAATCCAACTTCCTTCATTTTTTTGGTGGATTCTGAAACCTTCTCCCTCACGTAATCCATGGTATCTTGCAATGAAGAATTTCCTCTGTTTCCAAAATCTTTAATTATTAAAATGTTCTCTTCTTTGATATGTGCGAGAAACGAAGCTAACTCACTTTTTAAGTCATTTACCCGATTTTCATAATCCGATTTTATGCCTTGAAGATGTTCTACGTATTTGTGTTGAACATCTGAAATACCGCTTGTTATTTCAAGTGATTTACTTCTGAAAAAATCAACTTGTTCTTTTGCCGATGATAAATCTTCAAGATTTTTTTGAAGCTCAAAAAGAACAGAATGTGTGTTGTTATTACTCATATTCCATTAAATATTTTTCGTTAAATTTCTGTAGCCAATCGTTGTGAAACTCCAAATATAATTCTTCGATGATTACATCAAGTATTTTGGCAACTTCCTTACTGTTGTTGGCATTTTCAATAATTTTTCTTTTGTAGTTTTCTATGTTTTGAGATAATTCTTCAAATGTTAGATTGGTGTATTTATCTCTAAAAAGTTTGAATCCTAAAGTCAGACTTTCCTTTGCTTCATTTTCAATGTTTTTATTTATTCCGATACCTAAGACAAATAGGGAATAAGCTTTTAACAATAACAAAGCTCCATTTCTCGGTTCTGTTCTTAGAAGTCTTAATGTTGCACCTCGAAGATGTTTTGTATTGTCTTTTTGTGCTCCACTTGGGTCAATAGTTGTTGCTTTAATATATTTCCAAAGAATATCAAAATCGTATTCTTTTGCGCTATCGGTGTCTATTGTAAGAGAGTGATTTTCTCCGTCAATTTCGTGATTTTCTTTTGCATATTTCGAGTTGAAATATAAATGAATGAAGTCTTTTAGTTCTTCATTTCCGTTTTTCTGCATTCCGATTTCGCAAGCCAAAATCATATCTTCAATAGAACGCAAACGCTTTGCCTCAATCTCCTTATACACAAAATATGTCAAGAATGACAAGCATTTTTGAAGTACTGTATCCCCTTTGGCTTCATCAACTTTCTTTATCTCGTCTTCGACCCGATTTGCAGAATAATACTTCCGCATAAAAGTTCTTAAGCTGTCTTTATACTCTTCATCGGTCTTCCTTTTTACTTTTATTGTATAACAATTTTTATTGTAATCAACCGTGTAATCATCAATAATCCCAATAGATGAAAGGCGAAAAATTGCTTTGTCTGTATCCGGTTTTTTCCTTGGGCTGTAATAAAATTGTTTTAATCTTTGTTGTTCTTCATCTAAATTGTTAAGAGAATAATGATTGCGAGTTTCAGTTAGCTTATCTATAAACTCATTAATAAGATTTGAATTTTTAATGCAATTTTCAATTTCCTCAATAGTGAACACTGAATATCCATTTTGATTAACTAAACCCAGTAATTCTTCGTGAAAAATATTTTTGTCAGCATATTTATTAGCAAATGGAATTACAATTTCGGGGTTGACTTCCTGATGAAAATCAATTTCATTTAATCGTTTTTCTATTCCGCTTTCTGAAACTTCATTTTTTCTTTCTTCCAGCCATGACTTAAACAGCTCGACATTATCCAACTCAATATGTTTATCTTTAATTTTAGAAATGACTACATTTATAATTTGATTTGAATATTCCCGACTACAAACAATATTGTGAAAACTACGATTTAAATTGACTAAGTTAATACCTCCAATTTTACCATTGTTTCCATCAAAAATATTTAACCAGTTATTGAAAACACTTAAACGAAGTTCTTCTTCTCCTGTTTCTTCGTTTAATTCTTCTGACAATTCCCATAATTTGTTCTTGTTTGGCAAAAGAATTTCACCTAAAAGCTCATTGATAACAACCAATTCCTTCTCTTGCCCTTTGAATGAATTGTTGTGAAAGAATAACAAGTTGTCTTTATCTGTGAAAATCTCTCCTAAACTTTCAAGAATTTTTTTCTCGTTTAAAATCAGTTCTTCGTTTCCGATAGCTTTTAAGATTTCGGGAACTTCTTCTTTGTAAAACTTTTGGTTTTTGAGTTTCTTTAAAAGTTTTAATGCTTCTTCGCTTAATTTTACTTTCTTGTTAAGTTCTTCATAGAATTTAGAGTTGAAAATTGCAACTTTCTGTTCGTTGAAGAGAATTGTAGAAAGTGCCATTTTTCTATCACGACCCGCTCTACCTGCTTCTTGTACAAAACTTTCAATTGATGCTGGAATATTTACGTGAACCGTAAACCGAACATTTGGCTTGTCAATTCCCATACCAAACGCTTTGGTAGCAACCATTATGTTTTGTTCGTTCTCAATAAATTTTCTTTGGTTGTCAAACGATTCTGTTTCTATTTCTTTTCCAACTTTTTCATCTTCGTCAGAACTTCCCATAAAAACACCAACTTCATATTTTCCTGTTTTGGTTAAAGCATCTGCAATTCCATTTCTTTCAGCGGGCGGTATTTTTTGTTTCTGTCCATCATCATCTAAAATATAGTCTCCCTTTTTGTACTTAATTTTACCAGTTAAGGGATCTTTAATATCAAATTTAGCTTTTAGCCATTTAAATTTATCAGTTACCCCAAATAGATGTGTTCTGTGTGGGCAGAATACAATTCCTCCATTTTTGTAAATAGATGTATTGTGATAGTCACTTAAATTGTAAAAAGAACCTGTATCGAAATTTTCAATTTTGATATTTGGTAAATTTTCCTCAATCGAAAACTTTTCTTTTGTCCATTTTAGGATTTTATCTGCTCCTTTATTCAGGGTCCAAAGTCGTTCAGGTATCAGTTCAACAACTGTTGTCAGCTCGGATTGCTTTTTGAGAGCTGTTTGTTGTTTTACATCTCCTTTGATTGGGAATAATTTGATTTCTTTTTCATCATCAAGTTTCAATTTTTTTTCTTCCCTTTCAAAATCAACAACTGTATTAACGATTTGATATTGTAATTCCGTTCTGTTTGTGTTTTCAAATCGTACAATAGCATCTGTATCAATATTTGTCAGTCCATTTCCCGACAATTACCGTTCCACATCAGAAAGTACATCAAAAGAAGCTGTTGCTGTAAGCCCAAAAATCGGAATAGTTTGTTTGTTTTTAGTTTTGCAATGTTCAATCGCATTTCTTCCTAAACTCAAATAAGAAGTTCTAAAATCGTGTCCCCATTCAGAAACGCAATGCACTTCATCAATAACGCAATAGCTAAAATATACTTGGTTTTTGTGCATTTCGTGTAAAGAAGTTCTAAAATCTTCAATCTGTAAGCGTTCGGGTGAAACGAAAGTGAATAAAACTTTACTTTCCACAACTTGGTTGGTTGCGATAGTTTTTTCTTCACGGGTCAATTTTGAATTGATAAAATTGCAACTGTCAATTCCATTTTTTACAAGGTTGTCATATTGGTCTTGCATTAACGACTTAATCGGGTCGATAACCATTGTAACTCCTGCTTGTAGCAAAGAAGCGATTTGGTAAGTTAGCGATTTACCTCCACCTGTTGGCAAAAGTCCGATAACGCTTTTTCCTTGCAATGCCCGATTTAAAATCGGCAATTGTCCTTCTCTAAAACTTTCTTTCCTGAAAATATTGCGTAAAAAATAAGTTAAGCTTATTTTAGGTTGTAAAATAGCTTTATAAGTTTCATTTTCTAATTTCTTTGTGACTGGTTGGTAATCAATGAAATCAGAAGTGTAAAGTTTTCTTTCTGAATTTACATGGTGAGAAGAACGAATTATAACTTTATTTTTAGCATCAAAAGGGATTTCAGTTTTTACAATTCCACGCCTTTGCAAAACAGAAATGTCAATTATCAAATCAAATTCTTTCTCACTACGGAATTTATCTATGAGTTCGGGTTTTGTCTTGTGTAACTTTGAATTCGCAAATTCTTCTGTGCTTAAAATTCGCAAATCAATAGTTGGAAAATATTGCTCTTTTCCTGCAAGTGCAAAAAGATATTGGAAATGTTGTTTTAAATCTTCAATTGCCAACGCAACACAAGGAACATCTCTTTCAATTGCCAAAATGCTCCATTGTTTTGCTTTCAAATCAAGGTTATTTGAAAGGATAAGTTCAATAATCATTTTTTGAACTCTCGCAATTGCGAAAGGCGATAAGGTTAATTGAAGAATATCGAGCCAATTATCAGATAACTCTTTGTTGTAATTATTATCAATTATTTTTAACGAATTTGAGCGTTTTATCCAATTGGCAAAGGATTCGTCAGTAATGTTTTTGATTCTAAATGGTTGCCAATTAGTATCTTTTACAGATTTATCCCTGAATTTATCTAATAATTTTTGTTCTGGTAAATTATGATGAGTTCCGTCAATTTCAATTAGAATTCCTTGATTATAATTTCTAATTTTCTTCTCTCCAAAAACTTCAAATGGAATTTCCAATTCATAAGGAAACTCGTAAGAGAAGTCCACTCTTTGAGAATGAAAATGATGTCCAATTTCAGGCGTTACAATTGTATTTAATTTTCGCTGACCCTCTAAAAGTTGCTGTATGAAAGTTAAGGTATTTGTCGGTAGATATTTGAAAATAAAGTCTTTTTCAAAGTTGCTTTCGAGTTCAAAATTGTAATTATCCTCATTCAGTTTTATTCTTGGGTCAATGATATGAAGAGCCAAAAAAAATCATTTTGTTCTTCTTTGTTTAGATTTGATTCATACTTTATATTTCCTAATGATTTTGTGAAATCTGAATCATCAATTTTGAATTTTTGAAAGGTTTCTAAAAACTCATTTTCAATAAAAACACTTGGTCGGGTAGGAATACCACGAACGATTAAGTTATGAATAACAGAAGTAAAACTGTCTGATGAATTTGAAGAAATATTGCAATTCGTTTCAACATCAAAGCAAGATAAATGTTTTAAAAGCCCCTTGACTTCTTTTGATTTGTCAATAGTTTTAAGAGAATCATTGATACCGTCAAGTATATATCCTGCTTGAAATTGAGTTTGGTTCATAATTCGATTCAGTTTCTCTTTGTGAAGTTGGTTGCAGCTCTTTTAATTTTGCCGAAGTGTTGGCTTTTATCTTTCATATTTTTATTGGTTTATTTAGATCTTGTCCTCTTTTACAATTTTATGTAACTCGTTTATATGAACGACAAAATTATACAAATATTTT
>JBEBYC010000030.1:0-29555 GCA_040391315.1 Portibacter sp. | reverse complement strand
TCTTTATCTGCCGCTTGCAGCACTTGGGCAATGGCGGTTTGTTCTTTTAAAGAATGATGAATTATGAGTGATAAATTATGAATGTCATCAGGATAAACGTGCGGCTGAGCACCTCCAGTTTGAAGTTTGTAAATTTTGCCTTGATTAAATTGAAGAACATAAAACAAGTAAAGAGTAGATGATTTTCCCTTTATCCCTTCAACTACAGAACAATCAGAAGCCCAAATTTTACCATTGTGATACGCAACGAATCCGGCATAGGCACCACTTGCACTTATGGTTATAACATTTTCGTGTGTAAAGGCATTATGTTTATAAGGACTAGTTTGTCCGCCAGCAATTACAGGAATATTGCCATCAATTAGTTCTGATGAAGTAAGAGCCTTTCCTTTCTTAATATTCGCAAAACTCCCAAACTTGACCTTTCCAAGTTCATCGTTCATCATTCCTAATTCATCATTCAAAAGCCTTTTCTTCCCTGTAAGCAATTGTTGCATCAACCATTTTTTGCGGAGTTCTTTTTGGGCTATGAGTTTTTCGGTGGTGTGGATGGCGGCATCTGCCGTGCTGAGCACCTGGGCTATGGCTTTTTGCTCGGTTTTTGAATTGATAATTGAGAATGGAAAATTGATAATGTATTCCCAATCAGCCCGTGGCATTTTTGATCCACTTGAAACATTTGCAGCCTGAATAAAGTCGTTTGTTTGTATCAGATTGAAAAGGTATTCATTAGAAATATCTTTTGATTTAGGTTTTAAAACCCACACTTCACTTGAACAAACGCCATCAAATTCAGCCAGCCAGTACTTTCTTAAATATGGCCTCAATTTTCCAAAAAGTACATCGCCCTTATAAAATACGCTCTTAATGCTTTTTTGGTCTGAAGAAGGAACAAAGCCATTTATTTTGCCTGTTACTTGTTCAAAATGTTCAAGTTCAAGGCAAGGCTTTATTTCGTTACTTTTTTCAGGATTGAATTTCTCTTTCCTTAATTCCGCAATTTCCCCAAATTCTATTTTCTTTAAATTCTCCATTCTCAATTTTTAATTATCAATTGAATAACCTCCCAATCACTCGGAATTTCCGTATTGTAAAATGATTTTGTATGTTTTGTTTCAGTTGCCATTATTTTTTATTTTTCGTGTTTTTTAATGGCTTTGGGTCTTTAGCTTTTTCCAGCTTTTTAATGCTGTCGGCTACAGGCAAATCTTCGGGCATGGTGCCGCCAATTTCTTCTATGGTTTTTCGTACTTTTTTACCAATTTCAAAATGAGTTTTGTTGGCTTGTTGCTTGCCTTTTATATTATCCCGTCTCAATTTTTCTTCGGTTTGCGTGGCACGGAAGAGGTTGGCTGCCAACTCGGTACTGCCCATGTGGTCGAGTATGTTTTGGCTTTTTTTCAGCCCTTTGTTTTTGTGTATGCCTTTGGCATCTAGCCCGCCATACAAACCCATATAGCCGTGGTTCTGAAAAATGGCATAGTCCAAAGGTTCAACTACTCCAGCGCCCTTAGCCGCATCGGCCAATTGTATGTTGTGGCGCTTCATTTCTTCTCTCAAAAACAGCCGCTTTTCATCTTCTGAGGCCAAACGGTTGTACTCATCCATTTGCCTGATTTCTTGCAAGCGGGTTTGTACTGCAAAATAGGTTTGCCCTTGCGCAACTACTTCTTTACTCGGGTCGGCATTTTGTACTATTAAATAACAGGCATAACGGGAAAGTTTTACACTTTCATAAACTTGCTTTGCACCTTTACCATGTTCTATCTCCTCGAGGTAATCCTCGAAGTGATCCGAAACAGCATGTCCGCTATTGTTGCAGGCTTCTTTAGCGCGTTCAATTACTGGCAAAAAGTGTCGATATTCCGAATACTCCAATACTTTAGAGAGTATTCTTGCTCCCCAATATTCATGACCATTTTCATCTATTGCTTTGATAGATTCAAATAAAGTCGTATGCTTTCTTGATAATTCGTTTTTCATACTTATTGCATCAGTTGTTTTAAATAAACTTCAATTTCAATTTGCACCGTTTTAAGTTCATCTTCCAGCTTGTCAATCTCCTGTTGAACCGCAGCAATATCCACTTCTGCTTCTTCTTCAAAAGTGTCCACATATCTGGGAATGTTCAGATTATAATCGTTTTCCTGTATTTCTTCGGCAGTGGCCACATAGCTGTATTTATCTTCCACTACACCAGGCTGTAGCTTACCGGCTGCAAAATCACGATAGGTATTTACAATGTGTTCTATATCGCTTTCACGCAGCTTGTTTTGGTTTTTGGCACTTTCGTAGTGCTTGCTCGCATCAATAAACAAAAAATTGTTGCTGGTTTTTTGCTTATTAAACACCAAAATAGCAGCCGGTATGCCCGTACCAAAAAACAGGTTGGCAGGTAAACCAATCACCGCTTCGAGCAGGTTTTCTTCAATGGTGCGTTGGCGAATGCGGCCTTCGCTGCTGCCCCGGAACAATACGCCATGCGGCACCACCACACCTGCTTTGCCGTGTTCATTCAGCGTTTCAATCATGTGCGAAATGAATGCCCAGTCGCCTTTGCTCTTGGGTGGAACACCTCTCCAAAAACGGTTGTATTTATCGGTTTCAGGGTCGTAGCTGATGGTGGTTTTATCACCGTCTTTATCCTCAACCTTTCCCCATTTGTCCAAAGAAAAAGGTGGGTTTGCCACAACGGTATCAAACTTCATCAGTTGGTCGCCTTCTTTCAGTTTTGGGTTGCGTATGGTATCGCCCCAACGGATGGTAGCATTGTCAAAACCATGCAAAAACATATTCATCACAGCCAAAGCCCAAGTGCTGCCGTTGGCTTCTTGTCCGTAGAGCGAAAAGTTATCAGAACCTACTTCTTCACCTGCTTTAATTAAAAGAGAAGCAGAACCGCAAGTTGGGTCGCAAATACGGGAACCGGGTTTGCTTTTGGTGAGTTTGGCAATAAGCGTAGAAACTTCTTTTGGCGTAAAAAATTCACCCGCTTTTTTTCCTGCATCACTGGCAAAGTTTTCAATCAGGAACATGTAAGCCCCACCAATGATGTCGTTGCCATCCAAATGCGAAGGACGCAAATCCAACTTGTCAGATTTAAAATCAATTAGCAGGGTTTTCAATCGGGTGTTTTTGTCTTTTGGTTCACCCAATTTGCTGCTGTTAAAGTCAATGTTTTGGAATATCCCGGCACCATCCTCACTGTATAGCTTCTCTCGGTTGGCTTCTTCCAAATCCGTCAACGCAATATTGATGAGTTCACCAATATTGGCTTCATTACGAGAATCGTACAGAAATTTAAAATGGCTATGTTCAGGCACAATAAAACGTTCGTGTTGCATGGCACGTTTGGCACGTTCCACATCACCATTGTACTTTTTCAGGTAGCCTTCCATTTTATCGTCATGCACATCGCTGAGGTACTTTAGGAACAGCATGGTAAGCACATAGTCTTTGTAAACGCTGGGGTCAATGCTACCTCTAAACGTGTCGCAAGCTTTCCAAACTGCATCGTTGATGTCTTTCTGTGTTATTTTAGCCATGATATTTATTTTATTGCGTTGATTATTTGTTGTTGAATTTGTTTTTCACGAAGCGTTTCAATTTCATGTTTCAATGATTTCTCTTTGTTACGAAGCTTAGTGATTTGAAGAATTGCTTTTTGTGTTTCGATACCCGGCACTGCTATTTCCAGATTTTCCAAAACTTGTTTTGAAATAGAAGGAATGGAAGTGCCAATAGCTTGACTTTTTAATAGTGTCTGTGTAGAGTGACTATTAAGGAACCAGGCCAGATAATCAGGAAGCACCTTTTTGTCGGTTGGTCTTAATACGAAAAAAGAAGTTGAAGCTACAGACGGTTCGTTGAAGTTTTTAAAAACAACTGCAAAGTTTTTGGTCCCTTTGGCAGCAAAAAGCACATCACCGTCTTTTAGTAGATGCTTTTCGGAAATACCTTCAGCCATCAAGTCAGGCTGAAGTGTAGAAAGCAATTGCCCATATTCGTCAAAATGCTTGGACTGTAGATACACCAATTCACCAATGCCAGCAGGCTTGGCGAAGAGTCCGGTTTGGATGTGTGTGATATCTTTTATTAGCGTTTTTAAAATTTATTCCTTTGTAATGACGCTACAAAAGTAGGCAAAGTTTTCTAATATCCAAACTTTTTCTGAAAATAATTTTAAGTAGGGGTTCTACAAATATGCCAATATTTGTATCTACTGTCTCTCATGTGTAGGTAAAAAGTGGCTCTTTGGGCTTTGCAGAAGGGTCGGCTTGTGGGCTGGGCAAAGCCAAATGTGCCACTTGTGCGGTGGCAGAAATTACTCACGTAACATTCTTTTTCAATGGTGTTCGTGAATGCTCCGCATTTCAATTCTTTTTGCGCGGTGGGGTGTTTTATTTTTTCTTGGATCGGATTGTGTGTCGCCAAGTTGGTCTGCTGGTATGTGTCGAGAATAAAACGAAATTGTCTGCCGTGTTTAGATTCTCTGTGCAGTATAGTCAGGATGTCAAAGGTCGATGGTTTAGTTGTTACGTTGATGGTTGTAGTGTCGTCTTTTAGGCTTGCTTGTAACTCATTTATACCCCTCATAAAATGTCGCCAATCCGCCCATATTTGGTTGGCTTTGCGCCATAAGCATAAGGGTTTATTTCGGTAGCAAAAATACATTTTTTTATTAATTATTATAGTGTGTCGAAAGGTGAAATTATATTTTGTAAACTTTTAGTACTGACGTGCGTGTAAATTTCAGTGGTTTTGCTACTGTTGTGACCCAACAATTCCTGAATAAAACGCAAATCTGTACCGCTTTCCAATAAATGCCTAGCATAACTATGTCGCAACCAATGCAGGTAACGGTCTGGGGCTTTGCGAAGTGGGGGAAAATCGAAGACGAAAGTTTCGATTTAGACGACACGTAGCAAAAGCCAATTTATATTTGCTAAATTAAGAAAAAAAGCCAATAAAATTGGCTTTTGTGGATTACGAAGACGAAAATTTCAACTTAGACGAAACCCCGCCATTTTGCAAAACCCTTGTTGTGTGCAGTAGTATTATTTCTTAACTGTCGAATGAAGGAATTTCATTTTCCATTGTCCGTTAACTTTTTTAAATGTTGCACTTTCTAGATAGTTTACCTGTGCTTTAATCGTGTCGTTAATGATGAAATCACCTTGGTTGTAGTAGACAATATCACCGCTATTTCCATCGATATTAACTTTCATTTTGTCAAAAGTCCATTTGCCTTTAAATGATTTCACACCTGGGATTGGTTTGACCAGACTATCATTTGTCCAAATTATACCATCCTCGAAAAGAATAAAGTCCGCTGTTGTAAGTGCGTTCAATCTGTCTATATTTACATCTTTTGTTTTCAATGCGTCAAAATAGTCGGTTAGGATTTTTTTTAGGATTTCAGGGTCGTCGTTTTTTTGTTTACAATTAGTCAGAAATCCAAGTCCAAGAATGATAATTAGAGTGCTAAATCTTTTCATATTTATTTCGTTTTAGTTTTTCATCTTACGGTCTGGCATTGACGAAGGGCAGGCCCGATAGGGCTGCCTTTCGTCAATGCTTTGTTAGCATCTGGTTGACTTAATTAACGTACTTATATTCCGCATTTTTCAAGATTCCTTCTCTAATTGGATCAAAAATTCTAGTAATTTTTATAACAGCTAAAATCAAACAGATTAGACTTACAATAAACAAAATTAAATCAGTCTTTAAAATATAAATTTCAGCGTCTCCAATATTCACAGAAAGTTTAATGCCAATTATACCTGTAATTAATAGCGAAAATATAAACAACGAATTTAAGAGTAGATTGGTTCGATATTTATAAAAAAGTTTAACTAAATATTTCATTTTTAATTTAATTTATTTCCAAAAATAATAAGTTCCATGTAGAACCGCTAAACCAAAGTTAAATTCTAAATCATTAATGTTTGGATTTAAAAAACTTGCATTAATGTAAGATTCAAATTCTTCATCTGAAGAGTTATTTTGATAGAACCCATTCATTATTATATTGAAGCTTGGTCTGTTTGAATTATTTTTATCATTTAACAATTCCAAAAAAGTTGATTTAAATCCATTTTTAAAACTGTTAAATCAAAATTTTCAAAATTTACCCCAAGTTTCTCTAATTCTTCAACGGAATTGAGAAAAATAAAATCATACGTATCATCATCAGAAACTCCACCCGGTAATTCGAGTGATTTAAAAAGCAATTTGTTATGAATTAAACTAATATGATCTAGGTCAAAGTTTCTATTTTGTACGAAATAATTATTATTTTCAATATTTGGAATCAAAGGTAACGTTTCTAAAGTGAATTCATTTTCATTATAAATGATCCTTCCAGCACCTACACTAGCTCCAACGCATCCAATAACTCCGCCTAACATGCCACCTATTATTGTCCCTTCAGGACCTAAAAATGATCCATACCAGGCTCCTGTAGAAACACCGCTTAAACCACCTCCTACGTCAGCAGCTAGTCCTTTCCAATTTCTTTTTCTTAATTCCAATGATTTTTCAATATCATAATTTTGATTGTGCATATTATCCTTCTGGCATGATGAAGTAATAATAGACATTAATAATAACAGAATAAATGATCTCATAAAAATATAATTTCCTTTGGCTATCCAGCAGTTCCCACGGTTAGACCAACATGGTCGCAGCATCTTTTAAATTGTACTTTATCGTCTTACTCATCTTCACCTTTAACTCTGAACGTCTGTCTTTGATTTTCTCCGTTACTTGTTGAGTTTGTGTTTGGAATTTTAGATTTTCGAAGGACTTTTCCTTTCTAATCGATGCTAACTTACTTATATGCGCAACAAAAATACGCAAATATTCCATATATGGATGGATAGGTGAAGTTTTTTTATCACTTATCATCAAACGGACTTTTGATATTTCGAATACATTTTGTGTTTTTTAAAATAATTTGCAATACTTGGTTTGCCTTTTTGTAGCAATGTTTTAGCTTCGAAATACATTTTTTTTATAGTTTTTAGTATTTTGTTTGTAGTTGTTGTTGTCCTTTACACTTGCTGCTAACGGTTCGCGGCTTGGCGATGTTACCGAGCATCAACCTTTTATTATTAACCCAACGTTTAACGGCATTTTTGCCAAACTACTGTTATATGCAGTGGCGTTTGTAAATCTTATAAATATGGAAAATATCCATAAAATAATAACAAAATTAAGTAAATATGGTTCTGTTTAAACTTGTAAAGTAATTGCAGGAAAAATAGTTACGATTGTGATTACATATGTTTTCAAATGTAATTCAGACAATACTTTTAAATTTTTAGAAGATTGTACAAAACTATTCCCTTGTCACATAATACTTTGTAATGCTTGTCGTAGTAAACACGAATTAACTGCTTTCTGTGGTCATAAAAGCCCCAAATTTCCGAACGCTTATAAACGATTGTTGTGTCGGGTGTTTTTAGTTCGGGGTCTTTGTATTTAAAGAAACCATGTGGATAAAGAATATTTTCTCTTTTGTTTGCAGGAACTCCGTTTGTTATTTTTCCGTTTATAAAATCATCATAGGTTAGATAAAAACCTGTTAAGTCGTTTTTGATAGAATAATATGTTTGGGCAAAAGAGATATTACAATTTGAAATTGCCCAAAGAAAAATTAGTGCTACCAAATTTCTTGTATTCATTTTTTCATTTCTTTTTTTCTGTAAGCCAAATAAAATACCTGTGGTAACACCGTAAGCGACAAAACCATACAAATCAATAATCCTCCTACAATCATAATAGCCAGTGGTTTTTGAATTTCAGAACCCATCCCTGATGAAAGTGAAGCAGGAAGTAATCCTAATGAACCCATAAGAGCAATCATTACAATCGGACGAATCCGATCATAAACTCCTTTTGAAATTGCTTCTTTGAGATTCATTTTTCGTAGATTATCTTTCATTACGGCAATCAGAATGATACTGTTTATGGTATTCACACCAAATAGAATGATAAATCCGATTCCTGCAGAAATTCCGAAAACAGTTCCCGTCAGCCAGAGCGAAATAAATCCTCCGATAAAGGCAAACGGAATGGTACTTGAGGCTATGAGCGTGTCTTTAATCGTTCCGAAATTGAAATACAACAGGAATAAAATAAGCAACAGAACGGCAGGAACAATCACAGCCAACTGTGCAGTTGCCCGTTCCTTACTTTCAAATTCCCCTGCCCAAACCACTTTGTTTTCTTCGGGAATGTTTGTCTTTTCAGCTACTTTGGCTTTTGCTTCTGCAATCGTACTACCCAAGTCCCTGCCCTCCACACTAAATCCAACTGCTATATACCGACTGCTCCCCTCTCGATAGATGAATGTCGGCCCCGTAATATAGCTGATAGTCGAAATCTCTCTTAATGGGATTTTTGCACCCGATTCGGTCGGAATGAGAATATCCCCGATTTTTTCATCGTCATCACGATACGCTTTTGCAAAGCGAATACGCACATCAAACATTCGGTCTTCTTCATAGAAGGTTGTAGCCGCACTTCCTCCGATTGCCATTTCAACCACGGCTTGAGCATTTGACATATCTACTCCATAGCGAGCCATTTTATGGTCGTGAAGTTGAATACGAAGTTCGGGAAGACCGATATTTCGATATACGTTCAAATCTTCAATTCCTTCTACATCTCGGATGGCATCTGCTACTTGGTCGGCATATTCTTCGAGTTTAAATAAATCATTTCCGAAAATTTTCACCACCAAAGAACTTTTAACCCCAGCTACATATTCTTCCACATTGTCCTGAATTGGCTGACTGAAGCCAAAGACAATACCAGGATAAGTCTGCAATTCTTTTCGCATTTCTTCGATTAGTTCATCTTTCGACAATTTGTTTTTCCATTCTTTTTCGGGGTGCAGTTGGATATGAAATTCGATGTTGAAAAATCCTGTTGGATCAGTTCCGTCGTTGGGTCTTCCGACTTGGTTTAAGACGAATTTTACTTCTTCAAAACCTCTTATTTTGTCTTTCATTTCTTTTGCCAATCGAGTGGATTCCTGCAGATTGACACTATTCGGCAAAGTGGCTCTTACATACAAAGCACCCTCGTTTAGCTTCGGAATAAATTCTGTTCCATAATTCATAAATCGGATACCACATATTGCTATGAGCGCAACAAAACCTAAAATGGTTAACTTTTTTCTTCGTTCACTCCATTGAAATAATTTGAACATTGCTTTTTTGAAAAACCTTGAAATAAAATTTTCTTTTTCAACAATATTTTTACGGAGCAAAAACCGACACATTACAGGAACGTAGGTAATACTCAAAATCAATGAGCCTAAAAGAGCATATCCTAATGTAAAAGCGAGAGGCGAAAACATTTTACCTTCCACTTTTTGGAAAGAGAAAATAGGGATCAGTGCTACAATTAGTATAATCTGTGCAAAGACAATGTAACCTGCGACACTTCCTGCGCTTTTTTTGATTAGCCCCGATTTAGACATTTTATTAAATGCAGGCATTCCGATTTTATGTGCCTTTTTTTCCATTGCCACAAAGACGGTTTCCACAATCACGAGCGTTCCCTCTAAGAGCAACCCGAAGTCAATCGCACCCATTGAAATAAGATTGGCAGGTAAGCCCTGAATACGCAACATCATAATCGCAAACAGGAACGAAAGCGGAATGACGGAAGCTACAATGACGGTCGTACGCCAATTATACAAAAAGATAAAAACGATAACCGAAACAAGGAAAATTCCCTCTGCTATGTTTTTGGCAACGGTGCTTACTGTCGCATTTACCAATTCTGTACGGTCGATAAAAGGCTCTATTTTTACATCTTTTGGAAGAATGGTATTGTTGAGCTCTTCGATTTTTTCTTTCAGTCTAGGTATCACATCATCGGGATTTTCTCCTCGAAGCATAATCACAACACCTTGCACCAAATCATCTTCGTCTTGTAAACCAACTTGTCCTAATCTCGGTTTGGCTGAAATCTCAACCTGAGCAACGTGCTTCACCAAAATCGGAACATTGTTTCGAACTTCAATGAGAATGTTTTCAATGTCTTCTACTTTTTCCAAAAGACCAACACCACGCACCACATAAGCCTGCGAGCCTCTTTCTATTACATCACCACCTACATTGAGGTTACTTTTTGAAACAGCTTCGTAGACATCCAACGGTGACAAGTCGTAATTTGCCAGTTCGGTCGGATTGATTTTGATTTCATAAATCTTTTCTTCTCCTCCAAAACTCACGATATCAGCTATACCTGCAACGGAAACCAATTCACGCTCAATAACCCAATCTTGAATGGCAGTTACTTCTTTTATCGGCCTGCTACTTCGGATAACGTAACGGAAAATCTCTCCTGTTGCTCCATAAGGTGGTTCTATCCGGGCATCAGCTCCGTCTGGCAGTTCAATGTTTTGTAAACGATTTGAGGCATATTGTTGGGCATAAAAATCATCAACATCATCGTCAAAAATTACGGTAACTACCGACAATCCGAACAAAGAAATTGAACGGACATCTGTCTTTTTCGGAATGGTATTCATCTGCATCATTATCGGAAGCGTTACAAATTTTTCAATTTCCTCTGCACTTCGTCCCGACCATTGCGTAATAATCCTTGCTCTTGTATTGGTTACATCAGGAAAAGCTTCAATAGGGGTATACTTTAAACTTATTATTCCCACTACAACTAATAATCCTGTTAGGAAGAAAATGATAATTGGGTTTTTAAGAGAAAAAGCAACTATATTTTGAATGAATTTTTGCATTTTGAAATTTTAGTGAATTAGTTATTGAGTGCTTCAAAAATCAACAGTTGGTTTTTTGTGATGATTTTTTCATTTTCATTCAAACCACTTTCGATATAGGTTGTTCCATTTCCTTTCGACTTTATCGTCACTTCACGAGCTTCAATATGGCAATCGTCGTTGTATACTAATACATAATTTTTTCCATTGAAAAATACCAAGCAAGAAGTTGGAACAGCGATCATTTGCTTATCGGTTTTTTTAAGCGCAGTGATGTCGGCTATCATTCCAGGCTTTAACTTAAAGTTTTCGTTGTCTAATACGATTCGGGCTTTTAGTACTTTTGCATTATCATCCAAGACCTGAGAAATCACATCAATTTTTCCTCTGAAAATCTCATCGGGATAGGAAATTGTTTTGATTTCAACTTCCATGCCTGTGCTGATGTGGGCAATATCGGTCGAGTAGATATTTGCCATTGCCCACACATTATTCAGATTGGAAATTGAAAAAAGTGGTTCTCCCTCGTTGTTTACGGTTGTTCCCGAATTGATATTTTTGGCTGTGATAATTCCCGAAGTGGGTGCTTTTATCTGAAATACGTTTTTGGTGCTACTTGCACTAAACAGGCTCAAATTGTTCTCAACTTTTTGCTTTTCGGCTTCCAAAACCCGAAGATTATTTTGTGCCTCAATCAAATCCCTGTTTGAAGAAATCCCGTCTTCAAACATTTGTTCAGTAGCACTCAACTCTACTTTTGCAACTTCAATCTGTGATTTGAGCGAACGCAATTCGGCTTGAAGCGAACTCAACTCCGTACTCTGCATTTCTGCCAAAACCTGCCCTTTGGTTACGGCATCTCCCAAAGAAAAATAGGTATTGGAAATAATTCCGTCCACAAGGCTCACAAAATGCACTACTTTGTCGGGATTGGATTCTATGCTTCCTGTCAAATGAATACGCTCTGTAACTGCCTGTTTTTCGACCGTTTTGATTTCGGTAATACTCTTGCTTTTTTCGTTCAGGCAGTATTTTTCGCTTTGAACGGTCTTTTCTTCGTTGCTCTTACAGCCGATTAGTAATAAAACAATTGAAAATGGTATAAGGATTTTTCTCATCTTTTTTATTGTCAATTAAAGGTCTTTTCCTAATGAATAATTAAGTTCTTCTGCTTTCTGATTGACTTCTTTTTGGGCTTCTATAATGATGTTTTTGTTATTCAGATAAGCATCCATAAAATCAAAATATTCCAGCATACTCACATTTCTTGATGTGAAATTTTTGGTGTAATTTTCTAATAACAAATCCAAATCGGATTCAAACCCTACCTCAATTTTGTTGAGAAAATCAATTGCCTGTTGCAATGATTTGTAGGATAAAGCGATTTCGTTTTCGATAGTCAGTACGGTTTGTTCTTTTCGTACTTTGGCATTTTCAATGCTGATTTGAGCTTGTTTTATTTTACCTTGATTCCGATTAAAAAACGGCAAATCCATAGCAACACCTACACCCACAAAATTGAGCATTGTACTTCCGTTTCGGTCGTAATTCACGCCGAATTTCAAGTCGGGAATACGTTGAGCTTTTTCGTAAGCCAATAATTTGTTGGAATAATCTTCTTCGAGCAAAGCCAATTTATAATCGGGACGATTTTGTTTAGCACTTTCAATCGTTTGGTCGATAAAAATAGTTTGATAGGGTTTCGTGTCTTTTACAAAACCGTCATTTGTAATTTCGATAGTAACCGCAGAATTGACACGAAGCAATAGTTTGAGTTCTTTTTGGATTTCGTTGGATTGACGGGTAAGCTCCAAAATCTCTTTGTTGATTTCGAGTTCCTGTGCCTTTAACCGAGTATATTCGGCTTTGGAAATATTGCCTTTGTCCAATTGATTTTGGTAGGCATTTGTCAGTATCGAAATGTTGTCAATCAGATTTTGATGAACTTTTATAGATTGCTGAACATATTGCAATTCCGTTAACTGATTACGAAGTTCCAATTTCAGACCTCTTAATAAATCTTCAAAATATTGCTCTGCTTTTGAAACATCAACCTGCTCCAAAGCAATCAATTTTTTGCGTTTTCCTGCCGTTTGAACCAATTGGTTGAGTTCAAAAGCGATTTGCTGATTTTGTCCGACATTGCCAAAAAAAGGCGGAGAGGGTTCTATCGTTGAGTTCTTCCAAAGATTTATTTCGCTTATTGAAAAATCGGGATTGGGCCACAATTTTGCTTGTATCACTTCAGCTTGTTGGCTTTCGATGTTTAGCTTTTCGGAAATTAAAAGAAGGTTGTTCTGCAAAAACATGGTTTCTGCTTCTGCTCGTGATAATTTGAGTATTTCCTGTGCTTTCAGTCCAACACTGAAAACGATGAAAATACAATAAAATAAGTTTCGTATCATTCTGCAACTATTAGAGTCGCAAATGTGGAAGAATCGACCTTAAAAAAGACTTAAATGGAATAAAAATTAGCTTAAAGAGGAGGAAATTCTATACTGAAAATATTTTCGATATGCTCATTTGAATGATACTTTATAATTGCATTGTGAACGACAAAAATCCGTTGCGCAAGTACTAATCCAAGTCCAAAGCCTTGATGGTTTTGGGCATTATTGCCTCTGAAAAAATGAGTAAAAATAAACCGCTGTTCATCTTCTGCAGGCGTTTTTCCTGAATTTGAAATAATAACGGTGAGCTTATCAGACGAACCATTAAAAGTTATTTTTGCTTTCTGATTGTCCGAATAATGGACAGCATTCATTAGTAAATTCAGAAAACCTTGTTTTATAAGTGGCTCATTAGCTTTGATTTGCAAGATTTGTTCATTGAAATTGTCGGGAGTGAATTGTACTTTAAAATGAAATTCTGGATAAAGTGTATTGATTTCGGCAATGCAATTAAACACTATATCATCAATCCTTATGTTGTTTTTAATAATTTCCTGTCCTGATTCAATTTTAGAGATTTGAAGCAATACATTGATGATATTTCCGAGTGATTTCGTTTTTTGAGTCTGTCTGTGAAGCTCAGTTTTTATTTGCCCAATATCGTTTTGCTGTTCGATTTTTTCGAGTTCTGAAACCAAAACAGCAATTGGAGTTTTCAGTTCGTGTGAAATGTGTTGAATACTGTGTTTCTGAAACAAAAAAGCATCATTTGTACGCTTTAGTAATCTATTGAATTTGTCCGTAAGGTTTTTCAGCTCGGAAGTAGTCGTTTTGAGTTTTAAGGGTAGGTTTTCTTCATTGCTCAAATCGTAATCTTCGATTTTTTTAGTCAGTTCAGAAATAGGTTTAGCGATGATATTTGATAGATAGAACGAAATCAAAAGAACTATCAATACTATAGCAACAAAAATTCCGATAAGTACTTTTTGGAGAAAGTCTTTTTTTGAATATCCAAAGAAATCATACGCTTTGCTGATACCGTAATAGCTTTTAGCATTGTATTCTATATAAACGCCAATCAAATCATAACCATCTTCTTTGGTTTCAATCCAAGTGTTTGAAACAGACAAACGATTTAGAATAGATTTTGATTTTTCAATTTCAAGACTGTCAATACTCGAAAAAATGAGCTTCTTATTATTGTCATAAATAAGCATTTTCTCATCATAGAAGTCGTGTATATCTTGCTTGTCAAGCAACAGCGACACCTCTGCACTTATCTTTCCAAATTCCTCAATAAGTCCAACCGTATGTTTAATTTTTGAGAACTGCTGTTGCTGAAATTCTTCCTCACGATGAGCCGAAAACAAAACAAAAACTATCACAAGCGATACGGCAGACAGCACAATCACTGTACTCGAAAAGTAGATGAGTATTTTGTTTCTTATTTTCACGTTGAATAGTTATGAGTTATAAGAGATGAGTTATGAGTTATTTTTCTTTGATGTGATTATGGAACTACGAATCATTTTTAACAATTCCGTACAATCAAAACTTAAACTTTCAAATTCCGATTCTGTTTAAAATCCTGTTTCTTTCAAGAGTTCAATCCAATACAAAGTTTCATCACATTCTTTTTGTGCAATCCCTAATTTATGAATAAAATCTGCTTTGCTTTCAGCATTTTGAGCTTCTCTTACCAATGCACCTACGGCTGTTCCGCTTCGCAATAATTGTTTGCTTAAAACATACTCTTTTTTGGTTTCCGATAGATACGCATACAACTTTACTGTTCTAACAGCAAACAAAAAACTTTTCTCTTTTAAAACACTTTTACCCATAATTTATATCTTATCACTCATCACTCAAAAAGTATCCGTAACCTATTTTAGTTTTGATGGTGTTTTTCCCAAAAGGTTTGTCGATTTTGTTCCGTAAAAAATTAACATAGACCTCTATTGTATTGGTGTTCACGTCCAATGATGTGCCCCAAATCTCTTTTATTAATTCATTTTTTGAGACGATTTCGCCTTTATTCTTACAGAGTTTTAGTAAAATTTGATACTCTCTCGGAGTAAGTTGAATTTCCTGATTTTGTCTTGTGACTTTTTTTTGAGCAGTATCGATCAGTATATCGGAAGCAATTACAATATTATTATTCTCTGACTTGTTTTGACTTCTTTTAAGAAGGGAATTAATACGCATAATTAACTCTTTCATAAAGAAAGGCTTGGTCAAATAATCATCTGCACCACTATCAAAACCTTTGATTTTATCTTCCAATTCGTCAAAAGCAGTTAGCATTAAAACGGGAGTTTGCGTATTATACTGTCTAAATTCCTTGCATAAATCGTAACCGTTTTTCTTTGGTAAGTTAATATCCATTACTATACAATCAAAAGTTTCTTTTTTGAGAAATCGTTCTGCCAGAAATCCGTCAAAGGCACTTTCGACTGCAAATTTTTCAGCCAACAGAGCCTCACAAATATTTTTGTTGAGCGTAGTTTCGTCTTCGATTACCAAGATTCTCATAGAGCAAAGGTAATAATCCTATTTAAATTGGATATTGTTGAGCGACGAAAAAATGGATCTATTGGTTTTTTAATTTGGACTATGCGATTTGGCAAAAAAATATGTTAGCATGTGCAGTTGGCTTTTAAACTGAGCAGCTAAAGTCCGTCTGTGAAAAAAAATAGTTCATAAATTGACTGTAAATGTAGTTAAATAGTTTGTAGATCTATAACGTAATAATACAATTTTATGCCGGTAATTACTGGTATAGATAGTATTCGGGATTTGTTTTTCTCTATTGAAGATGTATTAAAACTATATACGTACTTTTGACCTATAGACACGCCTTAAGAAAAAAAAATCATTAAAAAGACTTTATTCAAAGCCTGACGATTCGGGTGATGCCGAAGGCGGGTAAATCGAAGCGAAAAGTTTCGATTTAGCACCGAAGCTAGCCAAAACGAATTAATATAAGATAAATTTAATAAAAAAACTAATATAATTCGTTTTTAGCTGTGATAGAATTACTAAACTTCAATATAGCACTTCAGCCGCTCTCTAGCAAAACCCTTGTTAGGTGCTGCCTTTATTCAATTTTTACAGGTTTTTTATGTTCGTCAATAGCGACAAAAGTAAATTCACCGCTTACAGCTTTTTCTCGTTCGTCTGAATACATTTGCTCTATAAAAATGTCCACACGGACTTTCAAACTTGTGTTTCCTGTATAAGTTACTTTACCTGCTAGTTCAATGATTGTCGCTGCGGGAATTGGCTTTTTAAAATCAATTTTGTCACTACTTACCGTTACCATTCGTTGTCGGCTGAATCTTGTCGCTGTAATAAAAGCCACCTCATCCATTAGTTGCATTGCTGTTCCACCGAATAAAGTGTCATAGTGGTTTGTCGTATTTGGAAATACCGCTTTAAAAATACGTGTTTCAGATTGTTGAACTTTCTCTTCTTTTGTCATTTGTAAATTTTTTATATTTTCTGTAAAAAACGCCTAAAATTGATTTTAATTTATTGTGATAAACTTGGGTGTGATATTCCGATTTTATATCTTTCATACACGAAGCACAAAGACAGTCGTCAAAATTTTCACGCATATATTCTCTCTCTTTGTCGTTAAGTATTACGGTTGTGTATTGACAAAGGTTTATAGAACCGACTTTACACTCAAATTTTGAATTGCAACGTGGACAGTTTTTTTGTTCGTGGCTACACATATTGTTTTATACGCAATATAGGGAATTGTCTTTGAGCCAAAGCAAATGAGCCAAACAAAACACCAGAATAAAATAAGTCGCCCAACATTGTACCTTTTAAAAACGGAATACCTGCTGTATAGCAAGTTATTAAACCGTCAAAAGTCTTGGGATACATTGTTCCATTTGCCCAAACACCAAAGTTAGAAACCAAAAAGAAAATTGCAGTTGATGTTATAGCTCCTGCAAAAACTCGTTGTGGATTTACTTTGCTAAAAATTAAAATAGCTACAAGTGTTATTAAAATATAACTGCCGTATTGCCAATAAAATCCCTGATAAAACCAAGTGAATGCTGGATAATATTGACCATAAATAACATTGTTAATAAACAAATCGCTTAACCAAGTTGCCATAATTGGAACTAAAAACGCTTGCCATTTTTTTGTAAAATGGGCAGCGCCAAAAAGTCCAATTGCACCAAGTGGTGAAAAATTTGGCATATGTGGAATAATACGGCTGAAAGTAGCTATTAAAATAAAAATTGTCAAAACACCGAAGTGTATATTTATTTTTTGTTTATCCATTTTTTAATTTTCAAATGTCTGTTGCAAAGTTAATATTTTTTAGTCTATTGATGTTAGCAAGACTGTTTTTTAAGGTTGCACCAACGGTTTGGGTATTGTCGAAGGCGGGGCTTTTTAGCACAAAAGTTTAATAGAATTACAAATGTTGAACTTTGTGCAAATATCCAATCGAAGCCATTCTGCCCCGCTTTTGGCAATACCTTGTTAGCGGGTCGGCTTTTCTGCAATATTCAATCATCTCTCTTAACAGCTCTAATACACATAAATGCAGGAAATTCATTTAATTCTTTAAAATGCTTTGGATCTAACTGTTCAAATTCTGATGTAGGCTTAGGTTCAACTAATTTATCAATATAAAAACCGTTATCTGTCAATGGTGTAATACATTCGTTTAATGGTCTTCTAAAACTATTTACTTCAACAGGTTGTCCGAAAGTATTCCAAGTACATTTTACATTTTCAATTTCAAAGTATTTCTTGGACTGGAAATAATTGTATTCAAAAAATGGATGCTCAATTGAGACTACAAGTATTCCTTTACTTTTTAAAACTCTATTAAATTCTTTGATGGTAAAAGTCCAATCTTCAATGTAATGAAGTGCTAATGCACAAAGTACTATGTCGCAAGAATTATCTTCTATCGTAGAGAATTTAGTAGAGAAGTCGTGAACAAAAAAATCTCCTTTATTTTGGTTTCTAACTTTTGCTAATTCAATCATTTTAGGACTTATGTCAAACCCTTTAACAATAGCCCCCTTATCAATTAAAATTTCTGCATACTTCCCCGGTCCACAAGCTGCGTCAAGGATAATTTTCCCTTTCACATCTGGAAATAATTGAAGTGTGTTAGGTCTGTCATAATAGGCATTGTGTGGTTTATGGTCAATAAGTTCATTATACTTCTCAGCCATTATTTCATAAGCAGAAATTATTTTTTCTTTAATCATTTTGTTGATTGTTGTGGTGTCTTTTAAGCTGACCGCTAACTCACAAATATACGAAGTTTAACTAAATAAAAAAAATTAAATATCATTCTTTTTCAGTGAATTAAAATTTTGTTATCATTGAGATATTTAAAATACGAAGTGTTGTGGTTATTCAAAATGCAAAGATGGAATTTTGTTATACTTTATTTCAAATTTAAACAGGTATGCATCACAACAAAAAAAGTGTTTTGGATAAAATTCAATAACGATAAAAACCTTATCTCTCATTTAAGAAGCCATACTAATGATGTTTAGTCTGCTTCGTAAAAATCGTGTTATTTCGCGATAATTTACGTAATAGGGATCTCTGTAATTTGGAATCTGATGTTGTAGGTAAAAATGTTTTGATGAAAATTTCAGAAATCAATATGCCTGAATTTCAGAAATATCAAAATATACTCACACTATAAGGGTATTCGTCAAACACCATTCGTACATATTCCATTGAGTTTGCTCAGTTATTTTATGTGTTAAAAGATTTTCCGGTTCAAAATCTTTCTGCTAATAGATTACAAAGTTATTTTTAGTACTGCCATAATGTGTTGTGTTTGTCTTAAAATCAAATACTTAGTAGAATTAATGCAGTAAAATTTTATTATGAATAAGTATTGTATCAAGAGAAAATGTTTTTTGATATTCCAAGACCCTAAAAACCACTTCTTTTACCCAAATCTTTGGATACTGATGAGGTGAAATGCCTTCTAGCGGCAGGTTATACATTTTCAACAACAAATTGCTTACAGTATGCTTTAATTTGGTTTCTTACTTTTCTAAATGCTTCTATAATTTCTTCGTCTGTTCCGACTGCTTTTGCAGGGTCGGAAAAATTATAGTGAAATTTTTGAGCTTTTGTCGAAAAAAATGGACAACGTTCTTTGGCGTTGTCACAAACCGTAATTACTATATCGAAATCAATATTTCGATATTCTTCAATATTGTTTGATGTGTGGTTTGAAATGTCAATTCCATCTTCTTTCATACTAGCAATAGCTTTGGGATTTACCCCGTGCGTTTCAACTCCTGCACTATATATTTGTGCTTTATTACCTGAAAAATGTCTTAAATAACCCTCAGCTATTTGACTTCTACAACTGTTTCCTGTGCAAAGCACTAAAATTTTCTTTGTCATATTTTTAAACGAGTAACCAAATAATATTGATGATGAAAAATTTGGCGTCAAAGCCAAAAATAAGTTGTAACACAATAACTGATGTTGTGATTATAATAGGTTTCTTGTATTTGATTAGCATATCCTTCATCTTAGCAACAACCAGAATTAGGTGTGCAACACGATTGATTTACATTCAGATCCACAAGATTTTTCTTTTGCTTTACTGATGGAATACCGCAAGCATCTTGTGCTAAACAAGCTGTTGTTTTGTTTTTTAGCACAAAAGTTTTTCCGTTAAAGTCTAAATCGTATTTCCCAATCGTTTCATTTTGATATTCCACTTCAATTTCAACATCTTCGATACCTAATTTATCTTCCGAAAGTTGGATGATATTCAGCAATTTGTTTGGTTTCAAACGATGTTCAAAATCGTCTGCATTCCAAAGTTGGAAGTTCACAACTTTTTCGCTTCGGATTACTCCACCACAATCAATAAAATTTTTAGTGATCATGCCCACTTCAGTTACGTGAAAATGTTCGGGAACAAAAGTTCCGTTTTCCAATTGAAATTCCACATTTTCTAATGTGGGCAAAATTTGTTTTACGTCTGATAATTTCATCTTATTTTTAGTTAATTAGTTAAATGCAATATTGCGATATAGATGATTAAAAAAATATTTAACAGCATTTAGCGTTTGTCACTGTTTGTATTATGTATGAAAAATATGAATTCAGAATGTCGATTGTTTTTTCGTCAATGCAATAGCAAATTGAATTTCCTTCAATGTTTCCTTTTATAATTCCAGCATTTTTTAATTCTTTCAAATGTTGCGAAACAGTTGGTTGTGCCAAAGGAAGTTCGTTCACAATGTCGCTACAAATACACTCATTTACTTTGATCAAATATTCAATAATGGCAATTCTTGCAGGATGCCCCAATGCTTTTGCAATTGTTGCAATTTGATTTTGTCGGTCTGTAAAATGTTCAGTTTTTGTTGCACCCATAAATTTCAATTATTTAATATTGCAATATTACGATATAGTTTTAAATTTGGTGCTATTTTTCCATCATTTTTTTTAAAATATTTTTTAGGTAGCGTGTTTTTCTTGCTGTCGAATTTATTGACGCCTGACATGCAGTATCAATTTTATTAAATGAAATTCTTTTGACTGTAAAACAATTTCGATTTAAAATGGGAGCAATTTCATAGCCATTTGTTCTAACTTTGCGCAACGAATCTAAGATATGAAAAGTCAAGTTACATAGCTAAAATGAAATCTGTTGATTGCAATAGTTTGAATATAACCTATGAGAGATATAAATTTGCTACATATTGATAAAAGGTTGTTAAAATAATATTACATTTGTGGCTTAATTTTAAATTTAAAGCAGACATGCGTACTTATAAGTATATAGTATCGATTTTCATATTGACAGGTTTAACATTGGTTTCGTGTAAAGATACAGCTACAATACCGAATGAAAACATGTCAACTACAACTACTGACCAACAAGAACAGCCTAGGATTGTTCATGTGGACATTGATACATTATTGAATAAATATGAATTATATCAAGATAGAAAAGCGAGCTTGGAGACAGAATCTAAAGCAGCAGAGAGTTCGTTGGGTGCAAAAATTGAAGCTTTTCAAAATCGAGTAGCAAAGATGCAACAAGAATTTGCACAAGCGCAACAAAACGCAGCAAATATTGCTCCTGTAGATTTGAAAAAGCTTGAAGAAAAGTTTATGAAGCAGCAGCAAAACCTTGCTAAAGAGGAAGAATCCCTCATGAAGCAACGTGATAACGCGGCAAGAGACTTGGACAATAAATTGCAAACATTACAAAAAGACCTTCAGGATAAAATTGATGATTACCTCGCAAAAATTGCTGACGAAAAAGGTTATGATTATGTTTTGATGAAAGGCGTGGGTGGCAGTGTGATGTATGGACGCAATACGTTGGATATTACAGAGGAAACATTAAAAGCATTAAACGAAGCGTATCAAGAATCTAAAAAATAGGATTAAAGTGGATTGAGCATGTCGCCTCTAAAGGACACGAACAATCTCGCAAAAATCAACTTTAGTTTTGTGGGTGACTTCTTCAGTAGATTTATTGAGCAGTCTGGCAATCATTTTATGTAGTGTAGCTATTTCTATGGATTGCCTTAAAGAAATGTTTACGGTACAAGCTGCTTCAAAAATTTTATCTATGATTTCAATATTAAGATCCTTCAACACATTAAGCACATGCCCCATCTGATCATAGTTAAATCTTAACTGATAAGTATTACTTATATATTTTTCAATGATTACAGATTCATCCAATGCAGCCTTTGTCGCTTCTTTATATGCATGTATCAGGCCAGAAACACCAAGTTTCGTACCACCAAAATACCTAACGACAACGACGAGAATATTGGTGAGGCCATAACTTTGAATTTGCCCATAAATGGGTTTTCCTGCAGTTCCCGATGGTTCACCATCGTCATTGATTCTAAAACGGTTTTGATCAAGTCCAATTTGATAAGCATAACAAAAATGTCGGGCTTTGTGGTGTTCACTTCGCAAGCTTTCCAAAGATACAGATAATATATGCTCATCATCCATAGGGTAAGCAAAAGCCATAAATTTACTACCTTTTTCTTTGTATTCGCCGTATGAAGTGGATGCTATAGTAAGATAATTATCCTTGATTGTCGACATACCTGAGATACTAAGTTGTAATCAATACAATCGAAATAATTGCTAATAAAAATCCAGTAATCTTATAAATAGTAACACGTTCTTTAAAAATGACGACTCCCAAAATAGCAGAAACTACTAAAATGCCTACATTATTAACAGGAAATACGACTGCGCCACCTAAATCTTGTTGAAGTGCAAGCAGGAGTAAGTAAATTGAAAAAAAATTGGGAATTCCAAGTACGACACCGGCTACAATATTTTTCCATTTCAAAACCGTTTTTTTGCGGAGTAATTGGATGATTAAAATCAAAACGCCATAAAATGCAGTAAATAAAAATAAAGAAGCGACAAAGCTGATATCGCTATTTTGACCAAGGTGATTTTGTTCAATGAGGTAAAATCCACTGTCAATCACACATGACCCCAAAAAGGTTATTATCGGCAATAACCATAAAAGGGCATTTTTCTTTTTATCGTTGGCTAGATCAGCTGATTTTTCATAACTAAGCAATACGATTGAAATAATAGCCGCTAGTATGCCTATCCACTTATATATATTACTAGGTTCGTTATAAATAAGAATGGCGAGTAAAGTAGGTGCAATCAGGGACATTTTTTGAAATATGGATCCAATAACCATCCCAAAATGCTGTATTGTCAAAGCAAGTGTATTAAAAACTATAATAAACAAAATCCCCAAGCCAAAAGCATATGGAAACCACGGTTGCAATGTCATGTTTTCAGGAAAAGGTAAACCGCCTTGTACCACTGTAGCAACAAGAATACAAGTGATGTAATTTACAACAATCGCTTGAAGATTGTCAATTTTATATTTATTAAATATTTTGAAAATGACACCCAGAATGGCATTAAAGCCAATGCATAATAGTAATATCCACATATAAAACTTAAAGGTTTTGGGCTTGTGTAATAATATAAAGGTTCATAGGTTGAATTTTGAAATGTAAGGTACCATTTACTTCAAAACCTTCTCCGTCAACATGATAAAAATCGTCATTTTGAAGTTCGATATAAATTTCATTTGTTTTAAAATATTCGACAAATTTACTTTTATGAATTGACTTATTAAGAAAACTAGGAAGTAAAAAAATGTATTTCCAAAGAGACATGTTTTTAATTAACAATACATCAAAAAGTCCGTCATTGACGATAGCTGTTGGTGCAATTGCAAAATTATAACCATAAATTGATCCATTGGCTATCGTAGCCATGGTATAGTTGCCCGACCATGATTTTTCAGGGGTTTTAATTTTAAGTTTTAATTTTTTAAATTTTAATCCCTCAGATATGGATTGTAATAAGTAAGGCAGGAAGCCTCTTTTTTTGTTCTTTTTTGTTTTAAAAGCAACGCTTGCATCTAAGCCAAGTCCAGCAATATTGACAAAAAAATGTCCATTGACGCTTCCGGTATCTATCTTTTCGATATGACCGTGATTGATGATTTGAATTGCTTTTTCGATGTCGATTTTAATCCCCAAATGATAGGCAAATCCATTGCCAGATCCTATGGGGATTATACCAAGCGCGGTTTGTGTACCTTGAAGCGCATTGGCAACTTCATTGACGGTACCATCTCCTCCAGCTGCGATAACGGCTTGGTAATTATCCTTAACGGCCTGATGTGCAAGTTCGGTGGCATGCCCAGGATATTTCGTAAATTCTAGTGTATATTCATAGCGTTCTGTATCTAAATTTTGAGATATAAAAGAAGCTACATCTTTTCCCAATTTATAACCGGAAAAAGGATTAGTTATGAATAATATTTTCTTTTTGTTCACTAATAAATAGCTTTAGATCCATTTATTTTGTTGATACCATGTTACCGTTTCATCTATTGCTTCCTGCAATGTGTATTTGGCTTGAAACTGTAAGTCAGACTGATGATTTGATACATCGCAAACCCAGTTTTTGGCTTTGATTTCATTGACGCGCTCAGTATATAAAGTTGGGAATTTACCTGTCAATTTTCCGATGCCTTCACTTATCCATGCACCGATTTTGACTATAAATACGGGAAGAGCGATAGAAATAACCGATTTATTAAGGCTTTTGGCTATTGCATTTGAAAAGTCGTTTCTACCGTATGCATTTCCATCCGTTCCAAAATAGGAACGATGGGTTTGTGGCGATATGGTGGCCAGAACGATAAGTCTGACTAAGTCTTTGACGTAAATAAAGGTAAGTTGCTGTTTACCAAAGCCAGCTGTTATATTCAGGCCTTTTTTTATCATTTGAAACACGTTTAAAAGGTCTTTTTCTCCCGGACCGAAAACGGCTGACGGTCGAACAATATTGAAAGGAATATCGGTCTGCTGTTTAAGCCATTTTTCTGCTTCGAGCTTACTTTTACCATATTGCGTTACAGGATGTGGTATTGCATTTTCATGCACAATTCCATGTTGTTGGAAATCTGCAGGGCCAAAGGCGGCAAGGCTACTGACAAAAAGTAACTTTTTGAGAAAAATGTCAGATTTACGTATTGCTTCTACGATATGTTTTAAATAATCGCGATTTACTTCGAGGTATTGCTCATATTTAGGTGAACGAGTCAATCCGGCATTGTGTATGATATAATCCGGTTTTATAGTGTTTAATAGTGTGGTGAGCTGATTTACATCCTTATAATTGATGAAAGTGATTTCACAATCTAAATTTTCCAATGAACGGATATCGCTGCCTTCTCGTACACCAGCATATACTTTTAGGTTGTGATGTGCAGCTTCTTTTACTAAATGTCTGCCTATAAATCCATTGGCACCGGTTATTAATACTGATTGCATATCTGTTTAAATAGGCATTTTATAAAGTCGATAAGTCTTATATTTTTCACCATTGAGGTGCGTCGCTGCTGCACGCATCGGGGCATTATTTTCTAAAATCCAGGAAGCTTCGCCTCCTATGAGATTGCGTTTTTTAGCTTCAGCAATATTTTTTGCAAAAAAAACAGCTTCAATTCCCGATTTCCTATATTCTTTAAGAATGCCTAAGGCTAGAATGCGAACAGTTTTTGTTCTATTTTTGCCAAACAACAATCGGAAAATTCCAAAAGGAAAGAGTTTACCTCGTTTATTTTTGATGAGTATTTCATTGATGTTTGGTAAGGTCAAGCCAAAACCAATTGGTTCGCCATTTTTCTCGGCAATATATGCAAAATTAGGATCCGCTATCATTTTCAAATCATTCTTTAAGTAATCGAACTCTGCATCTGTAAAAGGTACAAAACCCCAGTTTTCATCCCATGCATGATTATAAATCTTGTGAATACGTTTGGCTTCATTATCAATATCTTTAAGGTTCATGTTGCGAATCGTAATACCCATTTTTTTTAATCTTTCCTCGACAGCATCGGCTATACGTAAGGCTTTATCTGAGGCTTTGTCTGTATAAATCATATACGCATACAAGTCCATTTCTTTAGACATACCGTAGTTTTCCAACATAGTCCCGTAATAAGGCTTATTATAGGTCATCATAACTTTATTAGGTTCATGAAAACCTTCAATTAAGACACCTGCGGTTTCATTTGTAGTAAAATTTGTTGGACCCATTAAGTATTCATAACCATTTTCTTTAGCAAAGGACTTAGCTTTATCTAAAAGTGCGTTTACAACTTCCTGATGTTCAATAAAATCCATGAATCCAAAAAAACCTACACGGCTATTAAAGTGTTTGTTGTAATTTGTGTTGTCAATAGCGGCGATGCGTCCTACGATTTTATTGCCTTGTTTAGCAAGGAAATATTTTACTTTGCCATATTGATGAAACGGGTATTTTTTGGGATTCATCATGTCCTTTTGGCCTATGAAGATTTCAGGCACATAATTGGGGTCGTTTTCGTATAAATCGTGTGGAAAGTTAATAAAGTCGTTAATCCCTTTATCAAAACTTACTTCCTGTATTTGGACTGCCATTTTTAGGTTATTATCAATAATTATAATATTATTCGCATAAGATTTTACAAAATTAGTCTTTTTTTTTCTTACTCAATAAGCATATGCTTTTAATTCATAATAATCGTATATTTTTTTTATGCTTAAGGTTGCCTTTTAAGAAAAAAAGTCGTGTTGTTTGCCAAAAAATCTTGGATTTGATGCACAAAAAAAAAGACCTAAAATTACTACGAAATGCAAGCAATATGAGGTCTTTTTTAAGCATATATGATTTTTGAGAAAGTTTAAAATACTTAAAATATAAATCTAAATATGGTGTGTATTTTGTTTGAAAACTTTCGTAAAATGCGGTTAATAGCCTTTTAAACTATTTAGGATCGTTTTATCTTTCTCTTCTGGAGTATGATTGGAATTAAATCCGGGAACTGCAGATTCCCAGTCGCCATAACCTGCATTAGGCAATACGATAAATAATTTTCCAAATTCATCGGCAAAATCATCCGTTATTTGATTTCGATCTTCTTGAGAAGTTTTGTAGAAGCGTGCAGAAAAATCGTTCAGATTATCTCCCATATACATTATGACTTCATATTTGTCGAGTACGGCTTTCCTTCTGGCTTCTTTATTGGATGTTTCTTTCATGGTGAGTACATGTTTATCATCTGCAAAAGGGAAGCCAAGATTTTTAAGGTTTTTTATGGTTCCAGGCTTATCGTTCTCGTTTCTGTTTGTGAGGTAAAAGATGGTTACACCTTTAGAAGCTGCATAATTAAAAAACTTTAATGAACCTGGATATGCAGCCGCTTCACCGCGAGAAGTCCATGCGAGCCAAGTGTCAAGATCAAATTCATTGCCCGAACGCGCTTGTGTAACCGCATAGGGCGAATTATCTAAAAAAGTTTCATCGACATCTGTTATTATCGCCAATGGCTTTGAGTTGGATTCTGCGGTTTTGGAATTGACAATATTTGTGGCAAGGTTAAAAGCCTGATAACACAGTGCTCTAAATTCACCAGAATTTTGTTGCCAAAACGCTGCATAAACTTTGCCATTGAGCGATACATCGTGAATAAAACGCCTATTTTGCTTTTGAACTGCGATTTGTTCAGGTTGTGATGTGCAGCAATTTTCATCGTATTTTAATACTACTGTCGGACTACACGATGAAATGAAAACAAACAGCAAAAATGTTGATATGAAGATCTGGATGGAACGCATGGTTTTACTTTTTTATAAATAATCGTTATAAAGTTTCCTTTAGCCATTTGAAAAATTCTCTATGCCAGACTAAGCTATTTTGAGGTTTGGTAACCCAATGGTTTTCATCAGGGAAATAAAGTAATTTACTCTTTAATCCCCTTAGTTGTGCAGCATTGAATGCTTCTAATCCCTGACCAATTGGTACGCGATAATCCTTACCGCCTTGTATGATATAAATTGGTGTATCCCATTTAGCAACATGATTTACCGGGTTAAAATCGGTATAAGATTTTTTGAAGGTTTCATCCCAATATGGACCACCCAAGTCGTTATTTACAAAAAACATTTCTTCTGTGGTGCCATACATACTTTGCCAGTTAAATATTCCATCGTGAGCGATAAAGGATTTGAATCTTTTATTATGAATACCAGCTAGGTAGAATACGGAATACCCACCATAACTTGCACCAACGGCGCCTAATCTGTTTTTATCAACATAATTTTCTTTTGCTATTTCATCGATTGCTGAAAGATAGTCACGAATATTTTGTCCACCATAATCCCCACTTATTTGTCTATTCCACTCAACACCATGCCCCGGCATACCACGGCGATTTGGTGCTACAACGATGTATCCCTGTCCGGCCATTAGGTGGAAATTCCATCTGAAAGAATAAAATTGTGTCAATGCCGATTGAGGGCCGCCTTGACAATATAATAGGGTAGGATATTTTTTAGAAGGGTCAAAATTTGGTGGATATATAACCCAAACAAGCATTTCTTTGCCATCAGTAGTCGTTACATATCTACGTTCTGTACGGCTTGTAGCTATATTTTTATAGAGCTCATCATTTGCATTACTTAATTGATTCCATCTTTCCGTTTTAATATTATAACTATATATTTCAGCTGCACGGTTCATTGATGTCCGAGATAAAATCATTAAATCACCAGTCTGTCCAATGATACCATTGACATCCCAATCTCCTTTAGTAATTTGCTGTACGATAGGCATCATTTTAGTTTTTCCCGGAAACGTGACATTAAATAATTGTAAAGTTCCGTCTTTCGCAGCAATAAAATAAAGACTTTTGCCGTCGTTGCTCCATTTGTAACTCATGACTGTTTCATCCCAATGGGCGGTTAAGTTTGTTTTTATACCGTCCGAAAGCACTATTAGGTCATTTTTATCCGCTTCATTACCATCTGTTTTCATACTTAGCCAAGCAAGATTTCCATTGATAGCGTACTGAGGATTGGTATCATAGCCTTTGTTATCAGGTGTTAGATTGATCGTTTTTCCTGTCGAGCGATCGTATTGATACAGGTCTGTATTAGTACTTTTAACGGCTTCCGTACCAACTTTCTTTTTACTTACATATACGATATATTTACTATCAGGACTCCATATATAATCTGATTGGTCGCCAAATGGTTTTTGTGGGCAATTATAGGGTTCATTTTCCATAATGTCGATATAAGCAGATTCAGTATCGTCAATCTTGCCATAGAAGACATGATTGTAAGTTCCGTCATTCCATGTATCCCAATGTCTATAATCTAATGTCGTGTATATTTGGGCTGTCGTTTGATTTAATTCCGGATAAAAATCGTTACCTTTTACTGGATTCACCTTAACTGCTTTGTCCATAAGCTTCCATTTTCCGTCTGGACTGACAGTCTTATCTTTAGTCAAACCGTTAATTTGCGTAAGAATACTAGGTTGACCACCAAATACAGATACTTTGTAATATTGATTTGTAAATCGGTTTGAATCGATAATCGGTGTAGAAACTTTATAAATGAGTTCGTTTCCATCTGGTGTTAATCCTATTGCCGAAACTCTTTTTAGTTGCCATAATAAATCCGGATTCATGGATACTACTGGGGCGTTTTGGGATTGTGTGACCGGCTTGTCAATGGACTTTTGAGCAGTACATGATAAGATTTGTAATAGAATTATACTGATAAATAAGTATCGAAAACTAACCATATTTTGTGTATTTTTAATTTTATGATGTACAAAGATAGCTAATCAAATTATTAGCAGTATAACAAACGACCTAAAAAATTATGGACTTCGATCGTATTCCATCTTTTTACAAAGTCATTCCCATCATTTTTCAACTTACCTGATGACAGTCACATCACCTGTAAAAGTGGCTTCGCTTCCGTCTCTGTTTCTAATTTTTGCTGCCCAAATATAGA
>JBEBYC010000029.1:0-32037 GCA_040391315.1 Portibacter sp. | reverse complement strand
ATTGTGTAATATTTACTACATCAATAGAAATAATAACAATTGTATATTTCTTTGTTATTAATTATAACATTATAAATAAAGTTTAAGACAATAATTATATATCATTTTTGTAAAATCAATTTAATAACCTAATTAAATATGGAAACAATAACAGACTTTAACCTAAAAAAATTTAAAGCTGTTTATTCCATTTTTGAGTCAATATACGGAATATCTAATTGCATTAAAAGCCACCTTCAAGAAATTATACACAAACTACTAACGACAAATTCATTTTATATAAATGGTTACAAGCACTTCAATAAATTTAATATTGAAAATGATTGTACAAGTCACAAATCTCAAAAAATTAAAATAAAGTATTTATGGGTACAAAAAAAGTAATTATCATTGGTGGGGTGTAGCAGGAATGAGTGCTGCACATGAATTGGTAGAGCGAGGTTTTGAAGTAGAAGTTTACGAGCACCAAAAATATTATGTAGGATGGAAGGCACGATCCATAGATATTCCCAAATCAAATGTAATAAATTCGGACAAAAATCTACCGGGGGAACATGGATTTAGATTTTTTCCTGGTTTTTATAAGCATGTTACAGATACCATGAAGCGCATTCCGTTTACTGCACCAAATGGAAAAGTAAATAAAAATGGTTGTTTCGATAATCTTACACCAACCTCCAGAATAATGCTGGCAATCTACGATAAAAATCCTATTGTGATACCTGCAAGTTTTCCTCGAAACAAAGCTGAAATTGAATTATTATTTAATGACATATTTGGTGGGATGAACACAGGTCTCTCAAAAGAAGAAATTAATTTTTTTGTTTCCCGAATCTGGCTGTGTAAAACATCCTGTTCAAAACGAAGATCTGAAGAATACGAGCGAATTTCATGGTGGTACTTTATGGAAGCAGACCGTTTTGGTGAAGCATACAAACACTTATTGGTAGAAGGACTAACTCGATCATTAGTTGCTGTCAGAGCTGAAGTTGCTAGTATGAAAACAGGTACCAATGACACTTTACAGCTTTTGTTTTGCATGTGGAATCCTGCTATCAATACAGACAGCGTTTTAAATGGCCAACCAATGAAGTATGGCTATTTCCTTGGCTAAATTACCTTAAATCAAACGGGGTTCGATATTACCATGGGCATAAAGGAAAGGAAATAATCTACGAATCAGGGCAAGTAAAAGGCGTTTTTGTTATAGGACTAGATGGTATAACAAAAACCATAACAGGTGATGTATATATCTTGACAACACCAATTGAAAGAGCAATAAAAATCATACCGGAAGAGATGTTGAAACACGATCCTTCTTTATCAGGTATGAAAGCATTGGCAGAAAGCACTTCCTGGATGAATGGAATACAGTACTATCTCAATGAAGATGTACCTATAATTAATGGTCATGTATGTTACAGCTATACAGAATGGGCTGTAACTTCAATTTCACTGATTCAGTTTTGGAAAAGTTACGACCTGAGTGAGCGATATAATGGGAAAATCAAAGGGATTTTATCAGTTGATATTTCAGACTGGTTATATACGGAATACAATGAGAAGTTGGCCAAAAATTGCACTCCTGAAGAAGTAATGCGATATACTTGGGAGCAGATGAAAAAAAGTTTGAATGTCAACGGAAAGGATTTGCTACGTGACGATATGATTGAATTTTAGTATCTCGATGGTGATATTCATTCAAATCACAATAAATAACCGCTATTAATTAATGCAGTTAATACATGGTCTTTACGACCAATGGCATTTACAGGTTTTTCCAACTTTTATCTTGCTTCTGACTACGTCCGTACGAATACGTATTTGGCTACGATGGAAGACGCAAACGAAGCTGCACGCCGTGCTGTAAATGCGATCATAGCTAATACAGGATCAGATGCAGCACCATGTAAAATATGGCCATTAGAAGAACCTGCACTCTTCCAACCACTGAAATGGTGGGACAATAAAAGATTTGATTTAGGTTTGCCTTGGTCTGAATACATTCCATGGTGGTTAAGAGCAATCATGGTACCATGGAGCTTTGTTTATATAATATGGATTATTATTTATAGTTTTTTCAAACGAATATTTAGATAATTATAAAATGATAGAAAGTATACGAAAGGTCAACAGAAATATCGAAGCATTTGCAGAGGCACATGCATCGACGCCTTACGAAAGAAAACAAGTCGTCATATTAATTCGTGCTAGTTTACTAACCTCGATTTTTATGTTCCAATATACCGGAGTATGTTGGTATATCGGATATGACACCGGCGTAAAGATATTGCCTTACGAAGGATTATTGTTTGCCTTGCTACCATTGCTCTATTTAACGGGTTTACGTACCAAGGTTATTGGAAATTTATTTGTATTAATTGGATATATTTTTGGTGTAGCATTAGTTATCAATGAGGGTGGCATGTATTCACCAGTGATGCCATGGCTCACTCTTATGACAATTTATGGCTTATTATTTGTCAATAAATGGCGACTTCCCTATAGAATACGACACGTCAAATAAAAAGAAAGTCATCTTTTATTACACAAACTGTTTTTCAGGTTTGATATTTATAAATCTAGGACTTAATTTGATTTTTGAATACTCTCTTCAAAAGGCAAATTTATTGCTCGAATCTCGAAATACTGAGTTAGCATTGGAAAAAGAAAAGTCAGAAAAACTGTTACTAAATATTTTACCTGTCGAAATCGCTGAAGAACTCAAGGAAAAAGGCAATACTGAAGCTAAATTATACGAAAACATAACTGTACTTTTTACTGATTTTGTACATTTTACACAAACATCCGAGCAACTTTCACCACAACAATTGGTTCAGGAACTGCACGAATGTTTTACTGAATTTGACAATATAATAGAACGCAATGGATTGGAGAAAATTAAAACCATTGGCGATGCTTACTTAGCTGTATGTGGATTGCCACTCTCAAATCCACTTCACGCTCAAAATACGGTTATAGCAGCATTGGAAATTATACAATTTATTGAAGACAGGAGTAAAAGGGTTAAAACATTTGATGTTCGGATAGGTGTACATAGCGGTAATGTAGTCGCGGGTATTATAGGTGTTAAGAAGTTTGCTTATGATATATGGGGCGATACCGTTAATACCGCTGCCCGCATGGAACAAAGTAATGAAGCCGGAAAAATCAATATTTCAGAAACGACGTATCAGTTAGTAAAAAATGAATTTGGATGTACTTATCGTGGTAAAATACATGCGAAAGGTAAAGGAGACATTGATATGCATTTTGTAGAAAAGCAAATTAATATTATAAACTAAATAAGCAAACCATTTTATGCAATTTCAACAAGCTAAAAAGTTTATTATCAACAAATTTAAAAAAGAACTACCTAAGCAACTTTCTTATCATAGTGTTGATCATATCAATGATGTATTCAATAGTTGTAAAACACTTGCTAAAGGCGAAGGTGTTAAAGGTGAAGATTTGAAACAGCTGCTTACCGCAGCGTTATTTCATGATTCGGGATTTTTGGTTCAATCAAAAGGACATGAAAAAATATCATGTGATTTCGCTAGACAATATTTACCTGAATTTGGATATAGCGAGGAGCAGATAAATAAAATATGCGGTATGATTATGGCGACTAAAATTCCACAATCACCTACTAATAAACTAGAGGAAATCCTTGCTGACGCAGATTTGGATTATCTAGGTAGAGATGATTTCTTTATCATTGGCAATAAGCTATTTAATGAGCTTTCATTTTATGGTATAATAAATTCGGAAGAAGAGTGGAACAAGATACAGGAGCGTTTTCTTGAAAACCATCATTATTTTACCGATACTGCCATTACATTAAGAAGAAATACAAAAAACAGATATCTTAAAGAAATTAAATCAAAATTAAATTCATGAAAAATCAATTATTAAAATGGCCAATCATAAACGGTTGGATAACAACTTTGCTCGGTATCTTATTTACTACATTTGCAATTAAAAGTATGCTTGTACCAAATGGTTTTTTGGATGGAGGTGTTACTGGAATAAGTCTTTTGATTCACGAATTATATCATTTACCATTATGTATTATAATCGATGTGGCCAATATTCCTTTTATCATAATGAGTAGCTATCAAGTAAGTAAAAAATTTGCAATAAGAACCTTTGCTAGTATCGTAATCCTTGGTATTTGTTTACAGTTTTTGCCTTTACCAGATATAACGGCCTACTGGCAGAGAAATATGATACTTGTTGCCTTGTTTGGTGGTTTTTTTCTGTGATTGGGCATTGGGCTAGGTATGCGTGGCGGATGCGCAATTGATGGAATTGAAATCCTCGCCATTTTCACACGCAAAAGAATCGGATTTACAATGAGTGAAATTATTTTGAGCATCAATGTTTTGATTTTTCTTATAGCCGCATTTTCATTCGGTCTAGAAAAAGCCTTTTATGCCATGCTAACGTATTATATTGCTACCCGAACAATTGATTATGTGGTAGAAGGTATCGAAGAATATACTAGTGTTACCATTATTTCATCTCAATGCGAAAAAATAAAAGAAAAGTTAGCTAAAGATAGTGGACGAGGTATTACAATCTATAAAGGTGAAAGGGGCTTTATGCAAGATACTTTTGAAATCAGCCATGAATGTGATATCATAGTGACGATTGTTACCTGACTTGAAGTTCGAAAAATCAAAAACCTTGTTCATCACTTAGATCCAAAAACATTTATTTTTACAAGTACAATAAAAGAAACTTCAGGTGGTGTAGTTAAACAAAGTGTTGGTTATCATGGCTAAGTATTAATAAATTAAGATTAATGCTTCATCTTTTCAAAAATTCGTTATTATATCTAGGAAAGCAATTGTATATTAAAAAACAACTGCATACTTATTTAATTTCTACAAATAAAAGATGCTAATTAACTGATAATCTAAATTATACATATATTATAAATGATCAATAAGAAAGCCTAAAATCATACTGTGGGAAGGATAAATAAAAAAAGCGCAATCATTTGTACATCAAATAATTGCGCTTTAAAATTTGTAGCCCGTAGGGGAATCGAACCCCTCCTACCAGGATGAAAACCTGGCGTCCTAACCGATAAACGAACGGGCCATCATTTGTGTTTCAAAATGCTTTTCTTCAAAAGCGACGCAAAGATATGTCAATTTTTGATACTCACAAATAATTTATATATTTTTTTTATTTTTTTTTCTATATCGACCATTTTAATGAAAAATCTAGATCAACCACACTTCAACAGCACCATCCTGATTTTTAGAAAAAGTAAATCTGACCTCTGGAAAACCTTTTAGCTGATGAGCAATTGCAGTTCTTAATACCCCCTGCCCTTTCCCATGAATAATCGTAATATGTGGGTAATTTAAACGAATGGCTTCTTTTATAAAGTTTTCGCTTTGAGCTAATTGATATGCTAATATTCTCGATGGTGGATCATTTGCTAGCTTAGGTGCCAATTTTTCAATATGTAAATCGAGAGTATGGTTAAAATTAATTTTTACAGCTGGTTTGGATTTTTGTGTTTGAATACGGTCTTCCGCTAAAAACAGATCAATATCAAAAAAAGGTTCTTCAACCTCTACCCTTTCTAAATTGGACGCACTCGTTAAAATAATTTTAGCATCAATAGAAATTCGTGCCTTTCCATCTTTATTAACACCTTCGAATTTCCCTATACGACCAGAGGCGCATAATCTGACTTTATCCCCTATCCATAAGTCTTTCAAATTTACCATACTCAGACTCAATTAAAATCGGATTCTTAATTGTGTTTTTAATTCGGTCATTGTATTACCATTGATTTGATTATTGCCGGAGCTGATTACATTTACGTTGTCTAACCATGTACGCCCTATTCTAAATTCCCATGTATAATTTCTTCCGATTTTATAACGTGTATTGATATAAAATCTAGTACCCCTATTTTGAAAAAAAGGTATGTAAAATTCATACAGTAAATCATTTTCATAAGTGTAAATTCTAGCATCGAAACTATTAACATCAAAAATTGCATATCTTGCAGTAAAAGATAATGGTTTAGCAATGGGTTTATAAACAACATCCTGATACATTAGCACTCCCTTGGAAGTATTAGCATGTTTGTACCATGAAAATTCAAGCCTTTCCTTTAATTCCCATTCTTTATTAATCTTATAACTGAGATGCATTCTCAACCGTTGAATAGATTGTAATGTAAGAAAATCTACCGGCGCTTCTGTTCGTAAATTGAGTTTTTTTTGCTCGTACTTGTATTGAGTATAAAACTCCATCTTACGACGTTTTGTATAAGTAAATTTAAACAAGAACTCTTTACCTTCTGAAGGTCCATTTCGTCGATAAGATGCCCATGGAAATTGAAAGAAATCCGCATAACCACTCATAGCAAAATTTCTTATAGGCCTGAATTCCAAACCTATATAAAAACCTTTTTCATTTACTGGAAGCGTCGCCTCACTAAAAGCATTTCCATTAATAACCTGATAATCGGGTGCAAAATCTCTAAAAACCGCAGATAAATCCACCTTTGGATCTAATCCCATAAGCACTCCATGTAAATGTGCAATACCGCCGTTATCGCTCATAGCGGCCTCACCAAAAAATGTCATATTTCGTAGTCTCCAACTATAATCCAAACTCGTATTAACTAATTTTTGCCCTGAAAACAAAAATTTTTTATACAATGCATCATCTCTTATCAAAGCGACATTAAAACCAGTATAAAGACTATTCAAGCTTACATTAAAATTTCGTATCTTGTATTGAAGCTTCCCTCCAAAATTTGTTTGATAAACCGAATTCTTTTTTTCGATTTCACTTTTTGTTCGATGAAGTCCATTCAAACTTATGTTGCCAAAACTATCAAAATCCGAATTTTCAATAGTATCTCTATCCACGGCTGCATCAGCCGCTTTGTAAGAAGCAAATGCCGTTATCTGAAATAATTTTGAAAGGTTAATTACCGTTCCGCCTCCTCTAAAGAAATTGACTTCGTTTACCGAACTATAAGGGCGAATCGGTCGACCACCCTTTTTAACATTCATAACATAAGAAGATTTTCCTGTTGCAAAATCATTATACAAAATAAGTCCTTGCCCCATACTAACGGCAAAATCCCCTACAGAGACGACACTAAATGTTTTATTTATATCTTTAGCGTATGCAAAGAAAGAATAGAAATCAAACCCATACTTAGCACTTTCACCAAAAAGTTTTTCTCCTGGATCTTTTTCTGCTGTAAATCCGGCTTTAAATGATTGACCGTATTCGTAGCGGTACCGCATATACAAATGATTAGGATCACCTGCAAATGGACTAATCCCATCTGTATTTTTTATAAATCCTTTGCGTTGTTCAATTAATCTTTTAGCTTTAAGATAAAATTGTGCATTTCCCTTAGTCAAGGCATCTCTAAAATTGAGATTAAAATCAGCAGCGTCAATATCACATTTCAAAAACGGAATTACATTCTGTATCGTAAACATATCCCATGTCGGCAATGCTTGCAGCTCATATATACTCAAAAAAGCACCAAACTGACCTCTGTGCCGAATAAAATCATTAATTTGAAGTTCATTGAGTAAGAAAAGCTCACGCAAATCATACTCCGAAGCCGTGTTGATATTTAATGGATTTTCGTAGTAATAATTCAGATTTTCGAAGATCGTATTAAAGTCAAAGTTTTCTGCATCTATTGCTTCTAAGTATTCTTCTATAATATTGGAAATGAGACTATTGGATTGAGGATCACTCTGACCGTTTACCGTCGTAGTGCTCATTAATAACCAAAACCATATCCAATTATATCGCTTCAAAACATTCGCTTTAAGCGTAAAGATAAAATAAAATTCCTTTCACTTAGTATGTAGAGTTCAATATTTTTAAATCGAACGACCAAAACCATCATTGTGGCTTATGTATGAATTTAAAAGCCTTGCCAAGGTACTTTATGATATCACTCGCGATGAGACTCTCAACACTTTGTTCACACAATGCCAAATCAGCTGCCAGGCCATGGATATACACACCATAAATAGCTGCATTTTCAGGTTTCATACCTTGAGCAAGCAAACCTGTTATGATACCTGTTAGTACGTCTCCCGAACCGGCTGTTGCCATACCAGGATTTCCGGATGTATTGATATATTGACGGCCATCAGGTGTAATAATTTTAGAATATGCCCCTTTCAAAATAAATATTAAACCGTATATCTTTGCCACTTCAAACGCTTTATCAATCATCTCACTTTCACTGGCTACTTCGCCAAATAATCGTTGAAATTCTTTATAATGTGGTGTAAGTATACTGCCTTTGGGCAAATAGTTGATTAACGCTTTTTGTTTTGCAAGAATATTAATACCATCAGCGTCAACTACTATGGGTTTATTAGTTGATTTTAACAACAACTCAATGGAGTTTATAGTCTTTTCATGAACTCCTAATCCCGGCCCTATGCCGATAGTATAACTTTCAATCTCTTTAATCGTACCATTAAAACATGCAAAACCCTTACTCATCACCATCGCTTCAGGTATCGTCTCGTGCATAATCTCGCGGCCACACTCGGGAACGACCGCCGTCACTAAACCAGCACCAACGCGCAAACAGGCTGTTGTCGATAGGATTGCTGCACCTATTTTTCCTTCACTTCCTGAGATCACCAATGCGTGGCCAAAGTCACCTTTGTGTGCATGTAGGCTTCTTGACTTTTGAAAATTTTGCACTAATTTTCGATTAATCAGATAAAAATTGGTTTGATAATTTTTAATAAATGAACGGGACAAACCGATATTTACCACTTTCCAATGTGGACAAAATGCATAATTTTCACGTAAAAAGAAACTTAATTTAGGCCTTTGAAAAGTGATTACTTTTGAACTGTGGATAGCTACTCCTGTACAAACATCATCTGTGGGCAAACCGGATGGCATATCTACTGAAACAATATAATTGGAAAGTGAATTCATATACTCAATCCAGGTTTTGAGCATTCCATATACAGGCTTATTAACTCCAGTACCAAGTATTGCATCAACAAGAATACTTTTGCGATGTATATCTGGTAATGTATCTTTGTGATATGATATGTTTACATCCCCATTATGCTTTAATCTTTCCAAATTTATCAAAAAATCAGATGAAGGCATTTCCATAAATTCCAATATATGTACTTCCACATCTACATACAAAGACCTCAACAATCTGGCTATTGCCAATCCATCACCTCCATTATTGCCTTGGCCACAGACAATTTCAACCTTTTTTAAACCACAATAACCATAAAATACATCCACAAATCCTTGTGCTGCACGTTCCATTAAATCTATTGAAGCTATAGGTTCATGATTTATCGTATATAGATCCCATACTTTAAAATCTTTTCCTTGTAAAAGTTTCATAAGTAATATTTGACAGCCTGCAAGTTAACAATAAAATCAATTAGAAAATACAACTATTCAAATTTTTTTAATCTATTCAAATCAAATGTCATACAATTTATTCGGTAATTTATAATTAAATTTAAATATTAGAATCTATCTTTACATAAAAATTAATTTTCTATAAAAAATGAAGAATAAAACATTATTAATTTTATGTCTTTCCATACTTTTTGCAATTGATGTAGAAGGACAATTATTTGAAATCGGTATGAATATAAAAGATACAATAAGAATAGAAAAAAGTAAATTTGGAGGCCAACGTTACTTCCAAAACGAAAACGAATTTGGCCTAGCGGATATGACCTATCTATTTTATACCACTGACTTACCTGCTTTTAAAAATATGAAGGATGCAAATTCTTATGATAATTATGCTGCATTAAGTAGGTATTTAGGCACCTTAATACTTGGGTTGCAAGTAGTAAATATTGTTAGAAACAAAAAATTGATTTTTCAGCTGTTGGATTTGGGGCAGGAATGTTTATTTTAATTAATATTCCACTCAAGGAAAAATCAAAAAAGAAAGCAAAAGTTGCGATAGAACAATTTAACTCAACTAGATAAAATAATGAAACACAAAATTGCTTAATGAAAATAAAAAAACAAGTAATTTAATGTGAAAGTACATGCGTAGAATCAAACGAATTTAAATACGAAATTACGCATGTACCTCACAGTCAAATTGGTTTTTATTAAATAATTATTGATTTTGTTATTAAGATGAAATTACTTATTTAGTAATAATCAATTTCTTATTGTCTGTGCCATTTATTTTAATAGTATAAATACCCGGATTAAACTTTGCTGTTTCAATTAAGTCGTAATTATTTACAATTTGTTGATGTACTTTACGGCCCATTGCATCATATATGACCATCGTATTTGCTCTACTTTCATCAATACCTTGAATGAAGAAGTAATCACCAGCAGGATTTGGAACGACTTTGGTCTTTGAATGCAAATCTACAAATTCCACATTGGTCAAATTTTCGACTAATCCCTTTCTTAATGTTTGTATTACACCGCGCATAATAGCTACCTGACCTTTAGTAAATGTATTTTGACATGTTTCAGCTGAATAATCCATATAATTTTCAATCATATCTGGTAAATCATCGGGATTGCCTGCGCCACATGTATTTTGTTCATGATTACAATCAAATGAACTTTGCGTACCTTGTGTTGGAGTATCATCAACACCATCTGTACCTTCACAATTGATACCAAACAAACCACCATCACCTGAGATATGTCTTAATCCTAGATAATGCCCAACTTCATGAACACCAGTTCTACCTAACATTGGAATATTTCCAATTTGAGAAATCGGATAAAAGTCGTCCGCAACCGCTCTATAATCTAAGACAACTCCATCCAAATGCTTTCCAGTTGCTGCTGAACCATTAGGCCAATGTGATAAACCATCCGGAGGATAAGCATAACCTAAGACCGGACTGCTAAGTCCAAATATTTCCATTGGCAACAATTTACAAACCCAAATATTCATATATTTATCAGGATCTTTACTGTCACTACCGCCTTTATTAGATTGTTTTACTTCATCGGGAAGCCCAGCAAGTAGAGAAGGTCTAAATGAAGCTGTTGTTTTTACGCGTTTAACTTCGTCAATTTCAAATTCAATACCCGCATCTGCTGCAACCGGCCAAAATATTGGTCTTAAATTTACAGTATCTGCATTCTGACGACGAAAAGCATCATTTAATGCTTTGATTTGTCTTTCAAGTGCTTCATCCGGAATATTTTCTACATCGTCATTATAGACTACGTGAAACACGACTTTAATCTTGAAAATTTCATCGTTTCTTGTTGTATTATGGTAAGCAACACTTTCAAGCATTCTGTACAGACGATCTTTATAACCCGGCGATGCTTGCTCTGCAAGATTAACAGCATGATCGTATAAACATGACGTTGCATGTTGACTAAATCCATAACTTAAAGTACAAAAAGTAAATACTCCTATTAAGACATTTTTCAGTTTCATATTGTTAAATTATTTTTTTGTAAAAGTACAATTAAATTTCAATTAAAAAATTAAAAGTATCAATAATTCTAAAAAAACAAATAAAAAAGGCAAACTCCAACTCATCTTATAACACACTGATAACAAATCAAATACACAAATTCAAAACCCTTACTTTCCACAAGTCCAAATAAGGAACAAAAATTAACATTATTGAAACCTGAACTAAATAATATCTTTCATGTTTAATTGTCATATTTGATAATATAGTTATGGCAACAATAAAATTTTCATTTGAAGATAAATCTATCCCTAATGTTACAGCAGAAAACGTAGAAGAAGGAACTTCTATACTTGAAGCCACTGAAGATCACGGGGTTTTTCTAAATCACAATTGTGGTGGGGTATGTGCTTGTTCGACATGTCACATATATGTAATGAAGGGTGAAGAATATCTTGAAGAAATCAGTGATAAGGAAGAAGATTTCATAGACAGAGCTATAAATCCTCGAATAGAATCCAGATTGGGTTGCCAATGTGTTATTTTAGATAATGATGCTGTCATTGAAGTCATTATTCCTGACCAAAGTGGCATCATAGGCCACGAAGATTAATAAATTTTTCAATATAATTTCAGACAAGGTTATAAATTCTTGGTTTTGAGCAACTTCTTTATTGAGAATAATGTTTCTCATATTGAAGATATGACTCCTACTTTTACAGTAATTATAGCGACATACAACCGTGCAAGTTTTTTAAATCGTGCATTAGACGCACTTATTGCCCAAACTGAAACTGATTGGGAAGCAATAATTATAGATGATGGAAGTACGGATGAAACAGAATCAATACTACAGCCATATTTAGCCAATTACGCAAATTTTCAATATATAAAAATTGAAAATTCAGGAGAAGCCTATGCTAAAAATTTAGGCATTTCATTGGGTAGAGGTAAATACATTACCTTTCTTGATTCAGATGATGCTTATGAAACAACCCACCTAGCATTTCGTAAAACCATTCTCATTAACAATCCAGACATTCAACTTTTACATGGTGGTGTAAAGGTAATCGGCGATCCATATGTTCCGGATTTACATCATCCTGGGCAGTTTATACATTTGTCACAATGTGTGGTTGGGGCTTCATTTTTCATTCGTCGGGATGTACTTTGTGTCCTCGAAGGTTTAAAAGATATGCCATTAGGCAATGATACTGAATGGTACGAAAGGGCAAAAGCTGCAAAACTTCACATATTTAAAACAGAATATCCTACCTATATATACTATCGTAATCACAACGATTCTATAACGCACAATGCTGCAAAATTGAAATAAAAAATATAAATCTCAATCAAAATTGGTGATAACGATTGTTTTGAACTTCTCTACTCAAAAATATGGGCTGATTAACCAAACTTTAAACTGTATATATTTCTGAAATTATTTGAACAAAAAAAGCTACGAATCAAAATATTTCATTTATTAGCACATTTATTTTAAAAAACACAAAATCCATAACAAACTGATTTTCTTATATTTAAAACAATCATATCCGTTATTTTTCGTTTAATTACGTTTGTATCCGAAAGTAAATATTTAAAAAACGAATAGTGTAATTCAGTGCCTACATCTTTGCATCGTCAATCGATCGGAAGATCAAAATTTTGTTTACCCGTCCGGGAATGTTTAACACAAAACATACACATTTACGGACACAAATTTTTAAATATTATGTTACACAATGTAAAAAATTCAGTACAAATCGTAGGTCACGCAGGAAAAGATGTAATCCTGACAACTTTTGAAAATGGCAATAAAAAAGCCACAGCAATTATAGCAACGAATGAAAGCTATACTGATAAAAATGGTATGGCTGTAAAGCGCACTACATGGCACAAAGTCATCGCATGGGGAAAGAAAGCAGAAGACATGGCCTCAAATATTAAGAAAGGAAATGAGATCGCTATACACGGCAAACTCGCATACCGAACTTTTGAAGTAAGTGATGGAAATACAAAGTATATCACAGAAATCATCGTTAACGAATTTTACAAAATCGCTAAAATGACTTCTAATACTGCTGAAGCAGTTCCATTCTAATTATTTTTATTATTATTAAAATTATACAACATTTAAATTTAAAAATCATGTCAATTATAAAAAATTCAGTTCAACTAATCGGTAATATCGGTAAAGACATTTCAGTGACTACTTTTGATTCAGGCTCAAAAAAAGCTTCAATTATTCTCGCTACAAATGAATATTATACCAATAACAAAGGCGAAAAAGTTAAACAAACAGAATGGCACAATCTCGTTGCATGGGGGCATACTGCAGAAAATATGGCAGGAAGTCTTACTAAGGGTACTGAAGTAGCTATCCAAGGCAAACTGACGAACAGATCTTATCAGGATAAGGAAGGGGTTACACGTTACGTTACAGAAGTTGTCGTTAACGAGTTTTATAAAATCAATAACGGATAAACTTCGGCTTTCCCTCTGACGTTAATAAATTGCTGACAAAGGCCACAATTTATCGTAAAAGAAATTGTGGTCTTTGTTTAATAAATAAAATTGAAAATTTAATCTACCTTTACAGTACTATATAAGAAATACATGGACAAACAAGAACAAATTGTAGAGTTAGTCAATGAGATTAAAAAGATAATCCACCATAATGATTGGAATACCTTTCAAAAAAACAAATCTTGGTTTGAACTATTCAACTCAATCTTAGAGCTCGCTACAGCTGATGATGAACTACATTTTACAACTTTGTTTTCCAGACTAGCCTATATCGGTACTAAATATAAGATCAACAGTCAAACGATGCACTTAAGTCACCTTTTTCGTAAAGGTCATCAGCAAGGTATCATTCGTAGTGATACTGAAGACAAATACATGGCATTAGGTCAGTATGTCAGTATCATCCTGCTCAAAGAGATTTTTAATATCAAGATAGATGAATCCTATACTGAGTTATATGTTGACGTTTCTAATTATTTTAATCAGGAAAAGGCTAAAATAAAATCCTTCAAACCAGTTGTCGAAGCAGTAGTTTTCGAAATCGATAAGGAAAATCATATCGTCCATTTTTATGAAGAATCCGAACCATCCATTCCGCGACAAGCGCATTTTAATATACACGACAAGAATGAAATATTTACGAGCAATATCACCTCTTTGACAAAAACATTTGATCTACCCATTGAAGTCAATTTTATCGATACAGATATTTCCGATGACGGTGTTTACTACCCTGCCGCATTAGTTATACAACCAGATAGATTATTGGATGTGACTTCGATCTCAACTTGTTTTAATGATTATGGTGCTGAGCCATTTTTATATTTGATAAATAAATTCAAAAGTATTAAAACGACTATCCCGATTTTGATCGGAAATTTAGTTAATTATATTTTAGATGAGTTAGTTAATGATCCAAATATAAGCTTTAAAGAAATTATTCCAAAATTATTTAGGTACAATCCATTAGGTTTTGCCATTATGGATGACCAACAAGTTAAAGATGTTTTGAGTTCGCTTCAGGAACAATATCACCAATTGAGACAAACCATACAAAAAGACTTTAAAGATAAAGCCATAGATAAAAACGGCATCTTTTTAGAACCATCATTCTATTCAAGAGATTATGGAATACAAGGACGACTTGACGTACTACACGAACAAAAAGGCAGAGAACTGTCATATGATATAATAGAGTTAAAAAGTGGCAAGACTTTTAAACCCAATGTTTACGGTATCAATGCTAGTCACTACATCCAAACACTACTTTATGACCTGGTCATCAAATCTGCCTTTAATCCAAAGACAAAATCCTTCAATTATATTTTATACAGTAAGGAAAAAACGCAGTCATTAAGGTATGCACCTCCTGTTCGTATGCAACAGTATGAAGCTTTGAAACTCAGAAACGATTTGATCGCTTTAGAATATAAACTCACCAATGTACATACCGATAATTCGATTTTAAAATATATCAAACCCGAAAACTTCGTAAAGCTCAAAGGATTCTCTAAAGAAGATGTCATCGTATTCAACAACTTATATTATTCATTAAATGATTTACATCGAGCCTTTTTTGATTACTACAACGCTTTTTTAGCACGCGAACATTTCTTAGCTAAAATTGGAGAATCCGGCATTGAAAAACAAAATGGTCATGCAGCTATGTGGCTCGAAAGTACGGAAGCAAAAACAGAACAATTTGCCATTTTAGATCAATTAACCATAATTGAAAATCAATCTAGTAGCGAAAACGCAACCATCTTATTTAAGCGAAATCTGAACGATGACAGACTGGTTAATTTTAGAATTGGAGATATCGCAGTGCTATATATCTCTGATAAAGACAATTACAGAGCCGTTCTTAAAAATCAAATTTTCAAATGTACAATTATCTCTTTGAGTCCTGAACATGTAATGGTAAAACTTAGAAACAAGCAATACAATCAAAGCCTATTTAATCAGGGTCATCAATGGGCAATTGAACAAGATACATTGGATTCAGGATTTAATGGCATGTATAAGAATATGTATTCTTGGGCTGAATCTTCGCTTCAATTTAAAAATCTATATTTAGGTGTTCAAAAGCCTTCAGAATCTGAACATATACCGAAAATCTTATTTGACACAAACCTTACTGTAAATCAAAATTCAATCCTTAATAAAATTGTAGCTGCTAAAGATTACTTTATTCTATGGGGGCCACCTGGGTCAGGTAAAACAAGTGCAATTCTCAAAAACTTAGCTAAATATTTAAATGAAAACACTACAGAAAATATACTATTACTCGCTTATACCAATCGTGCTGTTGATGAAATTTGCGAATCGATAAATAGTATTCATCCCGAATACAAAAATAAATTTATTCGATTAGGGAGTCACAATACTACAGCATCAAGATTTCAATCAAATCTCCTCAATGAAAAGATGTCGGGTATTAATACACGAAAGGAAATATTAAAACTTATTCAAGACACAAAAATTTTCATCTCGACTGTCAGTAGTATATTTTCTAATCCTGAATTGCTAAAAATTAAAATTTTCGATACCGTTATTATTGACGAAGCTTCTCAGATTCTTGAACCAATGCTTTGTGGTATATTATCACAATTTAAACGCTTTATTCTTATCGGCGATCATAAGCAATTACCTGCAGTAGTAGTACAGGATAGTAAAAGTAGTGCTATAAATCATCCGCTACTCAATGAAATTGGGTTTTCTAATACTCGTACTTCTTTTTTTGAACGACTTTATCTTCAATGTGTACGCAATGGATGGACACATGCTTACAGTATTCTCAATGAACAAGGTCGTATGCATGAAGATCTTATGACATTCCCAAATCAACACTTCTATGAAAACCATTTAAGTATACTCGATACTCAGCCCCGTCAAAAAGCATCTTTTTTCTTTACAAAAACAAACAAAAAAACACCTTATATTCAAAATAGAAAATTGTTTATATCAACTAATGCTGATGAATCCATTAATTGGAAAACGAATATATTTGAAGCCGATAAATGTATCGAAATGATTCAAAATATTGTAGCACATTACAAGCTCAACAAAATGGAACTTCACGACAAGTCCATAGGAATCATTACCCCATACAGAGCGCAGATAGCATTGATAAACAAAAGACTACAGCAAGTAATCCCCGAAATTTCACCTTTACTTACTATAGATACTGTAGAGCGGTATCAAGGTGGATCCCGTGATATTATTATTGTATCTTTTTGTGTAAATAAGCTCAGCCAATTAGACAATCTAGTTTCACTTTCTCAGGATGGAGTCGACCGGAAGCTCAACGTTACACTTACGAGAGCCAAAGAGCATATCATACTTATCGGTCAAGAATCCTTACTTTGTAAAAATGAAATTTACAGAAAGTTGTTACAGTGTTATCACAAAGTTACATCGGATGTTTAATATTTATATTTAAAATAAGTGCATTTTAGAACACGTTAAAACCTCTAAATTCAATTTAATGTAATAATTTTGTTACAGTTATAATCGTACAGTTATGAACATGAAATATTATTTAACCATTGTTATTCATTTCAGCAGTATTAGTATTTGGGCACAATTGCCTAAAACTGATGTATATATGGCTTCGTTAAATAAGCATAATGGCAAAGTAAGCATTGACAATATTCAGTATCTCACTGATTTTAATCAAAATGGCTATAACAACCAAGCGTATTTTTTTAGTGAAGATTTAATTTTTATAACTTCAGATTATAAAAGCGAAGGTCAAACGGATATTCTCGCTCTTAATCCAAAAGAAAAAACATACTTTAAAGTTACGGAAACTTATGGCATTAGTGAGTTTTCACCAATACCGGCTGTAAATAAGACTGACTTTTATACTGTTAGAATTGAAAAAAATGGGAAGGATCAAAGTTTATGGAAATATCCCTTATCCCGTTCAAACTATGGGGAACGTCTATTTTCAGCCATACAAAACATTGGGTATTATTGCTGGTTGAATGCCACTCAAGTAGCCTTGTTTTTAGTAGATGAACCACATCGCTTAGTTATTGGCAACACGCTTAGCGGACGCATATCTACCATTGTTGATAATCCCGGAAGATGTTTAAAAACGAATGGAAAAGGAATTCTTTACTTCGTTCATAAGGTGAGTCCAGACTTATGGATTCTCAAATATTATGACATCAATGAAGACAAAATACTATCCATTGGTAAGATGCTAAATGGAACAGAAGATTTTGAGATCCTCCCTGATGGAACATTTTTTGCGGCTTCTAAGGGAAGATTATTTACTTTCGATCCCAATAATAGTATACAATGGACAGAAATCGCTGATTTATCTGCATTAGGAATATCGAATATACAACGCCCTGTCTTCAAAAACAACAAACTCTTATTTATTAATGCTAAATAATGTTTCTTCCATGAAAAGTCAATTAAACTTACCAAAAATAATATACTTATTTTATATAATTGCTTTTTCAAGCGCATGTGCTACAAGTAAAAAACAAGTTCAATATACGGAGCGATTATCAGAATACCGTGAAAAATATAAATTATCATTTATAACGGATGACAGATCGCCATTAAATAAAGATGAAATCAAAGACCTAGATTTTTACGATGAAGATCCGTCATGGAAACTTACTTGTACTTGTTCTCAAATTAAAGATGCTGTACCTTTTGAGATGCCTTTATATAGTGGTATAACTCGAACTTATAAGGTTCATAGTATCTTAAATTGTAGCCATAAAGGTCAATATTTTACAATGCAAGTTTATAAAAATGCAACAATCCCAGGTAGTCCAATTTATGCCGATTACTTGTTTTTGCCTTTTAAAGACGATACAAACGGTGAAGATACTTATGGTGGTGGAAGATATATCGATTTGAAAATTTCTGATATCGTCAATAATGAAGTTACCATAGACTTCAATAAATGTTATAATCCGTGGTGTGCTTATAGCGGAGGCTACAACTGTCCGATTCCACCAAAAGAAAATCATCTACCATTCGAAGTTCGTGCTGGAGAGAAAATGTATAAAGGAAAATATAAAGAAAAACCTAATAAATAATATCACTAAATTCCTTATACATAATAGTTTATAATTTTAATTCAATGGTAAATATTAAAATGTCCCGATTTCAAATTACACTAGCAAATTCGTAAGTTATACGTTAAAAAATGTAATTTTGTTTCAATCGTTTGCTATTTGTAACCTTTGAAACTGTTATATAATGCATTTTATATTTTTTCAATCTTAAATGAATTTACAACTCAGAATAGGATGATCAAATACTGAAACAAACGTATCAAATACTTTTCTGTTTCTTTGACAACATATAGGATAATCCATCTTTTCCTTGAAGACCACCTGTATGCAAATATAGAATGTTCATACCTCTTGAAAAAATATCTTTTTCGATTAAATCCATAAGTCCATACATCGCCTTACCATTGTATACATGATCTAGCGGAACGAGAGTTTCCTTTTCAAAACCGGCAATAAAAGTTAGCAATTCTTCCGTCCATTTCCCATAACCGCCAAAATGATAATCCGTTTTAACGTCTAGTCGATGGGCGTTTTTATAATTTATCAATTTTAATATTTCGTCTTTAAGATATTCCGTTTTAAGCGCAGAAAAGCTTAAAATTCTGCTATTTAGCCGATCCGAACTTAACAAACCCGCTGTAGTTCCTCCCGTACCTGATGCGAGCACAATGATGTCAGGTATCGGCATTACCGAAAGTTCAATTTCATCAATAATTTCGGAAACACCTTGGATTGCAAATTGATTTGTTCCGCCTTCTGGAATAATAACTGCATCTGGGTATTTAGAGCAGATTGCCTGAATCTCTGGTGAAGCTTCCTTTTCTTTGTACGAATTTCTCGAAACAGCAATTAATTCCATACCTACATTTTTACAATACTTCAATGTTGGGTTTTGTACATCTAATTCGCCGCGAATTATCCCAATAGAAGTCAATCCTTCATAATAACAAGCAGCAGCTACGGCATAGATATGATTTGAAAAAGCACCACCAAATGTAATGACTTTACTTTTTCCATTCTTTTTAATTTCACTAAGATTATATTTAAGTTTGCGGTATTTATTTCCTGAAACTTTTGGGTGGATTAAGTCATCGCGCTTAATATACAATTTGATGTCTTTCTCAAGTAATAAGGGTATTTCGATCTTTTGGAGCGGGCTAGGCAATAAGGTTTCAATATGCATGTTTTATTCATATTTTACGCGCATGATAACGGACATTCCATTTCCAGGTTCACTCTCTGTGTGAATTGTACCATGAACAAAATTTACCCTCATTTTAATATTTTCGAGTCCCATACCCCTAGATTTTAAATCATTAGGATCATATCCGACACCGTTGTCTTCATATTGAATAACCAATTCATCTTCTTCAGAATTTAACTGAATTAAAATCTCACTTGCTTGCGCATGTTTTAGGCTGTTGTTGAGCAATTCTTGTATAATCCTATAAATAGTAAGGGCGACCATCCTATCCATTTTTTCAGGCATATCGTAGTATTGAAAGTCTATATCGGGATAATTTTCACCATTATATCGGTTGATCAAATCCTTAATAGCCGGTACAAGTCCCAAATCCTGTAACGAACTTGGTTGTAAATTACGTGATATTGTGCGCACTTCACTTACTGCGGTATCTAAGAGATGGTGAGCCTGCGTATAAGCCTTTTGAAGGTTAACATCTTTATTTACTGAGCCTAAGTAATCAAATTGCAATTTTACGGCACTTAGCAAACCACCTAAGCTATCGTGAAGATCTTTGGCAATGCGTTCTTGCTCTTTTTCCTGTCCTTCTATCATCGAACGCATAGAGCTTATACGCACGGCATCTTCTAATTCCCTAATTTTCTGATAGTTAATCTCGTCCTTTTGCTCGTTTATGGTTTTTGTTGTGGCAATTTGGTGATTATAAAATTTTATAATAAAATACACAGACAAAAGCACGATTAGCAAGCCAAATGCTAATATGTAAAGTGACTGTCGTTGAATAACATTTTTATTTATTTCGTATTCCTTTTCAATTTTCAGTAATTCAATACTAGTTTGCTTTTCTCTTGACCCATACTTAAGTGCCAGGTTATTAAAAGATTCTAAACGGTTTTTATTGGCAATACTGTCACTGAGCAAGGTATATTTTAGCAAATATTCATATCCTTGTTCTACTCTATCAGTTGCTCTATAAATATCTGCAAGTTCTTTATATATTTTCTTTCTCCATTCGCTATAGGAATGAAAAGGTAAAATAGATAAACTTTTAATGATATATTTTTCACCTTTATCAAAATCCATATCCAACTTATTGGAATAACCTATATAGAAAAGACTTCTTGCAGCCATTTCGTTATTGCGAATTATGGTACTCAAATCAAAAGCTTTAAATGCAGTTATAAGTGCGCTGTCTAATTCGTAAGTATAATTAAAATTTTCAATCTTAGAAAATAAAATTTTTAATTCCAGCAGGGTATCTTTTATAGTTTTATTTGCTTGGGCCGCCATATTGAGATAATCAAGAGCAGAATGATGATCACCCAAAATTCCATAGGTAAGGTTTAAATCATACCATACGTGTGCCAATGCTTTAATTTCTTCATTTTCTTCGTAGGTTTTAGCAATATTATGCAGAATTTGTAACGATTCACTATTCAGACCGGCATCTCTGTAACGATTTGCGATTGCATGATTGACACGCAACATACCATCCGCATCTTTTAATGTCTTAAAATATGTTATTGCATTATTATAATACTTGATAGATTTATCATACTCAGCAAAATAATCGCCTTCGTAATCCCCTAATTTTAGATAAACTTCCGCCAATGTTTCGTTATCATTATTGGTACGTGCTAGTTCAAGAATTTTATTTAATTCCTGATATGAATAATCCTTGTTCCGGTCAAACTGGCTATGGCCAATGACAGATATTAAAAGTAAACTAATTATTGTGAGAAACCGTCTCAATGTATCGAATAAGATTATTAAATGCGAAATTAGAATAAAAAATCTAAATTATTGGAATTATACTCCTTCAATATATACCAATTTGAATATATATCCTTAAAATAAAAAAGCTCTCAACTTTTTGAGAGCCTTTTTAATGCAACAGTCAAATCCCAATGAGTATTTACTTCTTTATAATGACAAATAAATAATATTGAATAATATTTATTTGAATTTCAATCAATTATTGAATAATTGAGTTGGGTTAGGTAGGATATATAATTTTAATTAACCAGACTTTCCGAGACTTTTTAACCCCTATTTCCTAACCCAACTCTCTTATTGCTCATTCCGTAAACCTAAAAAAAAAAAGAGAAAATATTTATCAAGGCTGTTCTTTAACCGCCTTTTTGTAATTATATTTTATAAATTTGAGTTTCGCTATAACAGATTGATTCTCTTTACAATAAAAATCACTTGTACAATGCATATTTCCATCAACTTTAGTGATGTCATTTTGTTTTTTATAGGTGAAGGTCAAATTTTGGATTCCGGTTTCTCTTATATTAAATGTGGAAAATTTATCCCCCAAAAAACAAACAACAACCAAGACAACCGTAAGAAATAACCTGAAATCCAAAATTTTCCCCTTCATTCAAAACGTTTTTATTGGACACTCAATCTTATTATATTTTTTATCAACTTTTGATAGTACAAAGATCGGATCATTTAATATATTAGCAATCATTGTAAACACCGAATTTTTTTTTAAGGGTTTTCCCCTGTTTTTATGGTTAAAATCTACTTAATTTTGCAGTATAAATACTTCATCACCTTATATATAGTTATGACACCTGAAATTAATATACTAATCGCTGACGACCACACTATGTTTGTTGATGGTATGGAGTCAATTCTGAGTGCTGAATCCGATTTGAAAGTTGTAGGTAGAAGCTATGACGGACCTTCTGTTTTAGAATTTCTTGAATCAAACAAGGTGGATTTGGTATTATTGGATGTCAATCTGCCTGGAATGAATGGTATTGAAGTTTGCAAATTAATTACTTCTCGTTTTTCTAATGTAAAAGTACTTGCGATTTCTATGTTTAACGAAGAGAGCTTCGTTACAGAAATACTCAATAACGGTTCAAAAGGTTATATCCTTAAAAATACTGGTAGAAGCGAATTACTTAAAGCTATCAGAACTGTAGCGCAAGGCAATTCCTATTTTTCAGAAGAAGTTACTTCCATTATTATGAATGGCTTGATAAATAAACGTAAGAGTTCATCCAAAACGTCTGCATTTTATCCCAAACTATCTAGAAGAGAAAAGGAAATTTTGCGACTCATCGCTCAAGAGTTCACCACTCAGGAGATCGCTGATAATTTATTTATTAGCTTAAAAACCGTTGAATCTCACCGTGCCAACTTACTTTCTAAACTCAATGCACGCAATAGTGTAGGTTTAGTAAGAATCGCTATGGAAAATCATTTGTTGAAAGATTAAGACATTGATTTCTTGCTATTTCTTATTACAAACACAAATAATTCTATATACTTTTTTCCAAAAAGAAAAAAATAAAGGGTGAAGATAAATTAAAATATCTTCACCCTTTTAATGAAACTATTTACAATGTTATCTCAAAATGACTTTTTTTGTCACAATTGCATCACCAATATTAACCCTTAACATATACATTCCTTTAGGAAGGGAAGCTATGTCTATTGAATGTATATTACTAGCTTGATTATCTGATTTAACTATACTACCTGTAATATTGAGTAAAGACCACGCAGACATTACATGTTGTTCAAAACTTTGTATATGGATTACATCAGAAGCAGGATTTGGATAAACCAATACCTGTGGCGTAATCTTTCCAAAATCTTGTGTTGATGTACTTTTCACAATATTAATATCAAATCCAGTAATCGAAATCCATCCACCTCGGCCATCCTTAACCGTAAATAAGAATGCATCCGCAGAAACTTCAGTAACTGTTGGCATATAATCTAATATACCATTATTGATATCTTCCTGCGTATATTGCGCACCAGCATAAATCGGTGAACCATTCAATAACAGAATACCTTTTGTAGGCATTGATACTATAGTATAAATCAACTCTTCGTCGCTGTTATCATTATCTGCACTTCTTAATTTCTCTAAAGTAATGGTTTTAGTTTGGCCAATTGCCACTTCCAATACTTCATTATTGACAATATAAGGAGGATTAGCTGCAACATTAGAACACAATTCCAAATCCCAATTTTGAAGGCGTCCGCCATCACCCGTTTTTGTGTCCTCAACAATAAGTTTCCAATACCCATTCATCGGCTCACCATTAAAAGCACTCAGTGGAGATTCCGGTCTGTAAATTTTATTTTGATGTATCGGACATTGGAAATAGTCATTACTCTGATCATCAACCCCTACATAAATACCATTTCCGGTCGGACATTTATTTCCCCATAATTTAACTATAGTACCCGATGGAGATGATAACGAAACTTCCAAATCTGAAGATCGCTGGTGAATTGCTCTTATATTCAATACATTTACATCATCCACATTACCTTCATTTGCAATATAAATTTCTGAAGTTATGGTTGGTTTTCCAGATTGTGAAATATTAATACTCAATGGGCCTGAAGGTGTTATTCTACAATCTTTAGATTCTGTATTAAAGGCAAATATATCAGACCATTCACCATCCCTACACAAATTATAAGATTTTATACGCCAATAGTAAATCGTTGATGCTTTTAAGAAAGTACTAGAGTTAAAGAATGTATCTTGTCGCTCTGTTTCTAAAACAATGTCATCTGGACCAAATGCAGGAGAAGTCGCTACTTGTAAAATATATGCTATTGCATCCGACTTTTTTTCCCATCTGTATCTTTGTGTCGGTCCTACTCCATTTTCACCATTTGCCGGATTTGCAAGTAGAATATTATTCAAATCTGTTGTTGTAACATAAACGCGTACCGTTCTTTCAATAGTATCAACTCCTAAAACAAATGTCCTTACAACCACTTCGTAAGCACCACTTTTAGTAATATTTGTAAGGTCTAAAAGTAAGCGATTGGATTCTCCGGGTAAAACACTTTGGTTTTCGAATGAAGCTGATATTTCTGACGGTGTATCTGCTTCAAATTGAATGGAATCTGTAAGACCTAAAAATCCGATAGTACTGATTTCAAAATCAGGATTTTCAGGTAAGCATAGCGTTCGGATTGGCTCATTAATATCCATAAAAAAAGCTGGTTCGGTTGGCAAATCTATTCGCGAAAGTTCTTTGCCTACTGCAAAAAAGATATTATCTGAGCCCTTAACGACTACTCTTACTCTTGATGACTCAACATTTGGAACGATCACTGATTCGAATCCATCATTTGGTACCTGGATTGCAGCCGGAATCATATTAGGACCATTAAAGTCTAAATCACTATCTATAGAGAAATATATATCTACATATTTACAATTTACCGGTGCAATATCTGTATTGTTAACATCCCAAGTTACATTTACTTTATCACCTACTTTAAGCTTTAAAGATTCATTTGGATAAGTAACGACAAATGGTCCACTATTGCTTGCTACTTTAAATTTCATATCTGCCCAGCCCGCAGCTGAACCCATAGGGTGATTATCTCTAGCCATAAATCTAAAATTCAAATCACGACCATAAGTTGGTAAAATTTCATGAACATGACTAAAATCACCCGTTAAAATACGGTTTACGTTTGGAAAGAATCTTGTTGGCGAATTTGATGGTTTCAATGATCTAAAAAGTGGTGAATTTCCAAAAGGCATTCCTAGCGGTGCGGAAGTATTACCATCCATTTGATCCCAGTTAAATCTTAGTTCATCACCATTCGGGTCCGTAGCTTTACCGGTCAAATAGAAAGGGGTTCCTATAGGAATGTAGAAATCTTCAGGATAATCTAAATAAACCTCAGGGCGTAAATTACCCATATCAACTTTTTGAGCACACTCGTATGCTTCAGCTCCTTCTCTCGCTGTGAAAAAGTAAATTTGACCAACTGTACCCGGATGGTAGTAATCATCTCTATTTACACCTAAATTGCTCGATCCACATGCACCTGGATAAGCCATAATGGTCGATCCACTGCCTGGTTCAAAACCACTACCCGAAGGTGTTTGCCCTTCTTGCCCAGGACAGTGATTAAAGGTATGCGGCGCTGACATTTGATGACCAACTTCGTGTACAAATACCAATATAATACCATTAGATATAGATGTGCTATTATGACAAGTCACACCAGCTCCTTTTGCCTGTGAACAAAGTGTACCTGCGGCTACTCCGCCAACATCAGTACATATTGAAAATAAATGTCCGATATCGTAATTATTAAATCCTACTCGCTGATTTATTACTGCGGTGTTTTGACCAACTAGTGACAATCCTTGTCTCGAATTATTATATGGGTCAGTAGCACCATCAAGATTAATACAGTTTTCATTTGAAGCAATTATTACCAGACGTGCTGAAATTTCAGTTTCAAAATATAGATTGGCACGATCTATAAAGGCAACCATTTCTTCTAGTGCTCGCTCTCTTGTACCTCGTAATACTCCCCATTCGCCAGTACAACCTAAAGCTAATCTATAAACACGCAAAGGCACCAACTCTTGTAATGGACTTCGAGAAATAATTGTGGCATCTTCTCGTTGCTCAAAAATCGTATCATCAACACCACAAATTACTTCATTGGCTAAAATCGGATCATCGTAATCTTCAGTATCATAAGCCATAAAAATATCCTGTCGTTCTGTACTGTACTGGTCAATGTATACCAAATTATCAAACGAACGAATCGATGCAAAAAAATTGTCAGAAGTAAGTGTCATCCGCATCGTCACAGAACGGTCTGACTTTTTATACCCTTTATAACTCTTGACGTTCGAATATTTCTTTTCAAGTTCAGGCTCCATCACTGGTGAATACCAAACTACAAACGCAGTCATGTTGCCTTCATTATCAGGCAGCATTATTGTAAATGAATTATTTTTAAGTACTTCTGTAGATTCTATTGGCGCATTTGTAAGATAAGCTTGCATACTTTGCCTATCTAATGCATACGTCTTAAATTGTCTTGGGACAATCTGCCTAGACGTCTCACTTCTCAATTGGATTTGAGCTGCTTCTACTTGCTTCCAAAACTGTTGCCCATTTGCAAATACTGAAGTAATGACTATCGTAAATAGCGTAAAGAATATTCTCAACATTATTATTACTTATTTATTTATTATATATCAAAAATGTAAAGTTAACAATTTAGTTTATTTTATAAAACAGGAATAAATATAATTGATTTTTTAGTACCCTATACGACAAAAAAAATCTATAAGTTCCTTTAGTGAAAGAAATGACTACAATACTTTCATATTATGATTTTATTTAATATATTTGCCCCTGTTTTAATTTATATACATCGTGATAGACGCACACCGGCACAAAGGATTGAGGGCAAAACTGGTTAAAGAATTGAATGAAAAAGGTATTACTGACCATAGAATACTTAATGCATTCAGAGACATTCCGCGACATTTTTTCTTAGATATCGCATTTGCGGATTGGGCATACAAGGATGTTGCATTTCCAATTGATGCGGATCAAACGATTTCTCAGCCATATACCGTTGCTTTTCAAACTTCTTTACTAGATGTAAAACCGGGTGAAAAAGTACTCGAAATTGGTACGGGATCAGGGTTTCAAGCGTGTGTTTTGTCCTATCTAGGTTGTAAGGTATATACGATAGAACGACAGAAAAAACTATTTGAAAAAACGGATGCACTACTTAAAAAATTAGGTTACGGCAAAATCCGAACGCTCTTTGGTGACGGATATGAAGGCGCGCCTAGATTTGCTCAATTTGACAAAATCATTGTTACTGCCGGAGCTGTTGAGTTACCTAAAAAACTTTTTGAACAGCTTAAAATTGGAGGTCATATGGTTATTCCTTACGGCAATGGTGAAGTTCAAAAAATGTTGCGCATTACAAAGCAAGAAGAAAACAAAGCCAGAAAAGAAGCATTTGGTGATTTTAGATTTGTACCATTTATGAAAGGTGTTAGTCTTTGATTTGTATTTTATTGCTTAAACTATAAATATCCATTCATAGTTATAACGACCTTTAGTATATTTTAAAATTTAATTTTGCCAATTTTGAAAAATTATTGTTAATCTTTCAAGTTTAGCTGCCATAGAGTAACAAAACCACATTATGTTACGTTTCTATATCATTGAATTATAAAATTCATACCATTTATTCATAATTAAAATTGAACTTCAAATGTTAAAAACCATTTCCAATTTTACATTCGTACTTCTATTCGGATCAATTGCGTTTTCTTCATGTAATAACAAAGTTATCTCTGAAAAAAATAATGCTTTTGTTGATGAGCATACTGCTCAAAATTCATTAGACTGGGCAGGAAATTATTTTGGTGTACTACCTTGTGCCGATTGTGAAGGTATCGAAACTTCATTAACTATACATGAAGACTTATCATATGAACTCACTACCAGATATTTAGGAAAAGCTGACCAAACGATTAATTCGCAAAAAGGTATTTTTAGCTGGGAAGGCAATAATATCAAACTTGATGGAATCAAACTCAAACCAAGTGAAAGTTCGCCATATTATAAGATTGAAGAGCAACGAATCAAATTGTTGGATTTAGAGGGTAAGGAAATTACTGGCGAAATGGCAACTTTATATATCTTGCAAAAAACTGGTAATCCCAATGTAGAAAGTAAGAAATGGAAACTTGTAGAATTAAATGGCAAACTAATAGAAAGTACCGCTGAAACACATTTTTTAATTCTGGACCCTAAGTCAGGAATGGCACATACAAAAGCGAACTGTAATACGATTAAGGTGCGTTACAGAATTACAAACGAATTTGTAATTCGCTTTGAACAAGGCATTTCTACTTTAATGGCATGTCCTGACAAAACCGAAGATGAATATCTAAAAGTACTTAATGCCGTTGACAATTTATCTTCTGATGGTTCGCGACTTACATTAAATAAAGCGAGAATGGCTCCTTTGGCCGTTTTTGAACTTGCAGAATAATCATTATATAAAACCATATTTTAAAATGGTCGGATACATAGGTTTCTGACCATTTTTTTTTGCCAGTCCATGAGAATCAATAATATAACTATCAAAAAAAATGTAACAATGAAGTGAATATGCGACTTTTTAAATTCAAATTAATCACAACTTAACAATTCATATAATCTGATTAGACCCGAACCTGAGTTCAGCGTACAAATACATAATCCATATATGTATTAAATAAAATTTGATTACCTTTGTGCTATTATTTAGAATTACTTTAAATAAGTACAAACCATTGCTATAAATAATGTGTTTTAAAATTAACACAAAAGCAATCCAATCAAAAAATCAGCGTATGAAGCTTTCTATAGATATGAAATCCGGAGATGTTGCTCAGGAACAAAAAAAAGACATTATTGTCGGAATAGATCTAGGAACAACCAATAGCCTTGTAGCATATATTGAAAATGGTGAACCTATAACCATCAAGGCATCACATGGTCACCATTCACTAACACCATCAATAATATATTTTGACAAGGACGATAGCGTTATTGTTGGTGATGAAGCAAAAAAACACCTGACGACCGATCCAGATCGAACTATATTTTCTGTCAAGCGACTTATGGGTAAATCTTATGCAGATGTAAGTACACTAAAGGCTAGTATAGGTTATGAAATTATCGACAGCGAGCAACAAGAACTTGTCAAAATCAAAGTTGGCAATACGTTTTACAATCCAGTAAATCTTTCCGCTGAAATTCTAAAAGCATTGAAAACGGATGCCGAAACACACTTCAATATTCCTATTTCAAAAGCGGTAATTACTGTACCAGCTTATTTTAATGACGCACAAAGACAAGCTACCAGAGATGCGGGAAAACTGGCCGGATTAGATGTGTTACGTATCGTCAATGAGCCTACAGCCGCAAGTCTTGCTTATGGTATAGGCCTTGACAGAGTGCATAACACAAATATTGCCGTTTATGATTTAGGTGGCGGCACCTTTGACATTTCAGTCTTACATCTTGAAGATGGTATCTTTGATGTTTTATCTACAAATGGCGACACTATGCTCGGTGGTGATGATTTTGACAGGTCAATCATCGATTATTGGATGCAAATTCACCATATCTCACCGTCGGATTTGCAAAATGATCCTGAATTAAACCAGAAAATCAGAATCGCTGCAGAGGAAGCCAAAATCGAAGTAAGCAATGGTAAGGCCTTTAATCAAAAGCTTATTGATTATAATCTACAATTGGACAATGAAACTTTTGAAAGTTTGATTACTCCATTGGTCAATAAAACCATTGAAAGTTGCAAACAAGCATTAAGTGATTCTGGTTTAAAAATCGAAGAAATCGAAAAAGTAATTCTTGTAGGTGGTTCTACCCGTATTCCGCTTATTAGTAAAAAATTGGAAGAAGTATTTGGAAAAGTACCTGACAATTCCTTACACCCTGACGAAGTTGTAGCGCTTGGTGCTGCTATACAGGCAGACATTCTTGCTGGAAACAGAAAAGATATTCTACTTCTCGATGTTACTCCATTATCTTTAGGCATCGAAACAGTCGGTGGGCTCATGGATACGATCATCCCACGCAATTCAAAAGTTCCACATGGTGCAGGTAGACAATATACCACATCAATTGATGGTCAAAAGAATCTTCGCATCACAGTTTTTCAAGGCGAAAGGGATTTAGTTGAACACAATAGAAAATTGGGAGAGTTTATTTTAAAAGGCATCCCACCGATGGTAGCTGGTTTACCTAAAATTGAAGTCCATTTTATTTTAGATGCGGATGGCATTCTTACTGTCAAAGCAAAAGAATTAAGATCCGGAGTCAGTACTTCTGTAGAAATCAGATCAACTTATGGTATTTCTGAAGAGGAAATGGCATTGATGCTACTTGATTCAATTAAAAATGCGGAAACAGATATGCAACAACGTGCTTTGCTAGAAGCTGTAAATGAAGCCAATAATATCATTCTGGCAGCAGATAAGTTCATCGTTCAGAATCAAAATAATTTTACTAAAGATGAGCTAAACCAGTTGAAAGTACTTACAAATATGCTCAAAGAGAAGGTTGATGAAAAAAATAAAAATGAAATTGAATCCGCTATGAAAAAGCTTAATGATTATTCTGCTCCAATGGCCCACCGTGCTTTAGATATCAATATTGGCAAAGCATTAAAAGAAGTGTCCATCAATAATAATAATTTATAATGAGTAAACCTCATTTAAAAGGTAATGTCAGAAAATACACCAAGACGCGTATTTTCTGACATTATTAATTTGATCGAAAAAGTAAAACGAAAAATGGGGGGATTTCATTTTATACTCCGATAAACAAATCGTGATCTTCCTCCTGAGGAAGGACGATTAACTTTCTGGGCTTGGTAAATAAACCAACCAAAAAGCTTTTGGCTTTCAATAAAAATGTGTTCATGGGTTAAAATATAATTTGTATACTATTTATACGCAAAAATACATCAAAAAGTTATATAACTTGCTGACAATAAAATGTTAATCATAAAAAATCAGGGAAAACACCTACGTAATTGTTACAAATATATATTAAAATTCAAATCTTATCTAGAATATTTTTGGATTTCTTCGCCTTCTTCTTCATAAATTTCATTCCAGAATTTATGAGACTTAACATTTACTTTTCCTTTTCCAGAATTAGGAGTTAACTTCTTTTTATTCTTATTTTCGTGATCCTCGTACAAGTTGGTTTTACTTACCTTCTTGATTTTATCATGTTTCATAACAAAAAAACTAAGCCTTTAAAATTAAATAATAAATAATGATTTGTTTAAATTTCTAATAAAAGTAATGCAAATATGATAAGGTATTTATATATGACAAAATTTTTTTATTAAAAAATATCAAAAAATTATCAATTCACACATAACAAACTCATATCCAATTGATTAACCAAGACTTACACATTTAATAAAATCATAAATTTCAATTTAAAGCTAAAAT
>JBEBYC010000028.1:0-36269 GCA_040391315.1 Portibacter sp. | reverse complement strand
GCACTTAGGGAATTGTATATCTCATTTTCAATTATTTTGTGATTGCTTCCGGATATATTTCCAGACACATTGATCGCATCACCAAATGAGCTATATATATAATTCTTTTTAATCATTAAGTCACTCGTTCCGACTGCCTGTATGCCTTCGTCACCACTATTGACTATGATATTATTTTGTAAAACCAGTCCTGTAGCATTATCTGCTCTTACAGCATCTGATCCTCCATTTGAGTTATGTTTTATTTGAAAACCATCTATCGTTACCCCTGGTACTGTAATTCGGACTACGTTTTTAGTGCCCGGTTGAACTATGATTGCTTCTGATATGTGATCTATCGCTCTCGTTGTTGTGGCTGATGGTCTAGGATCAACGCCGTATTTTGCACCTCTTAATTCGATTGATTTATTTACAACTACTTCCTCTGTATATATTCCTGCAGCAACGGATATCGTATGACCATCTTCTGTTTCTGGTGCATTGATTGCTGCTTGAATTGTACGATATCCCAACCCCGTATTTGTATTTTCTATCGGACCTGCATCGATATGTACCGAATCTGTAACTATTGCTAATGTACCATCCTTAATTGTTGTAACTGTCACGTATAGGTAACGTCCCAACACATTATCTAACCAATTTTGTGAAACGCTTCCTGTGTATGGATTTGTCGTCGTACGATATTCACCTTCAGGTAAATTAAAGACCAAATCTGCCCAATTTGGAAATCTATCGCCATCTCCATTTATTAAGTATTCCCAATATTTAACTTTTACTAGTGGTTTATTATCAATTGTCTTTAAGTAAACCTTTTCTGAGTCATCAAGGTAATAATATTCCATGATAACATCGTCGCCGATAGCAAGGGCGGCCGCACTAATTTCATGTGGATCACCAAATGCAATAGCATTTTGTAATGCAATATACAATGACTCTACGCGCATTAGATAAGTAATCTCATCCTCTCCGTCTTCCAAAGGAATTGGACTTAGAATCAAGTTATCCTTTATATCAACTTTAACAAAAATTTCTTGTGAATTGGCCGTATACGTCAATTCTTTAATTTCAGGATTGGTCTGTGCCCATCCGACCGAAACAACAGTCATGAGCATCATGATTAATGTCGGAATAAAAAGCTTACTCATGCTACTAACCTTCAAGACTTGTGTAAAACTACGCTTCATAAAATTTGTATTTTGGGGTTGAATGGAAACTTGGGTTAAAAAAATGTAAATTGACTTAATAAAATAATTTACTTTTTTTGTAAAAGCTTATGTTAGACCGCCAGATATGCATAACATGTCCGGCAAGGGCATTTTATTTAAAAAAATCATATATTTATAGTTTTTAGTCCTCTTCTTAGTATTATAGCCAAACTTTCTAAAACAGCTATACTGGTTCATTTTATGTTCTGGTTGCAATTTCATATTTGTTGGTTTTTAATTAATAAAAACCGACTTTATACGACACAAAATAATGCAAAAGTCTATAGCACTTTATGTTTGCTATATAATAAAGAATGTTGCTTTTAACAATTTAATTCAGTACTTTTCACCTCTACAATTTCACCTCTACAACGTGCCGAAAATAAAACCAAAACAATCTTTTTATCTTGTAAGATAAAGTCAAATTCTTTCAATAAAATTTCAAAAATAATTTGTTCAGTGCAAATATATGTGTTATTTCGAATAATCAAAAAATATCAGCTATATATTTTGAAAGATTTTTTTATTTTTATTGATTCTAAATATTTTTTTGAAATGCATTTGCACTATCTAAATTAAATATTTTTTATACAATTACTACAAAACACTTAGATCATTTCATTAATTCGGGACTTTTATATCACAATCTATGCAATGTACAATTTTTCCTATAAGAGAAAATTACATGCATAATGCATTGTTAATTAAGTTAAAATATGTTAATAATCCAAATAAAACATTGCTTTTTACTTGAAAACAAAAAATGCTCTTTCTTAAATTTCCGAAACAATATGGAGTTATGTTAGGTTTCAATCGATTATTGGGCTGTTGCTATTGAGATGACAAAATTTGTTCGTTTTTTATATTGCATTTTTTTCATTATAAATGTTTTATTTTCAAAGCGTATGACATCAGGTCGAATTTAAATTACTTTTAGCATTTCGATTTTATTCCTTCAAATGCAAAAAAATGCTGAGACATCCATAATCCTAAGTCCGATTATATTACTCATAATTCCATTTCGATACACGCAGGTTATATCTTTTTTCATTTACTTGCCAAAGTTGGGGTTGTATATTCGTTTTAAGCATTTCGATCTGTTTGTTGTCAGGCATTTGAGTAAAAAACTTAATTCCTGTTATCGTTTCCACTTGTGAAACAGGCACCATATAGGTTTCTAATTTTTGTTCGGATAATTCATGTGGAATAATGAATCCAATTGCTTTCCTTTCGGGTGTTTTATTATCTAACAATACTTTATAGAAAGCTGAAGGTACGGTGATTTTATTCCTTTGTCCAATTTGTTTTATCGGTTTTGAAAAAATGGGACCTGAAATAACATAAAGAGAATCTGATTGATATGCCCAATCTCTTACATTATCCTCTAATTCTCGCCAAATACCATTGTTAAATTGTCGAAGTTGAGGGGACATATTACTCATGAAAAAAGATTCATTCATCGCTTTTTCATTAAAAGCCATATCTCCAGCTGGCACCAAATGTCCCCTAGTATATCCTGAACCTTTGTAATCATCCGAATTCGCTGAATAAGTCTTAATTTTTTTATCCGGATTAAAATCTTTTGCTCGTTTTAAATTAGGTACTTGTATCGACTTTTTAGTCAGTATGTATGCGACCCATTCTGGTTGCTCATGCGTTTCCATATAGGAAAGTGAATAATAAGTATGATGTACCACTTGCCCAGAAGCTGTCGGCAAATAAGTATAATTAAGGTCTTGTTTAGGCAGCGTTGACGTTTCTGGCGATACAACAAAACCGGTTTCATTCAAATTTTGATTATAAAAATATCCTCCTGTGCCGAAAGTCAAAAGGCCGATTATCAAGATTCTCATGATATTAAGCAATTTTTTACCGGATTTTGTATCTTTATTCTGCTTTAGATTCGTCATTATTTATTCTTGTCATTTTAGGAATGATTTTTACGACCATCTGTACGATTTCAGGCAGCCGCTCTTCAAAAAGGATAAGTTTATTAATTTTAAGTTCGTTAATCAATATTTCATTGTAATGCAAAACCGTAATAAGTTCGAGGTCTCTGTCGCAAACTACTTTAAAATCAACACCCAGTTCTTCTTCAAATTTTTGAATACGTTCGTCAATCTGGCCTACACATACCGAAAAACTTATCGCTGTATTTCGCATCATATTTACCTTAAGCCGATATTTGGCAAGTAATGCAAATATATGACTCAGATGATGTTCGGCTACAAAAGAAAAATCATTCGTAGAGATGTGCAGTAAGGATTGATTGGGTTCAATAACGACTATCGGCGGATAGGTTATGTCTTGTTCTACACTAATAAGTGTCCCAGTACTTGTCGGATCCATAAATGGTCTGACGAAAAGTGGAATTTGCTTATTTTGTATTGGCTTGATGGTTTTAGGATGTATGACTTTGGCACCGTAATAGGTCATTTCGATGGCTTCTTTATACGACAATCTAGGCAATAAACTTACATTGTTAAATTGATTAGGGTCGCCTGTCAATACTCCAGGAACATCCTTCCAAATATGCATACTTGCTGCATCCAGACAATAGGTCAGAATCGCCGCTGTATAATCTGAACCTTCGCGCCCTAAAGTCGTTGTAAAACCATCTTTTGTGCTACCTAAAAATCCTTGAGTGACGATTCTACCCTTTTCTTTACAATTTGGTTTTAGTTTAATGTCAATCAGTTTTTGTGTCCTATCCCACTGAATTCGCGCGTCGCGAAATGTATCATCCGTCTGGATGACATCCCGAATATCAACCCATTCATTTTCCAGTTGAACGTACGTCAGAAAATGACTTAATATCGTCGAAGACAACATCTCTCCAAAAGAGACAATCTGATCATACAACAAGTCATAATTATCTATCGGAAGATTCGTTAGCATTCGAGTGATATCATCAAAGAATTGTGCTACTTTGCGAAAAAGGGTATGTTTTTCCTGAGAATTTTCGTCAAATAAATCATCAACAATATATTGATGATACCTCTCGACTTCTTTTAATAACAACAAAGCACGGCCATCCTTTGCGCAATGGCTGTTAACAACGTTTTCTATGGCATTTGTGGTTTTTCCCAATGCAGATACCACAATAACCAGCTGTTCATCTTTAAACATATGAATGATACGAGCCACTTGCTTGAATCCGTCTGCGTCTTTAATAGAGGCACCACCAAATTTAAATACCTTAATTTGCATATAATATCAATAACTTAATGAAGGCCAAAAGTACGAAAATACACATTAAAGAAACCATTCGCAGTATGATACTTAAAATTATTATGTTTAAAATATAGGTTCCTGCATCAAATTGGAGCTGAGGCAGACATCAAATGGAAGCTTTTTATAGTCGTTAAAATAATTTAACATAATTTTAACAAATAAAAACCCGACTAAAAAATTGGATAACTTACACATTTTCCGAAAGTTCTGTTTTCGACAAAACAAAGAACGATGTATATTAACAAATGAAATCATTTAATATACCAAAAAACATTTTATCTTCGTTCGTAGATATCATTATATATTTGAAAGATCTATTATAAAATGGCCAATACAACAATCAAAAATCTAGTTTTCAAGACCTTGAAAATTAGTAAGTTCAAGCCTTACCAAAATCATCCCAAAAAGCAGTCCTTCCTATCAAACTTTATAATGAACATTTTATCACCATATATAATTTAATAATAATGAATGTAATAAAATCATTATCCGTTTTTTGTGGTTCATCTTATGGCAATGACGAAGCCTATACAAATGTTGGATACCAATTAGGACAATATTTAGCCAAGAATCATATAACCTTAGTATATGGTGGTTCACGTGTCGGTATCATGGGTGCTGTTGCGGATGGTGCAATCGAAGCTAACGGAACGATTATCGGTATCATTCCAGGATTTATCAAAAACAAAGAAATCGCACATGAGGGCGTCACCGAATTAATCGAAGTTGAATCTATGCACGATCGAAAAATGACCATGCATCAAAAATCAGATGGTGCTTTAATCTTACCAGGTGGCTTTGGAACTTTAGATAAAATGTTTGAATTACTTACATGGGGACAATTGGGTTTACACCAAAAACCTATCGGTATCCTCAACATAAATGGATATTTTGATTATTTAATCAATTTTATGGACAATATGGTAAATAAAAACATGCTGCGAGTTTCCAATAGAGACATGGTTATCGTGGACAGTGAAATCGAAGGACTTATCCGTAAAATGCGCGAATACGAAGCTCCTGTTAAACCAAAATGGATGGAACCCAATCAAGTGTAAAGCACTTTATACTGATTGTAAACATACAGGAACATAAATTCGTCAATTTAAAAATAAAAATCTTACAATTCAGGATTATTTTAAAAAATCCATTACTTTTGTGCGCTTAAATAAAGCCCGGGTGCTGAAACTGGTAGACAGGCATGTTTGAGGGGCATGTGTTCGTTAGGACGTGCGGGTTCAAGTCCCGCTCCGGGCACTCAAAAGAAGCCTTGCTAAATGTAAATTAGCAAGGCTTTTTCATTTCAAGCCGCTTTAGCTACTCCTAATTTTCGCTTTGCATATAAATCGTATCTTTGCACGAAAATATAAGTAAAACTCCAAGCCAATGCAACCCAACATTTCAAAACTTATCGCCATCAGCCAAAAGGAAAGTCGACATATCATTGGGCTCATGTCAGGTACTTCTTTGGATGGGTTGGATATCGCTTATTGCAAAATCACAGGAAGTGGTACCACAACAAAAGTAGATGTAATCCATTTTGAAACCGTAAATTATGATGCACATTATAAAAATGCAGTGCGAAATGTTTTTGCAAAGCAACGTGTAGATTTTCCCTTTTTTGCATTGCTCAATCGCTTCATAGCCAAAGTTCATAGCGATATGATTTTAAGTTTTATTAGAAAACACAACCTTACGGCAAATGACATTGATCTTATCGCAAGTCATGGACAAACGGTCATGCACGTGCCTACACACAACACCGATCTGGACAGCATCATGCATGCAACCTTACAAATCGGTGACGGCGACCAAATAGCGATGGATACCGGAATAATAACGATTAGTGACTTTCGTCAAAAACACGTTGCTGCTGGAGGAGAAGGAGCCCCATTATCCGTTTATGGCGATTTTATATTAAATCAGACAATAGACAATGACCGTATCTTACTTAATATAGGCGGCATAGCCAATTTCACCTACCTTCCACATAATCTAAGATTTGCAGACGTATTTGTCACTGATACAGGCCCAGGCAATACGCTGATGGATGCATGGATGCGCAAATACTTGAATCTACCATTTGACCGGGACAGCCATTGTGCTAAACGAGGAAAAATCCTACCTGCTTTACTTACTCAATTACAAATGCATCCGTTTTTCGAGCGCAACTTTCCCAAATCTACAGGGCCAGAAGACTTTAATCTACATTTTGTGGATGAAGCTATCCAAAAAGCTTCGATCAAACATCCGGTCAATAACGAAGATATGATGGCTACGCTTACACAATTTACAGCAGCTTCAATAGCAGGTGCCATCAACCAAACCATCCAAAGTAAACAAGTAAATTTGTATATCAGTGGTGGTGGTGCATATAATTCATTGTTGGTATCATCCCTTCAAGCACTACTTCCGGATTATAATTTTTGTAAAAATAATGAAATGGGCATCGATATAGATGCGAAAGAAGCGATTATCTTTGCTATCCTAGCAAATGAAGCAGTTGCAGGAAATCCGGAAACTTTTGCTGGTAATCCGGCTATTCCTAAAATTAGTATGGGAAAATTTTCATTTCCTAAGTAAAGCCTCAACAACAATTTATCTAGCTAAATGGATTGATTTTCTTTAGACAATACTGATGATTTTTATATGTACAAACACTATTTTAGTATAAATCACCGTTTATCTCTGTAATTATTCGTTATTTTGCACGAAATTTTAAGATTGATTATTTACCAGGTTTAAAAATAATTGATCTCATTTACAAAACGGACATTACAACGATCTAATATCAGCAATTTATTTCAAAATCATTTTATGCCTACGCCGCAACAGATTACACCATACGAAGATGACCAGGTTTCTAAAAAAGGACAGGTTTCCAGTATGTTTGACAAAATAGCACCATATTATGACCAACTCAACAGATTTTTGTCATTGGGTATAGATGTTATATGGCGAAAAAAGACGATTAATCTTCTAAAAGAAGCTAAACCGGAAACCATCTTAGATATCGCTACGGGCACGGGAGACCTCGCTATTGAAGCCGCTAGGGTACTACATCCCAAACACATCACTGGTGTGGACATATCGGTAAATATGCTCAACATAGGTAAAGAAAAAATTGCTAAAAAAGGTCTTGAAAATATCATTTCACTTGAAGTGGGCGACAGCGAAAACCTTCGCTTTGAATCAGACAGTTTTGATGCAGTGACTGCCGCTTTTGGAGTACGTAATTTTGAAAACCTCGAAAAAGGATTAAGTGAAATGTATCGCGTACTAAAACCAGGAGGGACTATTGCAATACTAGAATTTTCAAAACCAAGAGTTTTTCCTTTAAAACAAGGATTTAATATATATTTTAAAAATATCCTGCCCATCATCGGTAAAATCCGATCAAAAGATCCGAGAGCTTACCAATATCTGTATGAATCAGTACAGGCATTTCCAGATTACGAAAAGTTTACGATTGTATTGGGAAAGGTAGGATTTAAAGATACAAATTATAAGACATTAAGCGCTGGTATATGCTGCATTTATCTTGCAAAAAAATAGTAATTTTATTCACATTTATATTTACTGCTACGTGGGCACAAGCACAAATGGCAGGACGCGGAAATCACAATTTCAGGGATTTCAATAAAAAGTCATACTATTTTGGTATCAATATCGGGTTTAACAGTTCAGGATACAAACTACAGCAATCCGGATTTTTTATCAACAATGACAGTATTCGCGTAACAGAAGGCAATAGCGAAGTAGGTGTTAATATGCACATGATCGCCAATCTTAAAATCGGAGAATACTTTGATTTTCGCTTTATTCCCGGGTTTTCGTTTGCACAGCGAGGTTTTGAATACACTCCGGTTTTCGGCAATTCGCCAAAATATGAACGCAAAATTGAATCTGTATTTTTTGAAATGCCTTTTCAGTTGAGATTTAAGTCAGAACCGTACAAAGATAAGCGTATGTTTGTAGTTGCAGGTTTAAAATACAGCTATGACGTTCAGTCCAATTCCAAATCCAGGAAATCATTAATAAAAGTTGCGCCTCACGATTTTCAATACGAGGTCGGTGTAGGCATGCAGATGTTTTATCCCTATTTTATTTTCTCTCCAGAAATTAAATTTTCAAGAGGGCTGGGTAATATCCTCTTATATGATAGAGACCGGAATGAATCCCGCATCTTAGAAAATGTAGTTTCACAGATATTTACGATTTCTTTCAATTTTGAAGGCTAATTTTTGGGTTTAATGTTTCAACCAAATTCACCAACTGGTTTCATTTTGCTGCGGGAATTACTATAGAAAACTATTACCAGATTTATGAAAAAACGCGTTTGGTGATTGAACCGACAATCAGGTACCGACTATCAAATATCATCAATACATCGGTATATGCATTTCTGTTTAGTTCTGGCTTAAAAATTGACTACAACTTGGGCATTTAGACTATGAATTTAATATAAAATGGACATTCAAATCACATTGAATAAAAAAGCAAAATGCATAAGATATTTTTACATTTAACTATCTTTGCAAGAAATTAGAATTATTCTAAATTAAAGTTTTACATCTCCAAATACTTCCTATTTTATTAGAGTTCCTTAGCTTTGCATTATTACTTAAAATATAATTATTGTATGGATAATTGGTTACTTAAATTTTTATCTTCCAGCATTGGAAGAAAACTCGTTATGAGCCTTACAGGGTTGTTTTTAATATTATTTCTTATCGTACACCTCATAGGAAATTTACAGTTATTTAAGGATGATGGAGGGCAGGCATTTAATATTTATGCAAGTTTTATGACCAGCAATCCTTTAATCAAATTCATCGCCTATGGCAATTATTTCTTTATTTTACTCCATGCTTTCCTGGGTATCTATATTGCAAGTTACAATATTAAATCTAAAGGTCAGCGACCAGCAGTATCAAATCCAAATACAAAAATCTCTTGGGCATCTAAAAACATGGCAATACTCGGCGGGATTATATTTGCTTTTTTACTCATGCACATGGGTGACTTCTGGTTAAAAATGAAATTAGGTCAGGTTGAAATGGTTAGTTATGCGGGGTTGGAAGGCGAAGTTAAAGATTTGTACACGCGTGTTGCAATTTCCTTTAGTGAATTATGGATTGTAATCGTTTATTTAGTTGGATTACTCGCTTTGTCATTTCACCTGAATCACGGATTTCAATCTGCATTTCAGACATTAGGGCTTAATCACAAAAAATACACACCTTTTATTAAAATATTAGGTTCGTTATTTTCGATTATTGTGCCTTTAGCATTTGCAGCAATGCCAATCTATTTTTACTTTATTAAGTAAATAAATTTTTTATTAAAAAAATCATCTTGAAGATTCAAAATATAAATCAAAATGAATTTAGATTCTAAAATACCTGCGGGACAATTGGCAGAAAAATGGACAAAATATAAAGCCACCATGCCAATCGTGTCCCCTAACAATAAAAGAAAATTGGAAGTTATCATTGTAGGATCAGGATTAGCCGGTGCATCAGCGGCTTCATCACTTGGAGAGTTAGGATATGCTGTAAAGTGTTTTACCTTCCATGATAGTCCGAGACGTGCACACAGTATAGCGGCTCAGGGTGGTATCAACGCAGCTAAAAATTATGCTAATGACGGTGATAGCATTTACCGATTATTTTATGATACCATCAAAGGTGGTGACTATCGAGCTCGTGAAGCAAATGTATATAGATTAGCAGAAGTATCTGCCAACATCATCGACCAATGTGTCGCTCAGGGAGTTCCATTTGCGAGAGAATATGGAGGTTTACTTGAAAACAGGTCATTTGGTGGTGTTCAAGTATCTCGAACATTCTATGCGAGAGGTCAGACTGGCCAACAATTGCTTATCGGTGCGTATCAGTCCCTATCGCGTCAAATATCTTTAGGTACAGTAACTATGTACAATCGCCATGAAATGCTAGATTTAGTCATCGTCAATGGTAAAGCTCGAGGTATCATCGCGCGTAATTTACTTACAGGCGAGATTGAAAGTCATGCAGCGCATGCTGTCGTTTTAGCTACTGGTGGTTATGGCAATGTTTTCTATCTTTCTACAAATGCGATGATGTGTAATGTAACTGCAGCATGGAAATCCGTTAAGAAAGGTGCGTTGATGGCAAATCCATGTTTTACACAAATCCACCCAACTTGTATTCCTGTTTCCGGCGATTACCAGTCTAAGTTAACGCTAATGTCTGAGTCACTTCGAAACGACGGTCGAGTATGGGTTCCTAAAAAGAAAGAAGACGCTATAGCAATTCAACAAGGAAAACTAAAAGGTACCGATATAAAAGAAGCGGACAGAGATTATTACCTTGAAAGAAGATATCCTGCTTTCGGCAACCTTGTGCCTCGTGATGTAGCATCCAGAGCTGCTAAAGTAGAATGTGATAAAGGACACGGTGTAAGCCCTACTGGACTCGCTGTTTTCCTAGATTTTGCAGCTGCAATAGAACGTTATGGTCATATAGAAGCAAATAAACGAGGTCATCACAATCCTACTGCAGACGAAATCCGAACACTAGGCGAACAAGTTGTCTCTGCAAAATATGGCAATCTCTTTGAGATGTACGAAAAAATCACCGGGGACAATCCATATAAAGAACCAATGAAAATCTATCCGGCAGTACACTATACAATGGGTGGGCTTTGGGTAGATTACAACTTAGAAACCAATATCCCGGGTTTATTTGCACTCGGCGAATGTAATTTTTCTGATCACGGTGCCAACCGTCTTGGTGCTTCTGCATTGATGCAAGGGCTTGCCGATGGATACTTTGTAATTCCATATACTATAGGTACATTCCTTGCCAATGAAATTACTACACCAAAAATCAGCCCTGACCTTCCTGAATTTAAGGAAGCAGCGCAAAATGTTAAAAATAATATCACCAAATTGCTCAATGTAAAAGGTCAACATTCAGTTGAAAGTTACCACAGAAGATTGGGTAAAATCATGTGGGATCACTGTGGAATGGCTAGAAATGAGGCCGGTTTGAAAGAAGGACTTGAATTGATACGTGCTCTTAGAGAAGAGTTCAATAATAATGTATTTGTTCCGGGTTCCAATGAAGAGTATAATCCTGAATTGGAAAAAGCCATTCGCGTAGCAGACTTCATGGAATTAGGCGAAGTCATGATGCGAGATGCACTCAACCGAAATGAATCTTGTGGTGGGCACTTTAGAGAAGAATCCGCAACTCCGGAGGGAGAAGCTATGCGTGACGATGCTAATTTTGCATATGTGGCAGCTTGGAGTTGGAACAATGGAAATCCTGAGATGACCAAGGAACCACTCGTATTTGAAAATGTAGAACTGAAAACCAGAAGCTACAAATAATCCATTAATAATAGTAAAATCATCCGTATCATGGACATGAATTTAAAATTAAAAATCTGGAGACAGACAAATAATAAATCCGAGGGTCATTTCGAATCTTATGACGTAGTGGCCAATGAACATATGTCTTTCCTTGAAATGCTTGACGTTTTGAATGAAGATTTAGTCAATAAAAGACAGCAACCTGTAGCTTTTGAACATGACTGTCGTGAAGGTATTTGCGGTACTTGTAGCCTTACCATCAATGGGCAGCCACACGGTCCAAATGCTGGTACAACTGCATGTCAACTTCATATGCGCTTCTTTAAAGAAGGTGATACGATTACTGTTGAACCATTTAGAGCCGGTTCATTTCCTGTAGTCAAGGATTTAGTTGTTGATAGAGCCGCACTCGATCGTATCGTTCAGGCAGGAGGCTTCATTTCAGTGAATGCAGGACAACCTCAGGATGGAAATGCAATTCCTATTGAAAAAGAACGCGCAAGCCAATCTTTTGAATCTGCAGCTTGTATTGGCTGTGGTGCTTGTATCGCGGCTTGTCCTAACGGTTCTGCAATGCTATTCACTTCTGCCAAAATTCGCCATTTAGGCTTATTGCCTCAGGGTGAAGTCGAAGCGGATCAAAGAGTACAAAACATGGTCGCTCAAATGGACAAGGAAGGCTTTGGTATGTGTAGTAATATTGGAGCTTGCGAAGCAGAATGCCCTAAAGAAATCAAAATGTATAATATCGCTTATATGAACAGATCCTATTACAAAGCGGTATTTAAAAGCGAAGACTAAGCACTTACGATGTATTTAAAACATAAAAAAAGGCTTGTATCCTAAGGAATACAAGCCTTTTTTATTTATAGCTATTCAAAAAAATATATCGAATGATTAATTCTTTTCTACAAATAAAGCTGCAATGGATTTAAATTCATGTGTATTGCGTATCGCACGAGCAAATAATTTGGCACATGACAATACTTCAATCTTGTCTGATTGTTCTTTTAGCGGAATTGTATCTGTAACAATCACGCCACTTAATGAGGATGAATTGATATTTTCATAAGCTTTACCGGACAATACCGGGTGAGTACACATCGCTTTAACGCTTTTTGCGCCTTTTTCTAAGAGTGCATCAGACGCTTTGCAAAGTGTACCAGCCGTGTCTATAATATCATCGATAAGAATCACATCTTTACCAATAACATCGCCTATTACTGTAATACCTGCTACCTGATTAGCTACCCGTCGTTCTTTGTCACAAATTACTAAATCGCGACCAAAGTATTTAGCGTAGCTTCTAGCACGTTTTACTCCACCTACATCCGGTGAAGCGAAGGTTACATTGCTGAGATCTTTTTCTGCAAGATAAGGTATAAATATCGCTTCACTCTTTAGGTGGTCCACTGGAATGTCAAAAAAACCTTGGATTTGCTCAGCATGTAAATCCATGGTCATCACGCGATTGACACCTGAAGCCTGAAGAATACTGGCTACCAACTTCGCAGAAATCGGCACACGTGCTTTATCCTTCCGATCCTGACGCGCATACCCATAATACGGAATCACTGCCGTAATATAGCCGGACGATGCCCGCTTAGCACTGTCTATCATGAGCAATAATTCCATGAGGTTATCAGCTGAGCCAAAGGTTGAAGCTATAAAAAAAGTATAACTACCTCTAACTGATTCATTGATAACGACTTGCATCTCACCATCAGAAAATTTACTAACATTGATCTCCCCTAAAGGATATCCATAATAATCAGCTATTCGCTCTGCAAGGTGTAAAGATTGTGTACCCGAAAATAATTTAACGTCTGGCATAATGAGTTTTGTGATTGGTGCTGCAAAAGTACATTTTAATATGTGTTTGTCAAAATCAGGAAGTATAAATTATCCGTTTTTCAACTAATGGCTGGTCTTAGGACTTATAATTATTAAACTTTAAATTATTTTTCATGCTATACCTAAACAACAGCCTTACATTAATACATTAAAGCTTACATTTGCTTTTTTAATAGATATACATGGTAATCGACCAAAAAATTATTTCATACCTTCAAGTACACATTGCTGTGATTCTTTTTGGATTTACTGCAATTTTAGGTGAATTGATCGAATTATCAGCAATAGTCTTAGTATGGTGGCGGGTATTGCTAACGGTCATTAGTCTGCTTTTTTTCATACAATTTGGTAAATACCTCAAAAACATCCCTAAGCGAACTTTGCTGCGATTTATAGGCATTGGGTTTATCATTGGATTGCACTGGATATGCTTTTACGGCTCTTTAAAATTGTCAAATGTTTCCATTTGCCTTGTTTCTCTGAGTACTACGACCTTTTTTACATCGTTTATTGAACCATTAATTTCAAAATCTAAAATCAATAAATTACAGGTTTTTATTGGCTGTCTGATGATTCCCGGGATGATACTCATCGTCAACAATGTAGATGTCAGCTATTACTGGGGCATCATCGTAGGTTTGCTAGCCGCTTTATTAGCATCGATTTTCTCTGTACTCAATAAGGTTTACATTCAGGATGCCGATCCATATACGATATCTTTTATCGAACTTTCAGGTGCCTTGTTGATTGTTTCCATTGTCTTACTCGCAATGGCCATAGGTGGCTATCGTCACGATGTATTTGTGCCGGGGACAGCTTTAGAATGGTTTTGGCTAATATTATTTGCATTTTTTTGTACGACCCTGGCTCAAGTTCTAACTCTTAAAGGATTAAAACACTTGCCGGCCTTTACGGTCAATTTAGCGATCAATCTAGAACCGATATACGGAATTGTATTGGCGATTATCTTATTTAACGAACATAAGACGCTAAATGGTATGTTCTATGCAGGTGCATCAATAATCGTTTTATCTGTATTTTTATACCCACTTATTGATAAATATTTAAAACCTCGATATGGACAAACCGCTTAATGCAATACACGACTATTGTGAAAAAATGAGCTTCCTACCGGACTCAATGCTACTAACCATCGATAGGGCTACCCATCTTGAGACTTTGGCACCGCGAATGCTTTCGGGACCTTTACAAGCCTCATTTCTCACGCTCATCAGCAAGATGCTCATGCCCAAAACCATATTAGAAATCGGTACGTTTACAGGATATTCTGCATTAGCGTTGGCACATGGACTCCCATCAGACGGCAAGATCATCACGATTGAATATAATCCAGAAAATGCACAAATTGCCAAACGTTTTTTTGATGCTTCGCCGCTAAAGGATCAAATACAGCTGCTGATAGGTGATGCGAAATCAATCATTGTCGGATTAGATGAAACCTTTGATCTCGTTTTTATTGATGCAGACAAAGAAGGCTATGCAGTATATTTTGATCTAGTCATTGAAAAATGTCGCTCCGGAAGTGTCATTCTTGTTGATAATGTACTTTGGGACGGAAAAGTATTGGCAGAAAACCCGGATAAAAAAACCCGCATAATCATGGAGTTTAATGAAAAAATTGCCCATGATGATCGCATTGAGAGCATGATTCTGCCATTACGGGATGGCATTACAATAATACGTGTGAAGTAGCGATTACCCTTAGACATTCATATTAGTTCAATAATAAATCCAACTTAAATTGTTTATGAACATCATCTGAATGGATAATAAAACGCAGTTATGTATTAAATTAATTCGCTTTTAAACCTATTCAATACATTTGTTGATTGTAGCCGTAAAACGCAATACTTAAACCGATACTTCCGCCTTAATATGTGGATCTGCCTCATAACCAAATAATTCAAAATCTTCGTATTCAAAATCAAAGATTGACCGTACATTTGGATTTAGCTTCATTGTCGGAAGTCGTTTTGGCGAGCGGGTTAATTGCACTTTGGCCTGATCTAAATGATTATTATACAAGTGTACATCTCCAAAAGTATGTATGAACTCCCCTACTTTCAAACCAGTAACTTGAGCAATCATCATAGTTAACAAAGCATAGGAAGCAATGTTAAATGGAACACCTAAGAAAGTATCTGCCGATCGCTGATACAATTGACAACTTAGCTTACCATCCGCAACATAAAACTGAAACATACAGTGGCAAGGAGTTAGTGCCATTTCTTTTAATTCGCCTACGTTCCATGCATTGACAATCATCCTGCGAGAGTCTGGATTGTTTTTAATGGTTTCTACAACTTCTGCAATTTGGTCAATCGTTCGACCGTCAGAAGTAGACCAAGAGCGCCATTGTTTACCATATACAGGACCTAAATCGCCATTTTCATCTGCCCATTCATTCCAAATTCTGACACTATGATCTGTAAGATATTTAATATTGGTATCACCTTTCAAAAACCAAAGCAATTCATAAATGATAGACTTTAAATGGATTTTTTTTGTGGTCAATACAGGGAAACCTTCATTGAGGTCGAAACGCATCTGATATCCAAAAACACTAATGGTACCTGTACCCGTTCTATCCGATTTTGAAACCCCGTTTTCGAGGATATGGCGAAGTAAATCGTGATACTGTTTCATGTTGAAAAAATTATTACAACGTAAAAGTATTAATTTTTTTTGAAAACGACAATATCCTGAAACTCATCCGTACGTGCCCCACCCTTCCAAAAACCATCAATGATATCAACAATTATCAGATTTTCATCTGCCAGCATTTGCTTCAGTTTATCTTTGTGAATGGCAACATTACCGGCTTTTACCTGATCGCTCATAAGTTTATAGCCTTGTTTATCTACTTTAAAACTATAATCGCCATTGTTTGCTAGTAGCTTTTCATCATTGTCATCGTACAAGAAAAAAGTAGAAAAAGCAAGCCCTTCATTTTTCAATACCCGATTGATTTCCTTAAAATAATGTTGGATCTCATTTATCTGCATATGCGTAAATAGCGAAAAAGAAAATATTTTGTCGAAACTTTCCGGTGCATAGGGAAATTCAAAATCTTCGGCCTTGCGATCTGAATCATTGTACAAATCATTATAGAGTGGAACATATTTGAATTTGAAATTAGGAAAATCCTTCCCTATTCCAGCATTAGACCAATCCACACCTAATTTTACTACGTCAAATCCATCATAGCTACCATCGGGCTCAAGATAGCCTGACAAAGCAATTGCGGTTCGACCTAAGCCGCTTCCAATATCCAATATGCGGTCATTAGGTTTGAGTAAAATGTATTTTTTTAAGATTTCTAGTTGCTGGTTGCTTTGTTTGATGAACCTTTCGGAATCTGAAGCAGTGCCTGTATAAATCCAACCTCTCGGTGGAACGTATTTATGTCTTTTGCCTCTGATAGAATCCAAAGTATCAGCTGGTAAGAAGTAAAGACGCCTGATAATAAACCGTTGATTAGCGGATAAACTGTACCAGACTTTTCTCAATATATTTCTGACCGACATTATGATGTTTGATAAAAAAACTTACCGATTATTTTATTTTAAAAGATTTTAGAATGGCCGTTAAATCTTTAATGTTGTAATATACACTATCCTTATACACAATAACGGGCATAGTTACAGAACCACTTGTAAAGCCTGCCTCGCCCAATTTTTCAAACATCAGTGCATTATTTGGACGATGTATCGTCGTATTTAAGTCGTTAAATGGAATATTATTTTCTGTCAAATATTTCAAAGCGGCGGCACAACGCCCACATCCGTCTTTGGTAAAAATATTAACTTTAGATACATCCAATGAGATGTCTGTTAATCGAGATTTATCGGTGGGTGCTTGTTCGGCTACGACTTGCTTGGGCACACTATATGACACGTTGAAACGGTATGAATTTTCTATTCCGATCGTTTCGGTCAGGGTAAACGCCCAAACTTTATTATTGGCATCAATTTTTTGTTTGTAAGGAAAAAGAGCATTCGTGGTAAACCCCTTAATATCAGCCGATATAGTAATCTCTACAGCATCGTTTCGATTATTTTTGACATAAACCAAAACCTGATTACCTTCATGCTCTTCTATTAATTCAATATCATTTTGACCTATTGCCGATAAAGCAAAAAATAGTAAGTATATAATTATCAAATTTATCCTCATCTAGCCTTCATTTTAATCTTCAAGTTTCAATACTTGTAAAAATGCCTTTTGTGGTACTTCTACGTTACCGATCTGACGCATTTTCTTCTTACCTTTTTTCTGTTTTTCAAGAAGTTTACGTTTTCTTGAAATATCACCACCATAACACTTAGCAGTAACATCCTTACGTAGAGCGGATATGGTTTCACGCGCGACAATTTTAGCCCCGATAGAAGCTTGAATCGCAATTAAAAACTGCTGTCTGGGAAGCAATTCTTTTAATTTTACGCACATTTTTCTACCTATATATTCTGCTTTGGCTCTATGTACTAGAGAGGATAAAGCATCGACAGGTTCGCCATTTAATCTGATATCTAATTTAACCAAATCTGAAGCACGGTAATCGATTGGATGGTAATCAAATGACGCATATCCTCGAGATATAGACTTCAGTCGGTCATAGAAATCAAAAACAATTTCAGCAAGTGGCATTTCAAAAGTCAACTCTACTCTTTCCGGAGTCAGATAAGTTTGTTTAATCAAAATACCACGTTTATCCATACAAAGGGTCATTATTGAGCCAATATACTCTGGTTTTGTGATGATATTTGCGCGGATATAGGGTTCTTCGATTTTGTGTATTAAAGTTGGATCTTGTAAATCATTGGGTGTATTTAAAACCGTTTTATTTTCTTTGTGGTCATAAGAATAATAGGATACATTGGGAACGGTAGTGATCACTTCCATGTCAAACTCTCTTGAAAGACGCTCCTGGATAATTTCAAGATGCAACATACCTAAGAATCCACATCTAAATCCAAATCCAAGTGCGACAGAAGATTCCGGTTCAAATATCAAAGAAGCATCATTAAGCTGGAGTTTCTCCAAGCTATCCCTTAAATCTTCAAAATATTCATTTTCAACCGGATAAATACCCGCAAAGACCATAGGCTTCACTTCTTCAAATCCATGAATAGCTTCCGTACAAGGGTTTTCATGATTGGTGATAGTATCCCCAACTTTAATTTCTTTTGACTCTTTAATTCCAGTAATAATATAACCAACATTTCCAGCTGACAATGTATCTTTCGGGACCTGATTCATTTGCAATATTCCGATTTCGTCTGCTTCATAGACTTTTCCGGTATTATAAAAGCGAACCTTCTCGCCTTTCTTTAGAGTACCATTTAAAATCCTGAAATAAGCGATTACACCTCTAAAGGAATTGAACATCGAATCAAAAATCAACGCTTGTAATGGCGCTTTAGGATCACCTGTCGGTGGTGGTATTCTGGTTACAATTGCAGCCATTAGGTCTTCAATACCAAACCCTGTCTTACCGCTTGTCAGTAAAATATCCTCTTTTTTGCAACCTACCAAATCAATAACCTGCTCAGACACCTCATCTATCATAGCGGCATCCATATCTACTTTATTGAGTACGGGGATGATTTCCAGGTCATTTTCAATAGCGAGATAGAGATTCGAAATCGTCTGCGCCTGAATACCCTGCGTTGCATCTACCAATAAAAGTGCACCTTCACAAGCAGCGATAGAACGGCTGACCTCATATGAGAAATCGACGTGTCCGGGCGTATCTATCATATTAAAAGTATACGACTCTCCATCAGTATGTTGGTAGTACATTTGGATAGCATGACTCTTAATCGTTATACCTCGTTCCCGTTCCAAATCCATATCATCCAAAGCCTGACTTTGCATGTCACGCGTTGAAATTGTTTTCGTAAATTCTAAAAGCCGATCCGACAAAGTACTCTTACCGTGATCTATATGGGCTATAACACAAAAATTTCTTATATTCTTCATCGGCGCAAAGATAGTTTAATCTCTGATAACTATACTACATCCCCTTTAAAAAAATGAAAGGATACGAAGCAATTTCAAGTAACTTATCAATTATGACCAATCTGAAAAGAACCAATAAAAGAAAGACCATACTTTGAAAAGCATGGTCTTTCAATATTAAGTAAAGTTTTGCAATAAAGCGCACTCAAAGATAAAATCAATCCATTATAAATTCACGCTCAAATGTAAACCATATGAATGATATCCAATATCGTGATAGCTATAATTGAGTCCAGCATGCAAAGATTTATACAACTTAGTCTTTACTGATACAGCTACATATCCTAACCAGGTTGGATCTGCACTTCTTTTATATGCATATGTAGAAGCAATTTTAAATCCTGAGCCTCCTCCCTCTGAAGTTGCTCTCATCTGATGTTCATGACCGAATACACCTACTGTTCCATAATTTAACTTTACCTTTAACCTATTAAAAATGTTTTATTTACACCTATATATATAACGGGCACTAAGTAGCTGGCCGAGATATGATGTTGTTTATATGGATTATATGAAATTATTACATCCCAATCATCAGTGTAAAGTATAGATTCCATATCAGTAAGTTTAACATTATTGTAGCTAAATAAACTTATTTTAGAACCTACTTGCCACCAACTTGGGATATATTCAAATCCCATTTTCATTTCTTTTCCTATTAGGTTTAATATTTCAATTCTTTTAGTTTCATGTGGTGCAGCTGGCAATAAAAACGAATAAAATTCCATGTTTGACAGATTAAACTCCGAGTAAAAATTAAATTTCTCTTGAGCATTTAATGATTGCATAAGCAATATAAACACTAATATTAATCCTGATCTCATAAAATTGAAAGTTAAAAAATTAAAAATAAATAACATTGCAAATATTTATATATTTTATGACAATCCTATACTAAGTAAATAATATTATATTGATTTTATTTGGAAAAATTACTAAAATTATCATGATTTATTTAATTTTGAATAATTTCAGATACAAATTTTAAATTTATATCAAAAAACCATCGCGTTACAATGTTTTGGAATTGGTTTACTTGTTTTATCATCATAATAGTTCCAACACAATGCAAAAATGTACCCGATCCTAAGGAACACATTACGCATATATGACCTATGCAATAGGATTAAACACCATTTTAATATAACGCTACAATTCTCCAACTCTTGATAGAAAAAAATATTAAAAAAGTGTGAGAAGCTCGAAGCATATTGTAAAACCAGATTTCATTCGGGCTAAAGCAATGAAAAATATCAATTGTAATAAACCATCACAAACTTATAGAAACATAAACTTATAAATCCTTAGGACAAAATCACTCCTTATATATTAATAATCTCAATATTATCGCCTTCCAAAATCGGTTTTCCCGAAAATTTTAGCATAATATTGACCGTTGTCGCTACATCTTTCTGACAATAAGTGACGATCCGATTGATGTCTTGCTCTACCCAAAACACTTGTCCGACCATACTGCCGTCAATATCGTCTTTGGGCGTTGGAATTCCCAGGGTTGAAGCTAATAATCCAAGCGAAGTATAATGCTTATAATCTCCAAACCGCCACATATCCATCGTATCCAAAATGTGATTCGTCTGCCACGGCTTTTTGCCGCTGATATCCAGCACCGGCGGCAGCTTTACACCTTGTATGACCATACGACGACACAAAAACGGGATATCAAATTCTTTAATATTATGGCCACAAATGCTGTTGTTTTCCGGGTCATTGTAGTGGTTGTTCAATAGCCTCGAAAAATCATTCAGTATCTCCGTTTCGTCTTCTCCTGCCAATGATTTGATACGCATTTTCACAGGATCATCGTTTTCAAATTGAAGAAAACCCATAGAAATACATACTACCCTGGCAAATTCAGCAAATATTCCAGCTTTTTTCGTATATAGAGCTGCAGGTGTCAAGTCCTGTTCATCTTCCCTGCCATACTTTTTTATTTGATCTGACTTAATATCCCAATATGATTTCTTATCGCCGGGCATCGAATCGTAATCCTGAAATTCAGGCACCGTTTCTATATCTATAAAAAGGCACCTTTTTAGTTTTTGGACTTCTAAAAACATAGTTTTAAGGGTTTACATGGATAAATAATTCGGGCTAAATCCCCATTTTTCGAAATAAAGGTACAACAATATACAATATATTACTATATTTACATCGTTAAATTAATGTACAAGATAAAATAATATGAGCACAAAACAAAATTTTCAGGCAATCGCCGTTACTATTATTATTGCATTATTAGGACTTAACTGTTATCAATGGTATGTAAATGACAAACTCACATCCAACTTAACACAGCAAAAATCTGAAACGTTGGAACTTCAAAAAGTCCAAGAGGAGCTCGATCAAGATTATCAGGCTGCTTTGGAAAGTCTGGAGGAAATGAGAGGTAATAACGAACAACTCAATGCGCTGATTGATCAGCAAAAAGAAGACTTGCGCTCTCAAAAAGAAAAAATCAATAATCTGATCTGGACTAAAAAAGAGCTGGAAAAGGCAAAAACAGAAATTAAAAATCTCAATTCCAATGTTACTAAATATCTGGCGGAATTACAAAAACTCAAAGATGAGAATAAAATTTTGACAGGCCAAAATCAAGAACTAACGGCACGTGTCGAAGAAGAGATTTCTGCTAAAGAAGCCATCCTTCGGGAAAAAAATGACCTTAATTTAGAAAAAGAAAATTTATCTAAAACCAATGCTTTACTAGGTTCAAAAGTAGATATGGCTAATGCGGTTAAAGTAAATAGTATAGATGTAAAAGGATATGAGATAAGAAAAAATGGCAAGTTAAAAGAGCGTAATAAAGGTAAAGACGTTCAAATGCTACGTATATGCTTTGCTACAGAGACCAATATGGTTACCCCATCTGGAATGAAAAAATTCTATGTGCGAATCATCAACCCACAAGGTGAAACGATTTACTTAGAGGATAACGGAGGTGGAGTCATCACCAATAAATCAGACAACTCTCAAGTTCGCTATACTGTTGCCGGTGAAATTAATTATAAAAACGAAGATACCAATGCTTGCATGGATTGGAGTGTTCCGCTTACTTTAGGCAAAGGTGACTATAATATTGAAATGTACAATAACGGATTTATAGTCGGTAAAAGTGCATTTCACTTAAAATAAATCGACCTTAAATCAATATTATAAATTCGTAAAGCGCTGTTAATCAATTGAATTCACAGCGCTTTATTTTTGTAGTTCATTTTGTTTTGAAAAATGATTTATCTTAAATACAATCAAAAAATGTATGTAAAAATATAATTTGATTTATAAACTATGAACCTAACTAATACAAAGATAACTTATCTAAATAATCCTTTATATAATTTGATTTTTCCTTTGATTTGTACTGCATGATAAATCGAGGATGCTCCAAAGGAATAATTTCTTTAAAAAAGCAGTATCTATTGTTCCATTGCGTCAAATAGCTAAAATTTTTTCCAGATCCGATACAATAACAAACCTCCGTATTGCCACAGATTTTAATTTGTTTTTGAATATTATTAATTATAAAATCTTCGACCTCATGAAGCAAAGCTTTTGAATCGTAATAATTAAAATTTAGGATGCGCGATCCTTCTCTTTTGACAAAGCTTAAAGGAAATACAGCATTTATATAAAAAGTATCATAAAACTTCCTGATACCTCCAAAGGCCTCCATCATTTCGTACATAAATACAGACGAAGGCTCATGTGTCACAAATGTATCAAATGGAATTTCGCACTTATCATTGAGCCGTTTTGTATCTGTAAATGGGATGCCTGTACTACCAGCACCCAACCTACCTGGATTGATACCCAAAATTAGTTTGCGCGTCGTAGAATCGTTATAGTATTTGTTATAAAAACGTTGACATGTATCCCAAATAACTGTGGATGTTCTATAAGGATTCATTATTTCAATACCCGGTGGCAAGTCACCTGTATAGTGTACTTTGGTTAAAAAATCCAAAACCTTATCTGAAATGGTCATTGTATATTCAAATAAAACTAATTAATTATTTAATCCTAAACGACATGAGGTATCTGTCCATTTCGTTATTCATATTTCTAATAGCATGACAATACACCTGTAGCGTATAAAAGCGATTGCCGATAATCATCATTCTGCATTTTACGGATATGAGCTCATTATTGAGCGAAGCCCTATATACGATACCGGGATTAGCACCATAATCCAACGTACCATCATAAACCAAAGTTGCCTTCAAATCTTCAATGTGTGCATGCATACTTTCCTTCAGTATTTCGCGCAACAACTCCATAGAATCGGAATGTATAACGCCCTCTGGATAATCCACATAGGACAACATATAGAGATAATTGGGTTCGTCTTTGACACCTTCACAAAGCCAAGTAACCGGATGCATGGTACCAATATCTGTCACTACATTTTTTAAACCTGATTTCATCTCTCGAGGTACGATGACTTCAAAGTTTTCACCTTTAGGGGTAAACCATTTCCATATCTCATTATTTTGAGCATGTATAAAATTAACAGAAAAAAGGATTGCCGTGAAGGTTTTAAAAATTACGTTTTTCGTATGCATAATATCAATTCGTCGGTATTACAACAAAGCAAAGTATTATTTTGATTTAATGAAAAGAAAAATAATACGCGATTCCATTATGTCAACGTTAATAACCAACAATTAAGCAGCTTTTTTCTCTATTTTAAACAAATTTTTTATAATTATATTTAAATTTTAAGAACTTTGCGAACACTTTTAACTTAATAAATCAAATCCGGTCATGTCCGTAGCTAAAAAAGAAATCAAAAGAATAACGACCCATGTGCTTCAGGCCATGAAAGAACAAGGAGAAAAGATATCCATGCTAACTGCATACGATTATAGTATGGCCAAAATTTTAGATGCTGCCGGAATTGATATTTTATTAGTTGGCGATTCTGCATCGAATGTCATGGCTGGTCATGAAACGACATTACCGATCACCTTAGATCAGATGATTTATCATGCGCAGTCTGTTGTTCGTGCAGTTGAAAGAGCTTTTGTTGTGGTAGATTTACCTTTTGGCTCTTATCAGGGCAACAGTACTAAAGCATTAAATTCGGCGATAGCCATCATGAAAGAATCTGGTGCACACGCAGTTAAACTAGAAGGTGGTGCTGAAATCGAAGAGTCGGTTAGGAGAATACTATCAGCTGGTGTACCGGTCATGGGCCATCTTGGGCTAACGCCACAAAGTATATATAAATTTGGCACATATAATGTACGCGCTAAAGAAGAAGCTGAAGCTCAAAAACTACTAGATGATGCCAAGCTTTTAGCTGAATTAGGATGTTTTGCTATCGTACTTGAAAAAATTCCAGCAGCATTAGGAACAAAAGTTGCAGCATCCGTTCCTGTTCCTGTTATTGGTATAGGTGCAGGAGGAGATACGGACGGACAAGTTTTAGTTATTCACGATGTATTGGGCTTGACTAAAGATTTCAATCCACGATTCTTACGTAGATATCTAAATCTATACGAAACTATCAAAATAGCCGTTGAATCATACATCAGTGATGTAAAATCAGGTGATTTCCCGTCAAAAGAAGAGCAATATTAAAAACCCCTATATATTTATGTCAAAATCCCTAAAAATCTTCCTTCTTGTTGCTATATGCGCAGGGCTTGTAAGCGTGTTTAGTTTTTATCATTTTTTTAAGCAAAACAATGTTCTTTTGAGTGAACCAAAAGCCATATATATTCATTCGAATGCCGGCTTTGACGATGTACTCAATATGATGCAGGATAGCAACATTTTAAAAAGCACCAGTACATTTAAAACAGTAGCATCTATTTTAAAATATAAAAATCTTATAAAACCCGGGAAATTCATCATTAAACCTGGTATGGACAACCATGAGATTGTAGCTAAATTGCGATCAGGTAAACAAGATCCTCAAAAAGTAACCATCAACAATATTAGAATGTTGAACGACTTAGCTGGAAAGGCTGCCCGTTACTTTGAAAGTGATTCAATTACCATACTCAACTATCTTAAATCACCCGAAACTTTAGAAAAATACGGTTTTACACAGGATAATTTCCTATCGATGTTTATCCCAAATACGTACGAAATGTTTTGGACTACTTCACCAGAAGCTTTTGTAAAACGAATGAAAAAAGAATATGATAATTACTGGACAGTTGACCGTAAAAATAAAATTGAAGTAAATAATATTACACCTACTGAGGCCTATATTATAGCGTCTATAGTAGAGAAAGAAAGTAACTATAATCCTGAGCGACCGATCATAGCCGGAGTTTACCTAAATCGCTATCAAGCAGGTGAGCGACTTCAAGCCGACCCCACTGTCGTATTTGCTATAGGTGATTTTTCAATACAACGCGTACTTTATAGCCATTTAAAGACTGAATCTCCTTATAATACGTATTTAAATTCAGGATTACCACCAGGACCGATATGTATGCCATCAATGGCAAGTCTTGAAGCAGTCATCAATGCAGAAAAACACAATTACAAATTTTTCTGTGCAAGACCAGACAACAGCGGTATCCACGTTTTTGCGGAAACATACCAAGAACACCTCAAAAATGCCGGTAATTTTTCAAAATGGCTAAATAGTTTGAATATAAAGTAAGCGTTTTAAACAACTTTGTTTTAGTAAACCGAAGCTGTAAAGTACTTTATTTACATTTTTTTCATAAATATTTGTTATTTTTGAAAAGTCGGTTTATATTTGCCTTATCAACATGAAGTAGCGTGATAGAAATAGAGTGTTGTTAATATAAAGAAATGGTATTTTTTTATTTTTTAACATTTTAAATTTTTTAATCATGTGATTATCAGATTCAAATTTCAGATCATTATTTAAGGGTTTACATGTAAAACCTTTGTTGTTTTTATTTGCTGTTATGTTTATTGTTTCTTGTGAAAAGGAAGATAAACATGTTTTGAACGATGATGTAGAAGTGTCAGGTAGAGCTATGTCCAATTGTGACGGGACACCAATGTTCCCTCCTACAATTTTGGACGCCTGGACAGAGGACGGATTGTGTTGCTTTGAAATTCAGTTTAGTGTAGTTTATTTAGATGGAAGCACCGTTCAAATCATAGGTTTCGACGCATCCGGTAATACTATGGTACTACAACCCAATGGATATTGTTTGGACGATATGATGATGCACAAATTCACATGTTGTATCAATGATGCGACAGCGACTATAACCATTTCATTATTCCCATCCAATAGATGTATAGAAATACCATTGCCATGTAATTAGGTGACTTATAAACAACGTTCTTTTTTGGAATTTTTAAAATCAATAGTTATGAACACTATCCGATACGCTCTTTTATTTTTGTTTTCCGGAGTTCTGATAGCTCCTGATGCCATATCTCAATGCAACAGTATCACGCTAAATAACCAGCAGGATATCAATGACTTTACTGTAAAATATGGTTCATGTAGTGAAGTGAATTTCTTAACTATCAGGGACAGAGATGATGACATTGAGAATTTTGATAGCCTGTATATAATCACACGTATAAATGGATCATTGAATATCCGGGACTTTACCAAATCAAATGAAATCAATATATCGGGATTAAAGAACCTGAGGTATGTCAGCAAATTGGATTACAGACTTAATAATGTAAATGGTGTATTCAATTCGTTAGATACTATTGTTTATTTGGATATTAATCAGGGATCTTTTGCACCTTTTCAAAATTTAAAGCACATCGAAGCGTATTTGGGTATAGAACTTACAACTGTATGCTCAAAGGAGGAAATTCCTTTTTTTACCACAGGAGAGCTATTCGGACTCAATATTAATAAAAAAGTCGGTACTGCTTATGATGTTGCATACAAGGAATGTATAGAGGTCATTGCTTCGAGGATAGATTTTAGTAAGCACGTTTCATTAGGATTGTCTGTTGACAGTTTTAATCTGGATTGGTTTCCTTTGCTGGATGAAGTAAGGAGTTTAAATTTTACTTATCATCAAAACAGTGATTTAAGTAGCATTTCCAAAATTAAGGCTTTAAAGAGTTTGGGTATTAGTAACGATTTAGGCGGGAATAATTATGGAGAGGGATTGAGTCATATAGAAGAAATGGATGCTATAAAATTAAGTAACATCAATATCGAAGGAATAGATTATAATGCTTTGTTTCCAAGTCTTATAAGCGTAAATAAAAGCTTTATCTTAGCACGGGATAAGTTTGTTACCAATCTGGACTTCCTAGAAGGTGTCAAAGCACCGGAGCTGACAGATCCGAAAAGTTACGCTTACTTAGTGCAAATAAATGACAATCCTAATTTGAGAAACTGTAATGTTTCTTTTTTGTGCGAAGTATTAAAGAAATATCCTGACGAGGTGGTTTTATCCAATAACGCAGGTTTGTGTACCAAAGCCGAGGTATTGAAGTATTGCGCTACCGTATCGACCTCTGATACCAACGAAAAAGCAATAGAGTTAACACCCAACCCAGTTACCGACTACTTACGGATCAAAGGATTGGATAAAGCCATGGAGTACCAGATCTATAATGCCTGTGGTTCATTGATGTTTGCTGGAACTACAGAATCAGATGTACAAGTGGATCACTTGAACGACGGTATGTATTTTATACAACTTAAGGAAGCTAGCGGCACTGTTATCAATAAGAAGTTTATAAAGATGTAAAATTTCGTACTTAAAAAAAACAAAAAAGGCTTTAAACATCCAATTGGTGAATAAAGCCTTTTTTGTTTTATCAAAATTAATGCTTATCGGTTGATCGAATCCATATCACCTTCTAATTCATCTTTAAAAAGGATCGGATTAGGGTATTCTTTCTTAAAAATATATCTTAGTACATCAAAAGTAGTGACAAGACCAACAATTTTTTCGCCATCAACAACGGGAAGCGCATGAAATCGATTATCTAAAAACAACTCTGCCGCAGTACCGATTTTATCATCAGGACTAAGTTTGATAAGTTTTGTGCTCATTATTTCTTTGATTGCTATCTTATCAAAATCATTCGGCTGAATGTGTTTATTCCACAAATCATGTGTAGTTACCAGACCAACCAAATTTCCGTTATCAACGATGGGTAAATGGTGAATTCTTTTTGTTTTAAATATTTCAGCAGCACTGCCTACTTTGTCATCCGGACCTAAAGTAGTCAGATCCTTAATCATAATGGTGGTAATACTTGAGTTCATTTTATAAAAGTTGTTTGAAATTAATTAATGGATGCTTATATTTTGAAGGCAAGATACTCAAAAAATAATATTTTTTGGATAATTTCATTATTTTTTTATTATTTTCAATAAAAAGCGAACCCATCTATTAAATGCGCTTATGAAAAAGGAATGAAACACTACAAAATACATACATGTAGCATATACTAAGTTTTTTTAGTCAAAATCGCCAGGGCAAGCCTTAATTTAAAGTAATCTAAAGGCGTCGATAGTTGTTCAGCAATTGCAGACAAAGACATTTCCTTACCTGTTTGATGCCAAGCCTGCTCGACTATTCGGACTTCTTCGATAGTAATATACCTGTATAAATCGACATTTTCACCTTTGTTGTACAGATGAGCCAGATGAGAGTAAACGGTAATCAATTGGATATTCTTTTGTTTAGCGATATCATCAGGCGATAATCCTTTGCGGTACAATGCGTAGGTTTCAACATAAGTTTTTCCTTTGACTTTAGTTTCAGTATTAGGATCTAAGACATATCCTCTTATGATGGCGAGAATATCATCACCATATTGTTCCTGCTTGACTTTTCCGATACCTTCAACTTTTACAAGTTCATCCATATACATCGGTTTATCTTCAGCAATATTTTCGAGAACCTTATCGGTAAATATTACGAATGCTGGTACTCCCTTTTCTTTTGCCACTTGAATTCTCCATTCTTTAAGCTTATGTATGAGTCCTGCCTTAAATTGAACCTTTTTGGACAAAGGTTTTCGGGTTTCAAATTCTAATGCAGTTGATGACAAATCGACTAACTTTACATTTCTTTCCCCAAACAAGACATCATTAGACAGTGGAGTAACTTTCAATTTAAAACCATCCGTATAATCAATCCGTATCAAACCCTGATTGATAAGTTGGGTGATATACACTTTCCAGTTGATAAATGAAATGTCTCTTCCTGCACCGAAAGTCTTTATCTTGTCATAACCATTATGAACGACTTCCTCTCTATACGAACCCCGTAAGATATCTACTAAAAGGCCTAAAGGAACCGCTTCATTGCATCTTATAATTGCTGATAAGGCTTTTTGTGCGATAAGTTTACCTTCTATACTTTTTGGTGGCCATTTACAATTATCGCAGTATCCACACGGTTTAGACCTAAATTCACCAAAATAACTCAAGACGATATTGGTTCTACATTCATAAGCAGAAGCATATTCCCACATCCGGTTAAGTTTTGCATATTGAACCGTTTTAAAGGTATCATCAGCAGCACTGTCATCAATAAAACTTTTTAGCGTAGCAAAATCACCCCAACTATAAAATAACAAAGCAGAAGCTTGTTTACCATCACGCCCTGCCCTACCTATTTCTTGATAATAGCCTTCTAAGTTTTTTGGCATTGAATAATGAATTATCCATCGAATATTGCTTTTATCTATACCCATCCCAAAAGCTATAGTAGCACATATAAACTGTACCTCATCGTCTTGAAAAGCCTTCTGAACACGATTTCGATCTTGAGCTTCCATACCGGCATGATAGTAATCGCAATTCAATCCAGATTCTTTAAGTTTATTAGCCAGACGTTCTGTTTCCTTTCTGCTAAGGCAATATATGATACCACTACCACCGTTTTGCTTCAATATATAATCTCTAACTTGTCTAAATCTTTGCGCTGCAGGACGAGATTCGACCGTGATGTTATTTCGCTCAAATGAACTAATATATCGTGTTGGATTATTAAGATGCAGTTGTTTACAGATATCTTCTTGGGTTGCTGCATCAGCTGTTGCCGTCAAGGCAATAAAAGGAACCTTATCAAATCGATCTCTGAGTTTATGTAATAGAATATAATCCGGTCTGAAATCATTACCCCAAACAGATACGCAATGTGCCTCATCAATTGCTATCAAGCTGATTTTGACATGGGAAATCATCCTGATAAATTCTGAAGAATTTGCTCTTTCAGGAGAAACATAAATCAATTTTAGCGTACCATTCAATAATTTGCGTTCGGTATCATTTTGTGCTTCGCTGGTCAAATTACTGTGATAAGCAGCTACACTGACCCCGGAAAGTTTTAAGGCACTTACCTGATCATTCATTAAAGCGATTAATGGAGATATTACAATAGCCACACCATCTAACATCAATGCAGGCATTTGATAGCACAACGATTTTCCGCCTCCGGTCGGCATGATGACCAATGTATCATTACCTCCAATGATTAAATCCACAATCTCACTTTGATGTAAGCGGAAGGATGAATACCCCCAAATTTCCTTTAAAATGCGATACTTTTCTATTTCAGTCATGGCTATATCAAATAAAAAAGTAAATATAGAGTTTTATTTTGATTTGAAAATTTCGAACAATCGAAACCCCAAACGGTAAATTGTAATTTTAATAATAAAGGTTTGCCTCGAATAATAACAATCTAGGTAATTACAACTATCAACAAAACAATGCGATGTTATTCCATATTTTTAAAATCAGGCCCGGTAAGTAATTTACTGTAAATGCTAACTGAACATAAAATTAAAAATATACTATGGATGAAAAATAAATAAGATGCAGATTAAAGGTTTTGCTGTAAATGGATAAAAAAAGAGATTGATAAATTTTACTTTATCAATCTCTTTCTATTTACTCAATGTCATAGACGTTAGTGATTTGAAAGGGGCCAGATCCGGCGACCTGACCCTCTAACTATGAAAAAAACTACTGTCTCTTTTGAGTAATCATATTTTTGAATTTAAGTATAACGTCTCAGACGTTAGATTTTTTTTGAAAGGGGCCAGATCCGGCGACCTGACCCTCTAACTATGAAAAAAACTACTGTCTCTTTTATACTTAAACTGTATAATCTCGAACTTATCAATTTTTAAGAAATACTTCTATATCTTATCTTATTGTCGTCCTATTTTTTAATAGGCTGCGCAAAAATACTAGTTTGTTTAAATTTAAAAAAGTATTTTAACGTAAATTTTTAATATTTTAATGAAACATTAAGGTCGAATTCATCGTAGATGGCCTTATCTCCTAGATTATCAAAGAATTTGCCAGATCCATATTTTACATTAAAATCTGCTCTGTCTAATTTAAGCGTTGCGTTAGCCATACCATCTTTAGCGGTTGCAATGAAAACGATTTCTTTTGTTGTTTCTTTAATGGTTACATTTGCCGTTATTTCGTATTCGCCAGTTTTGCCTTTCGGTGATACTTTTGTGAATTTTATTGTAGCTGTCGGAAATTTTTCTACACCAAAGAAATCATCAGATTTCAAGTGTCCTTCAAGTTTTTCCTTACCACTACCAGCTGCTAAATCTGTACATGTAATCGTTGTCATATCAACAACAAGCTCACCACCTTTTAACGCTTTACCATCAAATTCAAGCGAACCTGATTTAAATTTAAGTGTTCCTTCGTGAGAACTCATAATTTTATAACCTTTCCAAGTTACAACTGAATTTGATAAATCCACTTTTTTTGGTGATGGTTTAACATCTGCTGCAAACATTACAACGGATAACAATAAGAAACTAAATGATAATAATAATGACTTCATAATTTGTCTGTGATTTAAATGATTAAAAAGAAAAAATATATTTGTTGAAACAAATTTATGATAATAAAACGGTAGGTTTTATAAATTTCGTATCTATTTAATGATTATTTAACGGATTATAATAGTAAAATAGCAAATTTTAGGAGTTCTTTAAAATTTTAATTTGATAATCAATATAATTTACGATCTCGTCTAATTGATTTGGATTGAATACCTGCCATTGACCATATTTTCTAAACCAGGTCATTTGTCGTTTTGCATATCTCCGTGAATTTTGTTTTATTAAATCTTTAGCTTGTTCTAAAGAAATCAAACCTTCAAAATATTGAAATAGCTCCTGATAGCCTACTGTTTGCAATGCGCGTAAGTCTTTATAAGGGTATAACCATTTAGCTTCTGCTTCCAACCCATCATCAAACATGATATCAACTCGTTGATTGATGCGTTCATACAGCATTTCTCTTGGTAGTTCGAGTAATATTTCGATAATATTGTAAGGTAATTTATTTAGTTTTTGATTGGAAATATAATCAGAAAATGGTTTTCCTGACACCTTAATTACAGCGAGCGCGCGCATCAATCGCCTTGGATTTTGTATATCCACCCTTTCATAATAATAAGGATCTAACGATTTGAGTTGCATTTGAAGCCATTCAATACCATTATATTCGAATGCTTCTTGTAATTTGTTGTACACATCAATAGGAACTTCGGGAAAATCATCCAAGCCCTCCATTATAGCTTTTAGATACAACCCAGTACCTCCTGTAACGATTAAAATATCTTTATTTACAAAATAACTTTCAAAAGCATTGCGTATATCTGCATAATAATGGCCTACACTATAATCATCATGAATATGAATGGTATCAATAAAATGGTGTTTTATTTGTGTCAACTCGGCCGAGGTTGGCTTAGCCGTTCCGATATTCATTTCCCGATAGATCTGTCGGCTATCCGCAGAAAAAATTTCTGATTGATAATGATTTGCAAGGTCAATACTCAACTTTGTTTTACCTACTGCAGTAGGTCCAGCAATAATTATTATAAATTTATTAGGCATAAAATGCTTATCAGACATACAGCTTTTATTAGCTTTACACCGCAAAAATAGCCAATCGCACAAGATGTTGTATAGTTTTCTCAAAATATTAGTAAGACGCGCGCTCAAGATATTTTTCAAAAGGATTTATGTAAGTGGTCTTGAAAATATCAAAATGGATAGGCCACAGCTTATAGCAAGTAACCATCCGAGTGGATTTATGGAACCGCTGATTATGGCTTGTTTCTTTCCTAAAAGTCTTCATTTTCTAGTTCGTGGTGATGTATTTGATAAAAAATGGTTACGTCCGCTTCTTAAAAATACCAACCAGATTCCAATATTTAGATACAAAGATGGTTTTTCTCGCTTGCGCGAAAATGCCCAGAATATGGATGAAAGTTCAAGCGTATTATTGGAGAATAAAAACTTGCTTATATTTGTTGAAGGAAGTACACAAAGCATTAAAAAACTTCGTCCACTACAAAAGGGTATTGCCCGGATAGGCTTTCAGGCATTGGAAAAGAATCCAGATCTAAATTTAGAGATTTTACCTGTAGGTATTAATTTTACCTTTACTTCACTATTTAATGACGAAGTCATGTTGAAAATTGGAAAGCCCATTTCTGTAAAAGCATATTTGGCGGAGTACCATAAAGATAAAAATCAGGCAACAGAAAAATTGCTCTTCGATACCTATAAGCTTATGCTACCTAATGTCGTACATATTGACGACCAGTCGCAAATTCCAACATTTGAAGAATTGGTTTTATTAACCCGTAAAGAAGTACTCATAGAGCAAGGTCATCCAGTTTACGTTGAAGATGACAAACGACTTAATAAAGAAATCGAACTGGCAAATACAATTAATACGCTCGATACAGCTACAAAAAGAAGTCTCATTGAACAGGTAAGGAAACTCAATCAAAAGTTTGATAATAAAATTGATTTAAGACGTGACCTTTTGAAAACACCATTGAATTTATCGAGGTTTATCTTGCTTACTTTAGGGTTTATTCCGGCTTTGGCGGGCTTATTACTACATTGTTTACCGATTATAGGTGGCTGGATATTTACAAAAGCTAAAGTTAAGCAACGTGAATTTAAATCTACTTTACTTTTTGTTGTTACATTGGTTTTTATTTTAATCATGTATCTATTTTGGATTCCACTTATTCTAAAGATGCAATGGCCATGGTGGACATTATTTGCTGGAATTGCTTTAGGCTTGTGGGCTAGATATTATCACCGAATCTGGACAAGTACTTTATTTAAAAAATCAAAGGAAGTACAAGAATTTTCTAAGGCATTAGACAACATTTATCAAACCTATTTACCCTCAATGTAGTTTTTATTTCAAATAGAGCACACGTATAAAAATCATTACATCTCATATAAAATAATATAAACATGAAATTCATTCCTGAAGCAACCATAAACGAAGTAATTGAATTGTTAGAAAATGAATCAAACTATATTGCTGAATTAGAGGATATTTCGTCTATTCAAATGGATTTGATGGCCTTCATCAACAAAGAAAATCAGAGCCTTTTGACTGAGGAAGAATTGAGTATTTTACAATTTCTAACTTTAGTAATCTTTAAAAGTGTTCAAAAGCACTATGAAATAAAACCTATTTCAGGCAAACAATTAGAAGAGGCCGAAGAAGGAAATTGGGCTGTGTTCCATGATACGCAATACAAGAAATTTAGTCAGGTAATGGACAAATTTTTCGAAAAATATGATCAAGAAGATTTACTAGCTTTAGTAGAAGATACCGTACAGGACGAAGAAGACAATGTAATAACTCAAGTAGGTCGTGAAATTATCGTTGTTGCTGCAAAAAGCATTATTGACGTCCTCAATCAAAGTTTAAACTAATTACACTTCCATATTCATAAATTGAAATCGATTACACCGGCTTTCTCATTCTGATAATAAATAAAAAAAATCAGACTTTTATTCTAACACAATGTATTATATTTCTAATATTTACAAATATACATTATTAAATATGTAAATAATTTTTAGTCTATCTGATTCTGCTTTCAATTTTTGGCATGATATTGGAATATATAATAGCAGTTCAGATTTATTTAAGGAATACTTAAGCAAATTGTTACTCGAGGCCGGTTAAAGGGGAATTAGACCGGTCTCATTTTTTTTATATATCACCCGTTCTCACTAAATCCAAATAATAATCTTCATTCTATTCAAATATTGAAAATTTTTTAATTTTAAATATTATTCTGTAGTTTTGTACTTCAAGAATCTATATAATGATGGAAAAGAAAACTTGTTTAGAATGTGAAGACCCAATTATTGGAAGAAGTGATAAAAAATTTTGTTCAGATCAATGCCGAACTTCTTATTATAATAAGCAAAATACGGATCAGAATAAATTCATGCGAAATATCAATAATATTCTTCGCAAAAATCGGCGGATTCTCGAAAAACTAAACCCTACAGGAAAAGCAACGATAACGAAAACCGAATTATTAGATGAAGGGTTTAAGTTTTCTTATTTCACTAATGAATATAAAACAAAAACAGGTAAAGTTTATCGATTTTGCTACGAACACGGATATCTTCAATTAGAAAATAATTTATATGCGCTTGTATTCAGAAAAGAATACGTAGAATAAACTTCTTCTGAGATAATAAAGAGCTGTATTTGTCCGATATTTTCCAAAAAATTAGTAATAAAAAAGCACACGCTGAAAATATTCAACGTGTGCCTTCTTTTATGGACGATCATT
>JBEBYC010000027.1:0-37423 GCA_040391315.1 Portibacter sp. | reverse complement strand
CACATTAGAGAGCGGTGACTTCACAGCTACTAAGAAAATGATCATCGTTGAGTAATCAATAGAATGATATAACTCAGAACTGAGTTTAAGATAAATCGGTTTTTGGGATGGCCTCTCTTCAAGAAATTGAAGGGGGGCTTTTTTTATTTATTCAATTTAAAATTGTACTTTTGACGGATAATTCAGCTTAAATATGAGTAAAGAAGTTTATATAATTGATGGGATTCGAACAGCTATAGGTTCATTTAGAGGCGGATTGTCTGGGTTAAGAGCCGACGATTTAGCGGCATTTCCCATTCAGCATTTAATAGAAAAATATCCATTTTTAAAATCAGAAACAGATGATGTGATAATGGGATGTGCTAATCAGGCAGGTGAAGATAACCGAAATGTTGCACGAATGGCATTATTACTAGCTGGTATGGATTTTAGGGTGCCCGGAGAAACTGTAAACCGTTTGTGTGCATCTGGAATGTCTGCTGTTGTACATGCTAACAGAGCGATTAAGGCAGGTGACGGGGATGTTTTTATTGCAGGTGGAGTGGAGCATATGACACGTGGACCATACGTCTTTGCTAAAACGGCACTACCTTTTGGTTCGGATGCTAAACTATATGATTCTAGTTTTGGATGGAGATTTGTAAATCCAAAAATGAAGGATCTTTATGGTGTTGATGCAATGGGAGAAACGGCTGAAAACCTTGCCGATAAATATAAAATTTCACGTGAAGATCAGGATAACTTTGCTTATAATTCTCAGATGAAAGCAAGTAGAGCTCAGGAAAGTGGAAGATTAGCTAAAGAAATAATGCCTGTACAGATTCCAGAAGGGAAATCGGGATTTTCTACATTTTTTAATGACGAATTTGTTAAACCTAATACGAAACTTGAGATTTTGGCTAAGTTAAAACCAGCTTTCAATCCTATTGGTTCTGTTACTGCGGGTAATGCATCTGGATTAAATGATGGAGCAGCTGCACTTTTGGTCGCATCAGCTGACGCTTTAATGCAACATCAATTAAAGCCTTTAACAAGAATAGTAAGTTCAGCTGTAACCGGAGTGGAACCGCGTATTATGGGTATCGGTCCTGTATATGCTTCAAAAAAGGCTTTGGCAAAAGCTGGATTAACCATAGATCAGATGGATGTCATTGAATTTAATGAAGCTTTTGCAGTTCAGGTTTTAGCTTGTTTACAGGAATTGGGAATTTCTTATGATGATTCGCGTATAAATCCAAATGGTGGTGCGATTGCTTTAGGCCATCCATTGGGTATGTCAGGAGCAAGAATTTTGCAAACTGCCTCTATTGAGCTTAATCTCACTAATAAAAGATATGCATTAGTTTCAATGTGTATTGGTGTTGGGCAAGGATATGCAGTTGTCCTTGAAAATTGTAATTATAGATAACCAAGGTTTAACATGAATATTTTATCAAAAATCTTCAATTAGATGCCTATATGGATAGTTAGAATTATCTGGATTTATTGTTTTTTACTAATGAGTTTTACAGGTAATGCTCAAAAAATATTATTGTTGGAAGTTAAAAACCAGGTTGAAGCGATACGTTATTTACCAGGTGACGTATTAATATACAAAGCATTTAACAGTAAGGATTGGCAAGAAAGAAGAATAGAGCGATTCATTTTAGAGTCAAATATTATTCTTTTTGAAGATGATATGATATCAATAGATGAAATTTCAAAAGTTAGGGTTAACAACCAAGTTGCTAGGGCCGTTGGTAAATTAATGACTGGATTTGGAATGTCGTGGTTAATATATAGTGGAGTTTTAATTGCTGCAGGAAGAGAATCATTTTCGTGGACGAATTTAGCTATAGGAGGAGTCTCAATTGGTTTAGGACAGGTATTTACTAAAATTGCAGGTAGACGAAATTATAGTTTAGGGAAATATACCCGATTGAGGTTGGTGGATATATCATTTCCAATGCCAAAGACGAGTTCTAAAATACCATCAACGCCATAATAATTACTCATTGCATTCCCAGACCCAATCGTCCAGTGGATAAGCAGTTTTTCTGTAACTAAAATGCCACCATTCGGTTCTTATACCTCCAAATCCATATTTTTCGAGTGTACTTTTTAAAATCCAGCGATTTCGTTTAATTGCATCCGTATGGGGATAGTCGTAATGAGCCTCTTTCCCAAAGAAATCAAAAGGAGTACCCATATCTAATTCATCACCGTTTTTGTCTATTAAAGTAAGGTCAACAGCAAGCCCTTTGCTGTGCATTGATCCTTTTGATGGTGGTGTTACATAATCAGCATCTGGGACGATATCCCATAGTTTTTGCTGGTATGGTCTTGGTCGAAAGCAATCAAACAATTTTATACTATATCCAAATTTTTGTTGAAGTTCTTCTTTTGCTTTTAAGAGGTTTTCTGCAACTTCTGGACGAAGGTAACACCTGGCACAATCGTATATTTTTTGTTTTGTAAAATTGTTTTTTGTAGCATAACGAAGGTCTATATCAAAACCATCTTCTATTGTTAATTCCTGAAATTGAACAGCGTTTTTTTCTTCAATTGTTGAGACTTTAGTTTCTGGTTCATTATCTACAGTTAGCTCGTCAAATTGGGTATTTTTATTTTCTGAAATACCATCTTGATTCTCGGTTTTTTCTGATTTTTTTTCAATTTCTGGATAGGTATTCACCTCCCGTTTACACTGAATATTAAATAAAAGCGCTACAATAGATGCAAGTATTAGGGAAGTTTTTATTTTCATGGATGTAATTTTTTAAGTTCTTCGTTAAAGTATTTTACTTGAGTCGCGAAATAGCCCGGTTTGTTAAATATTTTTTTAAATGCAGGTAAGAAAATGTTTTTCTTATATGGAAGAGGATCCGGTGCTCGTGCAAGTTCTGGTGTGACAAACAATAACTTATCCATATCATCTCCACTGATAATTAGATAATAATTTTTGTAAGGACATTTTAACGAAGCATCTTGTACTTCATATTGGTTAATAAATAAACCCGAAGGATTAATTTTAAAATCTTTGAAAGATGAATCTGGTAAAAAGAAAAATGGTTTCTCTGTAAAATGTGTTTCAAAGGATTTGTACAATAATGAAAATCTATCACTATTGTCTTTAACCGTTTGATTAAAAAGTTCCTTAGACTTTATTTGATTTTTTTCAGTAAGGTCAGAGTTTTTCATTCGGTTTTTCAAAATTGATAACTTCTTTGCATTTACTGGATAGCGAACAACCACACAAAAATGATTCGTGTCTTTAATTGTATTTTGCACATATGTAAAAGGTAATTCTACATCAGATTTATAATCTAATCCCTTTTGATCATTCAATACAGTATTATTTTTAGAAGCAATTACTGGGTTATTTAGGAATAAAATTCCGAAAATAATTACAAATATTTTAGTTAATTTATTGGTATTCAAATTAATATATATGATTTAAGTATAATGTGTAAATTTAAAATTTGGTTTAAAAGAAAACCTAAATACTATAACAAATAAAAATTAAGTTGCGAAGTTAAGATTAAGTTAAACATATTCGTGTATTATTAGTAAATTTTGAAGAGAGATATATTTGCATTTACTGGTTGGGCACATGTAAGTTTTTTTCTTTTTCAATTTTAGGTGGTACGTTTAACAGTTTGTTAGATTATTTATATAGATAGATTATATATGACAAAGACAGATACTACGTTATAATTATTAAGTTTTTTTCATTTTTAAAATAGATTTATGCAGACAGCTATTGATATTGAAGCACTCAATCAACAGATTTATATTGACAGTGCTTTTATAGAAACCTTGAATGCAGAAACGAATAAGGTAATTGTAGGTCAAAAATATATGATTGACCGACTTATGTTGGGATTACTTGCAGAAGGTCATGTTTTACTTGAAGGTTTGCCCGGATTAGCCAAAACACTAGCAGTAAAGACGCTTGCATCGGTAATACATGCAGATTTTAACAGAATACAGTTTACACCAGATTTGTTACCTTCAGATATTATTGGTACGATGATATACAATCCTGCCAAAAATGATTTTTCGGTGCGGAAAGGACCTGTTTTTGCTAATTTTATACTAGCTGATGAGATTAATCGTGCTCCAGCTAAAGTGCAGGCTGCTTTATTAGAAGCAATGCAAGAACGGCAGGTGACCATAGGCAAAGAAACCTTTAAGCTTGAGGAACCATTTTTAGTATTGGCAACACAAAACCCTATAGAACAGGAAGGAACCTATCCATTGCCTGAAGCTCAGGTCGACAGATTTATGCTTAAGATAAATATTGGGCATCCAGAAAGGGAAGAAGAAAGAGAAATTATCCGAAGAAGCTTATCGGGTGAAACAGTACAAACTTTAAATCCTGTAGTGCAACCTGATGATATCTTGCGCGCAAGAAAGTCTGTTCGGAAAATTTATATGGACGAAAAGATTGAGAATTATATTCTAGATATCATTTTTGCGACGCGTAATCCTGAAAAGTTTAATCTTAGTGAATTGAAACCTTTCATTGAATATGGTGCTTCACCAAGGGCTAGTATAAATCTGGCTAAAGTTTCAAAAGCATATGCATTTATGCAACGTCGAGGTTATGTGATTCCTGATGATGTACGTAATGTAGCAAAGGATATTATGCGTCATCGAATAGGGCTTAGCTATGAAGCAGAGGCTGAAAATATTACATCTGAAGAAATCATCACGAGAATTATTAATACGATACCTGTACCTTAATTTTAAAAAAAATTGGTTTGAAGTTGCGTTTACGACATTTTTTCTGTTTAATTATGTTAATTTTTGTATGGATTCCAAACGTATTCTATGCACAAGGTAAGTACAACAGAGAGGACGTCAGAGCTTTGTTTCCAGCAGAAATTAAAAATCTATGGATTAACAGTTTAAATGGAAAATTAGACAATAAACACAACGTTGATATGATTATAGGAACGGATGGTCATGTTTGTAAGGGGTTTTATACTTTGCTTAATTCAGGTGTTACTTTTTTCTTTGAAGGAAAAGATGATAACAATGCGTTGAAATTAGTTGAATTGAATTCCGAAAATAAGGCATCCGGATTTATCATGGGTCATTATGATGGCGAAAGTTTTTCAGGCTTTTGGCAAAATATGGATAAAACGGTTTCGCTTCCAATGGAACTTACCTATATTCCAAAATCAGGCATTCCGAATATAAAATCTTGTGTTCAGGATGGCTGGTATAGAATTTACACCGGTAAATTGGATGATAAATCAGTTAAATTGTTACTAGCAAAAGATAACAATTCATTTAAGGTTAGTTTTTATGCGGATAGCACCAGACTGGCAGATGTCATTCCATCTAAAAATATTAAAACCGAGACGCTTGTGCCCAATTTTTCATCAGCTTTTTGGGGTAATAAATCAATCCTGATTGATACATCTGATTTAAATCAAATAAAAATAATCACTGCTAATGAAAAAGACTTTGTGCTGAATGCAATCTTAAAATCTCCGGAAGTTTTGGATTTTGAATGTTATGAATATGCAGATTATTATTCGAGATTAGTCATTCAAAAGCCGGTCAGTAACAATAAAAAGTTCAATAAATGGCTGGAAGATAATATGGTCGGCTGGATAGATGATAATATCGGGGATCTAAAAAAAATCAAATCTGACCAAATAGGAACACGCGATCGTTGGGTTCAATATGCAGAAGGATGGGTTGAGATTGAATTGTTTACTGGTGATTATTTAAGCGGCACCATTTATTTACAAACTTCATTGAAAACGGGTACAAAAAAAATTCCTTTTATATATGATTTACGCATAGGCAAAGAATTGAAATTGCAAGATTTTTTCAATAAAGATTTTGATTCAAAAGACTATTTTAAATACGTACTTCAATCTAAAAAGAAAGAAATTACATGGAAATCCGAAATTAAAAAATGGGTTGAAGGCCAGGCTTTTGATTTTGTAACACTCACTGACAGGGGAATAAGTTTTAAAACAGAGTTGAGTAGTATCTATGGTGAAAAAGAAATATTAATACCCTATCGGGAAATGAATGAAAACTTAAAGATGAATAATTTAATTAAGGAATTAATAAAATATTGATGGACACTACTGACATTATCAAAAAAGTAAGGAAAGTAGAAATTAAAACCAAAGGCTTGACAAAGCACATGTTTGCGGGCGAGTATCACTCCGCCTTCAAAGGACGCGGTATGGCCTTTAGCGAGGTACGGAGTTACGAATATGGTGATGATGTCCGCAATATTGACTGGAACGTAACAGCCCGAACAGGCGATCCATATGTCAAAGTATTTGAAGAAGAACGAGAATTGACTGTAATGTTGCTTGTTGATATTTCTGCTTCGTCGTATTTTGGCACAAAGTCCGTTTTTAAAAGTGAGCTGATTACTGAGTTGTCGGCAATTCTTGCTTTTTCGGCGATTACCAATAACGATAAAGTAGGTGCCATTCTGTTTTCAGATACGATTGAAAAATATCTTCCTCCTAAAAAAGGAAAACAAAATATCCTTCGCATCATCCGGGAACTGGTAAACGTTTCACCAAAAAGTAATGGAACAGATCTCAGTAGTGCGCTTATGTATTTAAAAAATATTGAAAAAAAGCGGTGTATCGTTTTCGTCTTGTCTGATTTTAAGACGAATAATTATGAGCTAGCATTGTCAATAGCGGGTAAAAAGCACGATATCATAGGCATTAAAGTAGTTGATGAAGCGGAATACAATCTTCCAGATGTCGGATTGATTGCGGTTCAAGATGCCGAAACCAAACAAAAGCGATTATTGGATACATCTAATCCGATTGTTCGCAAACATTGGAAAGAAAATTATGAAAATGAAGATTTTGCTTTTAAAAAAACTTTTGCAAAGTCAAAGGCAGAAACGTTAACAATACGCACTGAGGATGATTATATCAAAGTGTTACAATTGTTCTTTAAAAGCCGAAGAATGCGATAGTATTATGTTGAGGAATTTCAAAAGTTTAATAGGGTTGTTTTGTGTTTTGTGGGCGTGTAATGGAGCCTACAGCCAGCAAATAACTGCATTTGTCCAACCTTCTAAGGATTCGGTTTTGATAGGGGACAAAATAACGTTGGATATTCAGATCAAGTATCCTAAAGATATCATGATAGCTGGATTGGGTTTTTCCAATTATGAAAAAATCTTAAATCGTCGATATGCAGCGGATACCCTAAACCAAGATAAATATGCAGACCTTTCGATATTAGATGTAGGTAATTGGAAAGGGCTTTCTGGAGATAATATTGTCAATGGTGAAAGATTAAATCCAGTATTGACCGGGGATTTTTTTGTTGTAGAAAACAAGATGACCATTGCAATCTATAACGAAGGAACGTATAGTATTCCGATACCGGAAATTTTGGGATTAGATTCAACAATTACGGTTATTCCTTCAGTCGGACGATTGGTAAATGTATATTTGCCTTACAAAATGCAATCAGACTCAATCGCTTTGAATCCAATCCAAGATATCATGGTCGAAAAAGCGAATTTGAGTGATTATAAGTGGCTTTTATATCTTATCGTCTGTTTATTTGTCATTGGTTTGTTGATTTATTATATAAGAAATAGAAAATCATCACCAAAAGAAGTCATTCAGGTCACCGAAGAACACAAAACTGCGCATGAGATAGCATTACAGGCTTTAAAAGCATTGGAAAGTGCTCAATTGTGGCAACAGGGACGCATCAAAGAATATCAATCAGAACTTACGAATATTATACGGCATTATCTCGAAGACCGCTATCATATTAAGGCTTTGGAAATGACTACCGATGAAATCAGTACTGCATTGAATACGTCTGATTTTCATAATAAATACAAGGATGATTTGCTTGAAATCTTACAGGTTGCAGACTTAGTCAAATTTGCAAAAGCAAAACCATCAGAATCCATTCACGCAGTGTTTATGAAAAAGGCTTTTGATTTTGTCGAAAATACAAAAGAGATAAAACCATTGTCTAACGATCAAAAACAGGGCGACCATGTTTGATTTTTGGAGACAATATCATTTTGATTCCCCTTGGTGGTTATTGGGATTATTTCTTGTCCCTATCATGATATGGTGGCAATACTTTACGAACAAAGGGGAGACCCCCAATATAATCATTTCGGATTTGAGTGGTGCCCCTAAAGTTAAATTCCTTAAAGAAAGGTTGTATCAATTGCTACCGATTTTGCCTATTGTTGCTTTTTGTTGCTTTGTGATTGCGCTGGCACGACCACAACTTAATTTGAACGAGGAAAAGGTTAAAGCCGAAGGGATTGACATTATGATGGCACTTGACTTGTCTAGTAGTATGCTCTCAAAGGATTTTAATCCGGACAGGCTTGAAGTGAGTAAGATGGTCGCAAAAGAATTTGTCGAAAAGAGACAATACGATAGGATTGGACTTGTTGTGTTTGCGGGGGAAGCTTTTACACAGTGTCCATTGACGGTAGATCATAATATATTGAAGGATTTCTTAACAAGCTTAAAGGTTGGAATAGTTCAGGACGGTACGGCTATTGGCATGGGGTTAGCGACAGCAGTAAACAGACTGAAAGACTCAGATGCTAAATCAAAGATTATCATATTGTTGACAGATGGTGTCAATAATACCGGATATATCAATCCAATCACAGCTGCCGAAATCGCCAAACAATACGGTATTCGGGTTTATACGATTGGAGTTGGTTCCATGGGCAGTGCTTTATCACCTGTAAATCGGGGCATAGATGGCGAATATTTCTTTGCTATGTCACGTGTAGAGATTGATACTGAATTGCTAAAAAATATAGCTGAAATGACTTCTGGAAAGTATTTTAGAGCTATCGACCGTGCAAGTTTAGAAAATATATATGCTGAAATAGACCTACTAGAAAAGACCGAAATTGAAGTCAATGTATTTAAACGCTACAAGGATGAATACCGATGGTTTCTTATTATGGGACTTGGGCTGTTATTGCTGCATTTTGGTTTGCGAAACACAATTTTTAAAACCATAAATTAGACTCAGATATGTTCAGATGGGAAGAAAGTTCGGGTTTTTATCTATTGGTTTTACTGCCTTTAATTGCAATAGTATGGTGGTGGTCGCAAAAAGACATTACGCGATTGCGTAGGAAGTTTGCTTCGGATTCATTGTTTGAAAGATTGTCAAAAAATAAAATACGTCATGGTTTTCAAACGCTTCTTTTAGGTGTAATACTCTTATGCTTGATATTCGCGTATGTAAATCCTCAGGCTGGTACAAAAAGAGCAAAACAAAAAGTAGAGAAGAGTGATATATTTATAGCTTTAGATATTTCTAATAGCATGAATGCTAGAGATTTAAGCCCGTCGAGGTTGGAGAAGGCCAAGCGTTTTGTTAGTGATTTTATACGAACTCGATATGGAGATCAGGTTGGTTTGATCTATTATGCTGGAAGCGCATTTTTACAGATTCCATTAACGACGGATTTAGCTGCAGCAGAGATGTTTGCTAAATCTGCCAATACAAATATGGCAGGAACTCAAGGTACCAATATTGGCGAAGCGATTCAGGTTGCAATGAAAAGTGTACACGAACCACATCAACGCGCTTTAATTGTTATTTCGGATGGTGAAGATCATGATAACAGTGCATTGTCCATGGCAGAAAAGGCAAAAAATGCCGGATGGAGTGTTTTTACAATTGGCGTTGGTTCGGATTCTGGATCATTGATTCCGGTTTATGAAAATGGAAGAGAATTATACATTTATGACGATAATGGAAATCCTGTTAAATCTATACTCAATCAACAATTGCTTAAAGGTATCGCCAATAAAGGCGGTGGCGCCTATTATCAGTTAACAGATAATTCAACGTTTATAATATCTGATTTGAATGTGCGATTGGAAAAATTGCAAAAACATGCACAAGAAGTTCAGTCATATTCAGAATTTAAAAGTTATTATCAGTATTTTCTGTTTCCAGCTATCGTACTTATGGTGTTCGGATTTTTTTATGATTTCAAAGAAAGACAGATATGAAATTTGATTGGCTTATATTGTGTTTGTTTTTGTTCAATTTGAATTATACGCTCGCTCAAACTGCACATCAGGATTTGAGAAAAGGGGATAAATTGTATAAAAAAGGAGAATATAATCAAGCAGAAACGGAATATAGAATGGCAGATGAAAAATCTCCTTCAACAAAATCTAAATATAACCTTGGAAATTCAATATATAATCAAAATAGATATGAAGAAGCAATTAAAAATTATCAAGATGCGGCAAATACGGCTACTTCAGACCAGGAGAAAGCAAGTGTGTACTATAATTTAGGTAATGCCTATTATCAACATAAAAAGTACGAGGAGAGCATAAAGGCATTTAAAAAATCGCTTGAATATCAGGCTGATGATATGGCAACTAAAGAAAACTTAGCTTTAGCAAGGCGTGCAATGCAGAAAATACGTCAACAGCAGCAACAACAAAAAGAAAATCAGAATAAGGATAAAGATAACAAGGATGACCAGCAACAGCAGTCTGGTCAACAACAACAAAATGATCATCAAGACAGCCCAAACCAACAAGACAATCAAGACAAGCAACAATCGTCCGAGGAGCGAAATCAGGATAAAAAATCTGAAATGACTAAAGAAGAGGCCAAAAAGCTCTTAGAAATCATGGATGAAGAAGAAAAGAAAATTCAGCAAAATATGCGTCGTTCAGGTAACCGGGTTCCTCCAAAGAAAAATTGGTAAGTTTATACGTTTTCTTTTCTGAAATATATCAGCTCATTGCAATTTTCATCGGTAAATAGGTTTTGTGCAGTCTGCATAATATCTTCGGCAGAGATTTCCTGATATCTTCTGGCTTCATCATTGATAAGTGCAGCATCACCTAACGCTTCAAAAAATGCAAGGCTTATGGCTTTGTTCATGATGCTGATTTCAGAAAATGTCAGACTACTTTCAACTGTATTTTTAAGTTTTTCCAATTCATGATTAGGAATGCGTTCTGTTTTTAATATGTTGAGTTCTTCCTTAATACTGTCCCGGGCATGTTCTATGCTAATACCCGGCATTAGTTTACCTTCAATGATGAAAAGGCCAGGATCTATCGCGCCTGAAATAAAAGCATCTATTGTGCTGAAATATTGTTTTTCCTTGTAAAGCCGTTTGTAAAATCTCGATGATCGACCATTCGCTAATAAATCTGAGATGAGGTCACAAACATAGTATTCTTTACTAAGTCTTCCTCCCATATTGTATGCGAGATAGATGGCATCATGTGGCACTTCACTAGTGACTACTTTTTTGTTAAGTGCAGTGTGTTTGGGTTCTGGCAAATAGGTTTTTTTAAATGTATCTCCACCCGGAATATCACCAAACCATTTTTTAACTAATTCTAGTCCAACTTCGGCATGTATATGACCTGCAATGGAAAGGATAGCATTGCCTGGCTTATAGAAATTATTAAAAAATGATGCTACTTGATCAAGCGTTGCATCTTCGATATGTTTTATTTCTTTACCAATGGTCGGCCATTGATATGGATGTACTTTATAGGCAAGTTCATTCAAATGATGCCACATATCACCATAGGGCTCATTTAGACAGGTCTCTTTAAATTCTTCAATGACGACCTTTTTCTGCGTTTTGAGTACTTTATTACTAAAGTTAAGTTTGAGCATTCTGTCCGATTCAACCCAAAGTACGGGTTCTAAATTTTCTACAGGAACGATGTCGTAAAAACTCGTCAAGTCTGCATTGGTAAAAGCATTGTTTTCTCCACCGGCATCCTGCATTACGGAATCAAAGTCTTGGATATTTGCAGACCCTCCAAACATCAAATGTTCAAATAAATGGGCAAAACCGGTTTTGTCAGAATCCTCATCTTTTGAACCTACTTTATAGGTTATATTTACAGCAACCATTGGTGTGGAATGGTCTTCGTGAATGAGGACAGTAAGTCCGTTTTCTAATACAAATCTTTTAAATTGAATCATTAATCTTCTGTGGTTAAAGATGATTTATCTAAACGTTCTATTACGATGACAATTTCGCCTTTCGGAGGATTTTTTTCGTAATGCGATATGGCATCCATGATATTGGATACTCTAAATTCTTCGTAAATTTTACTGATTTCACGGGCAACGCATACATTGCGCTCTGCACCGAGAAAGTCTCTGATTTCATATAAACATTTTACTAATCGGTATGGCGATTCATAAAGGATAATGGTGCAATTGAGACTAGCCAGGAACTTAAGTCTGGTCTGTCTTCCTTTTTTATGAGGTAAAAACCCTTCAAAATAAAACTTGTCTGAAGCCATCCCAGAGGATATAAGTGCAGGGACAAAAGCCGTTGCACCCGGAAGGCAACTTACTTTTATACCTTCGGCAATACAAGCACGTACTAGTAAAAAACCGGGATCAGAGATGCCGGGCGTTCCGGCATCTGATATTAACGATATTGTTTTACCCTGATGAAGTTGGTCGATTATGCCTTTCAATGCTTTGTGTTCGTTAAATGCATGGAAGGCCCAGAGCGGCTTGTCTATTTGAAAATGCTTTAGTAGCTTGCCACTCGTACGGGTATCTTCGGCCAGAATAAGGTCACAGTCCTTAAGTACCTGAACGCCTCTGAATGTCATATCATCCAGATTTCCGATTGGTGTGGGTACTAAATATAGCATGTTATCAGATATTTTTAATATTTGTGCAAAAGTACGTTAATCAGATGTTTTCCGCAACTTTATTACCAGACAGGTATGCTGCTCTGTATAAATCTTGATTTTTTTGGTTACATGGCTTTAATTGTTTTACCTTTAAGAAAGTTTTAAATTATTGATCAAAACTAAGAATCAAAATCTATTGTTTCTGAAATATTACCTTCTCGAATTGAAAATTAAAACTATATTTGCAACATAATTGCATTTGTGTGATTTGAAAAAGAAAAAACATATCAAATATTTAGGGATTGCTTTACTGATGCTTTATGTATTCGGTTTAGCACCTTCTGTTATGTTTTTACATCACCATCACCATGATATCGTTGACTTTTCTTGTGCAAATTCTTGTGAAAAAGCAATCTATTTTGGAATTCATGACGAACACGAAGCACATTTCACTAAAGCGGATGACAAGTGTTGGTTGTGTGATAATCATACAGTAACACCTCAAACGTTGATTGATATCGCGTTTAATTTGCCTCAATTTGAATATTATTCTGAATATATTCCGTACTGTGCGCAGTTTTTATCTGCTGACCTAATTGGTAATTCCAACAAAGATCCACCCTTATTTGCTTAAATTACAAAGTAATATTCCGCTTTAAAACTGTGGAATGTTTATCTGCCTTTTTGATTTGAATTCAAAGAGGTTTTGTCATGATTTATAGCAATTAACGTCTCAATTGTAGATGTTCGTTTATAATTTGAATATCTATTTTGGTACTAAAAATATTAAAATTTGGGTCATAAAATCATATTAGTGATTTCACTTATGGTTTTTTCATTAAGTTATAGTTTAGGGCAACAATTCCAGTTGCAAGGAATGGTTACTAACGAAAATGGAAAGCCTTTAGTGGATATAGCTGTTGAAATTCCAGAAGTAAACCAATTTGTGTTTACTTCTGATAAAGGCATATTTTCTTTTGATAGACTTTTGGTTGGTAAATATACTATTTTGATAGATTCTTATGGAAATGATCCGTTTAATTTCTTTATTGAATTGAATAGGGATACGGTTTTGCCAATGCCTTTCATTATTGAAGACAAAGCACTACAACTTCAAGAAGTCGTCATAAATAGCAAAACGCCAGTAGGAACTTCAATTGAAAGTTTGCCGGCTGTAGAAATGAATGCCGCTGAAATACGTAGAACAATAGGTGGTAGTTTGATGCATACATTAGAAAAGTTTCCGGGCATTAAAAGTATCGGTATCGGTTCATCCAATGCAAAGCCATTAATAAGAGGCCTTGGATTTAACCAAGTGGCCGTTATTGAAAATGGCATCAAGCACGAAGGACAGGAATGGGGTGCAGATCATGGATTGGAATTAGATCAATATGCTGTAGATAAACTTGAAGTGGTCAAAGGTCCGGCCTCCTTTTTGTATGGATCGGATGCTTTGGGTGGTATTATTAATATAAAATCCAATTCACCTCCGCAAAAGTATACATTTGGTGGCAGTATTGATTTGGTAGGAAAAAGCAACAATCTTCATGCAGGTGGTTCTATTCACTTATATGGCAGAAAAGAACATTGGTTTTATAATATAAGATCTACACGTATGCGTTATGGTGATTTTAGGGTGCCGGTTGATACCGTTTATATTTATAGCTACGCTGTGAATCTTCATCGCAATTTTGTAAGAAATACGGCAGGAAATGAATGGAGCACACATGTAGATTTTGGCTATATCAGTAATCGAATGAAAAGTACATTTTCAATAAGTAATCACTTTAATAAAAGTGGGTTCTTTGCTAACGCTCATGGTATTTTACCTGTCAATGTTAACCAAACCATTTATGATGCGTCCAACAGAGATATTAACTTGCCTTTCCAACAAGTTAATCATTTGAAAATCAGTAATCAGACTTCTTTGTATTTGGATAACCATGTAATAATAATTGATGTAGGCTTCCAAAATAATTTTAGGACGGAATACAGCAAATATGTTGCTCATGGATATATGCCGGCTAAGTTGCCGATAGCATTGAATCTATCAAATGATTTGGAAAGGGAATACGACAAAAACGTAATTACATTAAATGTTTCGGATAAGCTTTCTATCAATAATCATAGTTTAAGCTTCGGAATCAGTGCTGGATACCAGCAAAATAAAATAGGAGGTTGGGGATTTTTGATACCGGGATATCACAACGTTAATTTAGGGGGATTTATATTTGACAAATTCGAAATAAACAAGCATTGGTCACTATCAGGGGCAATTAGGTATGATTTTGGGCAAATTCGCGTTCAATCCTATTCCGATTGGTTTGAAAGTGAAGTAGAAATAAATGGAATAATTCAAAAAGTACATTTGCAAAAAGCACCTGATTTCGAGCAGTTTTTTAATAATTTAAGTTGGTCAGCAGGAGTTGTTTATACCCAAAACAAATGGACTATACATGCCAATATCGGCAAGAGTTTTCGAATGCCCATTGCTAAGGAATTGGCCGGTAATGGTGTGAATTATCACTATTTTAGATACGAAAAGGGAAATGTTCAACTTTCTCCAGAACAATCATATCAGATTGATTTGGGCGTGTCTTGGAATAATGTGCAATGGAGTTTTAATGCGACACCATTTGTTAATTATTTTTCCAATTACATTTTTTTAAATCCAACTTCCCAATACGATACATATTATGGTGCCGGTAATCAGATTTTTGAATATACACAGGCAAATGTTTTTAGAACAGGATTCGAATTATTGGCTTCATACAGTCTTGCTGATCCTCTTAAAATTGCTACAGGCATAGAGTATTTGTACAACATACAGCTTTCTGGTGAAAAACGATATTATCCATTACCATTTTCACCACCGACATCTGGAGTCGTTTCTTTAAAGTATACACCAAAAATTTGGTCAAAAATACTTAAAGAAACGTTTGTAAAAGCGGACGTAAAACTAGCCTTAGCACAAAACAACATCGTTCCGCCAGAAAAGAAAACACCTGCATATTGTGTATCGGGATTTTCGGCAGGATCGTCACTAATTACTAAGCAAGCCAAAATTGATTTTAGCATAAGTGTATTCAATCTGTTTAACCAGAAGTACCTCAATCATACCAGTTTTTACCGGTTGATAGAATTGCCTGAACAAGGACGAAATATAGTATTATCTGTAAAAGTTCCATTCGATTTTAAATAAAAAAACAGATAATTTGCAAAAACGTCACTATTTACAAACGACAATTCATCTCAGACTCAAAGCATTTATAGTTGTTTTGAATAATGATAAAGATCTGAGAAGTTTTTTAATAATCTTAAAAAAAAATAGCAATGATAAATCATTTAAAATTTTTAATTGTGGCAACTTTATTCGCATTAAATATAGCGGCTTGTACTAAAGATATTGAACAAATAAGTATAACTAATATTGAAGTTGGCCATGACAATATTGCGTTCAAAGGCATGCCATTACACGTGGAAATTGACATTATAGCTCCGGAAAGGATACGGTCAGTTTCAATTACCATTCATAGCGAAAGTGTTAATAATGGATGGAAATTTAACCAGATATATTTAGAATATGATGGATTATTAAACGCCACTTTCCATAAGGATATTGACATCCCTGATCTTGTAACACCAGGAATTTATCATTTTTTGTTTACTGTAGTAGATTACAGTGGTCAATCAAAAGAAATTGAAATAAATTTTGAACTTAAAGATATACCAACAAATGCGTCTCAGATTAGCGGTTTAGAGGCCCATGTTGCGCAAGGCGGAAAAGACCTTCACATTACCGCACATATTACTTCACCAAATAAAATTGACAAAGTAGTGATTGAAATTGAAGGGCCTATGGAGAAGGAATTAACTTATGACAAAATGCGTGGCGAGACTCATTTTGACTTTAGTGAGCATATTGACATTGCTCAATTTCCTGCGGGTCATTATGATTTTCACTTTACTGTAGTAGATTTACAGGGAAATAAAATCGAGCAAAAAGCAAACTTTAATAAGTAGCATCGAATTATTGAATATTCAGGTATATGCGTACACATACTAAAAAAAATCACCTAGTTAGATTTGAAAGCATGCTAAATAATCTAAAATGCTGATTTTTGTTTGAAACAAATCATAATTAAGAATTTTTTTAATCCAATTTTTTAAATCAAGTATAATGAAAAAAATATTTTTATACATTGTAGCTGTCTTCGTAATTGTAGGTTGTCAAAAAGAGGATATAGACAAAACACCACCCAATATTGATGCCAGCTATGATGCTTTTCCCTTGCAATGTGATGAAATCAAAAGAGGTGAGACATTTAACTTTAGAGCAAGGTTTACGGACGATACAGCTTTGGGCTCGTATGGTATAGATATGCACAATAATTTTAACCAGCACAATCACAGTACTGAAGTAGGCGTATGTGATATTGATCCGTTAAAATCACCGGTTAAGCCCTATGTTTTGATAAAAAATTATGAAATTCCAGAAGGCTTGAAATTTTATGAAGCGAATGTAAGTATTGATGTTCCTGAGGATGTTGATACGGGGGATTATCACTTTGTAGTAAAGGTTACAGACAAAGCAGGCTGGCAAACTTTAAAAGGCATTAGTGTAAAAATCGTAGAATAACACTCAAGCTTAAGTGAATCAAGTACTTTGAAAAGTGTATTAAATGTGACACTATGTAAAGTATTTTTAATAATAATCGTGACGATTTATCTAAAAAAACGTTATATAATGTATATTATCGTTTATTTTGGCGACATATGTGCTTAAAATGTTAAACTCTTAAGCGTATAATTTAGTTATCTTATGAAAATATAATCCATGAAAAATAGATTATTTGCGATTTTAAAGCTCGTATTTTTTGTGTGGTTAACAGGCATCTTGTTCCCACTGAATATATATAGTCAAGTAAGCAATGATGAATGCAGATTTGCTATTAATTTAACAGACACGGATGCATATTGCTCAGCGGATGGAGCTTTTACCAATGTCGGTGCAAGGCCGGATCCTGTATTTAATAACTCATGTGTATCTTTACTTTGGGAAAATGGAGTTTGGTTTAGCTTTACTCCAAGGAAGCAAGGAACATTAATTCGGGTGTTTGGTGGTGGTGAAGGCGGAACTATAAGAAATCCTAAAATAGTTGTATTTGAAGAATGTAATAAGTATCTACAATGTACACCAGGAAATATTACGACAGCCGAATTATTATTGACCAATTTAACACCCGGTCATACCTATTATATTATGGTAGAATCAGCACGTAACGGAGAAGGAACATTCAAATTGTGTCTAGATGAGTTTAATCCGGTGCCCAATCCAGAATCAGACTGTCGAAGCGGGGTAGTATTGTGTGATAAGTCTTCATTTAAAGTAGAAAGTCTTACCGGTGCTGGTAAGGATGTTAATGAGATCGAAAGAGGTAGCTGTATCGGTGAAGAGTTTCAATCGGCATGGTACAAATGGACCTGTGATAAAAGTGGAACGTTAACTTTTACTTTGACACCAAATGATTATGTTAATCGCAATAGAATTACCGATGATTTGGATTTTGCTGTTTATGAATTACCGAATGGAATTGATAATTGTGAAGGAAAAATTGTGCTTAGATGTATGGCATCAGGTGCCAATGGTACAAATGGCGGAACAAATCCATTATCTGATTGGATAGATTGTAACGGACCTACTGGACTTAGAATAGGTGAACATGATATTGTAGAATATGCAGGTTGTGCCAGAGGTGACAACAACTTCATCAAAGAATTAGAAATGGTTTCAGGAAAATCTTATGCATTGATTGTTAATAATTTTACACGTGAAGGGCGTGGATTTTCAATAGAATTTGGTGGTACCGGTACATTTTTAGGGCCTAATCCTGATTTTGAAATTAATGCTAATAATGTTTTTGAGTGTGATAAATCGGTGCTTATTACTAATAAATCAACTTCAGAGACCGACCCTATTGTAAAATATTCGTGGAATTTTGGAAATCGCGCAACTCCTGCAAATGCTACAGGAATAGGACCATTTGACGTAACCTATCATTCATTTGGTGAAAAAATTGCAGCACTCACAATAGAATCATCTAGAGGCTGTACAGTGACAAAAACAATTGATATTTACGTAGAACCTTGTTGCAAGGATACAAGTACACTGGCATTGGATGGAATATTGAATGACTTAAGGTGCTATAATATACCCGAAGGTACGATTTTTGCCCAAGGTGTTAGAGGTGCACCGGAATACACCTATAAAATAGACAATACTCCTTTTCAACCTAATCCCTATTTTGGAAATTTAGCTGCAGGTAAATATACCATTTATGTGCAAGATATAAAGGGTTGTAGAGACTCCATCGAAGTAAATATTAATCAGCCCGAGCAGATTGTTGTCGATGCAGGACCAGATATGACGATAGATTTAGGAAGTGATACCCTGATTTATATTAATTATACACCTGTAAAACCTGGTGATACGGTGATTTGGGATCCACCTTTAATGCAAATTGATCCGTTTACTTATAAGGCAGACCCTGTAGTAACAACAACCTATAATGTTACCGTTATTGACAGCAGCGGTTGTGAAGCGTCTTCATCAGTGACTATTCGAGTCGAGAAAAATTTGAATATTTATGCCCCCAATATTATCATTCCCGGAAGTGTAAGCGGTAATGGTTTTTTTAATGTATGGGCGAGTAAAGGAATTAAAAATGTTGACTTATTAGAGATTTATGATCGTTGGGGCAATTTAGTTTACAAAGGTGTTGATGGTGTTGATTTTCGTCGTAATGACCATGTAAGTGGTTGGAACGGACGCGTAAGCAGCAATAATAGTGGCAAATCAAACAATGGGAAACTTGTAGTTTCGGGGGTATATACTTGGCGTGTTCTTGCAAGATGGTTGGACGATACGACTTCTAATCACGCCGGGGATGTAACTGTAATTGCACCTGGAGACAAATGAGAAGTTGGATATTTGCAGTTTTGGGATTATGTTTAGTTCAGTCCTGTACAACCCGTGTAGAGGATGTAGATGCTTTTCTTGTTGGTGAATTTAATGCAGGTCGTGAGGAGGGAACGAATGTTCGGATCATCTACAGTGATTCTGCAAAAATCAAACTCATTATCAATGCACCATTATTGGAGCGGTACAATGAAGAAGGTACGGTTTTAGATGTTTTTCCGGAAGGTATCATGGTAGAAATGGTCAATAATCAAAATGAGACGGATAGTTGGCTAAAAGCCGAAACCGCAATTCGGGATTCACGAAAGCAAAAGATTACTGCCCGTGGAAATGTCGTATTTTATAATGCAAGAAACGAAAAACTTGAAACACCTGAACTGATTTTTGATGAAAAGGAGAGAGTTGTTTATACCGATAAGTTAATTCGTATCACACAAGCTGAAAAAGGAGATACAACTTATGGTTTTGGTTTTCGGGCAAATCAATCTTTTACGATCTTTGAAATTCGAAAAAAAGTACAAGGGAAAGTCAATGTTGCGGATTTTGTTGCAGAATTTAAATAACTTTACATTTTTTTTGAAGGTATAATTTATTATGACATTTCTCCTTATTGTAATTTTATTGTTATTGACTGGATTTTATCACGGGGGCGAAGTCATTTACCGCACTTCTAATAAGCTTAGCATTGAGATATTAAAAAGCAAGCGACCCAAAATCGCACAAATACTTACCAATTTATACGATTACCCAGTGTTTTTTCTGGTTACGATGCTGGTAGGATCGCTTTTTTTTCTTTCGGTATATGTTTTGATTTTTAATAGCGTACTTTTCCCTGTCATAGATAATCTCATGCCAGGTTTTTCGATTATTTCCCAATTGATTGCAATATGGATTATGGCTGTGATAATGATTATATTTGGGCAGTTTCTTCATAAGGTGATTTTTGGAGCTTATCCTAATGAGTTGATGATGCGATTAGCCGTACCTTTATACATTTCAAAATGGATGTTCAGTATTCCGGGTTGGCTTTTGATGAAGGCTTCAGAAGGCATGAGTAGATTGTTTTATGGTAAAGTGCAACTTAATGACGATGCGCATTTTACAAAAAATGATCTGGAAAGTTATATTCAGACCAATATTCATGAAGAAAAGGACATCGACAAAGAAATATTGAATAATGCGCTTAATCTTAATCTTTTGAGGGTTAGGGATTGTATGATACCGCGTAATGAGATCGTGTTTGTTGATAAAAACGACACCGTTAAGGATATAAAACAGACCTTTTTGTCTTCCAGACATTCGCGATTAATTGTCGTAAATGGTGATCTCGAACATGTAGAAGGTTATATCCATCATTTGCAATTGTTTGATGCGATTAAGTCCGTTAAAGGGATTTTGATGCCTATCGATATCGTACCTGAAGTCATGAATGTTCAGGACCTGATGTATAAATTTATCAAACAAGGTACGAATATTGCTTGTGTTGTAGATGAATTTGGAGGTATTTCGGGATTGATAACTTTAGAGGATATTTTAGAGGAAATATTTGGCGAAATTGCAGACGAACATGATAATGAAAGTTATAAAGAGGAACAAATAAGTGAAAATGAATTTATCTTTTCAGGTCGGTTAGAGTTGGCACATTTGAATAGCAAGTACCCACAATTCAATTTTCCCGAAGAGGAATATACCACGCTGTCAGGATATATCGTTATGACCCTTGGTAGCATTCCTGAAGTCGAAGAAGAAATTGAATTAGACGGTTTTATTTTTAAGGTCATCGACAGGACAGAAACAAAAATCAACGAAGTTAACGTTAAAATTCAACCCACTGAAGGAGAACAAGAAGAAGCATAAGTGCTTTCTGATGTGCATCGAGTAGGAGTTAAAAATTGCAAAATAGTGGAAGAAAAATCAGGCTTGTTGTTATTAAAGTCGAAATTTTTAAAAACGAACTTCATTTAGTCATAATATGTAATTGTCGGACATTATCGGCAATTAAAAACCCATCAAAATTTATTATACGGTGATAAATAAAAGTTACTGCATTTTATTGCTTAAAATTGAACAAAATAGAGTAGTTTTGTATTTAGATTAAATATAAATTAAGTCAGTTAATAACACGTATGGATACGAAAAGAGAGATTTATCTTGATAATAATGCGACTACACCAGTAGATCCAAGAGTCATTGAAGCGATGCTTCCATATTTTTACGAAATTCCGGGTAACCCTGCAAGTAGAAATCACCCGTTTGGATGGAAAGCAGAGGAAGGTGTGGATTATGCAAGAACACAGATTGCAAACCTGATAGATGTTGATCCTAAAGAGATTATTTTTACTTCAGGTGCTACAGAAGCGGACAATCTTGCACTTAAAGGAGTATTTGAAATGTACGCTTCAAAAGGTAATCACATCATTACATGTAAGACAGAACATAAAGCAGTGCTGGATTCTTGTAAAAGAATTGAGAAAATGGGTGGACAGGTAACCTATCTCGATGTTAAACCAGACGGATTGGTTGACCTAGAAGCATTAGAAGCAGCCATTACAGATAAAACGATATTGGTATCTGTAATGTGGGCAAATAACGAGACAGGTGTCATCCAGCCAATGAAAGAGATTGGAGACATTTGTAAAAAACACGGTGTGCTATTTATGAGTGACGCTACGCAGGCAGTAGGCAAGATACCTGTAAAACCTAAAGAAGTCGGAGTTCATTTGATGGCATTCTCTTCACATAAAATGTATGGACCTAAAGGTGTTGGAGCCTTATTTGTAAATAGAAAAGGACCAAGAGTGAAGGTGACAGCACAAATGGATGGTGGTGGCCACGAGCGTGGTATGCGTTCGGGAACACTAAATGTACCTGGAATAGTTGGTTTCGGAAAAGCTGCAGAGATTGCTAAAAATGAAATGGCACAGGAAGCTGAACGATTATCAAGACTAAGAGACAAGCTTGAGCATACGTTGATGCAAAATTTGGAAGAGACTTATATCAATGGTAATACAGACCATAGAATGCCTCATGTAACGAATATGTCCTTCAAACACGTTGAAGGTGAAGGTTTGATGATGACTTTTAATCAAAATATGGCGGTATCATCAGGGTCTGCATGTACTTCGGCTTCGTTGGAGCCTTCGTATGTTTTGGTTGCATTGGGTTTAGGGGATGATTTGGCCCATTCATCCATACGCTTTAGTTTAGGTAGATTCACTACGGAAGAAGATATTGATTATGCTATTGAGTCAATGACTCAAGGTGTAAAACACATGAGAGATTTGAGTCCGATATGGGAAATGTATAAAGAAGGTGTGGACTTGACTATTTTTGAATGGTCAGGACATTAATTCAAAAAGATAGATTTTAAAATTTAATTTAAAAACAAAGAAATTATATAAAATGGCATATTCAGAAAAATTATTAGAGCATTTTAAGCACCCTCGAAATGTAGGCACGCTAGATAAAAGCAAAAAAAATGTAGGTACAGGCTTAGTAGGTGCACCTGAATGTGGTGACGTGATGCGTCTTCAAATCGAAGTAGATGAAGCTACAGATACGATAATTGATGCAAAATTTAAAACCTTCGGATGTGGATCTGCTATTGCATCATCTTCTGTAGCCACAGAATGGTTAAAAGGTAAGACTGTCGACGAAGCAATGTCGATTGACAATATGGATATTGTCGAAGAATTGGCATTGCCACCGGTAAAAATTCACTGTTCAGTTTTGGCAGAGGATGCAATCAAAAGCGCCATTAAAGATTATAAATCAAAAAACGGTAAGGCAGATGCCTAAGCCGGATTAAAGCTTTTATTCAATACGAATTAAATCCTAATATACTTATGTTATACGTTGGAGATAGTGCAAAAGACAGAATTGAGGAAATAATCAATGCAAAAAATTTGTCTTCTGATTATTTTATCAGGGTTAGTGTCGTTAGCGGTGGATGTTCCGGCTTAAGTTATAAAATGGATTTTGATAACGAGCACAAGCCTGATGACCAGATTTTTGAAGATAAGGGCGTTAAAATTGTAACAGATTTAAAGAGTTTTCTTTATTTGTTCAATACTACATTGGAGTTTTCTGGTGGTTTGAACGGTAAAGGATTTTATTTTAACAATCCAAATGCTGCAAGATCTTGTAATTGTGGTGAGAGTTTTGCCGTCTAAAGATATATTGAATTGAATTTATTGCCCTTAAAGTAAGCGTAATAAATCATGTTTTATTGAACTTCTCTCGGATTATCTTCTTTATTTATATTAATAAAGTTCTGAATGTCGGTTACATTCAAAAATGATAATCGGGAGAAGTTTTTTTATTTTAGACTTCGGTTTTTCCATTGATAGGTTGGTGGAAATAGGGCATAGTAGCCGGATAGCAAAATGTGTACGACATAAACCAAAAATGAAGGCAAAAACCACTTAATCGCATTCGTATTATCATAATCTTTTGCTAATCTCCTAAGGAAAAGAAAATCAACTGCCAATTTTACAATCCAAAGTAAAAGGCAGCTTTTTAAAAATTTATCCGGACTTATTATCGCTAAAAGGATGCATAGAGTCATTATAAGCGTATAGGTAAATATAAAGCCTTGAATCCATTTTACACTACTGTTAAAGGTATTCATTGCTTTGCTGGCCCAACGTTTGCGTTGGATAAAAAAATCCATCCATGTAGCTTCAGATTTTGTATATACTATGGCTTCTTTAGCACTGTTAAAGGCGATCGATCCAGCATTTGATTTTGCCATTTTTTGAATAAGGTAAATATCATCGCCAGAAGCTCTGTCAAGATTACCTTCAAAACCTTTATGAGCAATAAATGCAGATTTCAAATAGCTTAGATTAGCTGCATTTCCTAAGTGATAACTTTTTCTATAAATTCCATTCGCGGTTACAGTCATCATAGAAGTAAAATCCAACCACTGAAACTGTGCCAAAAGGGTGTTTTCTGATTTTGGCAAAACCGTCCCGGTCGTAATTTGCGTTTGAGGTCGTAAATAATGAGTTAGGTGTGTAGTTATCCAACCTTTTCCAACGATACAATCCCCATCTGTACTCAAGATAATGGGAAATCTGGCATGTTCCAAACCATAGGTTATCGCTTGTTTTTTTCCATATATTTGTTTTGGTAATGAAAGGTACCGGATGTTATTTTCTTGAAATTGTTCGACAATTGATTTCGTTTTATCTGAACTATGATCGTCAATAATGATTATTTCATATTGATCGATTGGAAAATCATTATCTAATATACTTTGAATGCAAGCCCGGATATGGGCTTCCTCGTTGCGAACGGGAATAATAACAGTAGCGTAGCAATTTGGAATAGAAGTAACCGAAATTTTATCGGATAGATTGGCTTTATAACCACGGTAAATCCAAAAAATTAGGTAGCTATAGGTTAGTGATAAAGTTAGTGATAGGAGATTGAAAAGCATCAAAATCACTCAAATCCTTAAAATAGATGGTCGTATTTATTCTCTTCCTGTTTCTTCTGTGGTTCAGGATTTTTATTAAGCACGGGCAACTCTAAGAAAATTTCTTCTTCTACGATTTCTTCGTATTCAGTAAATGTGTTTTGGTCCTTTACTGTTTTTTTGTTGAATTTTTTCATATTCCTTGATCCAAGTGCTTTGAAAAACAAGTAACCCGTAACAACTGGATACATCACAATACCTAGTATTGTAGCAACTAAAGCAACAACCCAGTTTTTACGATACATATCTCTGACGGTTTTAAAAAAGTTGATGACGACCTTATAGTCTAAGACTAGGGTCAAAATAAATAAAACCGGCGCTACGAATCGAAATAAAATATATAAACCGCGTGCGATGAAAAACAATGCAGCAAAAAATACGGCCAGAATTAAAATTGGACCAATAAATCCAAAAGGACTGTTATTACCACCAACGCGGAATTCTCTGTACATAATTAAATTGTTGTATAATAATGATAACACAAAAATAATAAAAAACATTCGAAAATGCTGGTTATTTTCTATGAGTTAAGACATTTTTAGGATAAATTAAGGTTTGAAGTAATCATATACTGAAAAATGGAATCAAGAATTTTGTAAATGTAAATATATTAAAGACTGTGGACAATTTAAGAATAATTCTACGCTATTATCGTACTTGACTATGTTAAGTCATTTAAGCAATAAAGCTTATATTTATAAGCTATAGTTAATTTTACTTCTTTAGCATTGCAGTATTTAAAATTATAAATTTTGACTTCAAATTATAAGCTAAACTCATATCATGAAAGTAAATGAATGCGAATTTTATGTAAATCAAGATAATTTATAATTATCTGATTAAAATCGATTATAATGTCAGTTGACCTAGCTTGAATTAAAAATATTTTAGGTTTTCATAGAATTTGATATCCATAATCATCGCTAAGGAGTCTAACTAAATTTATTTAGTCATTTAAAACAATGTTTGAATGTCCTGTAGCGACTTTATCAAGATATTTTCTAATTATATAATGCGATATTAATTCAAAATTAAATTTGAGTAAATTATTGAAATAGGGAAGAGATAATTCTAGTATATAGAGCATTATTAATGGACGAATAAATTTATTAGCTAATAAATTTACAATAGTAATAAAGTTTAGAAATTCATGAATATTGCTATTGTTTAGAATTTGTTTACTTGAATAAAATTAGAAATATAAGTTCGTAATGCTTGTTTATATGCCAATTAACCTGTTATGGTGTGATAATATGTTTTTTTTCTATATGTAAAATATTATTTTGATACAAAATTTTCCCATTTTTTCATATAATTTATGAAATCTGTACCCAATCCGGCTTGCTGTAAATGCACGGTAGTGTAGGGTGGAAATAATATATCGTTGGTCATGTTTTGAGCAATTGATGGCCAAGTTGGATTACCTATAGCTACTTTACCTAATGCTACAAAATCGGCACCGGCTTGTATGGCATCTAAAGCATCTTGTGGTGTCCATATCTTACCAGCAACGAATAATGGTACTGCATCGCCCAACTTCTCCCTAATCCAAGTAATGATTGGTTTTTCTATGTTTGGGTATTTATCAGGCTTTTTTTTACTATCCCAGGTAGATATATCTAAAAAGTCTGCACCATTGGCGATAAGCAACTCAGATAAAGCTAGGCTATCATCAAAGTTTATCCCTCTATAGTCGAATTTATCTTCAGGTGATATTCGAATTCCGACAAGGAAGTTTTGTGGAACATGTTGCCGAATTCCTTTTAATATATCCGTTAATATGCGGGCCCGATTTTCTAAATGTCCACCCCATTTGTCCGTGCGGGTGTTTGTGAACGTACTTAAAAACTGATGAAGAAGGTATCCATGTGCAGCATGAAGTTCTACACCATCAAATCCTGCGTGATACGCACGCAATGCAGCCGTTATAAAGGACTGAATGACGGTAAAGATATCTTGTTGTGTAGCACCGCGAACGGGTATTTGTTGGTCCTTGAGCTGAAAAAATGTATCAGATGCACTCCACGGTTGCACGCCAATCAAATGTTGGGGACTTCGGGCACCACCATGATATAACTGCATGATGGCCAAGCTGCCATGCGCTTTAATGCCTGAAGCCAACTTCGTCAAACCATTGAGATGGATATTGTCAAAATTTCCTAGTTCACCTTCCCAGCCCTGTCCATCTTCTTGAACGTGTACCGCACAAGTAAATACGACGCCAAAATTATGTTTTGCTCTGCTTACCAACCATTGATATTCATCCTCGCCGAGTGTGCCATCCGCATGACTTTGCTTATTCGTCATCGGCGCCAGTGCGATTCGATTTGGTGCTTTAATACCGGTATCTCCAAACAGAAAGGTTTGGAAAATTGGATTGCTCATTCTCCTAACCCTGCTAAGTCAAGCAAAAAAGTATAATGCATTGCAAATTCTTTTAGTCGGCTAAACCTTCCAGATGCACCACCATGACCTGTTTCCATATCACAATACAAAAGTAAAGGATTTTTATCGGTTTTCATTTCTCTCAATTTAGCTACCCATTTTGCAGGTTCCCAATATTGTACTTGTGAATCCCAATATCCAGTTGTTACTAATGTTGCAGGATAAGCTTTCGCCTCGACATTGTCATATGGGGAGTAAGACATCATATAATCGTAATAGGTTTTATCTTTAGGATTGCCCCATTCGTCAAATTCGCCTGTCGTTAATGGAATAGACTCGTCCAGCATCGTATTCACTACATCTACAAACGGAACAGAAGCAATTACTCCTCGCCATATTTCTGGTTTCATATTCATCACAGCACCCATCAACAGACCGCCGGCACTACCGCCATATGCAAATAACTTATCCTTAGCGGCGAAGCCTTCCTTAATAAGAAATTCACCACAATCGATGAAGTCCTTAAAAGTATTTTTCTTTTTTAGAAATTTTCCATCTTCGTACCAATGGCGTCCCATTTCTTGACCGCCCCTGATATGGGCAATTGCATAGCCAAAACCTCTGTCTAAAAGGCTCAGTCTAACAGACGAAAAATATGGGTCTGAACTGATTCCATAAGATCCATAGCCATATAAAAGAACCGGCCGAGTACCGTCTTTTGTAAAGCCTTTTTTATAGACGATTGAGATAGGCACCATCGTTCCATCTGTAGTTTTGACCATCTTACGCTCTGAAATGTAATCTTTAGGATTGAAATTGCCGAGTACTTCTTGTTGTTTGAGTAATGTGAATTTGCGGTCAGAAACATGATAGTCGTATGTCGTATTAGGTGTCGTCAAAGACGTGTAACTAAGGCGGATAACATTTGTATCAAAATCAGGATTGATATCCAAATATACATAATATGAAGCTTCGTCAAATGGAATATAATGTTCGTTTTGTTCGTTCCATGGGCGGATACGCAACTTTGTCAATCCACCACTTCGCTCAGAGATAACCATAAAATCTTTAAATGTAGCGATGTCTTCGATAAGAATATCTTTGTTATAAGGGATAAAATCTTTCCAATTTTCTTTAGTTGTCTTATCTTCCGGTGTGACCATGATTTTAAAGTTTTGAGCACCATCCTTATTCGTTACGATGTACCATTGGTCTCCATAGTGGTTGATAGCGTATTCAAGATTGCGTTCGCGCGGTTGAAACACCATAAATGTTCCAGTAGGATTATCGGCATTTAGTATTCTGAATTCTTGTGACAATTTAGCGAACGATGAAATAACAATGTATTTTTTTGACTTAGTCTTATATACACCCGTATTGAAAGTTTCATCCTTTTCATGAAATACGACTACATCTTTTGAAACGGGTGTGCCAAGGGTATGTCGCAATATCTTATATGAACGCAACGCTTCATTATTGATGGTGTAAAAAATGGTTTTGTTGTCATTTGCCCAGACGATTTCACCATTGGTATTGGGAATAGCATCCGCTAAGATTTCACCTGTAACTAGATTTTTAAATTTTATGGTGTATTGTCGTCTACTAACTGTATCCTCACTATAAGCAAGTAAATTGTTGTCAGGACTTACTGTTTTGTCTCCAATTTGGTAATATGTATGATTTTTAGCCAATATGTTGACATCTAACAATATTTCTTCATCAGCATCTAAATTTCCTTTTTTTCTGCTATAAATTGGATATTCGCTACCTTCCTCGTACCTAGTAATATAGTAGTATCCATTATCTTTGTAAGGAACGGACATATCCGACTGTTTGATTCTTCCTTTGATTTCCTCAAAAAGTTTTTCTTGAAATGATTCAGAATGCTGCATCATTTTTTCGCGATAAGCGTTTTCAGCACTCAAATAGTTTAATACTTTTTGGGTTTGTGCATCCGGTGTAGCTGCTTCTTTTTGGGCATCACTTAATCGCATCCAAAAGTAATCATCATGAATAGTATTTCCATGAACTACACTAATATGATCAATTTTTTCTGCAACAGGCATAGCTATATCTGTTTTTGACATGAGGATGCTGTTTTTATATGTTAAATTTGACATGGAATTATCTTTGTTTTGATTGCATGAAAAAAATGCAAAGATAATCGATAGCAGGATGAAAATGCGAATCATTGATGACATAGGTGATTATTTTTTAGTGATTGTAATATTATTGGTTATTACACAAATATAGTATTTAAACGTTAATATCTATTTTAAACGTTTTTATGCATCCATTTATGCTTTCGACAAGTTGAGCAAAAAACTTTTAAACTTACTTGTGTTGTATTTAGCAATACCTACATGTTTCATTTTAATTCTTCCGGTTTTGTCAAGTACATATGTTGCCGGAATGGCTGATGATTCCAGTTCTGGCGGTAAGTCTCTTCCCAACTGATAGATTGGAAAAGAGAATCCTTGCTCTTTAATATAGGCCTTTGTCTTATCAAAATTTTGATCTGTGGATAACATTACAAAGGCAATATTTTGATTTTTTATTTCGTCGTATAAGTCCTGAATGCCGGGTAATTCTGCTTTGCAAGGAGGACACCAAGTTGCCCAAACATTTAAGAAAACAACTTTGCCGCGTAAATCTGAAAGCATGACTGTATTATTGTTGTCGTCTATGAGTAATGCTTCAGCAATACCACCATCAAAATTTTCGTTCGTTTTAGGTTGGATGATACCCGTTGCAATAATGCCCCGTTGCAGTGTGGACATAATTGGCCGATACCAACCGGTTAACCACAATATCAAAATAGCTCCGATAAATATTAAATTGGTTTTTACCTCTTTACTTAATTTTCTCATAATAAATTAATACAAGTAAGTATAACTTTAAAAAAGCTTTTTTAGTTCTTAATATCCAATCATAAGCTTTATAAGTTTTACGGTAAAATTGTCTATGTAAGTTGCTTTAAGTCAAAAAAGACATGAATAAATTAGAATATTTGTGCTTCATGTCATGTGAAAGGTTAAAATGTGCGTCGTGTATTTGACTTAAGGTGGCAAATAAAGCGTATGTATAAAAATATGATATCTAATGGATTTAAACGTGAACAAAAGCTTGTTTAAAAGTATGCAATGAATGAAACATTAATAGATTGATTAGCTAATGGTTGTTTTTGGATGTTCAAGTTTGGGTTGTATAATAAAAACACCTAAATGGCTCAAAATGAAAGCTTACGGATGTACAGTAAGAATTGTTTTAAATTCAAAAGTTGACTTAATCTTAAAGGTTATGATGCCCATTAATAACAAGGAGTCATCTATTATTATTCATTTATTGTCATGTGCTTAGTTCAATCGCATTATAAAAGTGCTTGTTCATAATAAAGCTACAATGATAGGGAACAAATGCAAATTAAAATGTGATGTTTTAAAAATGAGTAAACAAAAATTAAATTAAAGTATGATAATAAAATAAAAGTATTATATTTGCCAAAGATAGCGGTATAAATGTGAAATAACCACCATGTAAATAAAGATAAAATAATACTTTTAAGTGTCACTAATACAGAAAGGAATTTATAAACAGAGATAAAACTTCAATAAAAAAAGAATATATTTTTAATAATTTAAATTTTGAACTATGAGTAATTTTAATGACCTTACAAGTTTGAAATTAGTTTTTTTAAAAAAGTGGTAAAAACAAATATACATGAAGCGATTAATACTAATGATGAGTATTATATTGTTTATCCAACAAAATTCATTGGCACAGTGTACAGCACCCTGCTATCTCTATAAGCCATATGAAAATGATACAACCCAGATATCGAGACTTACAGCGGAGAAGAAATGGGAAATAGAAAATGTAAATATGAGTCAGCAAGCTTTAATTGCCGATGTGCTTCATGATGACGGCATCCCTGAAATCATCATGCCCGGCCCACGAGGGGTGTCAGTTCCTAGTCCTCTATTTACAAATGAATTGTATATAATCAATACCCAGACCCAATCTGTTGAAAAAAAAATCAAAACAGCATTAATGCATTGTTTTAGCGTTGGAAATTACACTGTAGCAGATATTGATAATGATTGTAAGCAGGAAATCATCATATTTGCAACGTATACCGTAGACGGTAATTTAAGTAATCCAGACTCAATACGTGGGCGATTGATGTGTTATGATATGGATGGGGGGCTTGTCTGGATTTCAGATGAAAGGGTGTCGGTAGAGAATTTACAAATCCAACCATCCATATTTATAGCAGATTTTAATCACGATGGAATTGCAGAGATAGTCGCGGGTAATAGTATATATAATGCTCGTACGGGTGTAAAGCTATGTGATGGTGGAAAAAATGGAATGGGATTGGGACCATACTGGGGCGGACTGGCGAGTTTTTCCTTAGCAGCGAATATGGATGAAGATGAGGCATTAGAGTTGGTAGCTGGCTATACGGTATATAAGGTGGATATAAATAATCCCGACGGTATGGAAGGAAACAGTATGCGCCCAATAAATATGCTGATAAAAGGAAAAGGCTATGAAGGATCCGTAGCAGTAGCCGATATCAACGAGGACGGTCGTTTAGATGTGATCGTAACGCTTAAAGATAGCGACTATTCCTATGATGTATCCGAGGGGATAGTCAAATATTTGGGTATCTATTGTTATACTATAGCAGGGGATACTGCGCAGTTACTTGCAAGGACGGATAGGATAGAAGGGTATATTGATTTTTCTTTTTCACTCTCGATGACGATAGGTAAATTAACTCCTTCGTCAAATCCCTCTATGATCTGCCTTAGCCATATAGACAGAAGAAATATAAGATATAAATTACGTTCATTCGTGTATGATGGCACAGAAATATTAAAAGAGGAATGGGCACTACCCGTGGATGAAAATACAGCTTTAACCGGTCTGACGATGTTTGATCTGAATAATGATGGCATGATGGACGTTATCTATCGAGATCAGAGTAAGCTGATGATTATAAATATTATAGATGGCAAACCGGTCATTGTATATCAGGCGCCGTGTTATTCGGGGACAGCGGGCGAGAAGCCAGTGGTAGGCGATATCGACGGGCGAGGAGAGGCAAGGATCTGCACTACGTGTGCAAATACGGTAAATGATTATAATGGACGATTGACCATCTTCGGGCCACCAGAAGGAGAGCGGTGGGCACCAGCGCGAAAGAACTGGCATCAATATACCTATAATCCACTAATTATCAACGATGATGGCACGGTGCCACAGTATATGGGGAACGCGGCGACCTATGATGGTGGTCGGTACAACAATTACAATGTACAGTCATCGCTGATAGATGCGGCTGGTAATTATCCTTCACCTGCAGCATCGCTTACAGGCGAAATAACGTGTATTGAATACGACGAGGAAAGTGAAAGTTATAGGGTGTATTATACGGTTCATAACCGAACAGATGCCTCCGCCGCTGCGATACCGGGAACAGCGGTGAGTTTTTACAGTGGCAATCCTGATACCGGTGGAATAAGGGTGGGAACGACATATACAGAATCCATCCTATCAGCAGGCAGTACGTCTGTAGTATATACGTATCAAATACCCTCAGGGGAAATAGAAAACCTGTATATGGTAGTGAATACGGATCGGTATCCAATGATACTGAGTGACACGAGTTATTATGGAATAGAAGAGTGTGACTATACCGATAATGTATATATCAAACCCATGCCAAAACTGAATCGAAGTGAAGAGGAGGTTTGTGAAGGCGATATCTATTCGTATTATGGAAAGGAACTGACAGCGAGTGGAAAATACTATCATTATGTCAAGAAAGCATCGGGCTGTGACAGCATCATATACGAGCTTACACTATCAGTAAAAACGACTAAGACGTCCGAAGAGACCAATGAAGTATGCGACAGTCATACGTGGAATGGACGGACATACGATACAAGCGGGATCTATCAATATGCAACAACGAGTATCAATGGCTGTGACAGTATTGCGACGTTGGATCTGACGATACATAAATCCGTACGTAACCAGACACAAGCCATTAGTTGTGATAAGTACGTATGGAATGGGGAAATATATGAAACGAGTGGCTATTATACGTATCAAGGGCAGACGACATCGGGTTGTGACAGTATCGTAACATTAGATTTGAGGATAAATCAAAGCAAACAAGATACGCTCAAAGCAGTGTCGTGTGATAAGTACGTATGGAATGGGGAAATATATGAAACAAGCGGCTATTATACGTATCAAGGACAGACGACATCGGGCTGTGATAGTATATCCGTCTTAGCGCTTAAAATCAGTACAACACTTCAAACAGAAGAAAAGCAGACGTCGTGTGACAGCTATGAGTGGAATGGACGGACATACGATACAAGCGGGATCTATCAATATGCAACAACGAGTATCAATGGCTGTGACAGTATTGCGACGTTGGATCTGACGATACATAAATCCGTACGTAACCAGACACAAGCCATTAGTTGTGATAAGTACGTATGGAATGGGGAAATATATGAAACGAGTGGCTATTATACGTATCAAGGGCAGACGACATCGGGTTGTGACAGTATCGTAACATTAGATTTGAGGATAAATCAAAGCAAACAAGATACGCTCAAAGCAGTGTCGTGTGATAAGTACGTATGGAATGGGGAAATATATGAAACAAGCGGCTATTATACGTATCAAGGACAGACGACATCGGGCTGTGATAGTATATCCGTCTTAGCGCTTAAAATCAGTACAACACTTCAAACAGAAGAAAAGCAGACGTCGTGCGACAGCTATAAGTGGAATGGACGGACATACGATACAAGCGGAATCTATCAATATGCAACAACGAGTATCAATGGCTGTGACAGTATCGCGACATTGGATCTGACGATAAATAAAACAGCAGAGACAAAAACAAGTCTTACCTCATGTAGCCCAATCAACTATGAAGGCGAAGAACTAAAATCATCAGGGGAATATATAATTCGGATGCAGACGCAAGCAGGCTGTGACAGTATCATTCGGATCGATTTTAAGCTAGCGACCGATGAGGCGACAACAAAAGCAGAAAACTGTGGGCCATATGAATGGTCAGAAACAGAAACCGTATATACGGAAAGTGGCAACTATAGAAAGCAATATACGAATAAGTATGGCTGTGACAGTACACACGTATTAGAATTGACGATCAAACCAACATATGAAATAATCAAAGAAGCGGAATCGTGTGGCATTTATAAGTGGATAGAAAACGGTGAAGAGTATCATCAGAGTGGCGAGTACACCCGAGCCATGAAGACGACATCGGGTTGTGACAGTATCGTAACATTACGAGTGACAATAAATCCCGTAACGGAGGTACACGACACGGTAGTAACCAACATGAGTTATTACTGGGAAATAAACGATCAAACGTATGAAGCGTCAGGTATATATCAAGCGCATTATGAGAGTACAAAGAAATGTGATTCGATACATTATTTACACTTGTTGATAAAGCAATCATTAGATATCAATTTTTCAAACATAATCAACGGCATTGGCGGAAGGAATGGGTATTTTACGGGATATAGTACGACAAAAGGTGTAAAAATAAAGAAGATGCAGGTCTATGATCGATGGGGAAATAAGATGTTTGAAGGGAGGGACCTGGAAGCGAACGATCCGAAGCAAGGCTGGGATGGCAGATACAAAGGGAAGAATGTGATGGAAGGCGTATATATATGGGTGGTAGAAATAGAGTTACCTGATGGAACGACAGAAGTGCGCAGTGGTGATGTAACCGTATTGCGGTAATAGGGTTTTGGATAAATGACCGATTTACGCAATGAATGATGAAAGAATTCGTTTGATCAATCAAGATGGCTTCAATTACATATTGCCTTTACCAATTCTTATTTGGTTAGGTTGTTTTTAATATGAAGTGTTTATGAAATTTATACTGTATTTTTATTGTTTTATCAATTTTTTCGTATAGAGATTATGTGCTGTTTCAACAAACAATATATACATTCCAGGTTGCAGCAAAGATACATCTATTTCAGTATTTAAATGATCATGTAGATTCATAATAAGTTGACCTGAAGTACTGTAAATTTTTAAACATTTTATAACTTCACTAGTAGTGATTGTAATACGTTCATTGGTCGGGTTTGGTAGTATAGAAACACCTAAAGAGATCTGATTAGGATATTCTCGTTCAACTTCTCTGATTTCTAATGGAGATTCAACTAATGAGAATTTCGTTTTGGCTTTAAGGATTATTGCATCGACATATAAAGAAGAATGCTTGTCGCCTTCTGATTTTAAAATTCTAAACTTTGCAGAAGTACTTAAAAAGCCTCCTAGTCTATAAGTAGCATTATAAATCTTACCATTGCTAAAGTCAATACCCTTAATAAAAGTGGACAAATCAATCCATCGGCCACCATTAAAGTATTGAAGCGTAAATCGCTCGCCATCCGTCATTTGTTCAGTTGTGAAGTTGAAACTAATACTTAGCGATTGGTAATCAAATAAATTAAATACGGCAGAGGTCATATAGGTCGTACTCCCTTCCGGATGATTTAAGCGTATGCAATGATTGCCTTCGGGTGATGGTATGCTGGAATGCCATGTTGTTCCTTGACTTTCTCCGGTCCATGTATCCCAACCATTTTCAAAATAATATCCAGCCAGCATAAGTTCATTTTCATCGTCATTATCAGCGCATGGCAGGCAATTCGGTCCACCGCAATCGATACCTGTTTCAGCGCCGTTTTTGATACCATCGTTACAGGTATCAGGTCGTTTTTTAATACCTTTGATCTCTATGGCATCAATGTAAATTTGACCATTTTCATGCTCGATATTTGATTGGAATGAAAAACGAGCATTTTCGCTTAAATTTCCAAATATTTTGATTGATTTTGAATAGGTAAGACTATTTGAAAAATCCCTTTTAAAATATAAATCCTGTACTTCAATCCACTTATTTCCATTGTAATATTTGAATTGGATGAAGTCATTGGCGTTCATGTTTATAGCGCGCAACTTGAAACTAATCATAATGGTATCATATGGTCTTAAGTCATAAACAGGCGAAATCATGGATGAAGATTCTCCTTCATGGTCTTTTAACTGTATAGAATAAGTACCTTCCGGTGAATAGGCTGTTTTGATTCGTTTACTGAATGTACCACCGCTTAACCAGTTGTCCCAGCCATTTTCAAAATAATATCCGTTTATCACTACTTCTTGGCCTTCGTCAATATTGCATGGCGGACAATCAACGCCTCCACAGTCGATACCTGTTTCTTGTCCATTTTGAATGCCGTCGCTACAAGTTGCTCTGTTATTGACTGATATCCCTTTTATCGTTATAGCGTCAATAAATATTTGGGCATTAGCATTATGTGCATTTGACTGAAATCTAAATTGACTTTTATCGTGTAAATTTCCACTTAAAATAATCCTTTTTGTGTAGTTAAGACTGTTAGCGAAATCCTGTTTGAAAATATATTGCTGTACGGTAATCCAGCTGTTACCATTATAATATCTAAATGAAAAACCATCTTGCGCATTACAATTAATCGCTCTTAACTTAAATTCTATAACAATCGTATCAAATAAACTTAGGTCATATGTCGGGGATGTCATCGAGGAATTTTCATTTTCTTTTTCCTTGATTTGTATAGAATAGCTACCCTCTGGTGAATAGGCTGTTTTTAAACGTTGACTAAATTTACCACCACTTATCCAATTGTCCCAACCTGTTTCAAAATAATATCCACCGAGTAAGTGCTCATTTCTTCCATTATCTTCTTTGCAAGGCGGACAATTCGGCCCACCGCAATCGATACTCGTTTCAGCGCCGTTTTTGATACCGTCGTTACAAGACGGGCAAGGCGGACAATTTGGTCCACCGCAATC
>JBEBYC010000026.1:0-39079 GCA_040391315.1 Portibacter sp. | reverse complement strand
ATGATCGTCCATAAAAGAAGGCACACGTTGAATATTTTCAGCGTGTGCTTTTTTTCTTTTGTATGCATTCTTATTGTGCATCTATTTGGTTTTACTTTGGATAAAGGCATAATATTGGTGTATATTTGCACAAAAATTAACTTGTTTAATTGTGATACAAAAAATCAATCAAAAAATTGGCATCTTAGGTGGTGGACAACTCGGTAAAATGCTTTGTCAAGCTGGTAGTAAATTAGGACTTTCATTACACGTAATGGATAAAGATGAAAGTTTTCCTGCTTATAAAGTATGTGCGGACTATACATGTGGTGATATAACCTCTTATGAGGATGTTATGGCATTTGGGAAAGATTTAGACATTATAACCATTGAGATTGAACATGTAAATATAAAAGCGCTAGAAGATTTGGAAAAAGCTGGTAAGAAGGTGTACCCTTCACCGGCAGCCCTAAATATTATTAAGGATAAAGGAAAACAAAAAATATTTTACGAAGGTATGGGATTTCCTACTTCGGAATTTAGTGTTTTTGAAGATGTTAGTGGTCTTAATAAAGCTATCGAAAATGGTGAATTGACCTATCCATTTGTACAAAAATTAAGGACTGAAGGATATGACGGAAGAGGTGTTCAAGTAATAAGATCTGCTGCTGATGAATTATTTGAAAATGGTAGTATTATCGAAAGTTTGGTTGATATCGAGAAGGAAATTGCTGTAATTGTAGCTAGAAACCCTTCCGAGCAACTGGTCGTTTATCCTATTGTTGAAATGCATTTTCATCCGACTGCAAATCTAGTAGAGTATTTGTTTAGCCCTTCTACAATAAGCATTGAACAACAAAATAAAGCTACAATTATTGCTGCTAGTATAGCAGAGAAACTGGATGTTATTGGGCTTTTGGCAGTTGAGATGTTTATAGATTGTAATGGTGAAATATTAGTAAATGAAGTTGCACCGCGTCCTCATAATTCGGGTCACCATACAATTGAAGCATGTCTAACTTCTCAGTTTGAAATGCACCTTAGAGCTATACTTGACTTACCATTGAGTGGCACACAGCAGATTTTACCAGCTGTTATGATGAATCTTTTAGGCGAAGATAGCTATTCAGGCGATGCTATTTATACTGATTTAGATCAATTTTTAGCCATGCCTGGTGTAAATATACATATTTATGGTAAAGAGAAAACCAAGCCTTTTAGGAAAATGGGACATGTAACCATTGTTGATAGTACAGTTGAACAAGCAGTTCAAAAATCATTGATGATAAAATCAAAATTAAAGGTCATTGCTTAATATGATGAAACAACCAATCGTAAGTATAATAATGGGTTCGGATTCTGATTTACCAATCATGAATCAGGCAGCTGAAATGTTGGATTTATTTGAAGTTCCATACGAAATTACCATAGTTTCTGCACATCGAACACCTGAGCGGATGTTTGAATTTGCTCAACAGGCAGTTGGACGTGGTATTAAAGTCATCATAGCAGGGGCAGGTGGCGCAGCGCATTTACCTGGTATGGTCGCTTCCATCACACCTTTACCGGTGATAGGTGTTCCTGTAAAATCTTCAAATTCTATTGATGGATGGGATTCTGTGCTTTCAATTCTCCAAATGCCTGGTGGTATACCTGTAGCAACAGTTGCATTGAATGGTGCAAAAAATGCGGGGATTTTGGCAACATCAATTTTGGCAACGAATGACGAGCAATTAATGCAAAAACTCATCAATTATAAACGATCCTTAAAAGAATCCGTACTAGAGAAGGCAGCTAAAATAGAAATGAAAAAATAGATTAAATTTAAATCAGTAACTACGTAAATTTACCCAAATAGCCCAATCTTCCATGGCTTAAATTTAAAAGGTATATATCTAAAATGTTGTTTACTAAGGTCCTTATTGAGAAATATAATGCCGATTTTGTAAATATCTAAAGCAAGTGATACGCGAGGGTGGTCAATTATTGTTTGCCAAACTTTCGTCATTGTTTCTGACCAATAAATATCATCAAGTACGATAATGGTATTATCATGGCTATGTGAAAGGATTAGTTTGAAATATTCTAAAGTGCTTTCATCATGATGTCCGTCTATAAAAACGAAATCAATGGTCTTTAAGTCATTAAGTATCTTTGGTAACATCTCTTTAAAAGAGCCATTATTAACCTTAATGCTGTCAAAATGAAATTCCTTATGAATATTTTTAGCTATTTCAGCAATCTCCTTATCACCCTCAATTGTAGTAACTTGAATCTTTTTAGATGGTGCAGCAAGATACATAGATGATATACCTAACGATGTACCTAATTCCAAAATTTGTTTAGGTTTAAAAAATTCAACTAATTGGAAAAGGATACGACATGTATTTTCACTAGATAGGGAAGTAGCAGCAATATCACATACACGTCTTTTGGATGAAGTTAATACGTGGCTCCCAGCCCCTAAATCATTAACATTAAGCTCGGTTTCATTTTTTAAAAGTTTTTTTCTGGCAAACTCTAGATGGCTAAAAACATAATACTCCTTTTGCTCGTCTAGAACATTTAATATTAAACTGTACAGAAACGAAGACTGTACATTGTAAATAGTATGTGCCTTTCGGTAAAAATTGAAAAATGACTTAATTGGATAAATTTTCATAAATCAAAGGTATATTTTTTTAATTAAAAATATAGGCTATATGTCCTGATTATTTTTTTGAAAATTGACCTTGATAGAATTGATCATTTTCGATTCTATATTGATATTAAATTATATGGTGATATAGTTAATACGCTTTTTAACCAAATATGTGTAAGCTTCATATTAAGAATTGGTATAATGTTTGCAATATTAAATAATGCATAAAGAAATTTAAATATATGTTTTTCTGGATTGTCGTAAAGTGTTGATAATTAGTTAAATGTAAATTTGAGGCTTTGTTTGTGTTTTTTTAAATTTTTAAATGGATTTAATATTTCAATCTATAATCACCGTTAAAGTTAAAAAAATGAAAAATTTTTTCACCATTTTTGCTCTTGTTTTTTTAGGCAGTATATGCACACTAAGAGCTTACGCTTATACTAGCAATAGTGCTAATTCAAATCAAATTTCAGCATTCAAAAAATTCTTTCCATGGGAAGGGTTTTATTTTGCTCCACCATGTCCAGATCCATTAGTATTTAATTTGGCGTCTGGTGAATGTGGAGTCGAAGTTAACAATTTTGGATTTTCATTTCCATCATTTGTAACAACTCCGATTAGCACCAATACAACGATTAATTCTACAGTCGTGAATAGTACTAAGTATTGTTCATCAGGGCAGACAATTTATAGTAGAAGTTTTCAACATGCAGGTCCAACGGATATGCGAGTAGCTTCTATAACGGTTGGAGTCTATGAATCTGTTAATAATCCGCTTGTAAGGTTTAATTTCTACGATCAAGCGACCAATGCAGTTTTAGGAAGTTATATAGCAACAATTCCCGACTTATCACGACAATTATATACGGTAAATATACCTGCAGGTAATGATATTATGATTGCTTCGGGCACTAACTATATCATGGAAGTTATAACAAATGCTCCGTATATTGGTATTTTTAAAATGGGTATGAACGACAGTGGTTATGCTGCCGGAACCGGAGCGCTTTCAATTACTTCTTCGAATTGCCCGATAGCATTTAATCAGGAAATTTGGTCTGGATCACCAGGTGTATCTCCGACGACAGCAGTTTTTTACATAACAGGTGTTCCTGAAACATATAAGTATGAAAATATCTTAAACGACTATAAAGAAGGTGATATATTCCCGATAGGGACAACGCCGTTGGCATTTATTGTAACGGATGCAAATGGAAATACAACAACTTGTGCATTCAGCGTTACCGTAAATGAATTCAATAGTGGTAGTAATGTAATCGCATGTAATGATTTAATTCATATTTCTTTGGATGATGATTGTGAAGTCGTTGTTACGCCTGAAATGCTCTTAGAAGGCAATCATTATGGATGTTATAACAAATATAATGTTCAGATTACAAGTAAAAATGGTCAAAATATAGGAAATACAGTTAATAAATCTCATATTGGTCAGCAATTACAAGTAAAAATTATTGCGCCTGATGGTAATAGCTGTTGGAGTGAAATCATCGTTGAAGACAAATTTGGTCCACAATTAGTTTGTGGTGATATATATGCAAATTGTGAGTCTGATTTAACACCAGGATCTGCAATTTCATCATTAATACCGGTTATTGCCGATATTGAACCGTCAAAAAGATCATTAGGAACATTAGGTAACGAAAGAATTGATATTGATATTCAGGTAGGTGATTTTCCAGCTGGAACAACTATTAATGACTTAGATATATATTTGGACATTACACATGGTGATGTATCACAATTAGCTGCTCAGATTACCGGACCGGATGGAACGAGTGTGCCGCTTTTCCTTGGATTGTCTTGTAATGGTAGTAATATCATGGCTACATTTGATGATGATGGGGATCTTATCAATTGTCAGTCGACGGTTACACCTGCAGTAGCTGGAAAGTTTCAAGCAACGAATGCGCTTTCAGTATTTAATGGTCAGCCGCTTTCAGGAATATGGAGAGTGACTTTATTTGATTTAGTCGGTGGAATTAGTGGTACTATTAATAATGTACACCTTATTTTTAGTCAAAATGGTGCATATATCCCATTTCCTACAGAAAGAGCGGTTACTTCAATACAAGTCGATGAAAATACATATCTAGTGAAAGGCATTGATAATTGTACAGATGCACGTATGACATATAAAGATGAGATAGTAGAAGAAAATTGCGCTTCTATTTATTCTAAAGTTATTAAAAGATGTTGGACAGGTAGTGATTTGACAGGTAACGCTTCTTCTACATGTTGTCAGTTTATTTACATTTACAGAAATAGTCTTTCAACAATGGTATTCCCACCAAATTATGATGGTTTGGGTGATAATCCAGATGCTTTGTCATGTTTTGATTATGGGCAGACGATACCACCAGTTTCAGTAACAGGAGTTCCAGAAGGACATTTTTGTGATAATATTCAGATTACTGAACCTGTAGATGTAAGAATTGATATTTGTGAAAACGCATATAAATTAATTCGAACGCATAAGGTAGTAGAGTGGTGTACTGGTAGTGTAATTATTCACAATCAGATTATTAAAGTAATGGATAATGAAGGTCCGATCTTACAGTGTTCAAATGATATCACAGTTTCAACAAATGATTTCTCTTGTAATTCAACATTTGTAGCTGTAAGACCTGAAATCATAAAGGAATGTTCTTCAACACTTACTTATAATCTGTCATACAGCGTTTATAGTCAGGACGAAGATGATTTTACAACGATAGGTGTAAATCAGGCTACAAATACGATTCAATCTTTAAATTTAGGTGATAACTGGGTAAAATGGACAGTAACAGATGCTTGTGGTAATGCTTCTGAATGTATCTATAAAGTTACTGTGGAAGATAATGTTAAGCCTACAGTTGTTTGTGATAAACATACGGTTGCTTCGTTGTCCGGAAATGGTATTGCAGTGGTTAAAGCGATCTCTTTGGATGATGGTAGTACTGATAATTGCGGTATTTTAAAGTTTGAAGCACGCAAAATGACCGATTTATGTGGAAATGATAATTTGAAATATACACCGGAGATTCAGTTCTGTTGTGAAGAAGTAGGTACAACGGTGATGGTAGAGTTGTTAGTCACTGATGTGCATGGAAATACAAATATTTGTATGGTGGAAGTAAAAGTTGAAGATAAATTACCACCGTATATAACAAACTGTCCTGCAGACAAAATATTGGATTGTAGAGAAGATTATAAAGACTTGAAACTTACCGGTGAACCTGAATATGTTGATAACTGTGGGGTTGTTCGTATAGAACACCAAGACCAAGTGAATTTAAATAATTGCGGAGAAGGAACGGTGACAAGAACGTGGACCGTAGTGGATAAGCAAGGTTATAAAAATTCTTGTATACAGGTTATAACATTAGTTAATAAAAATCCTTTTAAGTCCACGGATATCAGATGGCCACAAAATTACGAAACAAATAAATGTTATTCTGACCTTTCACCTGAAGCATTGCCATCTGGATATGATAAGCCAGCATTTAAAGAATCAGGTTGTAGCCTTGTTGCAGCTTCATACAAAGATCAGGTATTTTCACTTATTGACGGTGCGTGCGAAAAAGTGATTAGAGTATGGACTGTTTTGGATTGGTGTACTTATAATGAAAAAGCTCCGGTTTTAGGACAAGGTTGGTATGAATACGTACAAATCATTAAGATTATAAACACTACACCGCCGCAATTTATAGGGGCTAGTGGTACGAGTTTAGATGGATGTACAAACAGAACAATAGCTGCTTATGGCAATTGCGAAGGGGATGTTGAAATTAGAATGAACGCTATAGATGATTGTAATACTAATGCTTCGGATTTGATTTGGCATTATACAGTTTATGCAGAGGATGGTTTAACTCAATTATATTTTGGTGCTACAAATGTATTCAAAAGAGTGATGCCTATCGGAAAATATGTAATAAAGTGGACTGTAGAGGATAAATGTGGTAATAGAAGTTATTGCACTCAAAATGTGAATGTTGTTGAAAGTAAAAAACCAACTCCTTACTGTATTACGTATTTAACGACTACTACGATGAATTCTGATGGAACAGCTGTTATTTGGGCTAAAGATTTTGATAAGGATTCGTATGACAACTGTACTCCAAAATCTGAATTGTGGTTTACTTTCTTTGGTGCAATACCTGTTAAATCTTTAATTGATGCGGAACATTATTTTAAAGGAAATGGAATCCAGGCTACAGAAGCAGAATACAGAGCAGGTGTCGCTCAAAAATGGATTCCTTCGATGAAATCTTCCAGTAGAATGTTTACTTGTGCGGATATTCCAAATGGTAAATCTCAACAGATACCTTTAGATATGACGGTTACAGACAAAGCTGGAAATCAGGATTATTGTTCAGTAACGATCGTCCTTCAGGATAATGCAAATGTTTGTCCGGACAATGCTACAACTCAAGTTGTCGTTAGTGGTAGAGTAGTGTCAAATGGCCAAAATATCAAAAATGTAGAAGTAAATATGATTAGTAATAAACCTGAATTTAATAGAACGATTTATACGGATCATAAAGGACAATATACTTTGGATAAATTAGAAAAAGGGTATGATTATAGCGTATCTGTTGTGGATGACAGTGATTTGATTAATGGTGTTTCGACTTTGGATTTGGTGATGATTCAAAGACATATCTTGGGATTGGAATTGTTGAAAACTCCTGAGCAAATTATTGCTTCTGATGCAGATAATTCCGGTCGAGTTACCGCTTCAGACCTGACAGCAATCAGAAAAGCAATTTTAGGTATATCTTCAAGTTTTCCAAATGGTCAAAAATCATGGAGATTCATTACGTCTAATCAAACTTTTGCAGATAATCAGTCGCCATTTCCATTCGTTGAAAGCTATCATTATAAGAGCCTAAAAGATAATAATGTAGAGCAAAACTTTAAAGCAATTAAAATAGGTGATGTAAACAGCTCAGCGATTATTGATCTTAAAAATGGAGGTACTGAATTGAGATCGTTACAGACTTTAAAATTGGCTAGCTTGATTCAAAAAGATGAATACGGTGAGTTATCGGTTCAAATTCTTTCTGAGGATATCGCAGAAATTGCGGGTTATCAGTTTACAATGGAGTTTAATGCTGATAAATATGAACTGTCAGATATTCAATATCAGCAAACGGGTATGGATGAAGGTAACTTTGGACTGAATAATGTGCAATCAGGTATTATCACCACTAGCTGGAACAAGGAAAAAGGCGTCCAATTGGTTAAAGATACACCTTTATTTACATTGAAATTCAAAGCTAAAGGTAGCTATAATGGGGAAAACATCGTTAATCTTTCATCTAAAATAACACCGGCAATTGCCTTTAATCAGGATTTAACCAGTTTAGATGTGAAGTTAAACTTAAGATCAGATGTTAGCAGATATGAATTAATGCAGAATAAGCCAAATCCTTTCCACGAATTGACTAAAATTGAATTTGAATTGCCAGAGGCAGCTGATGTGACGATAACAGTAACGGATATGACGGGTAAAGTTGTGAAATTAATCCAGAGCTATTATAATAAAGGTGTAAATGTTATATCGGTTAACGCACAGGAATTAGGTGCTACCGGCGTATTTATGTACAAAATTGAAAGTGGTAGCTTTACAGATACAAAAAAGATGATTCTACTCGAGTAATTGATAATGGTTAGATTGAAATAGATTGAAGTCGTTGCAAATTATATTTGTAACGACTTTCTTATTTTAAGTCGAAACCATTTATAAAAATCAATAGTTTAAAATCAATTCAAAAATATAGATAATGACTTGATCGATAGAAATCAAATTGTGATATATGAAAAAAATATATTGTACTACAATCGAAGTGTAAAAAAAAGGTATTGATTATTAATGTCTTGTACGAATGAATAAAAAAAATGAAAAAATATTAGTTAAAAAGTTTGGCTGATTAATAATAATCGTCGTACATTTGCATCGCTTTTGAAGAAGTTCATTAGTTTTATGCGAAAGTAGCTCAGCTGGTAGAGCACGACCTTGCCAAGGTCGGGGTCGCGGGTTCGAATCCCGTCTTTCGCTCTAAATTTATATAGAAATTAAACTTTAAGTCAATGCCCGGGTGGTGAAACTGGTAGACACGCAGGACTTAAAATCCTGTGACCATTGCGGTCGTGCCGGTTCGATTCCGGCTCCGGGTACTTAACTTAACAGCTTCGCTCTTTACTACCAAAAGCTTTTTAGCCGTAAGTTTTAATTCTAAAACTTACCTCAAATCCAATAAAAAATTAATATCGATAAATTTAAGCCATTGTTCTATGGCCTGATTGATATATTTAAAATAAATTTTTATACGATATATCGTTTGTTCGTGCAGTTTGGATGCTCATTTTTATTATAAATAATTGAAGTGTATTACTATTAACTAGTAGTTGATATGTTTCAATATAATAATTTTCAAAATGTTGTAATTTTTTGAAATAATGCCAAAATCCATCATAAAATATAACTTTATATTTTTTTAATGTCCATTCATCAAGTGTCCATCTACAGGAGTGATGCGTTTTTTATTCAATAATTAACTATCTAAACTTTAGAAATTTCTTCAATTGGAAAACTTCAAAGTTAGAATGATACAAGAAAACCTTCAATACTTTTAGTGTTAGAACTGAATATTAATGAAACCCAAAAGGACTACTGATTCGAATTTCGCAACAAAGCCCTCCATTTTATTAAAAATTATTGAATCACTCACTTCTATATAAGAGAAATTTGCTGATGTTTGAAACCAAAAATCAAATAATGCTTGTGTTTAAAGATTTTCTTCTCAAAGACAAGAATACAAAAGAGCTTGCTATCAAAGATGAATTTAAAAATGTAAAAAGGAACAAAGCATTTTGGGTAAAATTGGAAAGACCATTTGACCCAAACAACTGTATTACAATTGAGGAATAAGAAATTATTAAATAAGATGAATAATTTATTCTAAAAAAATGAGAACTATATGAAAAAGATCCCTTAATTTTGTTTATTAAGACAATGGAATCATACACAAACGGAGGGTTAATTCTGATTAAAGAAAAAATCGACGAAAATCCGAATTTATTCCTTCAGCCGACTTCATTTTTAATTATGATTTTGGATAGTTTAGTTGAAAGTTAAACTATGGATTCGATATAAAAAACATAATTAATTAAAATAATCTGAAATTTTATTAAATTCAATTTTAAGGTTTTTTTTCAAAAATAGAAGAGATATATTGAATTAATAAAAATTTCTGATACCTTTACATGGTCAACTAAAACAATTATGCTTTACTCTTTTTTCAATACTTTGATTAAGGGTTATCTCAAGTATAGAAGTACACGTATCAGTGCTATGCGAACTTCTCCATATGATTTGCAAAATGATATTTTGCAAAAATTAACTACGGCTTTAAAGCAGACAAAATATGGTCATGATATTGGTGCAGCCGGTATAGAAAATATCAAGGAATTCAGGAAACGAGTACCTATAAATTCCTATGAAGACTTATATCCATATATAGCAAAAATGATGGACGGCGAAGCGGATCAGTTATATCCAGGACATGTACATTGGTTTGCAAAATCTTCAGGTACCACCAACGATAAAAGTAAATTTATTCCGATTACCTATGACAATCTCTTTGAAAATCATGTAGCGGCAAGTTGGGATGCCATGTCCATTTTGTATAAAAATAGGCCTGATTCCAAAAATTTTGAAGGTAAAAACCTGATTATGGGAGGATCATTGACCCAGCTTAAGGATACTTTGACCGTAGGTGATGTGTCTGCGATACTGCTAAATCGCATGCCGATGGTAGGTCGCCCGTTTTATACGCCCGATTTTGAAACGGCTTTGCTTCCGGATTGGGAGGCTAAAATCGAAGCGATTGCAAATATTACTCCTAAAGAGGATGTAGTGATGTTTGCAGGAGTTCCAACTTGGACGATTGTATTGTTTAAACGCATTCTTGAAGTAACAGGAAAGCGTAACATGCGTGAAGTCTGGCCCAATGCTAAAACCTATATGCACGGTGGAGTCGGATTTGAACCGTATAAAAGCCAATTTCAGGCATTTTTCCCGAATGATGACCTGGAATACTACGAAGTATATAATGCTTCGGAAGGTTATTTTGCTATTCAAGACCGCGTCGATGAAAAAGGTATGTTGTTGTTATTGGACAATGCTATCTATTATGAATTTATACCAATAGATCAACTAGACGCTCTTAATCCAGATATTCTTTCGTTGGAAGATGTAGAGATCGATAAGAATTATTGTATGGTAATCACGACTTCTTCGGGGCTCTGGCGCTACAAACCGGGTGATGTGGTAAGGTTTGTAACTGTCAAACCATATCGATTAGTGGTTTCAGGCAGGACAAAACAATATATAAATGTATTTGGCGAGGAAGTAATGGTACACAATACAGATACCGCACTTAAACAGACATCTGAACACTTTAATGTTAGGGTTGTTGACTATATGGTAGCGCCCGTTTATATGCAATATAATGATAAAGGTGGTCACGAATGGTGGATAGAATTTGAAGAAAATCCATTGGATAAAGATGCTTTTGCGATGGAATTGGATAAGAATCTACGCGCAATTAATTCAGATTATGATGCCAAACGCTATAAAGATTTAGCATTGGCACCTTTAAAAATGAATATGGTTAAACAAGGTACATTTGTAAATTGGCTCAAGCAAAAAGGTAAACTCGGCGGTCAGTCAAAAATAGCGCGTTTAGTCAATGACCGCTCTGTAGCTGAACCCATAATAGGTTTTTTAGAAAGTAATTTATAAATATGTCTCAAATGGCTGGTTTTGATGTGATTCCTGAGGGTTTTAAACTCGATAAGCTAAATAATATCTCTGAAATCGAATTTCTTGCGGCTATCGCAGATAGAGTAGCATGGTTTCTCGAGCATGATATGGATATGTTGATGAGCTATTTGTATCGCCTTGATGTAGCTGAGCATCTTATTAATAATGCATTAATGCCTTTTAATGAAGAAGCCCCAAGTTTGGCGTTGGCAAAACTTATTCTCAACCGCCAAAAACAACGCATTGCTACAAAAGAAAAATATAAAGTTGAACCAATAGAAGGATGGGAATTTTAAGGTATTTTCAAAGTTTTTTAATTTAATGCGGTTTTGAATTTTATAGAAACACGTGGAATTATCTTTAAAATTGTTAAATACTCAGAGTCAAGTATTATATGTGATATATACTCAAAAGAAAGAGGCTTGATTTCTTGTATTGTTTCTGGTGTTCGATCTGGTAAATCCAGCCAAAAAGCGGTGATCTATAAGCCAATGAATATCGTAGATGTAATCATTTATGATCACAATACGGACAAATTACATCGTATTAAAGAAATCAATTTAGCATATCACTTTCAAAAAATCAACTTGGCTGTTGTGTATTCAGCTACCGCAATTTTTATCCTTGAAGTAGCGCGTAATTCGATTAAAGAAAGAGAAGCCAATTATCCATTATATACTTTTTTAGAGTCCTTTATAATCGCAATTGACGAAAGTAAAGCCATTAATCCCAATATTCACTTGGTGTTTTTTGCCCGGCTGAGTACTTTTTTGGGCATTGCACCGATGGACAATTTTTCAAAAGAAAATCCTTGTTTTAATTTCATGGAAGGAATGTATCAGCCTCCCGAAAATATACAATTTGTTTTGGATGATAAAACGAGTCAATTGTTTTTTCAAGTGTGTCAATTTAGTTATGATAATCCATCCTTAATACAAACAAATCGTAGTGAACGAAACCAATTGACAGAAATTTGGCTGCATTATTATCGGCATCATATTTATGGATTTAAGGAGTTAAATTCCTTTGAAATTCTAAAAATGGTATTGTAAAGTTAAATTGCTATTGATTTATAACTATTCTGGATGAATTATAAAGAACTTATAAATTAATTTGTATTAAAAAAACACACTTTGTAATTTGAAGTTTGGTCAATGGGATATTTTTATAAAAAAAATTATTGCAACATTTAAATAATAGGATAAAATTGCATCGAAAAATTAATTACATTTGTGACAATTAAGCAATAACAATTCGAAAAGTGGACAAATCCGACTTTAGACTGCTTTTTGATCAACACTATCGTCCATTATGCAATTATGCATATAGGATAGTTGGTGATATGGATGAAGCTGAGGATGTCGTCCAGGAGGTTTTCGTCAAATTTTGGAGTCAACGAACAGTAATTCAAATTAATAACAGTCCTGCAAAATATATTTATTCTATGGTTCGTAATCAGGCATTATCCTTTATTAGAAGGACGTCTGTGGACTCTAAAATTAAAGAAAATATGCTCAATTTGCAGGCTGGTGTCGCTTTGGATGAAATGGATGATGAAGAGATCGAAAAATACATCTTAATGGACAAGATTTATAATTCTATACGACAATTGCCACCAAAATGTGGAGAAATATTTATAATGAGCAAGGTAAATGGCTTAACTTACACCCAAATTGCAGAATCATTGAATATTTCTGTCAAAACGGTAGAGAATCAGATGAGTAAAGCTTTGAAGTTGTTGCGTAATATGTTGGCTAATAAAATGCCTATTTTGTTTTTATTTATAATGTGGTTTTAATAACTTAAAAATTTATGTCTTTAAAGAGCAAATTGTTAAAATTTATCTTGGGAGAGGAGCATGCTAATGAGAAATCAGTGCTTAATAAATGGAAGGACGAAGCACAGGCAAATCTGGATGAACTCAAAAATATTGCTCAAAATCAGGCTATGATCGACATCCTAAAAGATTATAAAGATGTTGACAACGAACGAGCTTGGGCTAAAATCGAGCAGGCTGTTTCACCGACAAAAATGTTTGATTTTGCACGTTTATCTAAGATAGCAGCTGTATTGGTTTTGTTGCTGGGCGCAATTTGGAGCTTTTCACTGTTTTATCAAAATCGAACAGATTTCGAAACATTGGTCGCCTATCATGGAAGCCAACAATCAAAGATTGATTATCGAGATGGTTCGGTTATTGACTTAGATAAAACCTCAGAATTGAAAGAACTTGCTTTTCGTGAATTCAATCTGTCTGGTCGTGCTTACTTTTCTGTAGCTAAAGATCCTGAAAATAAATTTGTAGTACATACCGTTCATGGTGATGTTGAAGTGCTTGGAACTGAATTTAATATTTCATCAAATAATGTTGAAACAGTTGTATATGTAAAAAGCGGAAAGGTTCGCGTTGTACATGAAGGGAAAGCGCATATCTTAAATACTGACGAGCATATTTTACTTCAAAATGGAAAAGCAGTCAAGTCGGATGACCCAATGGTAACGCCGGACATTTGGAAATATTATACTCTTAAATTTGAGAACCATTCGCTGCATCATGTGCTGGAGACCATTGCGATATATTATAATTTAAAGATTGACTGGAATAGTAATTTGCATAAAGATGATGCTTGTAAAATCAATACTATATTCCATAACACTAGCATAGATGCTGTGTTGAAAGAAATGGAAGTCCTCGCTCAAATAAAATATGAACTAAAAGACAATAAACTTATTATTCACGATTATAAGTGTTAGATGGAATGGTAAATGTCAGGCTATATATTATTATAGTAGTGTTAGTACTGGCTTTCCCTTTATTATTACGAGGACAAGAAGATTCGCTTCATACACGAATATCAATAACGGATGTATCAAAACTCGAAACACGAAAGGACTATCTGAATTATATCTCCGAAAAATATGGTTTTATATTTAGTTATAATGCTCAAATATTGGATATCAATGTAAAAGCGGGATCCACCAATAAACACAATTCCCTTATAAACATTCTTGGGCAGGTCTTTTATCCGGATAAAATTAGACTGACTTACATTCCACCAAATAAAATCGTTTTATCCAAAACCCTTGTTGAAAAGTCAAACAATTATCTTTTATCAGGTGTAGTTAAAGATGCTGACTCTGGTGAAGCCATATATGGCGCAGTGATATTAGAAAGGAATTCTGGTATTTCTACGATTACCAATGAGAAAGGCTATTTTGTTATGACGTTAATTAAAGGACGTTATGATTTAGAGGTACATTTTTTGGGGTATAAAAAATCAGTTCAATCCGGGAGTCCAGATAAAAACACATTTATCCAAATTCCCATGTCGGGTAGCTATTTTTTAGATACGGTTTATGTACTTAATCCTTCTCGACATTTACAACTTGCAGATGGTGGAAATTTATTGGAAGTAGTTAAGTTGCGAGGTTATCAATCTATAAGTGGCGAATCTGATATTGTCAATAATGCGCGGATTCTTCCCGGTGTTACATCGGGTGGCGAAGGGCTGAGCGGATTGTATGTAAGAGGCGGAACACCAGATCAGAATCTGACTATGCTAGATGGAGTTGTGATGTATGAATCTAGCCATTTACTGGGTATTACTTCAACATTTATGGAGGAAGCCATTAAGGAAGCCAGTTTTATTAAGAATGGTTTTCCGGCGCGATATGGCGGTAGATTGTCAAGTGTATTGGATATCCGGCTTAAAGAAGGTGATTTGACAAAAAACAACACTAGTATTTCGGCTGGTTTTTCCGGTATGAAATTGCATTTGGATGGCCCGATATTAAAAAATAAGTTGACTTATTCATTAAGTGCGAGAGGATCATGGCTTAATTATTACATTAATAGCCTCTTAAGAAAATATACCAAATACGATGACATCTATTTAAAATACCATGATGTACTCGGAAAAGTAACCTATCATTTTACACCCTTTAATAGTCTGAGCCTATCTATTTACAATGGATCTGACAGGTTTAATTTGATAAAATCAAGTACGCTAATTAATGAGGAGGATGATTATACCCTAAAAGTGTATGACAAAAATGGGATAGGGTGGAGTAATCAGATCGCTTCGTTAAAATGGAATTATCTTTTAGGTGACAAATTAAGCTTAAAGGTTCAGTCAGGATATATTAAATACAGTAATAACGCACGTTCAAGTTATATTTTTGAAAATATTCTTCAAGATACGACTAGGATTGACCGATTGGATGTTTTGTCACAGACCAATATCATCGACTATAATATTCGATTAGATTTGGATTATTATCTAAATGAACATCATGTAATTCGCGCTGGCTTTAATGCTTTAAAACAGTCTTTCAATCCGACAGTCAAACAAAGTACGATAATACTTGATGATGAAGCCGCAAAAATTACCGATAAGGATTCGACAATTTTTACGAATCAACTTCAGATATATATAGAAGATAATTTTAAATGGCAGGACAAACTATATTTATATGGGGGCATACATGCTGGAAATTTTAAAACCGGCTCAAAATGGTACACATCAATCCAGCCGCGATTAAAAGCTGTTTGGATGATTTCTGATAGGCATATGCTATCGGCATCGTATAGTAAAATGACCCAGTTTGTACATTTATTGACAAATTCTGGTTTAGGACTTCCGTCTAATTTATGGGTGCCATCAACTGAAAAAATCAAACCGCAGGATTCTGACCAATGGAGCACAAATTATACATTCAATATACTGAATACGGCTTATATCCAATTAGGAGGCTATACGCGTAAAATGTACAATGTCTTAGAATATACAACACCTATTGATATGTTTTACTTTTTGATAAATGATCAAAATATCACTACGGTTTTTAACACAGCAAGAGATTGGGAAAGACATGTTTATGCAGGTTCAGGGACATCCAGAGGATTAGAGTTTTTAGCTAATAAAAATTCCGGAAAATGGACAGGTTGGGTTTCCGTTACCAGGTCTGAAACCTTGAGGTATTTTAAAGATATTAATAATGGAAAACCCTTCCCTGCCTCGTATGATAAACCGTGGGATGTTAATCTTGGGCTTTATGTAAATTTGTCCGAATCTTGGAATCTTGGTGCTAACTTTGTATATAACACAGGCAATGCCTTTTCATTGGCTACTGAAGAATATGATTCTTATTTAGGAATTAAATTACTTAATAATGATGGCAAAAACAACTACCGTTTACCTGATTTTCATCAGTTAAGTTTGAGTGCGATGTATCATCATAAAGGAAAGAAGTTTGACACCAATATTTCCCTAAAATTATATAATGTTTATAATCGCCTCAATGCCTATTATATCTATATTTATAAGAACGAACTAACTCCAAATGTCCCATTATTTAGAAAAGTTAGTATTTTACCTTTTACACCTTCATTAAGTGCAACGCTTGTTTTTTAAAATAAAATTTGTTTTCTCGGCTTATATTTGAGTGAATCGTAAATATAATTTCGTTGAAAATATTTATGCAAAATTTAGTGTTGTTTTGCGTTGATTTGATAAATATTAATATTTTCATAATTATTTTTTTTCTAAATGAAAATTTTGCTATTTTTGAGGTCTGATTCGTAGTTATGAGATTTTTTTACATTATAACGCTGTTATGTTTGTCATGGATGCTGTCATCTTGTGAAGAAGATTTCATTTTAATAAAAGATGATTTTAAGCCACATATTGTTGTCAATTCAATTTTTAAGCCTGAACATAAATGGGTCGTACATGTATCTACGAGCAGAGATATGCTGAATGCTAAAAGTGAAATTAAAAATGTAGAAAATGCAAATGTGGTGATCGTTGAGAAATTGAGCAAATATAAAATTTATTTGGATCATAAAGGAAATGGCATTTACTCAGCAGATTATTACCCACCTCAACCAGATAAAACGTATGAGCTGTATGTGGAGGTACCTGGGTTTAAAACAGTAAAAGCAGAAAGTATTGCTCCTAAAAAGGCAAATATCGTCAATATAAGTAAGGATGTAGTTGATAAAAAAGTGTCTTCAGTCAATTTTGAAGTCAAAGACGAAAGTAATAAATATTTGATTTGGAATTTTATTACTTCAAAAAACGGTTCCGGTTATATAGATTCCAATTATTCCGGAAATCCAAAGTCATTTATTTTTAGCTTTTTTAATTATAGTGACGCTTTGTCTAGTTTTTCTAATACCGGAAATGATGCGTTTTCAAGTGATGGTACTTTTACCTCTAACGTTATTGATGAAGACGATACTAGCGAGATTATTGATTCAAATCCAAATCCGGATGGCTCTGGTAAATCCGAAGAGTTTGTAATAAAAAGATATCTTAGGGTGGTTACTGCCAGTAATAATATGTATAGTTATTATAAGTCCGTTGAGCAGTTTTTAAGCGCTAGTAACCACAATTCAAGCTTTTCTAATAATCCTAAGATTTACTCAAATATTGAAAATGGTTTGGGCATTTTTGCAGGTTATACTGAAGAACTCACAGAAATTGAATAAACGTCTATATGGATTTGGCATATTATTGTATTCCAATCGAATTTGGTACTCCGGAATATGATGAAACGGTACGGCTGAGATACGATATTCTCCGAAAACCACTAAACAAATCATTTGAAGAACATGATCTCGCACTTGAATACGACGCCATACACATTGCATGTTATGAAGTGCGTACTATGGAATTGGTCGGCTGCCTGATATTAAAACCTGCTGTTGACGGATCAATAAAAATGCGTCAGGTAGCCATTGCGGACAACGTACAAAGAAAAGGTGTCGGTACCATCATGGTTAGGTATGCTGAAGCGTTTGCATCCAAATTCGGGTTTGAAAAGATGGAATTACATGCACGAATTACTGCAGTTGACTTTTATATTAAAAATAATTATTCTAAACAAGGCAAAGTATTTCAAGAGGTTGGCATTGATCACTATTACATGTTTAAAATGCTAAATGGTCAATAATACTTGCACTATTTTCAATTGAATGCTTAATTTTGAGTATTTAATTTGTGCTCTAAATTGTATCTTAAATTATATGTAGTATTTCGCTCAATTTATATGTCAATTGTTTTAATTTTAATCATTTGCACAACTGTTAACTTATATCTTAGATGTAGTTAATGATTCGAATTTGTTAATTGAATCTATACTTTTGTAAGCAAACTATCCTTAAGGAGTGTTTCGAAAACTTCTACAACACCTACAACCTGTACCGGTTCTTTTTTATACGATTCGTAGTCAAAATACCTAACATCCCCAATTTCATTTCCCGGTTTTATTGCTTCGTTTAGGTCGTATATAAAGCAGTCTTGTTCCATGATGATATTGGGATTTTCACCATAAGCCGGTGCGATAACATGGCAATAAAATTTCAAAAGGGTAGGATCTAGGTTTATGTTGAGTTCCTCCTGGATTTCTCTTTGTAGTGCTATAATTGAATCTTCGCCTTCGTCCACCTTTCCTCCAGGCAGATACCACGCATTTTTATTCTTTGAATATGCTAAAAGCAGTTTGTTGTCCTTGAGGATAATTAAGCCGGAAGTTGGTAAGGAGATGTTTTCCATGATTAATAATATTTGAAAATTTGAGTGTTGTTAATATTTGTACAATTATTGAAATAGCGTTTATAGCTTTAGCTAAAAACCAGGATTCAAGTTTTTGAAAATACGAGCTTTGAATGGATATTATACATTTATAAAAAGAAAAAGGAAGAAATTTACCTAAAGAATAAATTACTTCCTTTTCTGTATCTATCATTGATATTACTTTACTAAAATATCATCAATTCGATAAGAAGTTGTATTTGTGGATTGACTTCCCACATGTTTGAATCCAATTCTAAGGTTTTTACCATATTGCTTCAGATTTACTGTGCCAGAAGGTACCCATGTCTGATCTGCATCACCCTGCGTGGCAATTCTTAAGCCTTTAACTTCTTGCCATGTTGATGTAGATGGATCGCCGGTATAATTTGTAGTGACCCAGATACTGAGCCCGTCATGTTTCCATGCTTGGAACGAGGTTCTTAGGCTTAAATCCGAAGCTTTGTCTGTATCAATAGTCGGTGAAATTAGCCAAGCTTCCATTTCTGCGGGTCCACCATTACCAAATGCGGTTGCCTGAGCATAAAAATTCTTTTCTACTGCGTAATATTTTGCTCTCCATTTTCTGTCACCTTTAACTATGACATTTTCCCAACCTGATAGATTTATATCGACATCATTGGTTTGAGTATCGAAGCTTTCATTCAATCCGTCGCTGCCACTTCCTGGTGTGCCTTTACATTCGCAAAGGTCATCATATTGGTCGCCATATGTATTAGCATCGCCATCATTACAAGGAGCACCAGGATAGATTAATGGATTAAGTGGTGCGCAATCGTCACCATTTTTAACTCCATCACCGTCACAATCAGCATTAATATCGTTCGTATCGCAAGGTGTACCACCTGTGATATCACTTAGATTTCTAATGCTTAATTGTTTTCCATTGAAATTTGATACGATCGCTGTTACAGTGAGATTTCCTGTAGCTATCGACTGTGAAGCAAATGTTGCAGCTCTATTTGTAAAGAAAGTAATTTCACCAGAAGCATCTTTTAGTTTGACAGAAGTATCTTCATACTTGCTACCACCGGCTAGTGATGCATTTTGAATTGAAACTAATGTTGATTCGTGTTGCTTAAGGTCGATTTGTGCAATGGTTAATATTTTAGGTGTAACCGGTTTATCTAGATTGATTATTTCGACACCTTGATTTTCTAAATTTTGCACCTGAAGCAATCCGTTGAAAGGTGCGAGCTGCCCACCTTTGAGGCTGATTTTTACTTCAGTATTTACGGGTACATTGATGGCTGATTTAAATCTTGCTAAAATACCGTATTCGCCATCTTGAACAATGATATTTTGACCATTGATATTTTTATTGGCAATGTCAGAAATAACGATTCCTTGAATATAATCTGAAGTCAAATTAATTTCTGTACCAGTATATTTGTCACGTAAGTCTTTAATGCTGATTCTATTGCCAATAGTACCACCGCTACCATTACATCTTTGGCCAGTAAAATTTATATCCGATTCATCTCTGATAAGTAATTGTGCGGCATTTCTAAAGTAGCTGTAAATACAAACGATAGAACCATTGCCTTGTGGAACTACTTGCCCGGCAAAACTCGCAAAACCACTGTTTCTAAGGATGATTTTGTTTTTGTCACAATCTACCAAATTGTGATTTATAGATTGCGGATTGGCTGGATTTGCATCTGCATAAGTCGTAGTAGCTGTCGCTGTTTCAAATTCGAAATCGTCTAATTCAATTAATCGGTTGAGAAGATTACTATTTAAATCTGAAAACTTCACTTTGAGTGGTTCAACTTTTGCGGTTCTTCCTGATTTTAAGATGATAGAACGAACTAAACTTGCAGGAATACGGCCAACAGCGCTTCCAGCGTTAACACCAAGCGTAGGTAAGCCTTCGTAATACCCAATTGCCAAATCCTTCAGACTAATATAAACAACTTGACCAACTGGATACAACGCGTGGAGTTCGTTTTCATCGATACTCATACTGATCCCCTTTTCACCACGCATGTCCTTTATAATAAGGTTTTTAAATATATTTCCGGATGCATCATCCGCTACAACCAACGCTTCAATATATTTATCTTCCTGAAGATTGGTGATTTTACCTGTTACGAGTTTTTCAAACATCTGATCAAATGTCCAGATTTGTTCTTCTTTAATTTCAGGTAAATTGGACGGTGGATTATCAAATTCACCTTTAAGACATCCTGTAACGGTATACAGAGTTACGATTATAACTAATGCAAGCCAACTTTTGTGAAATATTGTTCTCATTATGATGTATGTTTTATTTTTTATATTTTAATTTGTCAATTATTGAAATTGATATGCAATACCCAAGGTATAATTCAACCCATAAGCATAGAAATAACGCGGTGGAAACTTGTTAATGTCTTTACTTTCAAAATCAAATCTATACTGTTCAAACCCACCAGTAACGAAGTTTTTATTATTGAGCAAATTGCCTATATTAAGATTGAATCTAAGGAAAGAACCGTTTCTGAATCTATGAGATTTGCCTATTCCTGCATCTAAAGTAAAATTGTTTTTAAGTTTTACTTCGTCTATAATTTCGTGGAATAATGTGCTCTCACCATATTGATATACATCTTTTACACCTTCTTCTGTTCGTCTGTCCGGATTAAATGAAAGATAATTTTGTGCAAAACCATTTACATTGAGGTTAAATGTCCAATATTTAGAACTTCTATAGTACATACCTACTGTTCCTGCAACTTGAGGTGTGCCGGTAACATAGTAGTTCTCGATATATACAACTCTATCTGTAATAATGTCTTCTGCACTATTATCTCTTGAAATGGTTACCAATGGACGATCAGTATAATAATATTGACCGATAGAAAAAGCACCACTTATATCAATTTTTGGCGTTAACGTGTAGTCAAAACCTAATTCTAAACCGGTATGTCTTTTGTCAATATTGGTCATGAGATAATTTACGAAAGTTCGAAAATCTTCATGGTAAAATGGATCATTGGAAATTCCATCTTGGTATTGCGTATAAAACGCTGATATTCGAGCTTTGAAATTTGTGTATCTTGCAAGATATGACAAATCAAATGATGAAATTTTCTCGCTAGTTAAATTATCAGCAACTTCGTCGCGTACGCGTGGTGAAGCAAAACTCTCATCTGCAAATGGTGCTCTTGTTCTATACGAACCATTGAGTAAGAAGTAATTTCTACCATTGAGTTTATAGGTGACACCACCTTTGACAGCATAGTTGAAGAAATTATGTGTTTCTGATTTACCATAGGAATTCTCAGGAAAAATACCAACTTTGGTAAGACCTTCTCTATAAAATGATTGTTGGGCAAGGGATAATCCAGCAAAATAATCAAAAGCATTCGTTTTTAGTATGAATTGTCCCCATGCAGTACTTCGTCTATTATGTATGTAATAGTTGTGACCATAGATATCACCCACTCGAACGATTCTGTTTGGATGATTTAAGTCGTTTTGAGCAGCATCCTGACTGGATGGATAATCACGCTCAGCAAATTTATTAAAATCAATATAAAAATCTGCACCTAAAAGATCCTCAAGTCGACGATAATAATGTGTCTTTTCTTTTAGGTATTGAAGCCCACCTGTAAATGTGATATTGCTCGACAATTCGGTATTGATGACACTATTGAAATTAAATTTATTATTGTCATAATTTTCAGATTCCTGAACATAAGCTGCTAATTTGCCTGTAATGTCGTTGCCTTCGATACCATCTACATTTCGAATGGTAAAGTTTCTTGTTGCGTTTGCAGCGTATAATTCTGCCCAGTTAAGTTGTCTGTTCGCTTCGTTTGAAGTATAGTAATCGGTGATTAACTGTTTGAGATCATTGTCTGTAGCATAACTCGGTAATCGTCTGTAGTAATCAGGTCTTGGGTCAGGTGCTTCATACCAATCAAGTCTGGTTGACCCATAATTTCCAAACTGATATCCTATTGTTGTTGAAATGTTTGTTTTATTGGATACGCGCCAGTCATGTCTTAGCATTGTTATGGGCTGATGTATGATATATTCTCTGCTATTGCGGATTTTCCCATCCTGATAACCCCAGTTTGGATTGTAGTAATTAGAACCAGCGAGATCATACATTTCTTGTATGGCGCCTGTAGATCTACCACGTTTTTGAGGCGAACCCAACGCTACAAAATTTAAGAGATGATCACGACCCAATTTTCTGTCAATAGACAAAAAATATGAATTTCCCTGAAAGTACGTACCTTTAACATAACCTTGATCCGCATACGAATGTGAAGCCGAAATTGCAATGCCCCAACCATTTTGCATCATGCCGGTTGCATAAGTTCCCATGAGGCGATGTTGAAAAGTACGATTAGAGTTGCTATAAGTTATTTTTTTAATAGGTCTGATTGCAGATGCTCTAAGGTCAACGAAAGAAGCGCCGCCAATTCCTCCATAACTGTAATCCCCTGTATTCAGATTAATGATGTTTGATCGGTTGCGCATGACATCATTGAGGCTGTTCCAAGCTGTCCATAGAACACGACCATTTTCCTGATTATTCATCAACATACCATTAAGAATCATTTCAGATTCTTCGTTTTTATAACCACGTGGACGAAAGCGTCCAGCACTTAAATTATAGTTGGTTGCATTTAAAAATGGATCCCTTCCTGCCGAAAGCACACTTGAGAAATTGTCATTTTCATTTTCAATTCCAGCTAGGTCAAGTACGTCTAAAACCGTGATTTCATTGTTGATGTCAAATCTAATTTTAATAAAAATATCACCTAGTTTTACATCCTCCTGACCTACATCAAAAGTTGTAAGTATCGTATAGCCCATATCTAATTTTCGTACTAATGTGTAGTGTCCAGGTGCTACGTTTAAGAAGTTGAAATTGCCTAAACCATTCGTATAAACCTCGTAATCAGTATTTAAAATTTGCACTTGAATACCCGGTTGTGGTAGTTGTTGTAAGGAGTCGAGAAGTCGCCCGGATACATTTTGAGCATTAGTTAAACCAATGTTAAATATACATATCAGTACGACAACAAAACCAACTAATCGTCTTGTCATAAGTGATGGATTATTAAATTTTATGGTAAAGGTAAATAATTAATAAGAAGTTGGAAATGATTTTCTGATTTTTATTTTATATGTTTTTGTTAAATCTACAATTAATATAAACTATCTTTGCCATTTGCAATATAAATATATTAAAAATGTCTATATACTTATCAAATATAAGAATAATTTCTATATTATTTATCCTGCTTTTATTCCGAAATTTATATGGTCAGGATAATCAAAAATACAATGTTATCAGTGTAGGTTTTTATAATCTGGAAAATCTTTTTGATACGGAAAATGATACCCTTATCAACGATGAGGAGTTTCTTCCTAATGGAAAAAGAGCGTGGACGCTCGAAAGATATAACGAAAAGTCAGCAAATATGGCCTACGTTATTTCTCAAATTGGTATTGAAAATGTGAAAGCCGGCCTTTCTGTTTTAGGAGTTTCGGAGGTTGAAAATCGAAAAGTCCTTGAGGATTTGGTTGCCCAACCATTTATCAAAGACCGGAACTATCAGATTATTCATTATGATTCGCCGGATGCACGTGGTGTTGATGTTGCAATGATATACAATCCAAGTCATTTTAAGCCTTTACATAGTGAGCCGATTCCACTGATGATTTATAATAACGGTAAGCGGCGGCTTACTAGAGATGTACTTTATGTAAAAGGCATGATTGAGACGGATACATTTCATTTTTTAGTTAATCACTGGCCCTCACGAGGTGGAGGTGCGGTCACAGTTGGACAGAGAAACAATGCAGCTAAACTAAACAGGATGGTGTTCGATTCAATAAGACAAGTCGTTCCGGATGCAAAAGTTATCATTATGGGCGATTTAAATGATGACCCGACGGATGAAAGTTTAAAATCATATCTTCGCACGGTGGGTAATATCAAAGATGTGCATAAGACAGGTTTATTCGGGCCATTTGAAGATCATTTTAGACGTGGCCAAGGCTCTAATGCTTACAGAGATGGGTGGAGTTTATTTGATCAGCTTATCATTTCAGAAGGCTTGACGCTCAAGGATAAACCAGGATTTTACTTTTTTAAAGCCAATATTTTTAATAAAAAATTCCTAATACAACCGAGTGGTCAATATAAAGGATATCCTTTTAGGACTTTTTCTGGAGATGCATATCAAGGTGGTTACAGTGACCATTTTCCTACTTATTTGTATCTGATTAAGCCAATATAAAGTGTATCATCACAATAATAATGACAAATTTTACGATATAACAGTATAATAATTTTTAAGGGATGCATAAAATAGGATTTATTTTAACAATATTTAGCTTGATTGCTACGATTACAAATGGATGGAGTCAAGTCGATTCATCAAAAGTTTACATTTCCAGATTTGAAAAGGTTAGTACGGATGCACGTGTCAATGATATTTTTATTGATGACAAAAATATTATTTGGCTCGCTACTAGTAAAGGCTTAATCGAAACGGTGGGTGATGGTAGTAAATTCAATACCCATTTTCCTAATACCGAAATGGTATCTATCGCTTCAGAAAGGAAAAATAATCTTTGGGTGGCATCTTCAAAGGCTATTTACAATTTTAATACTAAGGTGAGTTACGGTTTGCCGCATGATGGACTTAAAATAACAGGTATTACATATTTAGATGGTTCGGTGTGGATTGGTACGAACAATGGATTATATCAATTTGTAGTTACTACCGCTAAATTTAAAGCATATGATACTGAAAATTCAAAATTAGCTAGTAATCAAATAAACTTTGTCCATGCTGATAAAAATAGAATTCTTTGGGTAGGTACAGATGCCGGTTATATAAGAATGGATGGTACTAAGTGGGAATTACAGGATAAAAAAATGAAAATCCTTGCGACCAGCGAGAATTACGAAGGCCAGTGGTTTATTACAAATAAAGATATGTTTTTGATTAGCCCTTACAATAGACTATACCCTGTAAACCTGAATGAAAAACAGTATCAAGGCAAAATTAATAAATTTGTAATCGACTCAAAAGGAAGAATATATATAGCGTCAGATATATTGTCAAGGTATAATCCGTATAATGAAGTTATTGACAACTATACCGAAGATGCAGCGGCATTAAGTAAAGCCGCAATAAGTTTAGCTTGTGATAAAAATGATAATATCTGGATCGGAACTGATGGAGCAGGTTTTTATAAATTGCTCTTTGGCGATGTAGTTGCAGAACAAGTTAATGCCAATCTTATTGTAGAAAACAATATCGGTTGTCAGGGCGGTAAAGACGCTTCCTTAAAAATTAGTGTTTCTGGAGGAACACGGCCATATACATATAAATGGAATATTTCTGGGGCTTCAGGTACGTCTGTATCCGGACTCGGGGCAGGTTACTATGAGGTGACCGTTACCGATAAAACTCAAAACACATCTGTAGCATCTATTCAATTGAAGGATCCTGATCCTATAGTTATTGATTTGGTATCGAATAATAGAGTCGTAAATCCGGATAATCCAGACGGATCCGTATATGTAAATGTAACTGGTGGTGCAGGTCAGTATAATTATAATTGGTCTAATGGTAGTAAAAATCAAAACTTGACGAATGCACGCTCAGGACCATATACACTTACCGTGTCCGATAAAAATGGTTGTATAGCATCAGCTACTTTCCATGTAATGCGTGAAAAATTTATTCCGGATCTAGATGTTAAAAAAGTTGTTGTAGGACAGACTTTGCGTATCAATGAGTTGAATTTTGTTTCTGATAGTTCGTCCATAACTCAGGATAACTATGATATCTTAAACGAAGTATTTGATTTCTTAGTAGCAAATCCTAAGGTTATGATTGAAATAGGCGGACATACCAATACGATTCCACCTCATGAATATTGTGATCAATTGTCTACTGCCAGAGCTAAAAATGTAGCAGAATATCTTTATGCGCGTGGTATCTCTAATGGCAGAATTACTTATAAAGGCTATGGTAAACGCGAACCTTTAACCGAAAGTACCTCAGCCGCTGGAAGACAGAAAAATCAACGGGTAGAGATTAAGATTTTATCGATGTAATCTTATCTATAATAATTTATAAAAGGCACAAATTTATCGTGTAGATGCATGTTTCAAATGTATTCATTTCATTATTAGCTTAAACTCAATTAATTTGTGCCTTTTTATTATTTAAAAATTATTATGTACAAAGCAAACATGGACATATGCATTTGACATAATAGTAGAAATACCAAAATCGTATCATATGGATTGTAAATATTCGGATTATTAGATTTAAAATTAAATATTCAAGATTCTTAACGTTATTATTTTATTGCAAAAGGAAGATTTACGATTTCCACTTCAATTTTAAACTGTTACTTACCACGCTCAAGCTACTCAGTGCCATTGCAAGTCCTGCAATCATGGGATTAAGAAGAAAACCGTTTACTGGATATAAAACTCCCGCTGCTATAGGAATGCCGATTATATTATAGATAAATGCCCAAAATAAATTTTGTTTAATTGTAGCAACGGTTTGTTTTGATAATTTTATAGCCTGTGGTATTTTGGTCAGGTCTGACGAGATAATGGTCATTTTGGCAACGTCAATTGCGATATCCGAACCTTTGCCCATGGCAATACTTACGTCTGCGATTGATAATGCTGTGCTGTCATTGATTCCATCCCCAACCATTGCAACCGTTTTTCCTTGATTTTGCAATGTTTTTACAAAATCAGCTTTATCTTGTGGCAATACTTCCGCTTTGTAGTGCTGTATGCCCGTTTGTGTTGCAATGGCTTTTGCTGTTGTTTCGTTATCACCTGTAAGCATATATAGGTCAATACCCATATCTTGAATTTTTTTAATCGCCTCTACAGATGTTTCTTTAACCTTATCTGCTATTGCTATTACAGAAAGTACTTGTTTGCTATCTGCAAACCAAATGACGGTTTTTGCTTGATTACTCCAAGCTTCAGCAAGTTGTTTTAATTGTTGCGCAATTACAATATTATTTTCTTCCAAAAGTTTTTTGTTGCCTACAAAATAGGTTTCATTAAAGTATATGGTTTTTGCCCCTTTTCCAGTAATGCTTTCGAAATGCATTAAAATGGTCTGTGCCTCTCCTTCAAAATGTTTAACAACGGCTTCGGCCAATGGATGTTCGGATTTTTTTTCTATACTTATTAATATACTTTTTTTAGAATCATCATTGTTTAACCAATGAATATCTGTAACCTCAGGTTTTCCTTCCGTTATCGTTCCAGTTTTATCTAATATAATTGCGTCAACTTTCTTTGCTAATTCCAAACTTTCAGCATCTTTTATCAAAATGCCCATTTCTGCTCCTCTACCTACACCTACCATGATAGCTGTAGGCGTTGCTAATCCCAATGCACATGGACATGCAATAACCAATACAGTAACGGTGGCCAATAAACCTTGAACTACACCACTCGTACCACCAAATATCAGCCAAAATAAAAAGGTTAGTATAGCAATTCCAATTACCACCGGTACAAAAATCCCTGCAATTTTATCTACTAATTTTTGTACAGGTGCTTTGCTACCTTGAGCATCTTGAACCATTTTGATGATTTGTGCGAGCATCGTTTCTTTACCAACTTTAACAGCTTTGAAAAGAAAACTTCCCTTTTGGTTTATAGTTCCTGCAAACACTTTTTCGTTTTCAATTTTCAATACCGGTATAGGTTCGCCACTCAACATACTTTCATCTACATATGAATTACCCGAAGTAACCATACCATCTACAGCAATTTTCTCACCTGGTTTTACTAAAATAATATCGCCTACTTTAATGTTTTCAATTGCAGTTTCACTTTCAGTACCATCAACATCAATCAAAATAACACTTTTAGGTTGTAATCCGATTAGTTTTTTTATGGCTGAAGAGGTGTTGCCTTTGGCTTTTTCTTCTAGCAACTTCCCTAATAAAATAAATGTAATAATAACGGAAGCTGCTTCAAAGTATACATGTGCACTTAGTCCGTGTTGATGCCAAAATTCAGCAAAAAACATATTGAAAACGCTAAATAAATAGGCAATTCCGGTACTTAAAGCAACTAATGTATCCATATTAGCCGAACGGTGTCTTGCTTGTTTCCATGCATTTATAAAAAAATCCCTGCCCAACCATAAGACTACAGGAGTCGATAATGCCCACATTATCCAATGCGCATATGGCATATCCATAAGGAACATACCAATTACGAAAACAGGAAATGAAAAGAAAATCGCCCAATATGTTTTAGTCTTTAATTTTTGATATTCATGCGCATGGATGGCTTCTAATGCTTCCTGTTGGTTGAATTCATTCTCAATCATTAGATCATAACCTATAGATTGAACTGCTCTTTGAAGTTTGGTTGCATCCGTATGCTCAGGTTGATATTCGACCGTAAGGTTTGCCGTAGCATAGTTAACTACTCCACTTATAACACCTTCTTGACCCTTTATTAAATTTTCAACATTAATTGCACATGATGCACATGTCATTCCCAGAACAGGCACATGTTTCGTAACCGTTTTTATATTATTTGTTTTCATAACAATTCGGATTAATTTTCAAGTGCAAATTTGGCAATTATAATTGAAGTAGTTGTTATAGAATTTTGGAAATGATTTGTAAGATTTACACTTTATCCAATGGTTTTCTTTTTTCTGTTCGCAATTGCTTGAAATGACTCGGAGAATGTCCCACTACTTTTTTGAATTGATTACTTAAATACGCAACACTTGAATAGTTCAACAGATTAGCTATTTCACTTAATGACAATTCATCATACCCCAACAACTCTTTTACTTTTTCAATCTTTTGGGCAATATAATATTTTTCGATTGTTGTTCCTTCTACTTCAGAAAAAAGTTTAGATAAATAATTATAATCATGTAAAAGTGCTTTACTTAATAAATCTGAAAGTTTACTTTTGTTTTCGATATGCTGATGGTGAATCATTTCGATGATATATGTCTTGATTTGTTCAATTATTTGACTTTTTTTATCATCTAAAATTTCAAAACCCAATGTCAATAAGGCATTTTCCAAATCGTTTTTTTGTTCTGACGAAAGTGCTCTATCTAAGGTTACTTCACCAAGCTTGATTGTTTTTACTTTCAAACAGCGTTTGTCCAATTCATTTTGAACCACCAATATACAGCGATTGCATACCATATTTTTTATATAAAGTTTCATCGCGCTTTGTTTGTGTTTTCTAATTTAAGCATGCCATATTCAAATTTTATAATTTTTCAAAATTATGTTACATTCACTTTGAAAGGGTAGGACAGTACATTCGGAATCATATATCTCTTTTTTACTTCATTAAGTTTGATTATAATGCGTTCTGATCTGGTTTAGTACTTTTTGCTTTTTCAAAAATTAGCTTTTAGACTTGCTATGATACCTCATTTGCTAACTTCGATTGTTTCCTTTAAAGTCGAAAATGATCTTGATTTTGATTAATTTTTTTTTAAATCATACAAACGGCACTTTAATTTTTCAATCTGTAGGTAGGGTATGGTTAATAATTTTTTCTTATCTTGTGGATAATAAACAATAAAATAAACCTTCTTGTTGCTATAAATTTTTAATTAATATAGCATGTGCGCTTACTTATATTCATAATGATTCAATGTAATTGACATATATATTATAATAATATTTATGTATAAATTAAAAATAAATAGTAAAAATGTAAATTTTTCAAAAGTTAACTTTATATCAAGTACTCGTTATGCATCTATTTTGGAAACCAGGGAGTCCCATTCCATTATTTTTCCATCAAGGTCATTTTTAAGTGTGTTATATTTTTGATTCACATCTATAAATCCGGGATCATTATAAAAATCAGGATTAGCCATTTTAACTTCGATAGCGGCGATTTCTTCTTCAAGTTTTGATATCTGTTTTTCAAGATTGTTTACTTGCTTGCGAAGTTTTCTGAGTTCATCTCCATCCACCTTTTTTGTAGTTACAGATGATTCTGCGGTAATGTCAGACTTTTGTAAAGCAACATCCCGCATATTATCCATTTTTTTCTTATTTAGGTAGTATTCAATATCTCCAAGGAATTCTTGTGTTTTTCCATCTTTAAATTCAATAACCTTATCTGTAAGACCTTCCAAAAAGGCTCTGTCATGTGAAATAATGAGTAAGGTTCCATGGAAATTTTTAAGTGCTTCCTTGAGCACTTCTTTCGAATAAATATCCAAATGGTTTGTAGGTTCGTCTAGAACAAGAAAATTACATGGTTTCATAATCAACGATGCCATTGCAAGTCTGGCACGTTCACCACCGGAAAGGACGGATACTTTTTTATCTACATCTTCTCCCGAAAATAAAAATGACCCGAGAATACTTCTGACTTTAGAACGCATTTCTTCTGGTGCTTTGTCTTCCATGACTTCAAGCACGGTACTTTTTAGGTTGAGTTGTTCTGACTGATTCTGTGCATAATAGGAAAGATGCATATTGCTTCCTGTTTCGATTCGTCCTTCAGTAGGTTGTATAAGCCCGGTCATTATTCTGGCCATCGTCGTTTTACCTTGTCCGTTCTGTCCGACAAAGGCTACTCTATCTCCACGTTCTATTGTGATGTTTAGCTTAGAGAATACGGTTTTATTATCATAAGATTTGGAAATCTCAATTGCTTTGACCACTTCACGCCCTGATCGGGGTACTTCGGCAAAACGGATATTCATGGATTTTATCGTTTCATTTGGCAATTCAATCCGATCTACCTTGTCCAATTGTTTTTGCATACTTTGTGCCATCTTTGTCTTCGAAGCCTTGGCCATAAAACGGTTGATGGTCTTTTCCTTTTGTGCGATTTCTTTCTGCTGATTTTCAAAAGCGGCCTGCTGGATGGTCTTTTGCTTTTCCTTTTCCAAAAGGTACTTTTTATAATTCAATTTGTAGTCAGAAATTCCTCCATTTTCCAACTCAATAATCCGGTTACAAACATTGTCCAAAAACTGAATATCGTGCGATATTAAAATTACAGTGCCGGAATACGTTATCAAGTACTGCTCTAACCAGATAATGGATTCAATATCGAGGTGGTTTGTGGGCTCGTCAAGCATCAGAATATCTGGTTTTTGTAAGAGTAACTTAGCAAGCTCGATGCGCATTTTCCAACCTCCACTAAGTTCTGAAACACGTCTTTCAAAGTCTTCATCAGAAAAGCCAAGTCCTTTCAATACTTTGACCGTTTCAATTTCTAAAGTTGAAATATTATAGTGCTCTAGCTGACCTGTAACGTGTGCCAATTGAACCAGTAATTTTTGATAACTTTCATTTTCGTAATCTGAGCGTTCGCTGATTTGTTGATTCAGTATTTCTAATTGCTTTTGAAGTTTTAATGCCTCTTCATGGCTGGACATTGCTTCGTCAATAACTTTTAGCGATTCATTAAGCTCAAATTCTTGTTTGAGATATCCTACTGTTGTTTTGGATGGAAATTCAAGCATTCCTGTGTCAGGGCTTTTTTGACCTGCAATGATTTTGAGTAAAGTTGACTTACCGGCTCCATTGATTCCTATTAGACCGATACGATCCTTAGCCGTAATCATAAAACTAATGTTGTCTAAAAGCGTTCTGTCTCCAAAATGAACGGATATATCTCTAACGTAATACATGGGCTATTTTACTGTAATATGGATAATGACTCAACACTTTATTGGACATTATCGCCGGATATTAAAAAATGCAAAGATAATTATTAATTTTTATAAATTTGGTTTTATTTATCTACATTAATGTTTTCTGTTTTAAGGTTTTTGTGTTGTAATTAATAGAATAATAATTATATATATATTGTAAATAATGTTAATAAGAATTTACTTTGTGTTTTAAATTTAATCGAATACACTCTAAATAGATAGCTCTAAATTCTAATGAATGGATGGAAAAGATTTATGTAATTGATAGAATGGAATAAATTGTTAATTTTGCTTTTTAAAATTTGTTAATTATGAGTATTAAAGAAGGGATTTTAGCGGAAATATCACACGAAACCCAGAACACAAAAAGAATTTTAGAAAGGCTTTCTAATGAACATTGGAATTTTAAACCTCATGAAAAATCAATGTCTTTGGGTGAATTGGCTTCACATATTGTAGAATTACATAGTTGGGTGCATTTTGCTGCATCAAAAGATGTTTTTGATTTTAAAACGGATTATCAACCGAGAAATGTTGCAACGATAGCGGAACTAATGGTTGAATTAGAAGAAAGTTTACAAAAAAATAAAGACTTTGTTAATGCACAAACGGATGATTTTTGGCTTACAAATTGGCAGTTGCAAGTAGGCGAACACGTGCTAACAAAAGGTTATAAATTAACCGCTTTCAGGTATATTATTACGAATCACCTCATACATCATCGTGGACAATTAACAGTCTATATGCGTATGCTTGATATTCCGATTCCGGGTATTTATGGCCCGTCAGCCGACGAAAAATAATATTGGATTAATTAAAAAAAGCCAGGTCTTTGAATGAATACCTGGCTTTTTTTAAATCTTATAATGTAGTGAATGATTGCAAATTCATAATTGTAATTATTGGGATAGATTAAAAATTGATCCACAATTCAAATCCGTTTTTGTTTTTTGTTGAAGTCTTTCCATCTAATTGGTCAATCAAACCCTTGATAATTTCCTGTCCTAATCCTTTTTCACTAGTTTGGTTAAAGTCGAATCCTTCACCATTGTCTACATAATAGAATGTATGTTGGCCTGTTTGCACATCATGGGTAATTTGGATGTGAATAATGCCAATTTTTCTATTTTTAAATGCATGTTTCATGCTATTGCTCACAAGTTCGGTTAAAATCAAACCAATTGGCAATCCTTTTTCAATGGAAATGCTTTCGATATCGCAAGTCATGATGAGGTTGATTTGCTTATTGTGGCTGTCATAGGATTCTTTTACTAATTCTGCAAGTTCGGTAATGTATTTTTTTAGGTTAACATCGTTGACATTATCTGATAGTTTCAACTTTTTGTGTAGTAATGCCATTGAATGAATGCGGTTTTGATTTCCTCGAATCAATTCTTCAATATTATTAAAATCTACAGATTCTTTTTGTATTTCCAGTATGCTGATTACATGTTGCAAATTGTTTTTAACGCGGTGTTGCAATTCTGATAACAGAACTTGTTTTTGATTAATTGTTTCAGAGAGTTCTTCTAATTGACTACTGATTACTTTGTTTTGTTTGTTGATTTTTCTGTTTTTACGGTATAATAAATACAAACCGAAAATTATCAAAACAAGCAAACTGATGACAAATACGACTTGTTGGCTTTTGCTTTTTATAATAGCTTCTTTTTTGTCGTTTTCATATTGATTTTTTTGAGCATTTATACGATTTCGGGCAACTTGTACTTCTAATTTGTTATAAAGACTATCAATTTTAAATTTTATTGAATATAGGCTGTCTGAGTAGAGGTATGCTTTTTTATAATCCTTAGTAGCATTGTTATACCTTTGTTGAACATCGTAGTAGTCTACCCAGTAATTTATATCCTGATAACTTACTCCAAATAAAAACATAGCCCCGTCATTATCTGAATTTTTTTGATAATTAATACTGTTGAGATATTTTTTTGCTTTAGGAAGATCGTTGAGTAAGATATAGGTTTTTATCAACCCCAAAAGATAATGGTAATATTCTCTAATATGAGAATTTTTATATTGGGAGATAAATTTTAAGTTGCTTTCGTAAAGTTGTAAAGCTTCGGGATACTTTTCTTTTTTTATATAAATATTAGCAAGATTTCTGGATGCATATGCTATCCAAAAGGTATCATTATAAGAAATAGCGATTTCTTTTGTTTTTAAAAATGCTTCTTCAGCCTTATCAATTTGCTTTTGGTGTGATAATGCGGCACCGAGCGTATTATACAATTGTGTGTGTATATTTTGTTGGTAAGGTGGCATTTTTGAAGATATATGCATCAACTCAATAACTTTGTCATAATCTCTGAAAAAGTATAAGACTAAAGCCAAATTGTGAAGGTGCTTACTGATATCTGGAAATTGGTCATAACCGACTTTCTTAAATCCCTCATCAGCAATAATGAGTTTATCTAGACTTTTTTCATATTCTTTTAATATAAAATGATAATGTCCAATATATGCATTACAAATTGCGATAAATCGTTCATCACCAATTGATTGGTAATACTTCAGGACATCCGCTACAATTTTTGGCATTTTTGATTCCCTTACAGATGGGTTATCATCCGGTATAATTAATATTGATTTTATCCTTTTATAAAATTCGAGATAAGCTTTAAAATCAAGGTCTTGGTCTTTTTCAGCAATGTTTAAACAAGCTTTAAGCAATCTATCAAATTTTTCAGGAGTTCTGCTGTGTACATTTTTGTCAAAATAAGCACATAGCGACCGAATGCGGTCATCTGATTGAGCTTGTTCAATCTGAATAATTAAGTTTTTTAATTCACTATCCTGAGCCATTGATAAGTGCCCCAAAATTGATATAAAAAACAGTAAAATATGTCTTAACCACATGAATAAAGTAATATTGTGGCAAATGTAGAAAATATGCCCGCCAGTTTTGAATCATTGGTACAGAAACCCTTTATTTGGGATGAAATGTACTGGTGTAGTCTTGACAAGTTAATCTAAATAATAATTATGCTGCTATCATTTCATGATAAACAGCATAATTATTATTTACAATAAAAATTGAAACTTATTATTAATTATGGAAAGCTTTGTTATGAGCCATTTGCCCACCACAAACTGGACAGTTACCTGCATTTTGTCCGTTTCCACCTTTACAACCTTTTGTACATACATAATGGTGTTTTATACCATCTGGTCCAGCAGGAATATCAACTTCTTGCGGTTGTGATGTAGATATCGGTAATGGTTGGATGTCAGGTTGATTTCCTTGATCCATTTGAATCGTAGGTGTTTGTCCTTGTTCCTGAGCATGGAACGCTTGATTGTGTGCTAAAGCTTTACCACAAACTGAGCAATTACCAAGATTGTCAGAAAAACCTCCTGCACATTGATCCGGACATACATAATGATGAACCTGGCCATCTGAACCTGCCGGAATATTAACGGTTGCAGGAGCCTCACCAGTGTTCTGAGGTGTTAATTCTACATTACTCGTTTCATTAGAATCAGCTGTTTGTTTTTCATTTTTACATGATACAATTGAAACAAACAAAATTAAAAGAAGAAAAATATTTTTCATTATTTAAAAATTATGAATTTTTGAAAATGCAAACATAATGCTTTATACAATGCTAACCATCATTTTATACAATGAAAGTATCTTTAATTAAAAAAAATCAATAAAAAATACTTAAAAACTTAATAAAACTATTTCACAGTAATAATCTTACCGCATTGGAGGCCTGCGTCTTTTACTACCCTTAGCGACCATTTGGTTCGTTTTTATACCCATACTTTGAGCTACTTTCATCTGACCACGATTGTCGAAGGCCGTCTCAAATTGCTTCATTTGTTCTTTTATTTGTGGTTCGGTTACTTTTAACTTTTTAGCTTGATAAAAGTAGTTTCTTGCTGCATTCCAATTGTTCTTTTGCGTCTGCATACCGGCCATTTGAAGTAAAACCATCGCTTTTTCATTGTCTGAAGGCAATTTTAACGCCAATGCTATGTTAAAGTAATGTTCTGCTTCGTTATTGTCCTTTCTTTGTGCAGCAAATGAACCTTTGAGTATGTAGTAAAATGCTCTGTTGGTTACATATAGAAGTTTCGGAAATTTGGTCATGTCCAATCTTTTTTCAGCGCCTTCAAAATCCATGGATTGCATCATCTCTGATGAAGACTGAATCGTTCCAAGTAACAAATAGCTTGCTAAAAAGATTATTCCAATAAGGAAAAATATCCATGAATAACCAAATCCTACAAAATAAGTAAGAATAGCACCACCTATAAATCCTATAGCAATGAGTGCAAATTTGATGTAAATATTAATTGTAAACATATCTGTTGATTGCTATTAAAAATACTTTTACGAAAAGAAGTGCGAAAATAAGCTAATTTTGCTTTTTTGATGTGATAAAAGCATGAATAATTTTAAATGTAACAATTGATCAAGGATATTTATACTAAATTTGCTACTTCAAATATTATATTTATGGCAGCAGCCTTAAAATTAGCCATAACTACTGCTTATGATACTTTAAAAATTATGGGTATTTTTTTCGAATCCAAAAATTTATTGATTTTTTAGCATAAAAGCGATAAATTTATATTTAAGCCTAATAAATTTTGTATCCATGAATTTGTATGGCCATATGCAATAGAAATAACTAAAAAGTCATGAATGTAGATTCAGTTAAGTTGGTGGCGTCACCTATTTCGATAAATTTAAAAAGTTTTATTTTATTGTGGGCTTTTGCAGAGACGAGTATCGGTGGCGTTTTACACGCATTAAAGTTACCATTTACTGGTATTTTTGTTGGTGGTATTGCCGTCATTTGTATCGCGATGTTAGGTTATTATCAAAAAGCAGGTGAAAGGCGAATTCTTGAAGCGTTATTTATCGTATTGATGGTGAAGTTATTAGTAAGTCCACACTCGCCATGGCAGGCATATATTGCAGTTGCATTTCAGGGATATTTAGGTAGCTTGATTTATCGAAATAACCAAAATTTTAAACTAAAAACACTGATTTTTGCGATGATTGCCTTATTTGAATCGGCGATTCAAAAACTCTTAGTAACCATGCTGATTTTTGGTGTCCATTTTTTTGAAAGTCTAGATTCAGTGGCTACTTCTGTTGTAAGTGCTTTTGGTTTGGATGCCGGATTTTCCTTTGTTTATACGGCTTTTGGAATCTATATTTCTTTGCATTTGCTCGTAGGCTTAATATTGGGTATGTGGATTCCTAAGATTCCTGGTCAAGTGATTGATTTCGCACCAAAGATTGCTTATATTGAACAAGCTAAGCCAATTGATAAATTAAAATTAGCTAAATATAAAAGGAATGTTTGGGCTTCTATAGTAGTATTTATTTTGATCCTTGCTTGTATGAAATGGCTGTTGCCTGAAACTAAATATTCAATGCTAATGTGGATGTTTTTTAGAGCCTTGCTTATTAGTTTGCTTCTTGTATTTATTGTCAGCCCCTTGATTAAAAAATGGGTAAAAAAATGGGTGGCCAGCAAAAATATTGATGCTTCATCTTGGAATGACATCATCGACATGATTCCTCAGTTTACCTTAAAAGTTATTGGTGTGATGAAATTTGTAAATCAAAATTTTAAAGGATTTAACAAAGTAAAATATTTTTTAATAGGAATCATCACCCTGTCTGTAAATGAATTGGATTAGCTATGGCAAAAATTATCATCTTAACAGGTGCTGTTCAATCTGGAAAAACAACGCTTTTAAAGCAATTTATTAATGAAAAAAGTGATGTTGCCGGCTTTCTAATGCCTGATATAAATGGCTTAAGACATTATTATCAAATCGAAAATCAAATGTTGAAGCCTTTTGAGGTCGTTGATAATACACCGGAGGAGGTGGTGAGCATTGGCCGGTTTTCTTTTTATCGGCATGTATTTAATCTTGCTCAAGAATGGCTTCTAAACGTGGATGTATCAGATAAAAAATGGCTAGTCATTGATGAAATTGGTAAGTTGGAACTTAGAGGCGAAGGTTTTGAACCCGGACTTTCGATATTTTTAGATAGAATTAGAAATTTGGATAAAATATTAACGTTAATTGTAGTTGTTAGAGTAGGACTTCTTGAACAAGTTCGCCAAAAATATAATCTTGCCAATGCTGCAATCGTTCATAATTTAGATGAGATATATTGAGCATTTAATAGAAATATTTATGTAATTTTTCGAATTTAAAAAATATATTTAGAACTTAATTTTTATATTTTGCGTTAGTGAGAGATAAACTTTTTTATATAAAATTAAAATATTTGGTGACTTAAACGATTAAACATCGTCTCATTATATATTTTAATACTATA
>JBEBYC010000025.1:0-40843 GCA_040391315.1 Portibacter sp. | reverse complement strand
ATTTTAATACTATAAATTATTTTTAATTTAAAAAAAATCAACTTCAATGAGCAAATTTGATGAAAAATTAGCACTTTACGAAGCAAGTGCCAAAGAATTAGGATTGAAAATTCCTGCTGATTTACTTCAAAAGGTAACTAAAGGCTTAGGTCCTTCTATTTATTTAGCAGATGCTTCATTGGTATCAGGTAGTGATTCTGAAGAAAAAGCAAGAGTAAAAAACAATTTTCTAATAAAGAAATTAGGTTTGAAAGATAGCCCTGAATTGGATCAAGCTATTGATGAAGCTATTGAGAAAATGGGGACATCTAATAGAACGAAATATCGTGCATTAGTTTATGCTTTGTTAGTAATGAAGTTTAAAAAAGAATCAGTGTATGCATAATTTGTTTGCTACATTTTTTCAAAATAAAAAAGCGTTTTGGTGAACCAGAACGCTTTTTTTTATTTGAATAGAAATTTAATTTGTAAATTTTATGACGTGTTGATTCAGGCTTTTAATCTATGTTGTTTTGCCCATTTCCCATTTTGATAATTTTAAACATCATATATTTAGGTGTTATCGCTCAGTGTAGAAAGCCAACCGCACGGTCAAGCACATTTGGTTTTTGCCGACACACAGCCAAACGCTGAAAAACCAAAAGAGCTTGCCCTTACCCACCGCACCCATACAGAATGATGATTTAAATACACATTTAGTGAGATATTTAATTTTTATTCTTAGTTTTGCCAATTATAAACAAGTTCAAGAATGAACCGAATAAAAGACGTTTTAGAACAGAAAGGAATTAAACAGAAATGGTTGGCTGAACAACTTGGAAAGAGTTACAATATGGTTAACTCTTATGCTCAAAACAGACGACAACCGAGTTTAGAGGACTTATACAAGATTGCTGAAATCCTTGATGTTGAAGTCAAAGAATTATTAACTGAAAGAAAAGCACAATAATATATGGACGGAACAAGTCTGACACCAGAACAAGAAAAATTAAACGCATTGCGACAGGTTTTGCCTGAAGCTTTTAGCGAAGGGAAAATAGATTGGGAAAAACTAAAAGCTACACTTGGAGAAGACATCAACTTTTCCAATGAACGTTATGTGTTGAATTGGGCAGGAAAAAGTGAGGCTTTTAAAGTATTGCAAATGCCAACAACTAAGACATTGATTCCAGCCAAAGAAGAAAGTGTAAACTTTGACGAAACAGAGAACATTTTTATTGAAGGTGAAAATTTGGAAGTGCTGAAAGTGCTACAAAAAAGCTACTTCGGCAAGGTGAAAATGATTTACATAGACCCACCCTACAACACAGGCAACGACTCTTTTATTTATCCTGACAAGTTTAGCGAAAGCAAAGCCGATTATGAAAAACGTGTAGGCGACAAAGACGAAGAAGGCTATATGACCAAAGATGGTATGTTCAAAAAGAATAGCAAAGAAAATGGACAATACCATAGTAATTGGCTCAATATGATGATGCCACGTTTATATTTAGCTAAAAACCTACTGAGACAAGACGGGGTCATTTTTGTGTCTATAGATGATAACGAAGTGCATAATCTTCGGCTGTTGATGAATGAGGTTTTTGGGGAGGAGAATTTTGTGGCTGAATTAATTTGGGAGAAAAAAACGGGTGCTTCTGACGCTAAAACAATTGCAACAACAACTGAATACGTAATAGTATTTTCTAAAAACAACTTTGAATCAGTATGCTCTTTTTCAAAAAATAAAGAATCTTATGATTTGAATAGGTATAAACATAAAGACCAATATTTTGAAAAGAGAGGTCCTTTTTATTTTGATAATTTAGATAGAGGTGGATTACGTTATAGTGATTCTCTAAATTTTCCAATAGAAGCTGAAAATGGCGAAAAAACATATCCCAACGGAAGAACTGAATTTGTGAATGATGGTTGGATTTGGAAATGGGGTAAAGAAAAAGTAAAATGGGGATTTGAAAATGGATTTTTAGAAATTAAAGAGTCAACCACAAAGGAAAGCGGTTATGCAGTTTATTACAAGAATTATCTATATGTAGATAATGAAGATAATCCCATTGAAAGGTCTGCCCCATTGAAAAATTTAATATTAGGTGTAAAGAATCAAGATGGTTCTTCTGATATAAAAGATATTTTCAACGCAAGATATTTTGATTATCCAAAACCAGTAAAATACATTAAAATCATTCTTAAATACATTGAGCTTAATGAGAGTGATATAGTATTGGATTTCTTTTCAGGAAGCGGCACCACCGCTCACGCAGTAATGGATTTGAACAAAGAGGATGGAGGTAATAGAAAATATATTTGCGTTCAACTACCAGAACTTACAGAAGAAAAAAGCGAAGCTTACAAGGCAGGTTATAAAACCATTGCCGAAATAAGCAAAGAAAGAATCCGCAGGGCAGGAAAGAAAATACAAGATGAAATCAAAACTAACATCAAAAAGATAGAAGCAGAAATTAAGAAACTACAAGGCGAATTACCAACAGACGAAAACAAAACAGAAATTGAAAATCTAAACACCAAAATTGAGCGATTAAAAAATCAAGATTTAGGTTTCAAAGTTTTAAAATTAGAAGACAGCAACTTCAAACAGTGGCAACAAATCGAGGTCAAAGATGTCAAAGCTTTAGAAGAGCAAATGAGATTGTTTATTGACCCGGTTTCTGAATCTGCTACCATTGAAAATATGGTGTACGAGCTTTTATTAAAAAGTGGTAAAAACCTGAATAGTAAAATTGAAAAGAAAGGCAGTTTTTACAAAATCAACCACGACGAATTGATTTTACTTTTAGAAAGCGCCACACAAGAAATTATTGATTCCGTAATTGTCGAAAAACCAATTAAAGTAATTGCATTAGACAAATTATTTAAAGGGAATGACCAATTGAAAACAAATACAGTACTGCAAATGAAAGATACAGGAATTGAATTTAAAACCATTTGATTTTTGAATGATGATTTTTGATTTTAGAGTGAATGGTTTTAAATGGGGCGAAATCGCCATAATTAAAATTTTAAAGTGGTGGAATTTGACCACTTTAAAGGCATCGAAATCGATGCAATTAAAATTGATATAATATGAGCAAACAAGTTAAAAAAATAGAGGTAGAGCAAAAAATCATTTCCATTACTTACCACAATGAAAATGATTATATCTGCTTAACTGATATGGTAAGAGGTGAAGAAGGCAACGACCATATCAGAAATTGGATGCGAAACCGAAATACCGTGGAGTTCTTAGGAATTTGGGAGCAATTGTACAACCCAAATTTTAAAGGTGTCGAATTCGACACCTTTAAAAAAGAAGCAGGTTTAAACTCATTTAACCTTACCCCAAAAAAATGGGTTGAAAACACAAATGCTATTGGAATTATATCGGTAAGTGGAAGATATGGTGGTACTTATGCACATAAAGACATAGCTTTTGAATTTGGTGCTTGGATAAGCCCTATGTTCAAGCTCTTGCTTATCAAAGAATTTCAACGACTAAAAGAAATTGAAACCAATCAATACAACCTAGAATGGAATGTAAAAAGGGTATTGAGCAAGGTTAATTACACCATTCAAACAGATGCTGTAAAAGACTACATTTTGCCAAAATCAAATTATACAAAGGACACGGAATGGTTAGCTTATGCCGAAGAAGCTGACATTTTAAACGTGGCTTTGTTTGGATGTACAGCAAAACAATGGAGAGAAGCAAATCCACAGCTTACATTGGAAGGTAAAAACCTACGAGATATCGCCAGTATAAACGAATTAGCCATATTATCTAATTTAGAATCGGCAAATGCAGATATGATAAGGGAAGGAATCGAAAAAAAAGAACGGTTTGAAAAACTCTATAAAATTGCTCAATACCAAAAGGAAATCTTAGACAAACAGGACTTTTTAAAATCGCTTAAAAAAACATCTGATGACATTTATTTAGATTCAAATAATTCGTCTGAATTATGATTTTTAAGATTAAAAGATGATAAGATTATGAAATATGAAGAACTAACACATAAAATCATTGGATGTGCAATGAAAGTTCACTCAACTTTGGGTAATGGTTTTCAAGAAGTCATTTATCAAAGAGCATTGGCAATTGAAATGGAAAATCAAGGCTTAGGATTTCAGCGAGAAATGGAAATGAGCATTTTTTATGAAGGTGTTGATATTGGCACAAGACGAGTAGATTTTTTTGTAGAAGACATAATTATGGTTGAGCTAAAGGCTTTAATCAAATTAGAAGACGTTCACTTGGCCCAGGCTATGAACTATTGCCAAGCTTATGATTTACCTATTGGCTTACTAATCAATTTTGGTTCAAAAAGTTTAGAGTTCAAAAGGGTTTACAATGTAAATCACGCTGAAAACAAAGCATTCAGGAAAAATAATCCTTCAATCATAAAATCCAAAAAATCCTAATTCTGACAGATGAAATTAACATTTGAATCCAATCTCAATTATCAGCAGGAAGCCATAAAATCCATTACGGATTTGTTTGAAGGGCAACCTTTGGAAGATTCCATTTTGGAATTTAATCTAAAGGAAGAAGGTACTTTAAATTTGATAAATGGAGTAAGCAACAACCTTATTTTGTCGGAGGAACAAATCCTTACCAATCTACAAACCATTCAAGCCAATAACGAAATAAAAGTTTCGGATAAATTGGACGGGATGCACTTTTCAGTAGAAATGGAAACAGGCACAGGCAAAACTTATGTGTATCTGCGTTCCATTTACGAACTCAATAAATTGTACGGTTTCAAAAAATTTGTGATTGTTGTTCCTTCGGTGGCTATACGTGAAGGAGTTCTGAAAAATTTGGAAATCACCCACGAGCATTTTCAAACGCTTTACGACAATGTGCCTGTAAATTTTCAGGTGTATGACAGTTCCAAAGTTTCAGTTTTAAGGGGATTCGCAACCAATAACAATATTGAAGTTTTGGTCATCAACATTGATTCATTTGCCAAAGATGAAAATATTATCAATAAACCCAATGATAAACTAAACGGACAAAAACCAGTTGAGTTTATTCAGGCAACCCACCCTATCGTAATTGTGGACGAGCCACAAAATATGGAAACCGAAAAGCGTATTGCAGCCATTGAAAACCTAAAAGCACTTTGTACGCTTCGTTATTCGGCAACACACAGAAACCAATACAACCTTACTTACAGTTTAAACCCAGTAAAGGCTTATGATTTAGGATTGGTAAAACAAATTGAAGTAGATTCTATCATTGAAGAAAATGCTTACAATGATGCTTTTGTTTCAGTAGAATCAATCACAGCCACCAAAACCAAAGTAACCGCCAAAGTTTCCATAAACAGCAACGAAAACGGAGGCGTAAAAAAGAAAACGCTAACTGTAAAAGTCGGAGACGATTTATACAAACTTTCCAATGAAAGAGAAATTTATGCAGATGGCTATATCATTGAGGAAATTGATGCAGTGAATCAATGTATTTCCATTTCAAACGGAAACCTATTGTACAAAGGCGACAGCCAAGGCGGATTGACAGATGAAGTAATGAAGTTTCAAATCCGAAAGACAATAGAGGAACATTTAAAGAAAGAAAAGCGACTTAATAAATTAGGCATAAAAGTTTTGTCCTTGTTTTTCATTGACAAAGTTGCGAATTACCGAAACTATGATTCAACAGGAAATCCTGTAAAAGGAAAATTTGCTGAATGGTTTGAAGAAATTTATCAAGAGTATGTTTCAAAACCAGCCTTTAAGGAATTAGATAAATTTTCGGTTGAAGAAACGCACAACGGTTATTTTTCACAAGACAGCAAAGGAAAAGTAAAAGACACTTCGGGCGAAACCAAAGCAGATGACGATACTTACAGTTTAATAATGAAGGACAAGGAAAAATTGTTGGGTTTAGACAATTCTTTGCGTTTCATTTTTTCACATTCTGCCCTTCGTGAGGGTTGGGACAATCCGAATGTGTTTCAGATTTGTACCTTAAACGAAACCAAGTCAGATATTAAAAAACGTCAGGAAATTGGAAGAGGTTTGCGTTTAGCAGTTGACCAAACAGGAAAACGAACTTATGACCAAAATATAAACCGCTTGACGGTTATTGCCAATGAAGCCTATGACGATTTTGCCAAAGCACTACAAAAAGAAATTGAAGAAGATTGCGGAGTAGCATTTACAGGCAGAATAAAAAACAAGCAAACAAGAACAGCTATCAAGTATCGCAAAGGTTTTGAAGCTGACCCGAAATTTTTGGAGATATGGGAAAAACTGAAAAAGAAAACAACTTATAGAGTTGATTATAAAACAGACGAGCTAATTACTTTGGCTGCAAAAGCCATAAGAGATTTACCTGAAATCAAATCACCTTCAATTCGTTCTACGAAAATTGGAATTACAATGACTGATGAAGGCGTAGGCACAAACTATGTTGGTGAAAAAGTAGAATCTTATGGCGGCTATTCTTGGAAAATCCCTGATGTTTTGGGCTACATTCAAAGCAAAACAGAATTGACCCGTTCCACCATTGAAGAAATTTTAAGTAAATCAGGTAGAATTGAGGATATTATTATCAATCCACAATTGTTTTTAGACTTGGCTACAATAGCTATAAAAAGGACTTTGTACGATTTAATGATTGATGGAATCAAATATCAAAAAATCGGTGGTTCAGAATATGAAATGGCATTGTTTGAAGCCCAGGAATTGGAAGTTTATCTAAACGACTTTTCATTTAAAGTTTCAGACCCTTCAAAAACCATTTATGAGGAATTTGTGCCTTTAGATTCGGGTGTTGAAAGCAAGTTTGCTCAAGACTGCGAAACCAGTGAACAAATAAAATTCTATTTCAAACTGCCGAATTGGTTTAAAATTCCAACACCGATAGGAAACTACAATCCTGATTGGGCATTAGTATTTGAGGCCGACAAGAAAATATATTTTGTAGCCGAAACAAAAGACACAGGAACGCCACAAGTTGACTTATCAAAATTAAGTGGTGACGAACAAATGAAAATCAAGTGCGGCAAAGCTCACTTCAACGAGTTTGACGACTTGGAATATAAAGTAGTAAACAAAGTAGGACAATTAATTGAATAATGGCAAAATCTGAAATACTAACATATGATTATGTAATTGACTATTTGTCGAAGAACAACCGCCCAAAGCATTTACTTTAGGTAATGGTTTCAGTATGGCTTATGATTCAGGTATATTTTCATACAACGCCTTAAACAAGTTCATTGAAACAATAGATAATCCACTTCTTAAAAAGCTTTTCTCAATTGTTGACAACAAGAATTTTGAGCTAGTAATGCAACAGCTAGATAATTTCCTTGAAATAGCTGAAATGTTTGGCACAGACAAAAAGTTGATTAGTCAGATTAAGAATGCAAGTGAAGAATTAAAAAACAGCTTAATTGAAGCTGTAAAGGAATTGCACCCCGAACACGTTTTTACTATACCAGAGGAAAAAAGTACCGCTTGTTTTCGTTGGCTAAATGAATATTTAGCAAAAGGTGGCAATGTTTTTACGACAAACTATGATTTACTTCTTTATTGGGTTTTAATGAGAAACGAATCAAAAAATCATACAGATGGTTTTGGTCGTGATAAAGAAGATGCTGATTACGTTCTGTCAAATGAAGCGAACTATTCAGAATTAAGATGGGGCAAAAATAAAAGTGACCAAAATGTACACTATTTACACGGCACTTTACCATATTTTGATGGTGGTATTGACATAATTAAAGAAGAATATATCACAAAACATTATCTCTTAGAGAATATTAAAGAGCGAATGGAAAACAAAGAATATCCAATCTTTGTGACAGCAGGCAATGGACGTGAAAAGCTAATGAACATAATGCACAACAAATATCTAACATACTGTTACGAAAATCTTTGTGCTATTCAAGGCTCGTTGGTAACCTTTGGTTTTAATTTTGGGCAATATGACGACCATATAATTGAAGCCATTAATAAGGCAACAAAGTTTAGAGAAGATTCACAAGGCAATCTAACTAAATTGTACAGCATTTATATAGGCGTTTATTCTGACAGTGATGCTGAATATATAGAATCAATTCGTAAAAAATTCAAATGCAAAGTGAATCTATTTGACTCAAAAACAGCTAAAGTATGGGAATGATAACGCCAACGCTCAACAGCCACACACATTGCCAAGCCGCACCAGCCAACGCTCAAACCAAAGCTTGGCAAAGAGTGTGTCTGTCCAACCGCACGACCAAACCGACCGACAAACAAGCGGACGAAAAAGAACACCGAAGCGATAACATCACCTATACGAAAGCAGGGGTTTTGTGCTTCGTAGGACAGGTAAGTAGTAAACTTAAAGTACAGTTCTTCGTAGGAAGTTCAGTGGTAAAAATCCCTGCCTGCGTATAGCTGAGAACCGTTATTGCTAATAAAGGTAGTTTATACTTATGATTAATTATTACAAATAGTTAACCCTTTAAGCATTCTAATTTATACTATAATCGATTTTGACTAAATAAATGCGTGTATTTCGTTCACTCGGAACGACAAAGCTGGAAGGACCAGTTTGGATTGCATCTCTAAATCTAAGTTTTAGATTTTGATATTCTGTACTTAGTACACTTTTACGTTCATAATTGCCTATCGCGTCAAGAACGTATTCAGAGACTGTATTACTACTTTTTATTTCGTCGTTATAAATCAGGCGTAATCTTGAAGGAGTCTGAAATAGAAAATAAGAGGAGTAAACACCATTGTCATCCTGTGAAAATTGCTTTTTATACAATACTTTTTTCCAATGTTCGGTGCCGTCTGAGTACGTTGCAAGTAGGATGATGTTTTCGTGGTAGTAATCAATATATCCTGCTAATGGCAATCCACTATAAAATTGTGATGTTGTATTCATTTGGCTACGTCTTATAAATTCCCTGATTTGTTCGGCCACTAAGATTACACCACCATCATTACGTATAATCATGTCTTTTATTCTGTAATCGTTGAGTTCCTTCGTTTTTTTATTAACTTTTCCAGTGGCATCAACTATAAATTCTTGTGAAAATTTGTTTATAATAATCTCAGCAACATTGGGGACTTCAACCGGTGGAATTGAAAATGCAAAATAGCCAAACGCCAAATCTTCTCTTCCATTACTCACTAATCCACCTAATACGATTCTATTATTTTTGTTATCAAAATCTAATTTTAACATAGTGATTTCGCCAACTTCAGGATTAAAGTTTTTAACGGAATATTGAAGATTTCGATTTACTTCAATCAATTTAAATCCTTTGCCTTTTTCTCTGTCCCATAGAGAATTTTTGCGCGTTATGATATAGATGTCGCCCTGATCCGTAAGTGTAATTTTATCAAAGTCTGATTTGAAATTTATGCTTTCTATATTTAAAGTTTGTTCATATAACACACTTAGATTCTGATTGTCAATAAGTTGGAGAAGTATCTTTTTGTCGATAGGTGTAAAAAGTAAAACTTTAGATTTGTCATTTGAAACAATGTAACGAGCATTCGAATTTGAATTTTTTTTATCTCTAATGGAGATCGTTAGCGAATCTACCATGTCGAGATCGCTGTCAAATTGTATAACACGCGTGAATAGATTGTCGCCATCCCGATAGTTATAGTAGTAATGTAGTGTGCTGTCCATTGGTATTACTGCGATAGGTTGGATGTTCCTAACTTCAAACTGAACTTGTACTTCTCTTATATATTTCAGGGCATTATCATAAATTTCAAAAATTTGTTCGTTGCCTCTGTCATGATAAAAAATGGTATGTGGACCTATGTTTGGAAAGATATCATAATTGAGATTATTGCGTACGAGAATTTCTCGAGACACAGTAACTTTTTGAGCCTGAAGTTGCCCGATTCCTATTATTAATAGCAGATATTTAATCCATTTCATACAAACAACTTTGAAAACGAATTCAAATATAGTATATTTTTTTAAAACTGTGAAAATATGTGCTTTAAATGTAATTACGATAACGTTTTAACATCCTATACTCTTTAGTTTGATAGCTGTTTTTTATAAAAAAAATTACTTATTGATGTCTGTTTGAATGCTATAATTTTAGTATTAATGATCATTTTTTTAGATTCATCATCTAAATATTCAATAGCTAATTTAAATTACTAACTTTAATCATTATATCTTAAGATTTGAAAATACGCAATTGGTAGGTTATTGATTATTTGTTGAAGTATCCTAATAAATGCTAAAGTATATGTCAACTTATTGCAGACAAAAGTGTTTAAAAATACAAATTTCAAATCTAACATTATGTATCAACCAATTATAGAGTGCGTTCCGAATTTCAGTGAAGGTAGGGACATGAAAATTATAAAACAAATCACAGATGAGATCGAAGCTATAGAAGGGGTAAGACTTCTCGACGTAGATCCCGGCAAAGCAACTAATAGGACTGTTGTCACTTTTGTTGGACACCCCGACGTTGTAATTGAGGCGGCATTCAGAGCTATTAAAAAGGCAGGCGAACTCATCGATATGTCGAAGCATAAAGGTGAACATCCTCGTATGGGTGCAACGGACGTGTGTCCATTAATTCCAATTTCAGGTATTTCAATGGAAGAAACAGCCGCTTATGCACATAAATTAGGGAAAAGAGTGGGCGAGGAGCTCAATATCCCTATTTACATGTACGAGTCAGCAGCTACGCAACCAGAAAGGAAAAATCTTGCAACTATACGAGCTGGAGAATATGAAGGTATGGCTACAAAAATTCAAGATCCTAAATGGAAGCCCGATTACGGATCTGCCATCATGAATTTTCAATCGGGAGTTACAGCAATAGGTGCCAGAGACTTCTTGATCGCCTATAATGTCAATCTAAATACGACTTCTGAACGTAGAGCGAATTCGGTAGCTTTTGATGTACGAGAATTAGGGCGTATAAAAATCAATGAAAAAGGAAAACCTGTATTAGATGAATCTGGTATTCCTATAAGAATACCCGGATCATGTAAGTCCGTTAAGGCTATTGGATGGTATATTGAAGAGTATGGAATCGCTCAAATTTCCATGAATCTTACGAATATCAATGATACTCCACTCCACATTGCCTTTGACGAATGTTGTAAAAGTGCATCATCCAGAGGTTTACGTGTGACAGGTTCAGAACTTGTTGGATTGGTACCTAAATCAGTATTGGTTGATGCTGGAAAATATTTTTTAGAAAAACAGCGTCGTTCTGTTGGTGTTTCTGAAAGAGCGTTGATACATATTGCGGTGCGTACCTTAGGACTTGATGAGTTGTCACCATTTGATCCTGACAAAAAAGTGATTGAATATTTGTTGGAAGATAATGCGGCGCGCCCATTAGCACAAAAAACATTGATTGATTTTGCCGATACAACTGCATCCGAAAGTCCTGTGCCAGGAGGAGGGAGTGTGTCTGCCTATGTAGGTGCACTTGGTGTAGCACTCGGAACAATGGTGGCCAATTTAAGTGCGCACAAAAAGGGATGGGACGATAAAATCAATTACTTCTCCGAAATGGCTGAAAAAGGCCAGATAATAAAAGAAAGAATGATGCAACTTGTAGATGCAGATACTCAAGCATATAATAAAATAATTGAAGCGATACGCATGCCAAAATCCACGGATGATGAGAAAGAACAACGTAAAGTTGCTATAGTAGCTGCGACAAAAGGGGCAATTGAAGTGCCATTAGAAGTCATGCATGTGGCGTTGTCATCCATGGATATTATAAAAGAAATGGCTACACATGGCAATCCTAATTCTGTATCAGACGCAGGAGTGGGTGCACTTTGTGTTAGAACAGCTGTAGAGGGAGCAGGTCTTAATGTAAAAATTAATTGTGTTGGTTTTGACGACAAGGAGTATGTCGAAAATGCTAAAAAACAGGTTGATGAAATGCTTGATAAAGCAAAATCAATGGAAAAAGAGATCTTAGCTATTGTAGAGAAGTTAATGGATTAGTCGTCCTTAAAAGATATTTTCAACCGTTTTGATGATAAAGTTTTTACTGAGATATGACGAAAGACATATCCTGTACCCATTGCTTCAAATATAAATTTGCTTAGTTTTGTGACTTTAAATTCGAACATTTATAAATTAATAAATAATTTTAATAATAAATACAGATGGATACATCATTTTTGAAAGCACTCAATCTTCATTCTAAAAATGAAGGTACATGGACCGGACTTAAGTCATTACCTTCAAATGATTTTATTGATTCATACTCTCCTGTTGATGGAAAAATAATCGGAAGTGTCAGCCAAACTACTAAAGAACATTATGAGCTTGTTATCGCTCAAGCTCAAAAAGCTTTTGTCCAGTGGCGTGAAGTGCCAGCACCAAAACGTGGTGAAATCATTCGCCAGTATGGAGAAGTTTTGAGAAAAAATAAGGAAGCTTTGGGTAAATTGGTTTCCTATGAGATGGGTAAATCGCTTCAGGAAGGATATGGCGAAGTACAAGAAATGATTGATATTTGTGATTTTGCTGTAGGCTTATCCCGTCAGTTATACGGATTATCTATGCACTCTGAGCGTCCACACCACCGCATGTACGAACAATGGCATCCGCTTGGGATTGTAGGTATTATTTCTGCATTCAATTTTCCTGTTGCCGTTTGGTCGTGGAATGCTGTAATCGCACTCGTTTGTGGTGATGTTTGCGTGTGGAAAGCCAGTGAAAAAACACCTTTATGCGCAGTCGCTTGTCAAAATCTTTTACATAAAGTACTTGAAGAAAATAATGTACCAGAAGGTGTAAGTAGTATTATCACCGGTAATTACGAAGTGGGGGAATGGATGACAAAAGACAATCGCATTCCATTAGTTTCTGCTACGGGAAGTACGCGAATGGGTAAAATTGTTGGTAAAACCGTTGCCGAACGACTTGGTAGAAGCTTACTCGAGTTGGGTGGTAATAATGCAATTATCGTTACACCATCAGCAGACTTAAATTTAGTTCTTACAGGTGCTCTTTTTGGTGCAGTGGGTACAGCCGGACAAAGATGTACGACTACGAGAAGGTTGATTGTTCATAAAGATATCTATGAAGATGTTAAAAATAAATTGGTAAACGCCTATGGGCAATTGAAAATTGGTAATCCATTGGATGCAAATATGCATGTTGGACCTCTTATCGACAAAATGGCCGTTGACAATTATTTAAACGCTCTTAAAGCAGCAGAAGCACAAGGCGCTAATATCTTAGTAGAGGGCGGTGTATTGTCAGGTGAAGGTTATGAATCTGGCTGTTATGTGAAGCCTTGTATAGTTGAAGCTGAGAATAATATGCCAATCGTTCAACATGAAACTTTTGCCCCTATACTTTACATTCTTCAGTACAGTGGAAGCGTAGAAAATGCTATCGCAATTCAAAATGACGTTCCACAAGGATTGTCTTCTGCGATTATGACTAATAATTTACGTGAAGCAGAGCGATTCTTATCTTGTGCCGGTTCAGATTGCGGTATCGCAAACGTTAATATCGGAACAAGTGGAGCAGAAATAGGTGGCGCTTTCGGTGGTGAAAAAGAAACAGGAGGAGGTCGCGAATCTGGATCAGATTCATGGAAAGCATATATGAGAAGACAATCCAATACAATCAATTACAGTACGCAAATTCCATTAGCGCAAGGCATTAAATTTGATTTTTAAATATAAATTTTAATTGGAAATTTAAAAGGGCATTTTGGCGATCTATTAGTCAGAATGCCCTTGTTTTAAATTTTTTACGATGTTTGAATTGTCAACAACTAAAACCCAAACTACTATATCTTGTGCCCATTGTGGCGATGTGTGTCCTGCCGAACATCCACAGTACGACAGCAAGGATTTTTGTTGCAATGGATGTCAGGTTATATATAAGGTATTAAATGACAATGGATTGGGTGATTATTACACCTTCGAAGATACACCGGGAGTTAGTCAGAAGTGGGCAAGGAAAAATAACTATGCTTTTTTAGACGACGAAGATGTCGTAAACAACCTTTTGGAATTTAGAGAGGAAAATCTCGCTAAGATTAGTTTCATACTGCCTCAGATACATTGCGCATCGTGTTTGTGGCTATTGGAGAATCTCAATAAATTAGTACCCGGTATTATTCATTCGAGAGTCAATTTTTTAGCTAAAACGGCTACAATAAGCTTTAATCCAGTCGTAGTTTCGCTGAGAAGCGTGGTCGAACAATTGGCGGCGATAGGTTATACACCTGAATTAAATATGCAAAAATTGACCGAAAAGCCTAATCTTGGTCAAGATAGAAGCCTCTTTTATAAGTTGGGTTTGGCGGGTTTTGCTTTTGGTAACATCATGTTGCTGAGTTTTCCTGAATATTTAGGTTTTGAAAAGGCTTCGGTCAAGTTTTATTTGGGATATATGAATATCCTGCTGGCTATTCCAGTCCTTTTATACAGTGGATTTAGTTATCTAAGGTCGGCCTGGTGGACAGTAAAAATGAGACAAATCAACATTGATATTCCGATAGCGGTGGGTATGTTAACGCTTTTTTTTAGAAGTGTTTATGAAATTGTAACTGAAACAGGAGAGGGCTATTTAGATAGTTTGGCAGGCTTTGTTTTCTTTTTGCTCGTCGGCAAATGGTTTCAAAATTATACATTCTATTCGATAACCTTTGACAGAAATTATAAATCCTATTTTCCAATATCTGCAATGGTGCGACAAGGAGAAGCATGGGTTACAAAAACGCTGGATAAAATTGATACCGGTGACCTGTTGATGATAAAAAACGAAGAAATTATCCCGGCAGATGCGATCTTGATGAGTCAAAATGCAGGTATTGATTATAGTTTTGTTACGGGTGAGTCTGATTTAATTCGAAAGAAAAAGGGTGATAAACTTTTTGCCGGTGGAAAAAATATTGGAGCAAATATCCAGGTTCAAGCAATTAAGAAGATTGATCAATCCTATCTAACAAAATTGTGGGACGACGATGCATTTAAAATCGATAAGGAAGAACATACGCAGACCCTTATTGATAAAATAGGGCGTTATTTTACAATTATAATCATGAGTATAGCATTATTAACCCTGATTTATTGGTTTGTTTACGACAAAAGTCTGGCTTTTAATGCTTTTACAGCCGTTCTCATCGTTGCTTGTCCATGTGCATTGGCTTTAGCAATACCATTTAGTTATGGAAATATACTTCGGATTCTTGGCAAAAATCAGTTTTATCTCAAAAATGTTAAGGTCATTGATCGTATTCAAGGTATTGAAGAAATTATTTTTGATAAAACAGGTACCATCACAGATCATAAGCATATCTCAGCGACAATTGCAGGCAACGCATTGAATGAAAAAGAAAAATATTTGATTAAATCTGCAACTTTCCAATCCAACCACCCATTAAGTAAAGCAATTTTTAATCAGTTAGATGGTGACTACACATCGACGGTACAACATTTTGAAGAAATTACCGGAAAGGGAACGTTAACACTGATTGACGGTCAAACCGTTAAAATTGGTTCACCAGCATTTATTGGTCAAGATTATCAAGAGGAAAGACGTAGTGTACTTATTGAGATTGACGGAAAATTAATTACATCATTTCACATTGAACACCACTTGCGTACAGGCGTCGAAAACTTAGTGAATACACTTGGAAAACGATATGCTATTACGATATTATCCGGTGATAATAATAGCGAAGAAGTTCGCCTAAAAACCTTTTTTCCGGAAAATAGTCGAATGATGTTTAATCAGTCACCTCTAGATAAACTACATTACATCAAGACCAGACAAGAAGCAGGTCACCACGTAATGATGATAGGGGACGGTCTTAATGATGCAGGTGCTTTAAAGCAAAGTGACGTGGGGATAGTGATTTCTGAAGAATCTAATAACTTTACACCTGCATGCGATGCCATCCTGAATGCATCTGTTTTCGATCGGCTCCTAACCTATCTTACTAAGTTACGCCAGGCAAGGAGTTTGATTAAAGGTGCTTTTATACTTGCATTTTTTTATAATGTCGTAGGGCTGTTTTTTGCCGTTCGTGGTGAGTTGTCACCAATTGTTGCAGCCATATTGATGCCATTAAGTTCAATTACAGTGATGATTTACGGCTTGCTTTCAAGTGTTTGGCTATTTAGGGATGTTGATAAGATAAAAACCTAATTTTATGCGAGTAATCTGGTAGCATTTTATACAGGGTAATTTAATTAAAGCATATCCATTTTGTATTTGTAAACTTAGAATTTTTAATTTTGGATATTATCGAATTGAAATGGAAATATAACATACCGTTTTGTTCGTGATTTTCATGAAATATATACTGGTAATGTTAAATTTTATTAAAAAATATGCATTTTCTTTTCTCTAAAGGAATTTATATTAATGAAAATAATAACTTTGTACCTTTATCCGTTATACCTAATAAAGAATATTAAATCTCATGAACAATAAAGTGTCAAAAAAATTGGCTGTTTTTGCTGCCCTTTTGGCTGTAGTAGTAACATTTTCTTCTTGCAATAGAGGTTATGGGTGTCCTTATGAATTGAAATCTTCTGTAAAAAAAGTACTTCCCATTTTTAAATAGTTTTAAATGAATTGGTTACAATTGGACGCTTTATCCGGGCTTGATGCATTGGATCAAAGGTCTTTTAGTCGTGATGTACTGATTTTCAAACATAGTACATCATGTCCGATTAGTCATATTGCAAAGCGACGTATTGAGGATAGTTGGGATGAAGAAAACTTAGAGCTCGAACCATGCTATCTTGATTTGAAAGTGCATAGAGATGTCTCAAATGCAATAGCTGAAAAATATGATGTTCATCACGAATCTCCGCAGGTATTAATCATTAGATCAGGTGAGTGCATCTATGAAAATTCACATTTGGATATTACACTAGACGAGATAAAAGAGGTTATTGCCTGACTATGCCAAAAAAACCTGAGGTAATTCTATCCAGCGATGGCAGCCATTCTATAATTTCTCCTGTATTTGATACCTTATATCATTCAAGACACGGAGCTATAACAGAAAGTAAAGTCGTCTTCATCCAGGCTGGATTGGACTTTTTATTCCATCAAGGAATTAAGAAGATTGTTGTTTTCGAAATGGGCTTTGGAACAGGTCTTAATGCTCTGCTTACTCAGCAATGGGCAGAAAATCATCAGATTAAAATAATATATCACACTGTCGAAGCGTATCCATTAACTGAGGAAGTCATTGCTTTATTAAACTATGGTGATTTACTTAAAAGTCAGGAAATATATCTTAAATTACATGACTTATCGTGGGGGAGTTTACATGAGATTTCACCTAATTTTACGTTTACAAAATGGCATAGTGAGCTTGAAACTCTAACGTTAGATATGCATTTTGATGTCGTTTTTTTTGATGCTTTTGGGCCTAATACACAACCGGCGCTATGGCAGGCACCAATCATGGAAAAAATGTATGCATGGCTTAAGCCACAAGGAGTATTAACCAGTTTTTGTGCTCAAGGTGCATTTAGACGGGCACTAAAAGAAGTCGGTTTTAATGTAGATAAAATTCCAGGACCACCGGGTAAAAGAGAAATGACAAGAGCGATAAAGCCGCAATTACATAGCTAAATATTGACTTTAACATATTTATAAGAGTGTTTATTGTAAACATTTAAGACCTTTGTTAAGTCTATACTATAGTTTAAATTTTTAATCAATAAAAATATGAAGATGAAATTTTCCAAACTTTCCATTATTGTTGGCTGTTTGTTTTTATCCGTTGGTTTTCTAAGTGCTCAAAATACAAGTAAAAAGGACACAAAAACCAAAACATCAACTACAACAAAAGCTGTTACACCTGTTAAAAATGGTGTTCATATGACTTTTGAAAATGAACATATTAATTTAGGTAAAGTTAAAAAAGGCGAAATTAAAAAGTTTGATTTTGTTTTTACCAATACAGGTACTGAAACCATTGAAATAGATATCGTATCTGGTTGCGATTGTACTACTTTAGATTATCCGAGAACGAAAATTTTACCTGGAAAAAAAGCGGTCATTCATACTACTTTTGACAGCGGTAAAAAGGATGAATCGGAAACGGTAGATGTAGATATATATTTAAAAAATATCGATCCGAAAACCAATCACAGAATACTTAAAATTGTAGATTATACATTTGAGTTAATAAAGTAAACCCAATATTTTTTTAATATTATAAAGCCCTGAAGTAAAATATACTCTAGGGCTTTTTATTTATATAGATCTTGATTTTTTAAAGCACATCCACTTTTGCTGCTTGTATCACGGTTCTTTCTCCACTGCTCGATTTATGAATGGCAACGACAACTTCCATATTTTCTGGTTTCCAAAGCCCGTCATTATGGTTAGGTAAGGTATAAGAATAAGCCTTTTTAATTTGAGCACCCGCTGCTAAATCTGTACCAAAAGCATCGCCATCAAATTTGGTAATTATATCCCTTAACACATGATTGTGTGTATATTCATCTAAGACAATATTGCCATTGATTTGTGCATCTACAATGTTTGATTCTGTAAGGAATAAAGTAATATTGTAACTGCCACTTAAAAATTCTACCGGAATAGCGGTAATGTCAATATCTAATGTTCGTGAAAATGCATCGTAATGCTTTTTAAGGAGGATAGACAATTGTTTAGGTTTGCGCAATTCATTTTCGACCATAGATTGCCATTGACCCGTAGAAACTGAAGCATATTTTTGATCCGGATCTTCCAAATCAATTCTGTTGACGGTTGCACATGGTTTGCCTAAAAAAGGCCTGAACCAATTTTCAAGGTCTTTAGCTTTAGGATTGCGAAAATCATATTTACTTCTTCCGTTGATAGGCTGTGAAAGAAATTCGCCGTGGATTGCTATAGCTGCAACCTTATCACCAAATAATTCAAGGATGCTTTCCACAGCTGCACTACCTTTTGGACAATTAGGGCAGGAAGCACCTGTGAGTTCTTCAATAAGCACAACTTTTTCAGTTTCCGGTATTTCTGATTCACCGATTTCTACTGGAATTTCATTACAGGATAATAAAAAAAGTAACATTAAAAATGAAGCAAGATTGACTATGGATTTCATATATTTTTTATTGATTTTTTAATTAAAATGTTGTATTCATTGAAAATCTAACACCACTAAAAGCAGGTTCTAATCGGCAAATTCCACCACTACAAACAACTCCTTCCACCTGTTTGACATATCTAAGGTTGTAACGTTGCGCATCTTTAAAATACGTAACTCCGAGAGTAGGATAGAGGATTTTCTCCAACTCGCCTTTGACATTTGTCTTTTTAGAATCGATATTATACATACCGGAAGCTTCAAAGCTCCATCTTGGGACAATATTGTACTCTAATAATCCGAATAACCAACTACCATAATCCTGTTTTGTCGCCATATATTGTGTCTCAAAACGCAATGATTTATAAGGAGTAATTTTATATAAGAAATCAGCATAAGGTACTACTGCCTTTAATAGCGGTACTTCTGCTTTGGTTTCGTAGATTTCTTGGTTATAGGTCAACAATTGTAAACCTCCGGTTAGTTGCCACAATCTGTCCTTTTTATAGATAAATTCACTAAAGATTTCCTGATAAAGTCTTTCGCCTTCTAGAGTTTTAATATCTGAATAGTTGATATTTGCACTAAATGCTTTGCTAAATTTATAGCGAACATCCAGATTGTAGGCCATTTCGGAAATGTCTAGTGCCGGAGCAGTGTATCTTGCAGTAAGCCTGTACGTATTTTGACGACTTATTGGTGTCAGATAATTGATGAGTCCTCTTAATAATGTCAGGTTTGGATCTACTCTAAAACTAAAATTTTTAGTGCGTTTCATTTCGGCAGTTACGCCCAAATTTCCTTCAGAAAAAGAAGCACTAATATAAGCAACTGTACCAGTTGTGTTCATTAGTTTGCCGATTGTATTTTCGCCGATTAACTCTGCTTTCTCAACATATGGATTATAAAAAACGTCATTTGATTTTAAGGCAAATTCTGTAAATAAATTAAGGCCTTTATAAGCAAGGGTATTATATATCGTAGCCGAATAGGTATTAAATTTAGGGATAAACTTATCTTCTTCCTGATAAGTGCGGATGACATCTTTTATACCATCCATATACTCATCTGATATGGTTTTATTTACAAAGCCAAAGCCGGGTGCAAGTGTTATCGGATTGTCTTCTGAACCAAGCGCAATAAAACCTTCCGTCCGCAGGCCTTTTAGATTTCCTGAATAAAAATCAAATGCATTTTTTTGCTTTCCGACAAACCCCATTAAATTCCAGTTGTCGTTAAATTGATATTGAAGCCGTGCACCATATAGTGCATTGTCTATAAAAAGTGGCCTAGTTTCAAATGCTCTAAATATTATTCCTGACCCGATTTGGTCATATAAATATCCAGCACTAACGGTAAGCTGTTTGAGCTTCTTGGTTACGAACCACATTCCGATACCTGCATCAGAGTATGAAGCATTTGGGTTCCGTAAATTGGAATTGTAATACATGTCAAAACGCGTTCCAATAGTAAAACCTTGAATACTATAATTAAGATTTAACCATGCCTCACTACCAAAGAGTTGATGATCATATTGTGGTGTATTGATTGCATTGATGGAAGAATCTCGAAGAAATATATTCGCGTTGGTCTCAAATGAACCGGAAAAAATCCCCTTTTCTTGTGCTTTCAATTCAGATGAAATCCATGCTAAACAAATTAATAAGTAGAAAATTCGTAATGATTTACGTATCATTTCAATATTTTTGAGTTTGTGATGATTATTATGCAAATGTATAAAGGAATTTATAATTAACCGTTAAGATACTCTAAATTTTGTATAGGCAATGTGTTTTTGATTGTTTTAAAAAGTTTAACTGACTTATCTAAAACGTTGGATTCTCGAGATTTTTTCATATATTATTTATTATTTAGCAGTTTTTGTACGGATTTCTATATGAAGATTCTATTTTTGCCCCTTATTCAAGGGTTACATACATAATATAATGGCAAAAAAATATAAAATTTTTGATGAACCATCGGCATTGACTTCAGTAGCTGCTTTTCATGATTTGTTTGATCTTCCAGTTGTTGCTAAGCCGGCTATTCCATCAGAAAGCAGATGTCAGTTGAGATTGTCACTGCTCCAAGAAGAACTTAATGAAATGAAGCAAGCGATTGAAGATAAGGATATAGTAGCGATTGCAGATGCTTTGGCGGATCTTCAATATGTCTTATCAGGAGCTATTCTTGAATTTGGCCTCGGTGATAGATTTAAACGTCTCTTTGATGAAGTACAACGTTCCAATATGAGTAAAACATGTAAAACCTTAGAAGAAGCGCAAGCAACTCAGCAATTTTACAAAGATACTAAAGGTGTAGATGCTTATATCGTCGAACGAGAAGGTACGTACCTCGTTTATCGTCAGGAAGATAGCAAAGTACTGAAATCAGTTGCCTATTCAGAGGCGAATCTTGCAGATATTGTTCATGAATAATCTTATACGAATTTGATTTTTTTCAAATTCAATCATTCACATTATCTGGGTGTCGTGGATTTATTAAATTCAGCATTTTTTACCTGTGGATCTTGTTTTAATTTCTCAAGTATGTCTTGTGCTTGAATCAAATTTCTATTGTACGTGATTAACCATAACGGTTGGGTTTCACTTAGCTTGTTTACTAATTGTAGCTGATACTGTTGATACTTTTGAAGCCACTGTGACATAAATACATTAGCAGTGATTTCTACTATTATTTCACTCTCGATAACATAAGTAGTTGGTCTTTCTTTTGCTTCTTCACTGTCGTCCTTAGGCAAATAAGTGGTTTTGGGCTCGTATGATTTTAATAATTTAAATCCATCTGCACGTATTAACGTCTCTAATATTCTTTGAAGATCGAGTAATTTTTTAGGTCTTTCAAGCCCGCCAATGACGGTTTTTGATTGCGCATCTTTATTATATATCATAGTTATTGTGGGCATATCCGGATCCGGATTTGGGTATTGGTTTTCAAAACCGAAAAAGTCGTTAATGTCAAATGCATTCGTGATGGCTTTTAAATCTGAAGTAGATATTTGTTTTGCGTATAAGCCATATTTTTCAACATTGGTTTTACCTTCGTACACGACATATCCATTCTTATATAATTTTACATTATATTCGGAACATTTTGTAGCACATGGCCCTTTATCAAGACTGATAATTAAATCTTGGTCCTTGAGTTTAGCGATTTTTTTATTTAAACTGCTGCAACTAGAAAGTAATATGATTAAAGCTAAAAATAGATATTTATTCATGGATTTTATTAAATTTTTGCAAAGGTAAATTATATTTTACTAACTAACATATAGCGCTGCCATAATCCCTATTTATAATTATGCTTTTAAAAGGATTTGGAAATAGCATCTTGCCGACGACGAAAAATGTTCATTTATTGGAATAAATATTTATATTTTAACCCAATTAAGTATTTTGCTATTATTGTTATTGCTATTGAGTTGAATGAAATATTGTCCGGTATTTAAATGGCCTACATGAACATCCGTTTCGCCTTTATTACAACTTCCGTTGAGTATTGCCCGACCATCACTACTGAAGATACTGTATGAAGACCAAAAACCATTATTTGTGCTGATTGTCAAAAAATCATGTACCGGATTTGGTTTTAGTATTGTACTACTTGATGTTTGATTTTCTGTAGATGATATCAATCCATCATCATACATCACTGTAGATTTGGAAATCAACCATATTTCCGGGTCAAAAGTGATAAAATCGATGTTGAAATCTATTGGTATTTCAAATGTCTGACCATTTTCTGTGTTATCTACGCTAATTATTTGTCTTTGTCCGTCACCTACGATTTCAAAAGACAAAGGCATGTCAAAAAACTGTACTGAAGTATGTGAAGTAGTTTGATTAACTTTAATTATTAATTTGTCATTTTGATATGCCCATTTAATATCGTAAATCGGATAACCTTGACCTTCATACCAATTCTTAAAGAAACTCGTTAAATCCTGTCCGGATACTTCTTCCAACGTTACCTTTAAATCATTCGTGGATACATTACTATATTTGAAGTCATTGAGATATTTTCTAATCGATTTATAAAAGTCTTCATCGCCGAGTTTCCATCTAAGCATGTGTACTAAAAATGAACCTTTGTTATAAGATAATCGAGAGTTAAATATATTGCTTACATTGGTTGGGTCTGCTACTTTAACAGAACCACCAGGTTGTGATACGATACTTCTAAGTGTATTTGCTTTCCAACTATACCAATCATTTTGGAACTGTGGGAACCTTTCTCTGCTCAGACCATCAAGATAGGTAGCAAAACCTTCATTTAACCAGATATCTTGCCATGTTGCACAAGTTAGATAATCACCAAACCACTGATGTGCTAATTCGTGTGCTAAAAGTCCCCATCCAAAATTAACGACAAAACTCATCGTTTGATGCTCCATGCCACCGCCCCAATTAAACTGTGCGTGACCATATTTCTCATTTGCAAATGGATAACTTACAAATAGGGAGTCAAAATATTCAAGTACTTTTACATTGGCAGCTGTACCTGCTTTAGCTGCATTTAATGACTCTGGATATACATAATTGAGCATCGGCATGATCGTACCGTCAGATAGACGTACATCGTCTGTATAAACTTCGTAATTGGTAACGGCAATTGCTATCAAATATGGTGCAATCGCATGACGATGTTTCCAATGGTAGGTTTTTGTATCTTCTTCAGGACTAAATTCATTAACTAAAAGTCCGTTGCTCGCTGCTCTATATTGTTTTGGACAAGTGATAATGATATCAATACTGTCAATTTTGTCATCTAGAATATTTTTGCATGGCCACCAGTCCTGCGCTCCAAATGGCTCTGATAACGTCCATAAAATCGGAACACCTGCATGTTGATCTTGAATAAATGAGCCAAATCCACTGGTTGGTGGTTCGCCATGGTACGTTATAGATATACTGTCTATGGAATTATCTGCAAGTGGTTGAGGAAAATTTACATCAAGCTGATATTTCCCGGTCTGTTTAAAATCAATCTTTTGACCACGCCATACAATACTGTCAACAATTAGTTCACTTGTAAAATCAAAAGTTATACTTGTCTGATCCTTACCTGAGATTTCAAAATATGGGGTAACTGTACCTTTAATATACCAAACTGCCGGATCGATAAACCAATCAAATCGATAGTACTTTAAATCATAGTTGTCCGTAAATAAAGAAGGGGAATAATCCTTTTTATTGATTTGATTTATTTTACTCGGAATGCGTGTACAATAATGATCGCTATCAGAATGCTGAGCATGCACAACACTAAAAGTTAAAAAGACAATAAGTATAGTTAAAAAAGCGTGTTTCATCTTTTGAATGATTGTTTTTGAAATAATAAAGTGTAAAAATAATAATTTATCCAAAAATAACCTTCATAAATTACATTATGTTTGTTGTATTTTCGTTTATAGATTGCGTTACAAGACATTTTAAGACATCTCGATATTCAATCACAAAATCAAATAATGGCAAAACCGAAAATTGAAACTGTTAGACATTTAATTTACTATGCTTATGCAAAACTTGGCAATGGCTCATATCGCTATTGACAAAAAACAGGAAAAGTATGAGATGCTTAACTTCATGATTAGAGCCAAAATATTTAAAGGACTGAAATCGGGAACAATGAATATGCGTTCAATTTTTGATGATGAAAAAATCAAAATACAAACTAGACAAAATTGTAATTATTGCGGTTCGAAAACTAAGTTAGCGATAGACCATATTTTTCCTAAGAAACTTGGTGGTAAGGATGATGCTGAAAATTTGATAGTTGCTTGTAGAGATTGTAATAGTTCAAAAGGCAAAAAAACTTAATGGAATGGATGGCTTTAAGAGGGCAATTTTTACCATTAATGATTATCAGGCGTTATTTAAAGCTGACTTATAATTACTGCAACAAATATGATCTTTTAGAGAAACAAATTGACGAATTAAAAGTATTGGAACTTCCTTTTAAAATCGATCTTTTGCCAACTAATTTCCCAAAACCTAATGAACTAACTTTGAACATATACGAAAAGGATAACTTCCTTTAATATGCTATTGCCTAATCTTTTGCTAAATGCAAAATTAAATGTTTTCTAATTTATTAAAAAGCAATTTAACACCGAAATAAATATTCTAGTTATCACCAAAAGCTAACATAATATACTTATTTCTTTTGATGAAATGTAGTAAAAAAACACATCATTCCAATCATGATTAGAAATATTTTAATTTTGTTGTACAAATATTTTAGTTTGCTGCAACCTTAATGGATGAGATTACATAATTCAATGAATAGTATAACGAATGACATAATATAAAACCAATTATCGAATTTTTTAAAAAAATTCAATAGCATTATATTACTTGAAATCTAAATATAAAACTATCTTTACAACATTATATGTAGAAACAGACGAAATGAATTTATACAACACATTAGAGCAACAACTCAAGAAAGAACCCAACTTCGTGACAGACAACGGAGAACTGAAAAAATGGGTGGTGCTGAACAAAGCACAGAATTTTGATGAAGAATTGATTGCGCTTTTATTGCAAGAACCCACTCTGAAAGAAAAGTTTTTTGTAAACGTGAAAGGCACGTTGGTTTTTAACCAAAACTTGTTTGTGCAGTTTCTAGAACAGAAAAACTACCTGAACGACAGCTACACACAATACAAAAACAAGGTTGGACTGACCATTGACGGCAAATACTTGAAACAACGCAACGAAGTGGCTTTGGTGTGGCCATTTAAGGACTGTATTTTGGAAGGTGGACAAAGCCGAGAAGAACAAAAACGAGAAGAAATTTTCTTTAATGAAATTTTAGCACAAGATGAAATTACCCAGCTCTTAGAACCAAAAGTTTTAACTAATGCAAAAGTATTTGACAAAGACGGCGAGCATCTCTTTGACGGCTTTACCCGCGATGCCGAGCGAAACCGCAAACGCGGACTTCCCGAAGATACCATTACCGACAACCTGATTATAAAAGGCAACAACCTATTAGCTTTACATACGCTGAAAGAAGAATTTGCAGGAAAAGTAAAACTGATTTACATAGACCCGCCTTATAATACAGGAAATGATAGCTTTAGATATAATGACAATTTTAATCATTCAACTTGGCTATCTTTTATGAAAAATAGGTTAATGGTTGCTAAGACTTTACTTAATGAAACAGGTCTCATATTTGTACATTGCGACTTTAATGAAGATGCATATCTCAAAGTTTTAATGGATGAAATATTTACAGAAAAATTATATATCACTACATTAACTGTAAGGTCAAATAGTATCTCAGGAAACAAAACACAACATAAGGACAAAACTATTCTAAAAAATAAAGACTCTATTTTGGTCTATAAAATGAGCGATAAAATTAAATTAACACCTCAATATGTAGAAAAATTAGAATGGGATACACATTACAATTCCATTTTGATTGAATCAAAAGATGGAGAATACAAAATAGAAAAACTTAAAGATGTATTGGTGTCTAAGCAAATAATCACAAATGATTATACAATTAGCCCAAATTCAATCAATGAACCAAAGTTTTATAAATTCATATTTGAAAATAAAGACAAGATATTTCGTGGTGTTAATTCTATACCAGAAGAGTTAAAAAAATTAAGCGAAAAAAATAAAGGTAAGGTCGTCTATATTGAAAATGGTAATGAGAAAATGTTTGCTTATAATGGAAGTAGATTATCCTTGCTTTCAAAAGTATTTAAAAAAATTGATGGCAAAGAAAAGATGGCTCAGTTACTCGGTGATTTATGGGTTGATATTGATTTTCAAAACACTCAAAATGAAGGAGGCGTAAGTCTAACAAATGGTAAAAAACCCGAGGCTTTATTGAAAAGAATAATTGACTTAACAACAACCTCAAACGACATTGTCCTTGATTATCATTTTGGTAGTGGAACAACAGGAGCGGTTGCTCATAAGATGAACAGACAATTTATTGGAATTGAGCAACTTAATTATGGAGAAAATGATAGTACTATCCGACTAGAGAATGTTACAAAAGGTGAGCAGTCAGGTATTTCAAAATCAGTGAATTGGCAAGGCGGAGGCTCATTCGTCTATCTTGAACTCAAAAAATACAACCAAACTTTCATTGAACAGATTGAAGAAGCGAAAGACACAGAAGCTCTTTTACAGATTTGGGAGCAGATGAAAGCGAAAAGTTTCCTGAATTACAATGTGGACATAAAGAAGCAAGACGAGCATTTGGAAGAATTTAAAGTCCTGAGCCTTGCCGAGCAGAAACAACACCTTTGCGAACTCTTGGACAAAAACCAATTGTATGTAAATCTATCTTCGCTTAATGATACCGACTTTGCCTGCACCGAAGAAGAAAAACGTCTGAACCGTGATTTTTACAAGATGAAATGATTACCAAGATTATTAAATGACCAGGATGGAATTGAAATATTTGACAAAAGAAGAACAAGATAAAATTACACATAGGATAATCGGTTGTGCAATGGAGGTGCATAATACTCTTGGAAATGGTTTTCAAGAAGTAATTTATCAGCGTTGTTTGTCTATTGAATTAAATGAAAACGGTATTGAACACCAGCGAGAAGTTGAAATGCCAATATTTTACAAAGGGCAGGATGTAGGTTTACGAAGGGCTGATTTTTTGGTTATGGGCGAAATAATGGTCGAGCTAAAAGCAATCATTGATTTGGAAGATGTGCATTTGGCTCAGGCAATGAATTATTTGGAAGCCTATAATTTGCCAACGGGTTTGCTAATCAATTTTGGAGCAAAGAGTTTGCAATTCAAACGGATTTTCAATAAATCTTTGCAATCCAAAAATCTTTCTAATCACGGTTTGGACAATTTAAATAAGTAAGCAAATGGCATTTCTATACGATATATTGTTACAGGAGTTTGGTAAAAGAGCCATTGCACAAGTTACCGTTCCTAATCACATAACCGACAATTTAAAGCCCGGATTTGGTCAGCGACCTTATCAAATAGAAGCGTTTCAGCGTTTCATTCTCTGCGATTCAGAAGATTTTGAAGGCAAACCCAAAAGACCGTTTCACTTGCTTTACAATATGGCAACAGGAAGCGGAAAAACTTTGATAATGGCAGGTTTGATGTTGCACCTTTACCAAAAAGGCTATCGCAACTTTTTGTTTTTTGTAAACAGCAATAATATCATTCAAAAAACCAAAGACAATTTTCTTAATCCGCAGGCTTCAAAATACTTGTTCAATAACAAAATTGTAATTGACGGAAAAGAAGTATTAATCAAAGAGATTGACAACTTTGAAGAAGCCGACAATGAGAATATCAATTTGAAGTTTACCACCATTCAACAGCTTCATATTGACCTGAACAACACCAAAGAAAACAGCGTAACCTACGAAGATTTTAAGGACAAAAAATTGGTTTTAATTGCTGACGAAGCTCACCATTTAGTTGCAGGAACAAAATCGGGGAAAATGTTTGGCAGTTGGGAAGACACCGTGAAGAAAATTCACGATTCTAATTTTGAAAATATCTTATTGGAGTTTACGGCAACCATTGACACGGACACAGCAGAATTAGTCAAACACTATCAAGATAAGGTAATTTTTAAATACGACCTTGCTCAATTCCGTATTGACAAATATTCCAAAGAAATTAACCTTATTCGTTCCTTGTATGACGAGCAAGATAGAATTATCCAAGCCGTAATTTTGAACTTGTATAGGCAAGAATTGGCTACTTCAAACAATATCAATTTGAAGCCAGTAATTCTATTCAAAGCCAAAAGAACTATTAAAGAATCGGAACAAAATAAAGAGAACTTTCACCAATTGATTGATGATTTTTCGGTGGCAATGGTAGAGAAAATTCAAAAGACTTCTACCGTTCCTGTTGTTCAAAAGGCTTTCCGATTTTTTGAAACTAAAGGTATTTCAGCAAATGAAATTGTTAAACGTATTCAAGCCAATTTCAGATTTGAAAATTGCCTAAGTGCCAACAATGATGCAGAAGCAGAGAAAAATCAAATTTTGCTTAACACTTTGGAAGATGAAAACAATCCAATCCGTGCCGTTTTTGCCGTGCAGAAATTAAATGAAGGTTGGGACGTTTTGAATTTATTTGACATTGTTCGCCTTTATGAAGACCGAGACGGGAAAGATGGAAAGCCAGGTAAAACAACATTATCAGAAGCCCAATTAATTGGTCGTGGTGCAAGGTATTACCCTTTTGCCTTAGAAAAAGGCCAAGACAAGTTTACTCGAAAATTTGACGATGATATTTCCAATGACTTGAAAACGTTGGAAGAACTTTATTATCACACTAAAGAAGATAGCCGTTACATTTCTGAATTGAAGAAAGCCCTTGTTGATTCAGGAATTTATGAAGATGATGCAAATTTGGTTCAGCTCAATTTGTTCTTAAAACCTGAATTTAAGAAAACAGATTTTTATAGAGACGGACACGTTTTCTACAACAAGAAAGTGCCAAAGAGCTTTGACAACATAAAATCATTTGCTGATTTAGGAGTTAAGAAAACCAACTATAGGCACATATTATCTTCTGGTGTTGGGAAAATGTCAGGTGCTTTTGCAGTTGCAGATACTTCGGAAACAGAAACCATCAAAACCAAAGACGTAAAACTGACTGAAATTCCGCAAAACATAATTCGTTTTGCTTTAAGCCAAAACCCGTTTTTCTACTTTGAAAGTTTATCACATTATTTTCCAAGCGTTGGTTCACTTTCCAATTTTATTGAAAGCATAGACTTTTTAGCAGGTTTGGAAATTACATTTAGCGGAACAGCAAACAGACTAAAGGAAATAAGCCATTTCGATTATTTGCAAGCCTTAAACGGACTTTTGCAAAACATTGAAGCCGACATAAAGAGCAATTCAACAGAATACGAAGGTTCAGACTATATCAAAGAGCCGGTTCATAAAGTTTTCAAGGACAAAGAAATAAAGGTTTACAAAGACAGTGAACGAGCAAACGGACAAGAAACATTAGTAGCCAACGAGCCTTGGTATGTTTACAACGCTAACTACGGAACAAGTGAAGAAAAGAAATTTGTTGAACTATTTTCCAGACGATTTGAAGGACTCAATCAGAAGTTTGAGAACATTTACCTAATCCGTAACGAAAGAGAAATTAAAATCTTCGACAAACTCGGACGTGCATTTGAACCAGACTTTTTACTGTTCTGCAAACAACGTGACGGAGAGCAAATGACTTTTCAGGTTTTCATAGAACCGAAAGGAAACCACCTTTTAGGACACGACAAATGGAAAGAAGACTTTTTGAAAGAAATAAGAACCGAACAAAAGACTATCAAAATTCACACAGACACTTATTTGATAACAGCAGTTCCTTTCTACAATTACAGCAACGAAAACGAATTTAAGACGACATTAGAAAACACATTCAAATTGTAGATTATTTATCATATTTAGCAATATATTTGAAATTTGCCAAACACATATGTCAAGTTAAAAAGTTTTTAATTTATGACATGAAATGTATTGTATCAATAAGAAAAAACGAATTAAATAACATAAATATGGCAATAATTCATATATAGGTTTAAAAAACAAAGTTGTACATTTATTGCCGATGAATGAATTTCACAATCGCTTATAAAATGTAAAAGAGCAAATGTAAAAACAACACATATACACATGCTACAAAAGTGTTGTTAACACCAAATAAGCATGTCAAAATAAAATTGTATTATAATTTAATCGACGTCGAAGTCTGAGATATTTACAGGGTCAATATCATAATCAATCATAGAACGCTCACCTTTGCCATTTTGCTTTTCTAAAGTCCAACTATCTGTTGAAGAAGTTTGTAGCCATAGATTATTTGATTTTCTAAATACTTGAGCATTCATACCCGTTTTTTCGCGAATATATACTTCAAATTCCCCGACAGTCATAGCTGGATTTATATCAAGTTGAGCCTCAGTAAAATCAGGGTTAATAGCGCTTAAAAGGGTATTTTCATCATACTGAGCTGAAAGATTACTGCCTTCACTTTGGCTATGTTCGTGATGGTAAAATTCTATTTTTAGATAAGGGAATTGCTCGTTAAATAAGGCTTTAACTTGTTTTATATTATAAGATTTATCAAATTTCATTTGTATATATTTTAATTGTTCGGTTTAGAATATGCTAATATCATAAGGTCGTAAGTGGTAATGATTCCTTCTAATTCATCATTGTCGTTAACGATTGGTAATGCTCTGAAATAGTTTTCTCTGAAAATCTGAACACATCTGTTCAAAGTATCATTCGGCTTTAATTTCATTACATTAGACTCCATAATATCTTTTGCAAGATTACTGGTAAGCAAAAAAGTGTTGCGTCTCAAACTTGATGGAAGTTCCAATTTAGTCCCCCAATCCATTAATAGATTTATGTCCGTTTTGGAAATGATCCCAACAAATTTACCTTGGTCGTTAATTACAGGAATGTGGTGAATATTGTGCTTGTCAAACAATATCTTTACTTCTTTGAGTATTGTATCTTGTTTAACTTTAATCAAATCTGTAGTCATCACCTCACTGACTTGAATATGAAGTAATTCATTAGCTGCCATCATTTATTATGTTTATTTCGTTTTTACAGCACAAATATATAATAGTTTTTAAAATTACATTGATGATGCAGATCATTTATCGGCTAGATTTAAATCAATCCTAGCTAAAAATTCGTTATAAGTAGGATTTTTAACCGGCTAGGTTTGTTTCGATTTTGTTTTTTAATCTAAGTTTTGATGGATTTTGTCTAAACCTATTTGTGGAAAAGTCAGTTTATTAAAAATTACACTAACTTTACACCTTATTTATTAATTTTTCAATTTAAATCAAATGAGTAAATATATTTATGCTTCATTTATAGCCATATTATCGGTATTGGCATGCAGTAAATCTAAAGAGATAACAAATAAACCTACAATGCTAGCACAATTGAAATATCCCGAAACAAAAGAGATTCCAGTAGCAACTGATTATTTTGGTTCAATCATAAAAGATCCATATCGATGGCTTGAAGACGATATGTCATCTGAGACGGCTAATTGGGTTGATGCCCAAAATGAGGTAACAGCTGCTTATTTGAATCAGATTCCATTTCGTGCAGCTTTTAAAGACAGATTGACGAAACTATGGAATTATGAGAAGTTTTCAGCACCATTTAAAGAGGGTGATTACACGTATTTTTATAAGAATAATGGTCTTCAAAATCAATCTGTACTCTATCGTGAAAAACCAGGTATGGCTGCAGAAATATTTTTAGATCCAAATAAATTTTCAAAAGAAGGAACAACATCTTTAGCTGGAATTCAATTTTCTGAAGATGGCTCTAAAGTTGCATACCAAATATCAGAAGGTGGGAGCGACTGGCGTAAAGTGGTCATCATGGATGCTTTGTCAAAAAAAATCATTGAAGACACTTTGTTTGACGTCAAGTTTAGCGGACTCTCTTGGAAAGGAAATGATGGTTTCTATTATTCAAGTTATGATAAGCCAAAGGGTAGTGAATTATCTGCAAAAACGGATCAGCATAAGCTTTACTATCACAAAATAGGCACGAAACAAAAAGAAGATAAAATCATTTTTGGCCATGATATCAAAAGAAGATATGTAGGTGGTTATGTATCGGATGACAATAGATATTTGTTTATTACAGCTGCAAATGCTACCTCTGGTAATGAACTGTATTTAATGGATTTAAATAATCCTAATGCAAAATTGGTTACTATCCAAGATAATATGGAAAGTAATTCTTATGTTTTGGATAATGAAGGTTCAAAATTGTTTATTTTGACCGACTATAAAGCACCTAATAAAAGATTGGTAACGGTTGATGCAAAAGATCCTCGACCTGAAAAGTGGATGGATTTTATTCCGGAATCAGAAAACGTATTGGGCGTTTCTACAGGAGCTGGATATATTTTTGCACACTATATGAAAGATGCACTATCAATGGTTAAGCAATATAACTATAATGGTAATTTGATAAGAGAAATTAAATTGCCAGGATTAGGAACAGCTTCTATGGGTGGGGCCAAAAAGAAAGATAAAGATATATACTATTCTTTTACAAATTATGTAACTCCTTCGAGCATTTTTAAATTGAATCCTGAGACAGGAGTATCAACATTGTTTGTCAAACCAAATGTGGAATTTAATCCGGATTTATACGAATCAAAACAAGTGTTTTATACCTCAAAAGACGGTACGAAAGTCCCAATGATGATTACCTATAAAAAGGGTATAAAATTAGATGGAACGAACCCTACAATTCTATATGCATACGGTGGATTCAATATTAGTTTGACACCTTCTTTTAGTATTTCGAATGCTGTTTGGATGGAAAATGGAGGAGTTTACGCCGTTCCTAATCTTAGAGGCGGTGGTGAATATGGCAAAAAATGGCATGATGCGGGTACACAGCTTAAAAAGCAAAATGTATTTGATGATTTTATCGCTGCAGCGGAATATTTGATTAAGCAGAAATATACATCTCCAAACTATTTAGCGATTTCGGGTGGCTCTAATGGTGGGCTTTTAGTGGGGGCGACTATGACGCAAAGACCTGATTTGTTTAAAGTTGCACTACCAGCTGTGGGCGTTTTGGATATGTTGAGATATCATACCTTTACAGCAGGTGCGGGCTGGGCTTATGACTATGGTACAGCAGAACAAAGTAAAGAAATGTTTGAGTATTTGAAAAAATATTCGCCGGTACATAATGTACGTAAAGGTGTAGCGTATCCTGCTACTTTAGTGACAACAGCAGATCATGATGATAGAGTGGTTCCCGCACATTCCTATAAATTTATAGCAGAATTGCAAAAGAAGCATTCAGGACCCAATCCAGTACTTATTCGTATCGACAAAAGTGCAGGACATGGTGCTGGTAAGCCTACTTCTAAAATAATTGAAGAAGCTACTGACCGTTATTGTTTTACTCTTTTTAATATGGGTAAAACTTATGTAAAACCAATCAGTAAATAATTATATTATGCAAGACATAAAAAAATATATTTCGGATAATAAAGACCGTTTCTTAGAAGAGTTGTTTTCGTTATTGCGCATACCTTCTATAAGTGCAGATCCTAAATACAAAGGGGATGTAGCAAAAACAGCTGAAGCAGTAGCAGAAAGCCTTCGAAATGCTGGTTGCAACAAGGTAGAGATTTATCCTACTGAAGGGCATCCAATAGTTTATGGTGAGCACTTAGTAGATCCTATGCTACCTACAGTTTTAGTGTATGGTCATTACGATGTACAGCCACCTGATCCTTTAGATTTATGGAATAGTCCACCATTCGAACCCGTTGTCAATATAACAGACAAACATCCGGAAGGTGCTATTTTTGCTCGAGGCTCAGCCGATGACAAGGGACAGATGTATATGCATGTAAAAGCTTTTGAGGCTATGAAGCAAACTGGTTCCCTACCGTGTAATGTTAAATTTATGATTGAAGGGGAGGAGGAAATTGGTTCGAGCAATTTGGGCACATTCTGTAAGCAATACAGTGACATGTTGCGTTGCAATGTCGTATTGATTTCCGACACATCAATTATTTCAAATGATACGCCTTCAATTACAGTCGGGTTGAGAGGATTGAGTTATGTAGAAGTCGAAGTAACTGGTCCAAATAAAGACTTACACTCAGGCGTTTATGGGGGTGCTGTAGCAAATCCTGCACAAGTGCTTTGTGATATGATTGCTTCCCTAAAAGATGAAAATAAACACATAACCATACCTGGATTTTATGACGATGTCGTTGTTGTTTCCGATGCGGACAGAGCTGCGATGAACCAAGCTCCATTTAACAGAGATGCTTACATGAAAAGTCTAGGCATAAAAGACACTATGGGCGAAAAAGGATATACAATTTTAGAGCAGACTTCCATCCGCCCAACATTGGAGGTGAATGGAATCTGGGGTGGTTACATCGGTGAAGGAGCTAAAACTGTTTTACCTTCTAAAGCTTACGCTAAAATTAGTATGCGTTTAGTCCCCAACCAGAAGAGTGATAAAATAACACAATTATTCAAAAATCATTTTGAAAGTATAGCACCGGCAGGTGTAAACGTTGAAGTCAGACCGCATCACGGTGGTGAGGCCGCAGTGACACCTTCTGACACTCCAGAATATAAAGCTGCTGCGATGGCGATGAAGGCAACCTTTGGCAAGGATCCGATTCCTGTACGTGGAGGTGGTAGTATTCCAATCGTAGCCTTATTTGAAGACGTTTTACAGGTTAAAACTGTTCTGATGGGCTTTGGGTTGGACTCTGATGATATTCACTCGCCTAACGAACATTATGGGCTTTTCAATTACTTCAAAGGGATTGAGACCATCCCTTATTTTTACAAATATTATGCTCAGTTGAAAAACGAAGCAAATAGTTAATCAATAAATCCTATCTCACTTTGAGAATAGATATTATAACCGTTATACCTGAACTATTGCAAAGTCCTTTTCAGCACTCGATCATGAAACGTGCTGCTGAAAAGGGCTTGCTTCAGATCAATGTCGTTCCGCTCAGGCCTTATGGTAATGGACCTCATAAACAACTGGACGACTATCAGTATGGTGGTGGTGCCGGAATGGTGATGATGTGCGAACCTTTAGATAATTGCATCTCGGATCTTAAAAAAGAGGTGAATTATGACCAAGTTATTTATCTTACGCCTGACGGACACACTTTTAATCAAAAGATGGCCAACAGACTGTCTTGTATGGAAAATCTTTTGCTCATCTGTGGTCATTATAAAGGCATTGATCAACGCATACGCGATTTACATGTAACAATGGAAGTTTCTGTAGGGGATTTTGTCCTTTCTGGTGGTGAACTTGCTGCAGCAATCGTCGTGGATGCTGTAGGTCGATTAATACCCGGAGTATTAAACGATGAAACCAGTGCTTTAACTGATTCATTCCAAGATGGACTACTTGCACCTCCTGTATATACACGACCTGCTTCTTTTAAAGGATGTAAAGTTCCTGATGTACTCTTGTCAGGTAATGATAAATTGATTGAAGACTGGCGCGCTGATGCTGCCTATAAATTAACCTTTGAAAAAAGACCTGATTTACTTGACGAGTAAAGCATGACCGCAATATAAGTAGACAATTTACTAATCGTTTATACAATTCCTATTAGCACACAATAGCACATTATGTTTTTTATTGCCGAATGACTTAAGCAAATAACTATAACTAAAATGCTTAGAGTTATAAAGTCACTTTATTCAACAATAAATACAGGAATTTCCGTACCATCTAACCTAATGATAGGAAATCCTTCAACAGTACGCGGAACAGAAGTTATAAAAGATGGCCTGTAAGATGTTACGGTGTTTTCAGAAACGATGGTTTTTACTTCTAATACCGGTTGTTCACCTGAATTGTCAAAACCTTCAACTTTGAAAAAGGTTTCTTTAATCGTGGGTTCAGCAAAGATGGCAAAAACATGATTTTTGTCAAAATCCATTGTTGCATTTTGCGCACCACCAAGTGAAGATATATAGATATTAAAAGTGTTAGCAGTTTTGAAATTAAATCCAACATTACCGGGTTGAATAACCATGGATTGATTTAATTGGTAGGTTTCAGAAATGTCAGAAACACCTGTACCTTCCAATGCTTTAGCATCGTTTTTCATTTTAGCATTATTGTTGCCGGATAAATTTACGCTTGTAGCATCATTTTTACAAGCTTGGGTTCCGAAAATAAGGGCTACGAAAAGGATAAATCCATATATTGATTTCATATCTGAAAATGTTAAATTTTAAAATGGCCGCAAAGGTAATGAAATTTATGATATTTGGTATTAAGGTTTTTGATTTTTTAAATGGATGTTTTGTAGATATTTTTGGATGTATTTACCTAATATATCAAATTCTAGATTGAGGACGTCGCCGGGCTGTATCCTTGATAAATTCGTATGTGCATAGGTATATGGAATTACCCCAATCGAAAAATCGGTCCAATGCGCATCAATAAGCGTAAGGCTGATACCATTAATACAAATCGATCCTTTTACAACGAGGAGGTTATCAAATTCTTGTGAAGTTTTAAAGCGAAATATCCAGCTGCCATCCTTAGGTTCAATTGCAGTGCAAATCGCGGTTGTATCGACATGACCTTGAACAAAATGCCCATCCAATCGCTGACCTGCTGTCAATGCACGTTCCAAATTGATCGTTTCTCCTATTTGAAGTAATCCCAGATTAGTCTTTTTTAAAGTTTCGTCTATGGCAGTAACCGTATGTTTATCGTCATTTATTGCTACAACGGTAAGACAAACCCCGTTATGTGAGATACTTTGATCTATGTATGCGCTTTCGCTGATCGCTGACTTAATCGTTAGATGACGATTAGTTCCCTCGTCTCGAATATCCGTTACTAAACCTAATGATTCTATGATTCCACTAAACATATATACGATTAATTTCTAAGTAAATGTATAAAACCACTTAAAGGCTTTGATGCTTCAATGATACCGTTAACCCTATTTTCAAATATCCTGCATGTGTAATAGTATGTACCATCAGCAAGCTGTTTGCCTTGATTTGTAGTTCCATGCCAATTAATAGCCGGATCTGTTGTATCAAAAACGAGGTTGCCCCATTGGTTATACACTTTAAATTCGACTGTGGCTATAAAAAGATTTTTGGTCGGTTTAAATGTATCGTTGTAACTATCGCCATTTGGTGTAAATGTATTGGGTAATTCATATAAAGGACAATTGTCTACACATACGATTTCACTGAGTAGGCTTTCATTTCCAGAATGATCAAAAGCTGATACTGCATAACAACCTAATAGTCCGTAATCCGAAAAGTGTGTGTATGAAAGTACATTTTTATCTTGAATTGTTACCAAAAGACTTAAATCTTGATCTGTACTTTCTGCAAAGTAAATTTTATAGCCTGCGACATCAAAGGAGATTTCTGGACAATAATCATATGGATTATTCCAAAATAGCTCATTGTACAAATGTTCTGGGTTAATATCTGAATTGGGACGTTCGCATATATTCTCAACTCGGACATTTACCTGACAAGGCGGAACATCGTCCATTGGCTTACTACATACTTCCTGAGAGAAGTTTAGAATAGGATCTTCAATATCTTCAATAGAATAGGTTCCTTTACTTTGGATTTTGTAACAATATAAAAGCTCATTGGAAAGACCTTTGTCTTCGTAATAAGGTAAGGTTGTCGTTGCGATTAGTTGATATGTATTACCAATATCGTCCATTCTATATATATCATATTCGATATTTGACCATGGAACTGAAGCCGTCCATGTAAGATTGTTTTGCCTATCTGTAGGTATAATATTTAAAAATACGGAAGATGCTTGTTCTGATATAAACGCTTTTCCATTTTGGGCAATTAAACCTACAATATATGTATAGGATTGTGAATCGGTATTGATATCTGTGTCTAAGTAAATAGTATCAGTTGGTGAGTCAAAATAGGGAATTTGTTGGCTATGAATCGTAACAAAATTGAAACCATCAATCGAACGCAATACATAATAGTTATAAGGACCTGGATGCGCTACAGTGTCTAATTGTTCGGTTAAAGGTTTCATCCATTTGACCAAAATCTCACCTTGTTGATTATCCGTTTTCTCTACGGAAGTTTTTGTAATTAAAGGTGCATCGCGTCTTAAAATTTCACAACTTTCATTTGAAGGAAGACTTTCGATTTTATTGAACGGATTTCCGGTACTTGTAAGCTTAGCAAATTCAGCTATGACACGATAACAATATGTCTTTCCATTTTCTGTTGATTTATCTAAATAGATGTATTTTCCATCTTCTTCAGCGATTGTTTTAAATACGATCTTAGTATAAGGACCTCCTGTAAGCCCAGGATTACAGGTGTCGGGGATGATTTGTGCAGAAGTCTCTTTTCGCCAAACTGAAAATCCCTGAAAAAATCCATCGTCTGTTAATTCACATCTATAGGGTTTATCCCATTCCAAATGGATGCCTTCAGGTGTAGGATGGGTTTGTAAGTTTTCAGGTGGTGGTCCGACGACCTTTATTCTTATAGTTTTAAGTGTTGCTAATCCCGTAGAATCTGGATAAAAATTGTCAACGGCTCTTAATACGATTTGGTAATATTGATTGGATATATGATTGCAATTCGTATTCCAAATTAGTTGCGCATTAAATGGTACTTGTGTGAAATGCTGAGGGGCGATTAATAACGCTGGATCTTTAACGGTAAATGGCCCGCCCGTGACAGATAATTTTACTTTTTGGTTAATATTGGGGTCTGTTACTTTTATAGGTAGATTAATCATGGTTCCTGCCACTACGCAAAGTTCGTCTGCTACCTCTATTGCCGGTGGATCATTTTCACATACTTTGATGAATATCTGCATATCACGAAGGATGACGTTGATGAGCCGACCATTGCGGTATTCTTTTATTTTTATTGCAATATTATATTCGCCTTGTAATTTAGGACTATCCCAGCGGATTTCACCTGTGATTGCATTGATAGAAAGCCGGTTGCCACTGATGGTGCCAACTTCATTTGGAAGCCGATAACCTGGAACAGGTGAATTTAAATCTTGTAACGGCGTCGTTAGTTCGTACGCTAAACTGTCGCCATCAGGATCATATGCATTCGGGTTGTGGATAAATACCTTGTTGACACATCCAATATCTATCGGCCGCTGTAATAGAACTGCAGAATTGTTATATCCTTGAAATTGTTGATCCAATAATGTAAAGGTTGTAGAAAGATAAAAAGGGATGTCTATCGAGTTTGGATAATTGACATTTAATATGCCACTGATACGATTGGGATCCAAAAATGAAACGGTATATGTTGCTACTCCCGGATAGGTATGTTGAGCTATATAATAATTGATTTTGATATCATTGGGTTCATATTGAGTACGGTTATTATCGCGATGAACAAATTCGCTGGTACCATCGCCCCATTGAACGTCTAGGCTGTCTCTGTCAGCAGCAGTACTACTTGCTTTTGTATAGGTTGTTATGGTTACTTCAATAGTTTGTGGACCTATTTGCCTATAAGTAATTTCACCGGCACGATTGTGTGTAGCAAACGTGTCACCTATTGCTATAACCATCCCAAGTATAATCAACCCAAACCGTAAATATCTATTCACAAGTCAAAAATAAGCAAAAATTATTCAATCAATATAAATAACGTAATTAAAAGGAAGTTGTTTTGTTTTTGAATATGGAAATATCCAATCCTTTAGACCTTGCTTCTTTGTAAAAGTGACAAAAGAATAGATGAACTTAAGTAATGATTTTTTTTTGATAAGGAATTTGTCTGCGAGGCTTGAGTTGAATTTTTAATTTATATCAAGATTAAATATACGATTTTTAAATATCTTAATTTAAATTTGATGAGGCGAAATTGAATTAGTTAGTAGAAGATAAGAAGTCACTATAATAAAAAAGCCCGTGTAAGACGAAAACACGGGCATTACTCAATTTAATAACCAAAACTCATATAATCTTTAAAATTCAAATACCGTGCCAAAATATTTTTTTAACTTTAATATGTATTTGAATTCGTTTTATTTTAAAGTGTTCGGCGAACACGGATTTTTTTTTAAAAAATTGCTCATGACTTTTCACGAGCAATTACGAATTTTATAATTTAATAACCAAAACTTACACGATGCAAAGATAATACATATTACAAATATCTTGTATATATTTTTTATAAAATTATGTATAGTCTAATGATGAATTATGAAGGATATATAA
>JBEBYC010000024.1:0-42052 GCA_040391315.1 Portibacter sp. | reverse complement strand
ATGTTATAATTAATTGCATAAAAAAGCAATTAACTCAACCACTTATTTAAAATCTAAAATAAATTTAACTTGAAGCCTCATATACAGACAGACTCAAATCAATCTAAAGAACTTTTAGAAAAATCTCAACTTAGAAAATACATACATATCAAAGGTGCCCGATCTAACAATCTTAAAAACATAGAATTATACATACCCAAAAATAAATTAGTCGTGGTCACCGGGTTATCAGGTTCAGGTAAATCATCATTAATTATTGACACACTCTATGCTGAAGGTCAAAGAAGATATGTGGAAAGCCTTTCATCATATGCACGTCAGTTTTTGGATAGAATGAAAAAGCCTGAAGTTGATTTTATAAAAGGAATCAGCCCTGCAATAGCGATAGAGCAAAAGGTAAACAATGGAAATGCAAGATCGACTGTCGGTTCGATGACTGAAATCTATGATTTACTACGCTTGTTATATGCACGCATAGGAAAAACCTTTTCGCCAGTTACAGGTATTGAAGTAAAGAAATATGAGGTAAATGATATCGTTAATTATATTTTCAATATTCCAGAAGGAACAAAAGTTCAAGTACTGATACCACTACAAAAGAAACATGACAGGACGATTGGTCAAGAATTAGATTTATTACTACAAAAAGGGTATACGCGTGTTGTCTATAAGAATCAAGTCATCGGCATTCAGGATCTACTTGAAGATAGTAATACTGACAAAACGATTTCGGTAAAAAAATCACCCTATAATTTTAAAATTATAATAGATCGTTTTATTATCAATAATGATGAAGAGAATAAAAAAAGGGTAGCAGACTCTATTTTATTAGCCCTTGCAGAATCTGAAGGTGAATGTTATATTGATACTTTTGATGATAATATAACCCATTTTAATAATCGATTTGAAGCAGATGGTATTGAATTTATATCACCTATTCCACATTTATTTAACTTCAATAATCCACATGGAGCGTGTCCAAAATGTGAGGGATATGGTAAAATAGTAGGCATAGACGCACAGCTAGTAATACCAAATGAAGATTTGAGCGTCTATGAGGAGGTTGTTGCTTGTTGGCGTGGTGAACGCGGTAAAGCGTGGAAAGACCATTTTATAAGAAGTGCTGCTAAGTTTGATTTTCCAATTCACAGACCCTATAAAGATTTGAATGAAAGTGAAAAAGATTTACTATGGAATGGTAATGGGATGGTAAATGGAATTTATGAATATTTCACTATGCTTGAGCAAGAGTCATATAAGATTCAGAATAGAGTCATGATATCAAGATATCGAGGTAAAACAACCTGTAATTTGTGTAAAGGGACAAGATTAAGAAAAGAAGCTTTATATGTAAAGATAGCTGAAAAACATATTGCTGACCTCATTTCTATACCGGTAAATGAATTACTTATATTCTTCAATCAAATAACATTGAGTGAACATGATGCAACGATAGCCAGTAGAATTTTAAGTGAAATAAAAAACAGATTAGTAACAATGGATGAAATAGGCTTAGGGTATCTCACTTTAAATAGAGCAAGTAACACACTTAGTGGTGGAGAAACACAAAGAATAAATTTAACAAGGACGTTAGGAAGTAACTTATCAAATTCTTTATATATACTAGATGAACCAAGTGTTGGGCTACATCCTAGAGACTCAGAAAAATTAGTAGATGTCTTAAAGAGATTACGAGATTTAGGTAATACTGTTATAGTAATAGAACATGAAGATACAATCATCCGCAATGCCGATTACATTATTGATATTGGGCCAATGGCGGGTATACATGGAGGTGAACTTGTATTTGCAGGAAAATATAATGAATTAATAAATGGTAATGACCATGGAATCACAGCAGATTATATTACTGGAAGGAAGATAATTCAAATTCCTGAGCATACAAGAAAGTTTAATTCAAAGATACAAGTTCAAAATGCTCGTCAACACAATCTCAAAAATATAGATATAACCATTCCATTACAGGCTATTTCGGTAGTGTCTGGTGTATCGGGATCAGGTAAAACCAGTTTAGTACAGCACACACTTTTCCCTTTACTTAAAGCGTATATCGAAGGAAATAGGGAGTCAAGTAATACCATTTATGGAAAAATAACCGGTGATTTAAATCAAATCAAACAGGTAGAAATGATTAATCAGAATCCACTTGGTAAGACATCAAGATCAAATCCTGTAACTTATGTAAAGGCATATGACGAAATCAGAAAGTTATTTGCGCATTTACAAACATCAAAAATAAAAGGATTCGAACCAAAACACTTCTCCTTCAATGTAGATGGTGGTCGATGTGATACTTGTAAAGGGGAAGGATCCATCACCGTAGAAATGCAATTTCTTGCTGATGTAAACATACCATGTGAAGTATGTAACGGTAAGAAATTTAAAAATGAAGTATTAGAAGTTACCTATCAAGATAAAAATATCTATGATGTTTTAGAATTAAGTATAGAAGAAGCACTAGACTTTTTTAAAAATAAACAGAGTATAATAAATAGGATACAACCCTTATATGATGTTGGATTAGGTTATATAAAGTTGGGTCAGTCATCTAGCACATTATCTGGTGGTGAAGCACAACGCGTAAAATTAGCTTCGTATTTAGGAAAAGAATTTAATTCAAAAAATATCTTCTTTATATTTGACGAACCTACAACTGGATTACATTTTTATGATATAGATAAATTAATGGATGCTTTTAATGCACTTGTTGAGAATGGTCATACAGTACTTATCGTTGAACACAATACTAGTGTTATTAAGGCATCAGACTGGGTTATCGATTTAGGACCAGAAGGAGGAAAAGAAGGAGGAAATCTCTTATATGAAGGAAAACCGGGAGGACTTAAAACTATATCAAATTCTTATACAGCTAGATATATATAAATTGTTTCACGTGGAACATCTATATTAAAATAAGTTTTTATTGTTCCACGTGAAACAATAAAAAAACAATTAAGTAAAAATTAAGATAAAGTCTATAAGGAAATGAAATATATATAATAAATTCATATCTTTGTAACAATAAATTAGCAATGGTTGGGGAATTTTCCCCTTCCGACTAATTGGAAAAATTCCTAAAAAACAAACTACTTATTCAAATATACAGTATTTAACTGTAAAAGAAAGCTTAAAAATAATCGATTAGTTTGTATCAGGACTTAATGTATATGTTTCTTTAGGATCATCATTAAATGTACCAACTTCGATCTTATTAAGAAAATCTTCAAGTGCTACATTAAATAAATTTGGTAATTCCATCATAGGAGCGTGACCACTTTTGTCTATCTGAACTAATAAAGAATTTTTTATTAACTCATTAAACTTCTTACCAACCCACAAAGGCGTTACTGAATCCTGAACTCCCCATACTAATAGGGTAGGTGTATTTATTAAATGTAGCTTATCTTCAAGATTATGACGCACTGCTGATTTTGCTATTGCTACTACACAAATTGCTTTTTTTAAATTGTTTACAGTATTATAAACCTCATCTACTAACTCTTTAGTTGCAATAGCTGGATTATAAAAAACATCTTCGGCTTTCTTCTTTATATATTCATAGTTACCTCTTTTAGGAAAAGAACTACCCAATGCACTTTCAAAAAGTCCACTACTTCCAGTTAATATCATACTATTAACTCTATCTGGATTTTTTAATGTATATAACTGGGCAATATGTCCACCTAAAGAATTTCCTAAAATATGAATCTTATCAAACTTTTTATAATCAACAAAATCTTCGACATAACCAACCAGATTCATTACAGTAAGGCTACGAGGAGAAATTTCAAATAACGGTAAAATAGGAACAACTACATTGTACCTATCAGAAAATTGGTTTATTATACCATCAAAATTACTAAGTGCTCCTAATAAACCATGAAGTAAAACTAAGGGTGTCTTACCAGGATTTGTTTCTATATATTTAAATTTCTTTTCCTCTTTAATTTCTATATTGGCCATATACTATATTTGGTACTCTATATTAGAATTTGTTAATTAAATCAATTGGTTTTACTACTTCTTGCAAATAAAAAATAAATAAATATCAAAACCGTTATTAATAAAAGCGCCCCACTCTGATGTAAAACACCTAATAAAACTGGAACTTGATGTTTACTATTTATTACTGTTAATATACCAAGAAAAGCTTGAAAAGTAACTACACTTGCTAAGGTATAACCAACAAATTTAAGATTAATAGATTTAGTTAAATAGCTAGTTTTAATAAATTTATAACTGATAAAATAACCCACAACGAGTAATAAGTATGCAGTATTACGATGTAAAAAATGAATCAATGCTGGCATAAATTCATTCTTATCATAATTATTAAAATTATCGGCATTCCATTGTTTAATATCAAATATTAAAGAAGGGAAATAACTACCATACATATCGGGCCACGTTGGATAAACCACAGCTGCTCTCATACCGGATAAAACACCTCCTAAAAATAATTGAAAAAAAACTATTCCTAAAAAAATATAGAAAACTTTCTTTATGCCATAGTCACTCAATTTGAATTGAGGTCTTTGCCATTTAGCATCCAAATACGTCCATAACAAAGCTACAAAAACCGAAATTGCAATTAGTAAATGTAGCGATAATTTATAAGCATTAACCCATGGTCGTTCTACTAAACCACTTGCAACCATTATCCAACCAAATGTAGCTGCAAGTATGGCTAATATCACTACAATACTTAAATGTTTTAGTAATTTACCGTCAAGTTTCTTTTTAACAAAAAACCAAATAAAAGGGATGATAAAGACAAAACCCATCAACCGTGCCCATAATCGATGTATATACTCCCAAAAATATATAAATTTAAAATCACTAAAAGACATTCCTTCATTGATTTCATTATATTGAGGAGTCATTTTATACAATTCAAATTCATGTTGCCAAGCAGCTTCAGATAATGGTGGTAAAGTTCCACTTACTACATCCCACTTCGTAATGGATAAACCAGATTCTGTCAATCTTGTTATTCCACCGATGACTACCTGAAAAAATACCATGATTATTCCTAAAAATAACCATAATAAAACTTCTTTAGAATATCGTTTTGATACATTCATGCAGCAAAATTAAACAAATATCAGTAAAAAAAAAATTCATTGATTTTCCATTTATTTTTTTCTGCTAATAATATTATTTTAAATATAAAAGAATTATACATTATTATTACTTCTGTGGATATGTTGATAAGTATTAAAAAGCTTTTTGACGTATTTTTATATACAATTTTTCAACATCTATTTTTTATCTATTTCATTGATCTATTTGTAATTAACATTTTATGTTATTAATTATTAACATTAAATTGTTGATATAAAATTTAGTTGTCTGATGTGGGTTGTTCGTTAATTTAAATAAGTTAAACTCAAATTTATGTTTATATGATTTTTTTTATAATATATTAAAAAGCAATTTGCTAATAAGTAGTATTTATTAAAAATATTTAAACATTTTTAGTGTGGATAAGTGTATAAAATAACTTCTATATATCAATTTATTATGTATTTTTGTTTTTTAATATGTTTATAAATATTCAATGAGAGTTGTTTTACAGCGCGTTAGCGAAGCCAATGTTCAAATCGATAATAAAATTCATGCTCAAATTCACAAAGGTATCTTAATTTTATTAGGAATTGAACTAAATGATACGATAGCAGATGCAGATTGGTTAGTAGCAAAAATTTCAGGTTTGAGGATTTTTAGTGATAATGAGGGAAAAATGAATTTGTCAATACAAGATATCAGTGGTTCATTTTTAGTAATCAGTCAGTTTACACTACATGCCAGTACAAAGAAAGGAAATCGTCCTTCTTATATTCGTGCAGCTCGGCTGGAAATAGCAATACCGCTGTATGAATATTTTACAAAAACTTTAGCTGAAATTTCACAGCGACAGGTGCTGACAGGAATATTTGGTGCTAATATGAAAGTGCATTTAATTAATGACGGACCGGTAACAATTGCTATGGATACTAAAAATAAAGAATAATGGAGATATCATCCCTACAGTCTGAAGTGGACAAATGGATTAAAGAAATAGGTGTACGATATTTTTCTGAATTGACTAATATGGCAATTCTTACTGAAGAAGTCGGTGAAGTATCGCGGTTGATTGCTCGTATTTATGGTGAACAATCTTTTAAAACACAGCTTTCTCCAGAAGAGCAAAAAGAACAACTTGCTGATGAACTCGCAGATGTATTGTGGGTTGTAACTTGTCTGGCTAACCAAACTGGTATTGACCTAGAATCCGCAATTGTAAAAAACATTGAAAAGAAAACCAAACGCGATTTTAGGCGTCATAAGAATAATGAAAAATTGTAAATCAATTGATATTATTCATTTCTATGCACATAGCTATATTTTTATGATATTCTTTAAAAATAGTTCTATTTTCAGAAATTTTCACTTTCTTTACGGAAAATTTTTACTTTATTATGGTTCATAATCTTTCTAAGCAAAATAGTATTGCTAATCTATATCTCGCGCATATGCGTGATATCAATGTTCAAAAAAATAGATTATTGTTTAGAAAAAATATGGAGCGGATAGGAAATATCTTAGCTTACGAAATTAGCAAATATCTAAATTATATAGAAGTAGAAACAGAAACTCCTTTGGGTATTTGTAAATCAAATGTTCCTGATGATAAGGTAATATTATGCACGATACTTAGAGCAGGACTTCCACTACATTTTGGCATTTTAGATTTTTTAGATGAAGCTGGAAATGCATTTGTAGCTGCTTATCGAAAAAATCACAAAGATGGTACCTTTGAGATCAACCTCGAATATATCACCTGCCCCGATTTAAATGGAGTAACACTTATACTTTCTGATCCAATGTTAGCTACCGGAGCATCTATAGAAAAGACATTAGACGCTTTATCAGAATATGGTCAGTATAAAGAATTGCACATCGCCTCTATTATCGCTTCCTCATATGGTGTAAACGCGATTCAACGACTTTATCCCAAAGCACATCTTTGGTTAGTAGCAGAAGATGATGAACTTACAGCTAAATCGTATATCGTACCAGGTTTGGGTGATTCTGGTGATTTAGCCTTTGGTAGAAAAGTGCAGGAATAGGTAATATCATTTGTTACTTACTGTGGTCCATTATATAGTAAGATTGAAATACCATATAACATAAACCGCTCATTGATAGGTTTGGGTGATATATATGAATTATCCAGTTTGTAAAACAACTCCTGTTCAAAATTAGTAATATCGTAACTTTTTAAAGGAATTTCAACATAGGGTTTAATAGATAATGCGACAACCCGACTTGGAATCTGATACAATAGATAGAATTTGCTCGTCCACACGGATCCATTTACTATTTCAGATTTTTTTCGTTGGGTACCTTCTATTGCCGTTTTAATACTAGCACTACGGTAACCGAAGGAAGCACCATATCCAAAATTGCCAATATAATTTTCTACACCTAAAGCATATTGTGTCAAACTTGTAAACCATTTAGATTGGATACGTGATCCAGAAACTAGTGATCCAAAAGCATCACTTTTATCACTCATATTATTCCAAGAAAGTTCAAACCCTACACTATTTAACCGGTAACGTACTCCAATTTCTAGACCATTGAGAAATTTTACATCATCTAAAGCGTCGTCTAATTTACCACCATATTTGGATTCAAATTCATTATTAAACTGTGAAATAATGCTATTCATGTTCGGAGCTTTGGTATGACCGCCATTATATCCAATTTTAATATTAAACTGATTATAAGCCATAGTTGGTAACAATATCATCAAAACCAGTAAAATCTGTATTCTTTTTTTTATAAACATCGCTTATCTTTGACCTTTCAAAATATAATTGTGGCAAAACTAACTGAAATTTGCAAATTAGATTTACTAAAGTATAGATTAATTATTTATGTCTAAAAGAAAAACACCTATTACCCATAATTTAAAAGCGGCGACATCTACAATAAAAGAAAACGTCTCTACGAATCTGTCAATTCAGGGACCATTTTATAGAGCGCCTTTTTTTAAACGATACTGGCTTCCTTCTATCATTTTAGTATTGTTGAGTTTTGGTATTTATTTTAAGTGTCTTCCATATGATTATGTATTGGATGATAAAATTGTCGTTTCAGAAAATAAATATACAAAGGAAGGTTTTGGTGGTATTTGGAAGATTTTGACTACCGAAAGTTTTGAAGGATACTTTGGTGAAAAAAAGAATTTGGTACAGGGTAACAGATATCGACCGTTGTCTATAGTAACCTTTGCTATGGAATATGGTATTATAGGTGAACTAAATCCATGGGTTAGTCATTTTATCAATATACTGTTATATGGTTTGACAGGTATTATTTTGATGATGGTGCTCTCCATGCTCTTTAGAAATTATAAAAGCAAAAGTTGGTGGTTTTCTATACCATTTATTGCCGCCATTCTGTATATAGCACACCCAATTCATACAGAAGCTGTTGCCAATATCAAAGGTCGCGATGAAATCATGACGATGTTATTTTCTTTGTTGGCGTTATATGGCAGTCTACGTTATATTGATACGGGCAAAATATCTTGGATTGTAGGTACCGTACTTTATTATTTTCTGGCATTATTATCCAAAGAAAATGCTATAACCTTCCTTGCTATAATTCCACTAAGTGTATATTTCTTTAGTGAAACCAATTGGCCAAAACTCAAAAATATAATGATCTGGCTGATTGTAGCTACTGTTTTGTATTTGATGTTAAGAAATATGACTGCCGGCTCTGTAAATTTTGCTAAAGAGTCAAAAGACTTGATGAATAATCCATTTTTAGGAATGACTTCTGTAGAAAAGATGGGATCAATAATGTATAGCCTTGGTAAATATATTGCATTATTAGTTTGGCCGCATCCGCTTTCACATGATTACTATCCATATGCTATTCCTAAGATATCCATTATTGCTTTTATACCATTACTTTCCCTTGCTCTATATACTTCTTTAGGTTATTTTGGACTAAAAGGCATCGGTAAAAAATCAGTGTATGCTTATTGTATCTTGTTTTATATAGCAACATTGAGTATTGTATCCAATATTTTCATCAATGTAGGTACATTTATGAATGAGCGTTTTATATTTATGGCTTCAGCTGGATTTTCTATAGCTTCCGCCTATTTTTTAGTAGAACATTTGCCCAAGCTGACCAAATATGGTAGGCAAATTGCTTTAGTACTTGTCGGAGTAATGTTAGTTGGTTATTCAGCAAAAAGCTATGTACGCGTTCCTGTATGGAAAGATGCACTATCACTAAATGGAGCAGCTGTAGCAATTTCATCAAATAGTGCTCGGGCTAATTCTTTTATGGCAACTGCATTTTTTGATAAATATAAAGAGACCTTGATGCCAAATACCGTAAAAACACTTACAGAAGAACAGCGAAATTTACTTAACTGGACAGAGTTCTATGCTAAAAAATCAATTAGTATTGTACCAGATTATTCAAATGCAAACCTCATGCTCATCGGTGTTATTACTGAAAGATTTAAATCTGGTGGAGATATTAAGCAATATGTTACCGATATGAAACCATGCATCATTCGAAGACCTGATATATCATTCATTAAAGAATTTAGTGATTATTTAAAAGGTCGAAATGAACACCAGGAAGAACTGTTTGGATTATATCTTTCAGTAGGCCAAGAATTGTTAAATGTCAAAGATCAACGTAGTTCTTGGGCATTAAACTATCTCAATTATGCTTATGAGATTAAGCCGAATAATAAAGCTGTCAATCAGGCATTAGCTACCGTATATGAAAGGATAGGAAATGCTAATCAGTCTAAGAAATTTCAGGACGCTGCTAATGCATTACAGTAATGGATACAGATGAGAAAGCGTTATATCTAGCACTTAGTCTGACACCAAATGTCGGTGCCATCACTGCAAAAAATATTATTGCTTACTGCGGAGGTATTGATCAGGTGTTTAGTAAATCTAAAAATGAATTGCTAAAGATTCCCGGAGTTGGGCCGGGTTTTGTAGCAAATTTTAAACCTGAGGAAACCTTGCCAAAAGCCCAAAAGGAACTCGCTTTATTTTTAAAAAATAATATTCAAGTACTAACGTACCATGACAAGGCTTATCCTAAAAGGCTATTGCATCAGGATGACGCCCCGATAATCTTATTTTATAAAGGAGATTTTGATTTAAATTACTACAGAACAGTAGGAATTGTCGGTACGCGTACTCCTACTACATATGGTACTACAATTTGTGAAAAAATAGTTCAAGAGTTACTACCATATAATGTAGCAATCATCAGTGGTTTGGCTTTTGGAGTAGATAGTGTTGCTCATAGAAAAAGTGTCGAACTAAATATACCAACGATTGGAGTTTTAGGTAATGGTTTACCCAAAGTATATCCACTAGAACATACATCGTTATCAGAAAAGATGTTGCTCAATGGTGGATTATTGAGTGAAGTAACTTTTAATGGAAAACCAGCACGTGAAAATTTTCCTATGCGAAATCGGATCATTGCCGGATTATGTGATGCACTCATTATCATTCAATCTAAAGCAAAAGGAGGTTCAATAATCACTGCCGAACTCGCTAATCAATATAATAAAGATGTTTTTGCTGTACCAGGCAAAGTTACAGACGAATTTTCTGAAGGATGTAATAAACTAATTAAACAAAATAAAGCCCATCTGATTGAATCTGCTCGGGACATTGCCTATATCATGCGATGGGAAGAAATTGATGCCAGCAAATATATTCAAAAACAATTGTTTGTAGATTTAAGTAATCAGGAACAAAATGTCTTGGACGTCATCCGTGAGAATCGTGAAATAACGATAGATATGTTGAGCTTTAAACTACAAATGACACCTTCAGAGATGGCTGCTGTCTTGCTCGAACTAGAATTTAAAGGGTTGATTAAAACTTTGCCTGGCAAAAAATATATACCAGCTTAATGACTTTTTAAGTAAAGCAATTATGATAAATCAATACAAAATATCATAACTGAATCAAACATTTATACTATTTTCTTCATTAAAGATGTTAACTTTGCAAATTCATTAATGTAATTAATTGTAAATAATGGGGTGTAGTGGATGTGGTGATGGATCAAATGGCATACCTAATGGATGCGGCGATAAAGGTCACTGCGCTACTGGTGGATGTAATAAACATAATACATACGACTGGATAGCAGCGAGGGATATATACGATCCATCTGCTTATAATATAGTAGAAGTTAGTTTTAAAAATGGTTCTCATAAAGATTTTTATATCAATGATCCTTTGACATACGCTGTCACAGGAGATATGGTAGTAGTAGAAGCTGTAAATGGTTATGATGTAGGTCAAATATCGCTTTCCGGTGATTTGGTCAGACTTCAGATGAAAAAAAAGTATATCGCTGAGGAAAACATCATTAATAAAATCCTTCGTAAAGCTAACGAAAGGGATATTCAAAAATTAGAAGAAGCCCGTACATTAGAACGTGATACGATGATTAAAGCAAGAGTCATCGCTAGAACGCTCGGTTTGGAAATGAAAATAGGTGATGTAGCTTTTCAAGGTGATAAAAAGAAAGCTACCTTTTATTATACTGCAGAAGGAAGAGTAGATTTTAGGGAACTCGTTAAAGAATATGCGCGCGAGTTTAAAGTGAAAATTGAAATGCGCCAGATTGGCTCGAGACAAGAAGCTGCCCGAATCGGAGGTATCGGATCTTGTGGTCGCGAACTTTGCTGTTCAACTTGGTTATCTGATTTTAAATCAGTAAGTACATCTGCAGCTAGATATCAAAACATTGCTATCAATCAATCTAAACTCACCGGACAGTGTGGTCGTTTAAAATGTTGTCTAAATTATGAACTCGACATGTATCTTGATGCACTCGAAGACTTTCCGGAGGATGCGGACGTACTTAAAACAAAAATTGGAACTCTTGTTTTAGTCAAAACTGATATTTTTAAAAGACTTTTGTATTATGCGTATGAGAATAGCGATAAAGTAAGAGGCAATAAAATCGTTGTTGTAAATACATCAAGAGCTAAAGAACTCAAGTTGCTAAATGATAAAGGAATTATACCTAATGAATTATTGAGTGAAGAAAATCTGTCTCCAACTACCGATAACGAAGACGATGAAAATATTGATCACGGATATGAGGATGTTACAGGCCAGATAGAATTACGTCCTGAACCAAAATATAAAAAGAAGAAAAAAGGTAAAGGTTATAATCCTGAAAATAGAAAGCCTACGCAACAACAGCAGAGCACACCAGATAATAAATCTCAACAACCTGAAGGCCAGCCTAAAAAACCTCAACATCACGTGAAACCAAATGGACCTAAAAAACAGGGACAGCCTAATAAATCAAGAGGTCAACAATCACCTAAAAGTGAACAAAATATAGCTCAAGAGGCAAAACCTAACAATCAACCGCCTAAATCAGAGCAAATAAATCCGAATTCAAATTCAAATGATAAAACAGTAAATAAGAAAAAACATTTTTTTAAAAAAAATAGAAAACCTAAACAAGGGGATAATTAATATCAGATAGATTATGAAATATGATGTAGTAATAATAGGTTCAGGACCCGGAGGATATGTAGGCGCAATCAGAGCTGCACAGTTAGGACTAAAAGTTGCATTGATTGAAAAATACAATACTTTAGGTGGTACTTGTTTGAATGTAGGTTGCATTCCATCCAAAGCTTTGTTAGATAGTAGTGAACATTATCACGATGCTTTACATAAGTTTGTAGATCACGGTATCGAAACCGGCAAACTCAAAGTAAATATGGAAACGATGATCAATCGAAAAAACGAAGTCGTTAACCAAACATGTAAAGGTGTAGAGTTTTTGATGAAAAAGAATAAGATTGATGTCTATACAGGTCTAGGTTCTTTTATAAGTAAAAACCGTATCCGAATTGAGGGTGCCGATGGTATTAAAGAAATCGAAACGGATAAAGTAATCATCGCTACCGGGTCTAAACCTGTAACGCCAGCAATTTTTAATTATGATAAGCAAAGAGTCATCACCTCTACAGAAGCGCTTAACTTAAAAACCATACCGTCAAAATTAGTCGTCGTAGGAGGTGGTGTAATCGGTTTGGAATTAGGTTCTGTTTTTGCAAGATTAGGTACTTCTGTGGAAGTAGTAGAATTTATGGATAAAATTTTGCCGACCATGGATGACGATTGCACAAAAGAACTAACGCGATCATTAAAAAAATTAGGGATTAAATTTCATTTGGGTCATGGGGTAACCGGCACAAAAGTATCCAAAAAATCTGTAATCGTCAGTGTTAAGAAAAAAGATAGCGATACCGCATTTGATATAGAAGCAGATTATTGTTTAGTAGCTATAGGTAGAAGGCCTTATACCGATGGACTTAATTTAGAGGCTGTTGGTATTACACTTGACGATAAAGGTAGAATCCCTGTAAATGAACACTTAGAAACCACTGCTTCGGGTATTTACGCAATTGGTGATGTTATCAAAGGAGCAATGTTGGCTCATAAAGCGGAAGAAGAAGGCGTATTTGTAGCAGAAACGATAGCTGGTGGTAAACCTCATATCAACTATAATCTGATACCTGGTGTCGTATATACCTGGCCGGAATTATCAGCGGTAGGTAAGACAGAAGAAGAACTTAAAGCATTGGGTACACCTTATAAAGTAGGTAAATTCCCATTCAAAGCATTGGGTAGAGCACGCGCAAGTATGGATACAGATGGTATGGTAAAAGTATTGGCACATAAAGATACTGATGAGATTTTAGGTGTGCACATGGTGGGTCCAAGAGTCGCTGATGTCATCATGGAAGCAGTTTCATTAATGGAGTTTAGAGCAAGTGCCGAAGACTTAGCCAGAATTTGTCATCCACACCCTACTTATACTGAAGCATTAAAAGAAGCAGCATTAGCCGCTACGGATAATAGAGCTATTCACATTTAATCGGACGACATTGCTTATTGATGAATTCAATTATTTTGATTGTGAATATAGGGTAATAAAGTGAATTTTCGTTTAAACTTCCGGAAGTTTATATTTGTAATCCATATAATTTACATTTAGGGTTATCTTACAGTCTATAGTAACGGCTAAGCTTCTCAATAGAAATAATACTAACTGTATGTTTTATAAAGGGGAGGTTTTAATCGGGGTTATAATTTACATTAAAACGATTCTATTATAATGGAAAAGTTGAACGATTTAGGTGTTTGAAAATTTATAAGCTGAAGCGGGTTTATAACTTTCTTAAGCAAACATGAATGATATCTATCTGTTATATTGCATGATATTATTAATAATATTCAAGATTTTCCAACATCAATTACATACTTAGCACATTTAAAAAAGATTTTGATATGATGATTGCAGTGTCAAAAACCAAATTGTGGTCAGTTTGTCTTGTTTTAAACCTGATACCTATATTTATATTAGGGCAATCGGAACGTTTCTATATGGAAGTGGATAATAATAAAATAAGTGAGGGAGAAACGTTCGTTATTACAGCAGTATTGGAAAATATAAAAACTGATGCTATTGCTTTACCTGATTTTACACCTTTTCAGATAGTAAGTGGACCGAATAAATCATCTTCTTTCTCATTTATCAATGGAAAAAAGTCGAGCACAATATCCTATCAGTATATCCTATTAGCTACCCGAAAGGGAAAATACACTATAAAACCGGCATCAACAAATATTGGATCTAAAACCATATATTCAAATGAAATAATCATAGAAGTGACAAGCGGAGGATCAGTATCAGCATCTGTAAATGATATCAAAGGTGATGTAAACCTCCGATTAGAAATTTCTTCAAAAAAAGGATATATCGGACAACAATTACTTCTCGATTATGTAATTTATACGCGAGAAAATATAGCATCCTACGATTTTCTAAATCAGCCTGATGATGATGGATTTTATATCCAGCCATTAAATGATTTTCGTCAGCAAGCACAAAAAAAAGTAATCAATGGTAAAGAATATTATTCACAGGTGATAGCCCGACAGGTGCTTTTCCCTCAAAAAACTGGAGATTATACCATTGGCCCTATTTCTATGCAGGTAAATATACCTATTGAAAATAATAGGTCATTATTCTTTAGAGATGTCAAACCAATCACAATAAAGTCTAATACGCTTAAAATTAATATTGCTCCATTACCAGCGCCTCAACCTGAAGATTATTCTGGATCAGTCGGGGAGACCAAGTTAACAGGAAGTATCCAAAAAGGAATGGTCAATATAGGTCAAGCTATTGTCCTTAATTTAAGAATAGAAGGAAACGGTGATCCCAAAACTACAAAAGCACCAAAATTTAATATTCCGGATGGTCTAGAAGCGTATGAGCCAACCCTTATTCAAGACGAATCTAAACAAAAAAATAGCCATGTCCAGGTAGTAAAAAGCTATGAATATATTTTTATTCCTAAAGAAGCAAAGGTTTATACTTTAAATCCTGAACTTAGCTACTTTGATCCGGAAAGCAAGACTTATTATAAGGTTTCAGCCGGTAGTTTTACCGTAAATGTCGTAGAAAGTGGGACTCAAGATAAAAATATCAATGAAGAAACCGACGATTCAAATTTAGAAGTTCAAGCCAATTATCCTGTTTATAAACTTGAACATCATCGATGGAGCAATGTGACTTTTTTGATATCCATAATTGGAATTAGCTTATTGACGATTGGGGGTATCATTTATAGAAAGAAAAAAAGCGAACAAATCATAGCAGAAACAAATGCTTATAATAATGCAGAAACTGTAGCACAAAGACATTTAGCGAAAGCTGCACGATTTAAAAAGGACCTCGCCTACGGTGCTTTTTACGAAGAAATTGCTTCAGCAACTACCGGGTATGTAGTCATGAAATACAATATACCACATAGTGAAATATCGGCCGGTAATATTTTACAGTTGCTCAAGGATAAAGGTGTACTCCCAACTTTACTTAGTGACTACGAATGGATTCATAAGCAAGCCGAACTTGCGCGCTTTGCCGGTACATATGGCAATATGGAAGAGGTATATGACAGGGCAACCAGATTTATCACTGGAATGAAATCCTGATTATATTAAAAAATTGCCGTTTTGATATATACACTTACCGTCTGCCCAAATTTCGCCGCCTTGTTTCATATTGGCAATCATATCCCAGTGAACTGAAGAAGCATTGATACCACCTGTTGCCTTATAAGACTGACCAACTGCCATATGGATAGATCCACCTATTTTTTCATCAAAGAGTATGTTTTTTGTGATGCGCTGGATATTGTAATTAGTTCCGATGGCTACCTCTCCAAAAAAACGTGCTCCATCGATAGCAAAGACTTGATCAAGGACTTCCTGTCCTTTTTCAGCTGACCAGGTTACGACTTGTCCCGCTTTCATTTCTAATCGAATGCCCGAAACTTCAGTGCCCATATAAATTGATGGATAATCAAAGTAAATAAAGCCCTCGACGGTATTTTCGATTGGACCGGTAAAAACTTCGCCACTCGGCATATTACTGCGACCATCGGAATTGATCCAGATTCTGTCTTTGACCCGGAAGGTTACGTCTGAGTGATTATTTTTATACCGGATGAGATCACAAGCGTTGAGATAGTCAACGATTTTTTGTTGAGAAGCACGTACTTGCAACCAGCTTTCGGCTGGATTTTCATCAAATAGTTTGCATGCATCATAAACGAAGTGTTCATATTCCTCTAAGCTCATACCCGCTTCCTGTGCGGATGCTTGCGTAGGGTATTGACAAAGGCAACGTTTTAGACTTCTGTCAGCAATCCTTTCCGAATAAATTTGATTGATGATTTGTGTTGCCTGCATATGTTGTGAAGTTTTAGCCGGATCGTTACTTTGATTTTCGCGGAGATTATGCGGGGCGCGGATGACTAAATATGCATCGAAAGTGGACATCATTTCCTTAATAAATGGATTGATATAATTGAGTTGGTCGTTATCTGCTTCACCAATAAAAATTTTCTGCTGTTCACTAAATGTCATTTGGTATTCCACATGGGCGCCGACTCGGACAGCTTCTCGATATACCTCTTTTAAAAGTGATTCAGCTAGTGTTGATGTTGTGATATAAAGCTTCTCACCTTTCTTAAGTTCAAGACAATAATGAACTAAAAGATACGCATATTTTTTTAAGATAGTATTAGGCATAATGTATTGTATTGATTAGAAATAAAGTTTAAAGATAAGAATTCGTACTTGGATTATTAGATAAAATTCAGACATTTCAAATCAACAAATTTAAACTATCAAAACAAAGGATTCAGTATCCTTTAAATGTTGTTGGCATTTCGTAAATATGCTAAACAGTTGCGTTTAGATAATAAGGGAAGTTTAATGAATAACTTCAAGGATAAGATATTCATTTTTGTTAACTTCGACGAATTTGAAATACTATTCAAAAATTAATGCATCACCCTATATAACCTGTCTATCCAGTTGAGGGTTATAAATATTTTTTTCTAAACATGGATTTATGTTCGCTTTAAATAACAATATGAATCCAATTAGTATAGCTTTATAAAATTCGATCCTCTAAAGAAATAAGAATAACTATCTAGTTAACACAAAATAAATAACATAAAACCATCCTAAAAATGCGTGAATGATAGCCCATAAAACTGATTGATTACGTGACCAAGATGCGATAACGGCTATAACTGCACCTAAACCTAGACTTCCTCCTATAGATGCTTCGTTACCACTAATTACTATGGGAGCTATTTGTGAAAATGCAGGTAATGTAAAAATAGCAATTAAAAATAAGATAAAAAAAACTTTCATGGTTTTGTGATTTAAAATTAAACGTAATAATTATTATATTTACATATGTATATGGATACAACAAAAATTCTTTTAAATTAGTTAGATTCCAAATTGATTATTTATCTATCACCCATTATTTCATGTCCAATTTTACAATTCAAACATTTGAATTCATCGCAATAATTTAGTTTTAAGTGAATGAGAGACTGAGCGTCAAATGCTGTTTTTACTTTTACACCTATTGCTTTCCAAATTTTGGTAATTTGATTTTGCTCTGCTTTAATGCCATCAAGCCAATGGATAACTTTGTCGATATAGGATTCTTCTTGCATCATTTTACCGTAAAGGTATATGACCGGAGCAATTGTATTGATAATTAGAAGATCAATAAAGTTATCGCTAATGGACTTATCCAAATAAGGGGAAGTTTTACCAAAACGATAATGGTTATCCCAATAAGGATTGGGTATAGCTTTTAATAGCGTGCGCAAAGTAGTTAAATCTGAAGTTTCCTTGATTTTACTAAAAAGGTTGTTGCTAATTTGTATTAAAGCAGCAAATTGGGCTAATCGTACAGTTGGAAAATTGACAGGGCGCATTTTGCTAAATTTCCAGACAACCGGATTAATTGGCGTAAGTTGGTATTTATTTTGTAAAAATCGATATGCTTCTTGTAATTGTACATAATAATCATCCTCATATCCGGCTTTTAACATACCGGCCTGTCCAAAAATAAGTGCCGAAATAGCCAGCGGATTATCAATGTTTTTTTGAAGGATCTTAAAAGGAAGACTTTGGGCAAGCATTTCAAAAGGTTCCGTATTTACATTAGCTCCAAAGTACTTTGCCAACATAATGTACAAGGTTTCTTCCCAGTCATTATTTTGGTGAAACAATATTGCTGCAGTTCGATTTGCTTTTTGGTAGATTCTGTCCACTAAAAGCGCATACTTCCAAAGTTCTATTTTAGAAGGATCTACATTTTTAATGAGGCGTTGGCAAGGGATGTTGTCTGAGGATTGTACTAAAGAAAGATATCTATCTAAATATATTTTTGGTATGCGTCCTTTTAGTTCGATGGTCGGAATTTTTGCAAGTGCTATGTCAGCATTCGAATTCAAATCGTATTCATAAACAATATGAAGTATGACATTATCATATGCTTTATCCGTGCTATGACCATGTTTTATCCAGTCAGAAGCATAAACATGCATTTCTACATTTCCTGCCCAAATTGTGTCGTCTATATCGATTTTTGCATTAAAAAAATCAGGACCTGAATTTACATTATAATTACCATAGTCTTTCACATGAATAGGAATACCTTCAGTTGTAACCAAATTTTCAGGATTGAGCTTTTTGGTTTTCCATAGGTAGTGTAAAAATTCTTCTTTAATCGGTTGAAACATGATTACATTCGGTCATAAACTTTAAAGGTACAATCAAATTCATTTTTTTCATCTTTGGCTCTAACAGTACTCGAACTGAGTGTCCACTTAGAAAAATCAATTTCAGGGAAGAATACATCTCCATCTAAAACAGTGTGCACTTCAGTCAGATATAAACGATCCCAAAGGTCCACACTCTGGCTAAATATCTGCCCACCACCGATGATAAAGGCCTCTTCTTCTCCTTCATTATAAGCTATTTTGAGTGCTTCTTCGATTGAATGGGCTACAGGGCAGCAACTGGTAACATAAAACGGATCTCTGGTAATTATTATATTGGTTCGTTTTGGCAATGGCCTGCCAATAGAAATAAAACTATTTCGACCCATTATAACAACATGACCAAGCGTCGTTTTTTTAAAATATGCTAGATCGGCAGGTAAATACCAAGGAATTTCGTTGTCTTTTCCTATGACTCTGTTTTCTGTCATAGCTACTATACTAGATACTATCATGTTGGTTTAGATATAATAATAAATACAAAACTAAGGATTTATTTTTAAACTGATGTAAATAATAAATATTTACAATGGATATATTATAAAATTGTATTTTTACCATCAAATATGCCATTTATGAGTTTTCAGATTAAAGAACAGGACAAAAAATATGATGTTTGTATCGTCGGGTCTGGTGCAGGAGGCGGTATGGCAGCCAAAATTTTGTCAGAAGCCGGACTCTCTGTAGCACTTTTGGAAGCAGGTGGTGATTATGACCCTGCTGAGGAAGAATATCGCACACAGCTTCGATGGCCATGGGAATCTCCACGTAGAGGTGCAAATACACAACGAGCATTTGGAGATTTTGATGCAGCTTGGGGAGGTTGGGAGATTGAAGGTGAACCGTACACGCGTAAAGATGGTACCAGGTTTGATTGGTTTCGATCAAGGATGTTAGGAGGGCGTACTAATCACTGGGGTAGAATTTCTCTTAGGTTTGGCCCACATGACTTTAAACGAAAAGATGTCGACGGACTAGGTGATAACTGGCCGATTAGCTATGATGATGTCAAACCTTATTATGATAAAGTTGATAAACTCATAGGTGTATTTGGAAGTAAGGAAGGCATTTATAATGAACCGGACGGTTTTTTTCTACCACCACCAAAGCCAAGATTGCATGAACTTTTTATTAAAAAAGCAGCAACATCCGTTAAAATCCCGGTTATTCCTTCCAGATTGTCTATCCTTACACGTAGGATAAATGAGGAGCGTAGTTTCTGCTTTTTTTGTGCACAGTGTAATCGTGGTTGTCAGGTATATGGAGATTTTTCTTCTTCAACATGTCTGGTAAAGCCAGCAATGGAAAAAGGCAAAGTCGATTTATATACATTTGCGATGGTACGCGAAGTCATCACGGACGAAAATGGTATGGCGAAAGGTGTCATTTACATTGATAAAACGGATCTAAGTGAATACAAGGTAAGTGCCAGAGCTATCGTATTGGCAGCTTCAGCGTGTGAGACTGCCCGCATTATGCTCAATTCAAAATCTAAATATCACCCAAATGGAATTAGCAATAGCTCAGGTGTCATAGGTCATTATTTGCATGACAGCACAGGTACAGATCGAATGGGAATCCTACCACAACTTTTCGATAGGCCGCGTTATAATGAAGATGGTGTTGGTGGTTTACACGTTTATACACCGTGGTGGCTCGACAATAAAAAGCTCGATTTTCCTCGGGGATATCATATCGAATATTGGGGAGGTATGGGTATGCCTTCTTATGGTTTTGGATTTGGTATGGATACAATGCGTTCATATCTGAAGGATGAATTTGGGGCTCCTTCACCCAATGGTGGATACGGAAAAGGACTTAAAGATGATATTCGCCGGATGTATGGCGCTAGAATAGGTATGTCGGGAAGAGGAGAAAGTATTCCACAATATGATAATTACTGTGAACTTGACCCGAATACAGTAGATAAATACGGTATTCCGGTTCTTCGTTTTCATTATAAATGGACGGATTATGAACGAAAACAAAGTAAGCATATGCATGATACTTTTGAGGAAATACTGACAAGTTTGGGTGCTATTATTATTGGACAAAAACCTGGACCTGAAACAGAATATGGTCTCGCAGCACCTGGACGAATTATCCATGAAGTAGGTACCACGCGCATGGGTAATGACCCAAAATCATCAGTATTGAACAGTTATGCTCAAGCACATGAATGTAAAAATCTATTTGTTGTCGATGGTGGTTCATTTGTTTCACAAGCAGATAAAAATCCAACTTGGACAATTTTAGCACTCTCATGGAGAACTTCAGATTATATCATTGATCAGTTTAAAAAACAAAATATCTAAAATATGGACAGACGAGAACATATCAGGTTATTGCTGTCAGGAACGTTGGCAACAGGATTCGTTTTAACTACAGGATGTAATCCAGAAATTAAAACAGATAAAGAAAGTGTAGTGCCAGCATCCTTAAATTATGGACGAACCCCGGATGAAATACTTCATGACCAGAAAATGGATATGGAGACGTTTTTTACCGATAAGGAAAGGAGTATGATTGAGATCCTAGTTGATATTATCATACCTCAAGACGAATCTTCAGGTAGTGCTACCGAAGCTGGAGTCCCAGATTTTATTGAATTTATGATGAAGGATTATTCTAGTTTTCAATTGCCGATGCGTGGTGGTTTGAAATGGTTAGAGAGTTATAGTTTAAAGCAATTTAATCAATCTTTTATAAATTTAAATTCAGAACAACAATTACAAATAATCGATGATATAGCCTGGCCAGATAAACATCTACCAGAAATGGCATATGGTGTCCGTTTTTTTAACCTGTTGCGCAATCTAACATGTACTGGATTTTATACTTCGGAAATGGGGATAAAAGCTATCGGATACGAAGGCAATACCCCTAATCAATGGGATGGAGTACCTCAGGAAGTCCTTGATTTGTACGGATTAAGCTATGATGAACGAACGCTGGAGGTGTGCCTCAATATTCAGGATCAGCATAAAATTGCTGTTTGGGATGAAGCAGGTAATATCATATAACAAATTAGTGTGGATTTTGTAATGGAATTTAAAATAGGCCATATTGATGAAATGTCCTCTTGTGCTGAATCAATACTGGAAAATTGCAAGGAAAGTCGAATTTTTATATTTAATGGCAATCTAGGTGCAGGAAAAACAACTTTAATTAAGGAATTTTGCCTCAATCTCGGTTACAAAGGCGAAGTGACGAGTCCTACCTTTTCGCTCATTAATAATTATCCTGGACCGAATGCAGAAATCTATCATATGGATTTATATAGATTAAAAAATGTTGAGGAGGCGCTTGATATTGGAATAGAAGAATACTTAATAAGTGGAGATTATTGTTTTATTGAATGGCCTGATGTCATTCTTAACCTATTTGACGGAATCTATTACGAAGTCCTTATTACGATTGATCTAGACCAGACGAGGACTATTAAATGTCAAAAGCTTATAGCGTGAAAATTCTATTTCAAGTTTACAAATCTTAAATGCCAAAATGAGTAAAATAAAAAAACCAATAATTTTTTCTGATTTTTTTACAGAAGGCCAATACGAAACAGAAGTTGCTATGATTTCCAACAAAGAAGGATCAAAAAGACTTAGTATAGGTGTTCCTAAAGAAACGATCCTTTGCGAAAGACGTGTAACACTGGTACCACATTCTGTGCGAACACTAGTAGGCTATGGTAACGAAGTGATTGTTGAGTCCGGAGCAGGTTTAGCAGCTAATTTTACGGATCATCACTATGCCGAAGCAGGTGCACGTATTTCCATAAGCAAGGAAGAAGTATTTAAATCTCAGGTATTAGTAAAAATAGCTCCTCCCACATCTGAAGAAATTGATTTGATGCAACCCAATCAAATCCTGCTATCGCCTTTGCAACTTCCTGTTCTGAAAGAGGATTATCTTGAAAAACTTACAAAAAAAAGAATCACAGCATTAGCGATGGAATATATCCAGTCTGATACGGGTGATTATCCCATAGTTAAAATCATGAGTGAAATAGCCGGTAGCTGTGCCATTATGACAGCAGCAGAATACCTCAACAATACACATGAAGGTGGTCGAGGTGTATTACTCGGAGGTGTTTCTGGTGTTCCACCTGCCAAAGTAGTGATCTTGGGTGCAGGTATGGTTGCAGAATCTGCTATAAAAATTGCTTCAAGCCTTGGTGCTTCCATCCGTGTTTTTGATAATGATATTATAAAAATCATGCGTTTGCAACAAGCTGTTGGAAAGCATCTACATACTTCCTCACTCAATCCTGTGTATCTGGCCTATCAACTTACTAGTGCAGACGTGGTTATCGGTGCCATTCATTCTAAAGAAGGTCGTTCTCCTGTTATAATTACAGAAGAGATGATTTCTAATATGAAAGATGGTGCGGTCATCATAGATGTAAGTATCGACCAAGGTGGATGTGTTGAAACTTCAAAAATGACTACACTCGATAACCCGGCTTTTATTAAACATGGTGTGATTCACTATTGTGTACCGAATATTGCTTCTAAAGTCAGTAGGACTGCATCCGTAGCAATCAGTAATATTGTAACGCTTTTATTATTGAAAATGGCCAATGGTAGAAATTTTGACAGTGTATTGTATGATAGTCCAGGTATTCGTCACGGTTGTTATGCCTACAAAGGCTGTATTACCAATGCATATCTGGGCAGACAGTTTAATATGAAATATACGGATCTGGATCTCTTGATGACAAGCAAAATGTAGAAAAAAGCACTTAAAGAATTTCTATTTTAAGTGCTTTTTTATGTGGTTTAAGTTGATAAAATTAAAGTATCAATTATATTATCATAAGTGATTAGTGTGTTGCTCTTATAAAATTAGATACTGTTTTGTGTAGTTGCTTCAGCGATTCTGGATGTAGGTACATCATGTGTCCAGAAGGATAGTATTCATAGGTTATATTTTTTTGTAAGGCTGCTGGAATAGGTAAATGTTTCATCTCATAAATACCTTCAAAATAGGGTGTTCCTAAATCATAATATCCACCAGTGAGTAGTACTTTCATAGTTGGATTAAGTATCATAGTTCGTGAAAGATCATTGATTACATTGGGAAAACCGATATAGGTATTTCTTTTAAAATTCCACGGATAGACGTTGCCACGAATTTTATACAACATATCATTTCCAAAATTGAGTTCATTTCTCATGTAACTATTAAGACTTGCCGTAAAAGCCGATCCAATGAATGAACTCATCGGGTCATATTGTGCATTTTCACTAAGTGGATTAATGGCATCTGCCGAAAAACGACTATCCAATCTTCCGGTTATTTGTGCATTATCACCTAAAAGTGTTTGAGCAAACTGTGGTCCTTTGACGCGTAAATTAGCCTTTTTAATATAGTCAATGGGCAATCCAGTATATAGATTTAATTTTAAAGCAATACGGTTAAAAGTAGCTTCATCGAGATCAGCGCCTTGATTTAGGGCAAGTGCATAATCTGTGAGTGCAAATTGTTCTACTTCTTTTAAAAATGGCTCTAAAGCCGTTGGCATTTTAGGTAGTTTTTTATGATAATAGGCTGTTGCTGCATATGAAGGGAGTATCAACATAAATGGCAGGTCTGTTCCAGGATTTGATGATGTCGTTTCAGTGACATGGGCATAAGAAAGCAATTGGGACAACATGATGATACCATTCAAACTGATATTAGCATTGAGCAAATTGTTGGCAATAATAGCTGAGCGAAATGTACCATAACTCTCTCCAAATAAATATTTTGGGGAATTCCAACGATTATACACGGTTATAAATTTGGCTATAAAATCACTGAAAGCCTGACCATCCTCGTCAATTCCAAAATAATCCTTTGAATCACCTTCTCCACCTAAATCTTTAGTGATAATATCGCCAAATCCAGTACCGGGAGCATCAATAAAAACTAAATCACTTGCATTGAGCAGACTGAATTCATTACTGATAGTCGAGTATGGTGCTTTCGATCGTTCCATATCCTGAATATTGACCCGTTTTGGTCCCCAACATCCCATGTGCAACCATACCGTAGAACTTCCCGGACCGCCATTGAAGATAAATGTAATCGGGCGTTTATTAGTGTCTTCCCCATCTTTAAAATAAGCAGTATAAGACATACTGATTACTGGTGCACCTTTTTTGTTATTCATGACCAATGTACCAGCTACTGCTTCATAATTTATCTTTTTTCCTTCGATAGTGATCGTACCATAAGTAGTGGATTTTTGTGATGTTTTGATGTCATTTAAACGGATTTCGCTACTGTCTTTTTTAGGAATGTCAGGGTTCTTTTTAACTTGAGCAAATGATATGGTCACAGCCAAAAATCCAAATGTAGCAACTAAAAACAATTTACAGGCTTTCATAAATGTTGATTTATTACAGATCAATTAAATGGATTTATTTAAAGGGTACTCTTATCTCAATAATTCTCCAAAGGTATCTCCTTGTTTGATATCTCCGGCTTTAAATCCACGTAAAAACCAATCTACACGTTGTTTTGATGTACCATGTGTATAGGTTTCAGGTTGGGTGTATCCCTGCGTTGTCTTTTGGATATGATCATCACCTACAGATGCTGCTGCATTCATAGCATCTTCTATATCGCCTTGTTCTAAATAATTTTGTTCGTGATGTGCCCAGACACCGGCAAAATAATCAGCTTGTAATTCGGTAGCAACCTGGATTTGATTACCCTGAACTTTACTTGTTTGTTGTTGAAGGTTGTGTGTTTGTTTAAGAATACCTAGTATATTCTGAACATGGTGACCCACTTCGTGAGCAATGATATACGCAATAGCAAAATCGCCACCTTTCGCTCCAAAACGATTGCGAAGTACATTTAAAAAAGCTAAATCCATATACACTGTTTGATCCGCTGGACAATAGAAAGGTCCGGTACTTGCACTTGCTCCACCACATCCTGAAGTAGTCGCATCAGTAAATAAAACCATTTTAGGCTCTTTGTACTGCAAACCATTTTGTCTGAATACCTTATGCCAAGTGTCCTCAGTGGATGCCAAGATTGTAGAAACAAATTCACCAACTAATTTTTCTTCTTGCGTTAATTCTCTGGAAGCTTCAGTTTGGGGTGTTTGTTGTATTTGTTGTACTAAAGCAGAAGCCAAATCCTGACTGTCACCACCGAAAAACATTTGTATTAGTAAAAAAATCAAACCTAATGCTCCACCACCTACGGCTACTTTACCCGTAGTACTCATCCCTCTACGGTCTTCAAAATTATCACTTTTACGACGCCCTTCCCATTTCATATTATTTCGATTTAAATATTAAAAAATTAGAACAATTATAAGACTATATTTCCAATTATAAGTAACATGCACTTGATAAATATTTTTAAATGACAAATTATTACATATTGTTGCTTATGTTTTATACATAGTTACCTATTAACACAATGGACAGTACGTAAAGAATAAACGCTTGGGATTATTCCAATGATAATGTATAATTATTTTTAAAATAATATTGCTAAATGATATAATACCTTTTTAGTTGTGTACATAATTTCCCAAAATATCTACTGCCCGATGTTTTAATATTTGAGGAGTGATCTGATTGATACGACAATGAATAGCGAACTTTTTTTATTTGAAAAGCTGCATCGAACGATATATTATAAGATTTGAATATAAAGATGTTTTATTGCTCACTTGTATGTTTAGATTTTATACAAAGATGAGCAATAAAACGGTTAATTTAGGAGGATATTTTTAATTAGATATTGTATGTAAATAACCTATTTTCTTCTTTTGGCGCGACCACCGTTAGAAAAGGTCTTTAAAAAATCCAGTAAGATTAAGAAAACAATCGCACCACCAACCGCACTGACAAAAGTACCAAAGATACTGTTTATCATCGGAATTTTAGCTTCTCTAACAATCCACTCTCCAATAATCCCACCAATGATGCCTACAACGATATTACCTAATAATCCAAATCCGTCACCACCTAATATTCTGCTAGCAATATACCCGCTGATGGCTCCTATAATTAAAGCTAAAAGCAAATTCATTATCTGGTTATTAGCGTGGTTAAAAATATTACTCTTCTACTGTGATTTCGATTGTTTGAGGACCTGCTATGATACGGAATTCTGACCTTCTATTTTTTTGGTGTTCTTCCTCAGAACATTTCACGCCATCCTTACATTTGTTGAGCAATTTAGTTTCGCCATATCCTTTGGCCTTGATTCTATTAGCGGCAATACCTTCATTTTCGAGCCATTTTTTAGTAGATTCAGCACGGCGTTGTGATAATTTCATATTAAAGTTATTATCACCACGGCTATCTGTATGAGAAGACAATTCAATGACTAAATCTGGATATTGATCCATTAATAATTTAAGTTTAGCTAGATCTTTTTCGGCATCAGGCAAGATTTGATCATCATTAAAGTCAAAGTAAATACTATTGAGTACAATAGCTTCGTTGCGTTTTACGATACGTTTTGTTGCAGGTTTTTCTTTCAAAACAACTGTTTTACTAAACGAATAATCGTCAAAAATACCGTTTGTATTAAACTGAAGCGTATCCGGGTGATGACCTTGGCGCAAGATTATCGCCATATAAGTCTTATCAGAATCTAATAGGAAATTAAAGTCATTAGATAAAGAGTTTGTTTTAGTTTCAGTAGGTATCTTACTGTTACCTTCATAAAGTTCAACCGTAGAGCCATCTAAATTTCCCTTATCATTTTGAACTAAAAGTTTTAGGTCAATGACTACATCTCTAATTTGAACCAAATAAATATCATCACAGCAAGTCAAGGAATTACCATATTTCTTTTTATCCTTATGGATACGGTTTGAAACTAGCGCTCCTGAAGTTCCAGATTGATTTAATCTAAAAAACACATCATCATATGACGAATTATAGTTGAATCCCATGTTTGCAGGTTCAGCCCATTTAGAGCCATTCCATTTAGAGTAAAAAATATCTTTTCCGCCCATTCCAGGATGGCCATCACTGCTAAAATATAGGGTACCATCTTTATAAAATGGAGATACTTCATTTTTATAAGTATTAATAACAGGGCCTAAATTTACAGGTAAACCATATTCGTCACCATTTATAGGCGAATAGTAAAGATCAAAACCACCATACCCACCTGGCATATCTGATATAAAAAACAATACCTTGCTACCAAACAATTCGCCTTCATAAGGATGTCTTGAACGATTTTCAGTATTAATTACATCGATAGGATATGGCGTTGTCCATTGGTCTCCACTGCGTTTTGATAAATATATCTGAGCACTTTCTACTTTGTTGTTATGGAATTTTTCTCTTGTAAAATACATGCGTAGACCATCTTCAGAAAAAGAAACTCCGGTATTGTAAAAATCTGCTCTGTTGATTGCTTCATCCAATATAGAAGGCTTACCAAATTCACCTTGTGCATCTCGGCTTGAAACGTATAATTTAGCGTGATATTCACCTTGCTCGCCATCTAAAACAACTGGTTTTTTTGATGGCATACTCGTATAGTATAAACTTCCATCTGTATAAAAAGCCGGAGATGACTCTGCGGAAGGTGAATTGATTTTTTCGCCAGCAAAGCTAATAGCCGCTTCAATATTTTCAGGATAATGCTCCATTTGAAGGATACCTTTGATTTCTAATTTTGCCTCCTTTTGTAAAGAATCATTTTCTGTGGTAGAAGCAAAAGTAGTCAATTCGGTTAAGGCCTCTTTATATTTTCCTTGCATTTTCATGACTTTAGCCCAGTCTAATCTAATATCATAAAAATCATCTCTTTTGTCCCTTTTAATGATTCGCTCATATATTTTTTCAGCTTTAGGATAATCCCTCAGTAAAACATACATATCACCGATTGCAACTTGAAGATTTGGGTCTTTGGTTTCCTCATATGCTTTTGTAAACCATTCTATAGCAGTCATATAATCACCACCTTCTGCGGCTTCTACAGCTGTTTTGATCATTGTTTCATACGAACTGGTCTGTACGGGTTGAGCTGTAGCAGCTATTGTTATTAACAAAAACAAATATATTAATATACTATTTTTCATTTTAATCTTAATATGTTATTTTTAACTTATAAACTTTAAAACAGACTAATCAATTTTTATAGACTAGGACAGAAAATGACTGGCTTTACTTTAGGTTTTTTATAAATGGTACCTATATATCTCGCAGCAATTTCAAATCCTCCTAATCCACTACTTGCCAATGTACGCTCATTGATATTCAAATCATAGGCAATACCTACTTGAATGGTATTGACTCTTGCACCAAGATATACAATTACATCTCTTATATTCCGCAATCCTAAACCTGCACCACCTTTGAAATCTTTTTCCGGATCAAATTGATACCAAATATGACTATTGACATTAAGTGCGTTAAATTTCCCAAGATTATAGTAATAAAATGATGGTTCAATACTCGTAGTTGGCGTAATATCAATTCTGTAATCTCCATGAATATTTAAACCAAAATGTTTGGTTTCAACACTATCTTTAGATATGCCAGAATCGCTTTTTGATGAACTGTTGCTTAGTAAACCGACCTTAGGATTTAGAAGGCCTTCGACTGCTAAACCTAATCTAAAATCGCTATTTTTACGGCGTGCATTAAATAAAATACCTACGCCCATATCTTTTGATTTGAATTTTGTATTCTGATCATTTTGACCAGCATTACCACCTTGAGAAGATAAATCTTTATAGTTTATTAAATCTAGGTCTGAGTTATTGATTAGACCATTTCGGGTATCTGTTAAACTAAATCCGGCAAACTGACGACTACCATTATTCATCTGAGCGCCTATCGTTAGAATGTTGGTTTGTTTTTTATCTAAAGCCAAGTGATATGCTAAAGATATTTTGAAGAATGTCCAGTTTTGCGCAAAGTTATAGTCATTTTGTCTTGTATCCGTTGATATATCACCTGCACCATTCAGCGCATTTAATATATCTGCTTGAACTCCTACACCTATCCAGTCTTGCTTCCTGATTCCTCTGATGATAGGAGCATCTGCTGTAAGTGAAAAATTTTTAAAGCTTTTATCACCTATACTACCGTCTTTGCTCGTATAAATACCACCTACACGATATGAGCCAGAAAATGCACCTGCATTGGCAGGATTGACAGTCATTGGTGTAAAGTGATAATATGAATAATGTAAATCCTGAGCGTTAATATTTCCACTCAACACAAAGACAGCCATTAAGGCTAAGAGTATAAACTTTGTCTGATTCATACCAAACCATTTTTATTTAAAAGACGAAAGATAAGAACATTTTTAAAAACATCGTTAAATTTAATTGATTTTTTAATGATAATAGCACACAGGTGACATATTTTAAATTTTTATTCTATGTAATTTAGATAAGGTGAATTGAAGGTAAACGAATGAAATATGTTAACTTTGTAGGATTAAACCAATTGGCTTGAAGAAATTAATACCAATTTTAATAATATTAAAACTGATTGCTGGTAATGCCAATGGTCAAAGATTTTTGGTGCCTGCTGATACGTTAAATAAGGCAAGAGTTAATACGGTTTTAATAACCGGAGGTGTGATATATACCGGTTTTTCTACCGGTTTCTACTATGCATGGTATAAAAATTATAAGCAATCACGATTTCATTTTTTTAACGATTTACAAGAATGGAACCAAATGGATAAAGCTGGTCATATCCATAGTGCTTATTTTCAGGGGTTGATTCCATATACAGCGATGCGATGGGCTGGTGTAGGTGAGCAAAAAAGTATATTAGCTGGCATTGTAACAGGAAGCCTTTTTCAAACAACGCTGGAATTGATGGATGGCTTTTCATCAAAATGGGGATTTTCTTTAAGCGATATGGCTGCAAATATTACCGGAACATCCATTTTTGCCTTACAGCAGCATTATTGGCATCAGCAGCGTATTGTCATTAAAGTTTCTTCATTGCCAGTGTCATATAGCCATGATCCTGTGTATTCTACGGATGGTGTTGCGGTTACAACGTTGGCACGAAGGGCGCAAAACCTATACGGAAATGGTTTTTATGAACGATTTTTAAAGGATTATAATGCACAAGTTTACTGGGCATCTTTTGATATAAATGCTTTGCTCTATGAAGGAAATAAGTGGCCATCCTGGCTCAATATAGCATTGGGTTATGGTGCTAAAAATATGTATGGTGGATTTAATAATACCTGGCAGGACGGCGGTCATACTTTTATCGTTGATAGCAACATTTATCCGAGATACAGGCAGTTTTTTATAGGATTTGATTTAAATCTTCCGGGTTTAAAACCCCAAAATCCATTTTTAAAAACAGTTTTTTCTGCACTCAATATCTTTAAAATTCCTGCACCTGCTTTAGAAATAAATACAAGGGGCGAAGTGTTTTTTCATCTGCTTAGATAATAAAACAATTCGGTTAATGACTTCACCTAACCGAATTGTTTTAATTGTATGTTTTTTTTACATTTCTTCTTCTTGATGATCGCTAATAAGTTTATTTTGAATGTCAGGAGTTACCGAAACGTAATCGGCAAATTTTCTTGTAAACTTTGCTTTACCTTGTGAAAGTGACCGCAAAGTTGAAGAATACTGGTACATTTCAGCGATAGGAACACGGGCTTTAATTTTTTGGTAGATTCCTTCAGCATCCATTCCCATGATGATTGCTCTTCTGGATTGTAAATCTCCCATGATATCTCCCAAAGCGTCATCTGAACAAGTAATTTCTACTAAATAAATAGGTTCCAGAATCTGCGGACCTGCCTTTTTGAAAGCTGTGCTGAATGCACCAATAGAGGCCATCATGAAAGCCATATCGTTTGAATCAACAGGGTGCATTTTTCCGTCATAAATACATACGCGGATATCCTGGCAATTTGAACCAGTGAGCGGGCCTTCAGCCATTTTTTGCATGATACCTTTTTTGATCGCACTTGAATACTTAGCATCAATAGATCCTCCGACGATACACCAGTAAAATGCTAACTTACCTCCCCAGTCAAGTGCTTCAATTTCTATGTTTTTAACGTTCAGACCTTCTGGTGCAGGCATACCTTCATAATATGGCTCTATACGCATGTGTACTTCGGCAAACTGTCCGGCTCCACCACTTTGTTTTTTATGTCTATACACTTCATTAGCTACTTGAGTGATGGTTTCTCTATATGGTATTTTTGGCCTTTCAAATTCCATGTCAACTCCAAAGGTTTTTTCAATTCTATATTTGATCAAGTCTAAATGTAATTGTCCCTGACCGTGAATAATGGTTTGTTTTAGTGTTGCATTTTGCTCAACGATTAAAGTAGGATCTTCCTCTTCTATTTGGTGTAGTGCCTTGATTAATTTTTCCATATCCGCCTTGGAAGGCGGTACTACTGCTGTTCTGATTCGTGGTTCAGGGAAGTGAATAGGTTCAATTTCTATTTTTGAATTCTTAGTATGTAAAGTATCATTGGTATGTGCATTTTTCATTTTGAGGGTAACACCTATATCGCCTGCTTGTAAAACATCTACGGGTGTTCTAATTTTACCTTCAGATTCGTATATTTGGCTTAGTCGTTCATGGGAACCATTCGAAGCATTCAAAAATTCGTCTCCACTTTTGACCTGACCAGAATATACTTTAAAGTAAGTAACTAAACCGACTTGTGGCTCGGATATCGTTTTGTAAATGAAAATACTTGGAGGTGTTGAGGCATCATAGGACTTAGTCGATCCGTCAGAAAGTTTGAATGGTGGGACATCAGCTGGTGATGGAGCTATATCATTGATAAAGCCCATGATTCTGCCACTTCCTTTGTCCTGTTGAGCAGCGCAGCAAAATACTGGAAATATTTGTTGATTTGCCAATGCTATACGAAGACCCGTTGTCAATTCTTCTTCAGAAAGTGTACCCATTTCAAAGTATTTTTCCATTAGTCCTTCTTCATTTTCGGCAGCAGCTTCAACAAGAGCGTTGTGCATTTCTTTTGCTTTGGCTAATTCACTGTCCGGAATAGGAAGTTTTTCAGGCTTACCACCATTCGGCCCAAATACATACATGACCATGCGTAGTGCATCTATGATGGTGTTAAATGCACTTCCGGTATTTAACGGGTATTGTATTGGTAATACTTTAGTCCCAAACCTACCAATAGCTTGTTCTAAAGTATGGTCAAAATTAGCTTTATCATGATCCATTTGACTAACTACAAAAAGTGTGGGAGTTTTGAACTCGTTGACATAATCCCAAAGGATTTCTGTACCTACTTCTACACCATTAGAAGCATTCAACAACATGATAGCAGTATCTGCAACTTTCATAGAGCAAACGACTTCACCAATAAAATCATCAAATCCAGGTGTGTCAATAACATTGATTTTGTGATCCCTCCATTTTACATGCATCAAAGCGGAAAATAATGAGTTGCCTCTCGACTGTTCTATTGCTGTATAATCAGACATAGTATTTCCAGCAGCAACTGACCCCATCCTCTTGATAGCTCCTGATTCAAACAACATGGCTTCTGCCAACGTTGTCTTTCCAGAACCAGAATGACCTAAAAGGACTACATTTCTAATATTTTTTGTTTCAACACTCATAACATTTATGAATTTAAAGGTGAACGAATAAAACTAACTTTCTAAATAATACATATACTTTTATATTCTTAAAATTTCGCTTTAAGGTACAACTATAAATTTGTTTTAAAAAATAATTTAAAAGGAAAATGCTATATTTTTAAATTATTTTTTCATATTTGTTTTAATGTTGGTATCTAACTATCAATATTACAGATATTTGTGAAAACAATACAATTGAAGATGGGCATAAATTGTCAGGTTTATACTTCTTGTGATAAGAAATATAATTTCTATAAATTGTATTTTTAAGATATTTTACTACATCTATATAAATCCTAAAACATAATGCCTGCCTTGAAAGGTAAAGAATTTTGGCTGTTTGTTTTCAATACATTGTTAATATTCATGTACTACGAAATTGTAAGTATTAATGCTCGTGATTAAAATACAAAATGTTATTTTACGACAGTTCGGCTTGTTGATGTGCTGGCAGAAATATCTCCACGATACATATGCTGACATGTAATAGCAGGTAAATAGAAGTCACCACTAAAAGCAGCTTTCGCTTTAAACTGTATGGTCTTTTTGCTACCTGAATTCATATTGAAAAAAGTATATACACGATCATCTCTATAATCCTGATACTGGTATTCGTTGTTTTTATTATTGAAAATATCGGTTTCATACATACGCGGATTGATTAATTCCCATCCGGATGGCACTTTATAATTGAGTGCAAGGTTTGATAGACTTAATGGCATATGATTTTCGATTGTAACTGAAATCATGATATCGTCGCCCAATTTAATATTATCAAGACCAGAGGATTTATTGGTTAAATTAAAGTATTCAACGGATAAACCAAGGCCTTCGGAAGTGGCTTTTTGTGTCAGCACATTATCAATATATCTTGAATTTTGATATACATAAAGCTGGCCACTACCTTGATTTGTGATTTTAATGCCTTTATTCCAATCGGATGTAGCCATACGAATTACTTTTGGTTCAAAAGAACTATGCTGGAAGGTTCTGTCACCACCAGTCATTCCTGAAATCGTATATTGAACCTGTTTTTTTATGTCCAATGCCTTACCAAAATATTTGAATGCTGCTATATAGGCAAATCCCATAGTTTGTGTACTAGCCCAATAACTGTTATTACAAGCTTCGACCATGGCATCATAGTATTCGTCCAATTTCTTTTGACCGGGCTGGATATAACTAAGAACCTCAACGATGATAGCCATGTTGCGTGCTTCACTGCCAAAATTATAATTTACCCATTCCTTGTTATCAGCTATCTGTAAAGTTTCGGCCTTTTCCATATACTCTTTTGCTTTGCTGTCATACCCTCCCAACTTATAAGTACCTGCGATTAACCACCAAGTAAGTGGGTTTTTTGCCTGGTTATTTGTTACAAAACGATTTAGTCCGGATTTGGCTGACCGTCCGGCTTTAGCCAATGTAAATAATCTGAATGCTTGGATAAATGATTCGTTTTCATAAACGTATTGAGTGGAACTCTCTGTCAATGCCCAGTCATTAGCAACGGTAATCTGTGCAGTCAACCATTTTTCTAATAAATCGCTGTACATTCCTAGATTATTTAGCGATTTCATTTCTGTGAGAAAATTTCCTGCATATACATCAGCCCATCCATCATAATATCCATTTTCCCAGTACTTAAATTTTCCATTGGATTGATGCAATTTACTAATCTCAAAAAGCACATTTTGAAGATGTCTTTGACGGTCTTTTTCTTCTTTAGGGTCAAGGGAAAGTACTTTATCTAAATACATCATCGCATATCCGCGTGAAGTGATTTGCTCTAAGCATCCATATGGATACTGGATCAATTCGTCGGCATATTTAGTAAAATCAGGTACTTTAATACCACTGATTATCATATCGGAAGTAAATACTTCCTTATAACCCTTGGGTGTAACTGTAATGTTCAAAGATTTACCCTTTTCAACAATATTTTTCTTTATTTCTGATGCGTAGGCATTCGGATAGTTGACTAAAATATCAGTAGTCTCAGTCATGGATTTATTTTCTGCTTGTGCACCGATATCGATTTTTACAGGGCCTACTTTATTTTGTACCTCCAGATTGAGCAAGTGTGTAAGTTGCTCTTTACCACTAAATCTTAAGTTGGTTGACGGAGTCAATCCTTTGATGCGTGAGCCATCTGTTTTTGTAGTCAATGTAAAGGCATCAATACGCTTATCATCTCTAAATACAGATACAGGCAAATTCAACTTATCGGTTACATTAAGACTTCTAGGCAACTGCGACTGGACCATAATAGGGTTTTTAACCGGAATAAGTTTTTCCAAATTACCAAAATTATCAGAACTTGCCGCCACGACCATCATACGGACTTTTCCGACATAATTCGGTATCGTTACCGTATGTATATTCTTGCCTTTGGCATTGAGTTTAAACGGACCTAAGTGTCTTACCAAAGGATTAAATCGATTTATCTCAGCGATAGCATCTGGATTATATACATCATCACCACCGATAGATATGATACCTGCAAATTTTCCATTGAACCAAGATATGAGATCTTTATACAAATCCCATGTTTTTACGAGTAAGGGGAATTTACCATTAAAGTGTTTTTCAGGATTTGGAGTTTTATATCCCGTAAGACCAAGTAAACCTTCATCAACAAAAGCAATGGTATATTCCATAGGGCGGCCTTCTTTTTCTGTGATGTTGAAGGTGTAGGACTTATTAGATTCAAGCGTAGCCGGTAGATTAGATACGGGGGTCAGCGGAGATCTATTTGCATCCATGCGTATATACTTGACACCATACATGCGAAGCGGTAAATCGTTGATGCGCTGCATATATTTTTGGACTACGGTCAAATGAATATATACATTAGGTGCCCAGTTGTCTTTTGATGTTAATTCAATTTTGCTTTTTGAATCGGACAAATTTACCCATTTTTGCTCTAAAACCTGATTGCCGCGTTCGACACTAATCAAGGCTTTACCATCTTTAATAGCTGGAAGCATAAGTTCGATTTTTTCACCAACTTTATAGCTTTCCTTACCTGTTTCAAACTCAACGATATAAGGTAGAGATCCGGTAATACTACTTTTCGATTGAAACACAGTAAAATATACCATCGAACGGTGGCCTGAACGTGTATCGGTAAAAGTAATCAAATACGCACCTTCTTCAATATTTTGGCTATTTAAATCCAATTTACCTTTTCCGGTGATGGTGATACTATTCGATTCGACATCTTTCCATGAAGAATAACTTATGTAATTCCCATCCGAACTATATCGGTATTTGTCCACCCACCAAGAGTCTACACTTTGTTGAAGTTTATATTCGATCTTAGAAGCCACGTTGCTTAGCGTTCCTTTATTTGTAAGATTGACAATATCAAAAGAGATCTTGTCTAGGGGCGTATAATTTCCATTCCAACCATTACCCTGGTTTTTTACGGCGCCTACATAGGAATTGAATGGGGAAACATTTATCACTTTTCCTTCTTTACTTACTCCACCATCTGCGATTGTTGTTTCCGTTTCAATGTATAATTTTAGTGGGGAATTAAATTTTTTAAAGGACATATCCGCTTTAAAGTTGCCACGGCCTTGAGCATTTGTCGTTATTGTATAAAGATTAATATTTCTGTCGGAAGTTTCACCAAAAACATCAAAAAAGTAATTGGTATAACCACTAAAAGGTTGCTTGATTTTACTTACTTTTCCGGCAGCTTGAATTTGGCCGTTAATTAAATCATAGCCGGTGAGATATCTGGCGTGAATGTTGCCAGAGACGACCTCACTATAAATCGTACCACCACTTTCGTTTTTAAAGGAGTAAGTGACTTCAGTAGTATTAGGTTTGATGGTCTCCACACGGATATTTTTGCGGATTCTATGTGTACCAATATTGAAAACACATCGAAACATTCCGGTTTTGGCTTGTGAAGGGGTATGAAGTGAAAAACTATGAATTATTTTACTATCAGTATTAAGTGTTTGTATCTGCTTATCCATAATCATATTGTCCACATCATAAAAAGTCATGGATATTGGTAAGCCTTTTGGTAAATCTACTGTAGATTTATTTATCATTAGATTAATGAAAATAGAGTCACCAGGACGGTAAACATCCCGATCTGTATAAATAAAAAACTGTGTTTCTTCTTCTGACCGTTCGCCAGAAACATCAAATTCGGTCATGGAATTGCTTCGGTCAGTATCTAAGACTAGATACGTGATATTATTGTAATTTTTGACACCAACAACAGTGGCATCTTCGTATATCTGTTCGAAGGTTGCAAATCCATTTGCATTCGTTGTTTTTTCTGCGATGGCTTCGCCTTGCATATTGTACAGAACGATGGAGGCATTATCCACTAAAGTCAAATCTTTTAATCTGCTCAAAGCGATATGATATGTGTTGCCAGCTTTTTTAGCAATAACCGAGTAATCCGAACAGATAAATAGTCTCTCTGTGATAGACTGATTGTAGTAAAAGCCCAGTTTACATGGGTTGTTATAATCTTCCCAATAATTATAATCTTCATCAAAGTAAAAATAATCTCGATAGTAAGCATCTCTAAATTTGAAATAATCCATATTGGGAATGTTATTGGAAATATTGTATTTGCTGAGTTTACTTTTACATGCCAATGTAGTAAAATCTGGTGAAAATTCCATCCCGATATGATAAATGCTTCCGGGATTGCGTTTGACGTTGTGGCTCAAATCGATACCGTGAACAGTCCAGCCGTCTTCGTCTTTTATCCCGTGATTGAGTGCAATAACCTCGTCAAATATCGGTTTGCCAAATTTACGTAGTGTATAATAATCCGAATAATTCATGGAATTCCAAGCTAAGTATTGTTTGACATTTTCCTGCTTAATTTCGATAACGACGATTCTGATTTTTTCAAGGGCACGTGTCTTAATCGGAATTTTAAAATCCCCATCGGATGGGAAGTAATTGCCTTCACTTACAAATTGAACAGATGGTAGTTCATCGCTAATGTCAATATTAAAATGAACAGGTGCCGGTAATGATAATCCTTGTTGTGATTTAATACCGTTATTGAGATAAATTTCTACTGTATTTTGATTGGTAACATTGGCTAGGAAGATAGTTAGTACGTTATCTTTAATCGTGTATTCAGCATTTTTACCATTGACCGTCAGGAGGCCGGTCATATCAATTTGCTTTCGTAAAACTTGCGTAAAGTAGATGTTGTATTCTTTTTTGGCGTTGTTGTATTTACTATCAAGTACTTTAAATGCAGATTTATTCCACGTAAATGCTTCGACAGTACCTTTTGTCGTACTACCTATTGGTTTGCCATTATAATCAATGTTTACTCCAGAACTAATATCATTGGGCCAAGTCAATTCAACTAGATAATTATTGGTGCTTAATTCGTTAATCGTCCTTTTGTCTGTGTTCGTAATAATACTCGAAAGAATTTTAGTTGGATCCGCTTTATCTGCAGTTTTAACTCGAAGAAGGACAGTATTGGAACCGTCTTCACCGATGATGATACCTTCACGCTCGACACTTATATCTTGCATTAATGTTTTGATTTGGTATTGGATGTTTTCGTCATAACGTTGATTATCCAATAGCTTCAAATCAATATTTACCGTATAGGTTTGATTGGAAACAAGCGGTTCAATTGGTGAGAATGTAAGTATCGTATTATTGACTAAGCTAACTTTTCCAGAAACTGATGGGCTTACTTTGATTACTTTTTGAAGATTATCATCCGATATTTCCTGACTTACAGGATCTAGCAGGATATATCTTAGATTGCTGCTAGTAGAAATGACTCCAACAGAAGCCGCACTAAAATACTGACTTAATAATTGCTGATCTTTAGCAGGACTAAGGATGTTTTTGTCGGTCTTACTACAAGAAGTTAATATAAGTAGTATCGAAACAAAGGTTAGAATATGCATTTTCATCTTTAAGAGTATTATATGTTACAAAGATAACGACTTTATTATAATTGGTATTATATATTTGTGAAGTGTGCGATTAACAAATTCTATTTTTTAGATAAGCGTATCTAATCTATAGATAAAGATATAAATCTAATGTTTTCATTTTGAGCAGAGGTTTTTTTTAATTGTTCTAAAATCAGATACTGTGTGATTCCGACCTATCTTGACCTAAATGCAAAGGTTCTTAAGTAAAATTTATCAATTCATTGTCAACATGCATTTCATGTCTAATACTTCAATCCTTTTGCGGAAGGTATCTTTTTGATGCGGAAGTTGTATAGGTCACATTATGTTAAATAGCTTATCCCAGTTTTTATTGGCTTATGCGAAGTGGAGGTGGTTGGAGTGTAGCGGCTTTTTGTTTGGGCTGTGGAGGGCTGGCAACAGTTCTTTGCTTTTTTAGTTTTACCTACAAAAAATAAATGCTTTAAACAAAAAAGCAATGTGCTGTATAGCGTTGGCAACAGCCCACACAAAAAGTATGACAGTTTAAAAATGGCTGCAGTACCATAGTATGCACTGAAGCGTTGGCATTACTCACGACTAAATTAATTTATAATATGGAGTTCGTGAATGCTTACGCATTTGTGCGGTTGGCAGTGCATAAGCCGTGTTTTGTGCGGTGGGTGGATATAAAAAAAGCCCAGTTCGTTAAAACTGAGCTTGAGTATTTTTTTAGAGTGCACCTAAAGAGCAAACGTCAATAGAGGCACTTTGATGGTACAAAGATACAATTATTATGCAAATGTTGTATCACTTATTCTAAATATTTTATGTGTTGTCTTATAACTGATTCTAAAACAGGGTCTTTCATACGTTCGTCAAAAAAGGTTTTTATGTCAATTTGGAAATCATTGAACCTGTTTTGAGAAATGGTTTGAATGAAAAAGCCTATCACTTTAATTGAAGCATCTAATGAATTTCTATCTCCTTTGTTGTATGTTATCTGCGGTATTGAATTAACGCTTAATGGTAAGGTATAATCAAATAACACGCCACTATGAGCACAAATATTTCTGACTTGCCTAACTGTATGTAAAAGTCTAAAGAACTTATTTAAATCTCTGATGCCATATTTATCTGCTATAATTTGTTTAACTGATTGGTCTTTGATATTGCCAAATATTGTAATGATTGTACCAAAAGTTAAATATTCAAAAACCTTCCAACAAGGAGCAAAATTATCTTCAGGATATTTGGTATGATGATTTTTTAATGTAAGATTGTCTTGTTTAAATTTTTCAGTGTAAACATTACTTTTAAATACTGTAACACTTTCAGTATCCATTATTGTATCATCCACATACCATCTTGAATTTTCTTTATATTTCATTGAAACATAATAAATAAGCTTTGTTCTAAAGTTTATTTCAATACGATTTATATATTTTAAGAGTAAGTATTTTAAATCAATGTCAAGGTAATACAGATTGATTATATCAGAGATTTTAATATCCTTTGAAAACTTATTTGCCTTTTTGTCAAAGTAGTAATGACAATAAAAACCTAATCTGTAATAACCTATATCAAGTAGAATTTCTTTGAGCTTTGATTCATCATAACAAGACAAATCTAATTCTCGCTCTTTAAATTTTGCTATTTGGTTGTTTATGCTGTGGACTATATCTCCCATATTTTTTTTTAATTAATCTTTTGGTTCAGCTGCTATTGACATATCGCTGCTTGGATTAATTTTATACTCCTTCGTTTTTGAAAACTCACTTGCCATCATTTTAGCTTGCTCAATTACCGTTTCTGTGGCTTTTAATTCTAAGTCTGGTGGGTAGCCGTGTTTACGCAAAATCTTCTTTACTGCTATTCGCATTTTAGCTTGTACATTTTCTCTAACTGTCCAATCTATACTGCTATTTTTGCGAATGGTATCTACTAATTCTCTTGCAATGTGTCTTAGTATTTCATCTCCCAAAACGGCTACTGCACTATCGTTTACTTCCAATGCTGAATAGAAGGCAAATTCTCTAAAATCAAGTCCTAAATCTTCGCCTTTGCGGTCTGCTTCTTTTATTTCTTTTGCAAGGTTGATGAGTTCTTCAATGACTTGTGCTGATGTTATCAAGTTGTTTTGATAGTTGCGTACTGCATTTTCTATCATTTCAGAAAACTTTTTGGATTGTACTATATTGGTTTTCTGTCTTGTCTTTATTTCATCATTCAATAACT
>JBEBYC010000023.1:0-42567 GCA_040391315.1 Portibacter sp. | reverse complement strand
ATTTAGTCAAGAATTTCAAGAATGATTTATATTGAAAATAATTCTACAATTGAATACCAATGAAATATTTAAAACTGATTTTAATTTTATTTTACTTTTCAAATATCAATGCGTTTCCTGAAGTCAATGAATATAAAACGTACATTACATTTCAAGACTCTATTGTAGAAAAGCTGCTTTCAGAAAATTATAAAGCTTACAAAGTAATTAAGATCATTGATGGTGATACAATAGATATTTTGGTAGATAATCAAATAATTAGAGTAAGATTGTCACATATAAATTGTCCAGAAAAAGGTAAGCCTTATTGGAAAAGAGCCAAACAATTTGTTTCTGAATCGTGTTTTGGTGCATATGTTAGATTAATCATTGATGAAAATAATATATCAGATCGATTTGGAAGACTTTTGGCAGAGGTTATATTAGAAGACGGTCGGATTCTGAATCAAGAATTAGTAAAATCCGGTTTGGCGAGGCATTTTAAAAAATATTCAATAAGCAAAGTATATTGCCAATTAGAAGTAGATGCTAAAAATAGTAAGGTTGGCTTTTGGAGTGAATCATTCCTATATATAGATTCGATTGGCGAAAAATGCAAATAATATAGCACTTAATTATATAATAGTATATAAAGAAATTCAATGCATGATCTAAATAAGTGGATTAAATTTCTAATTTGCTTTTATCTAAATTAAAATCTAATAGCAATCCAACCTATTCATAATATAGTTCACTTCCCCTACCCTTATATCCTTGAATTTTATGCTAAAGGCTGTTATACATAATATATAGTTGTCAAACTTAAAAAGAATTTTTTAATTTATTTTAAATTAAAAAGGAAACACAACAAACAATTTGTTGCATTTCCTTTAACTTAGTGAGATTGGAAAAAAGATAAACTCTGGATTAGAATCCACCCATGCCACCCATAGATTTTTGGAATTCTTCCATTGTCATCTTTTTATATCCTTTAGTGTCAATTTTAAATTGATTTTCATCGGCAGTATCTTTGATTTTAACAGCTGTAGTTGTCATTAAGAAAGCCGGACTGACATTTTCTAATGTATATTCCAAAGGATAACCTTCAAATGTTACTCCTTCAAAGCCTCTAATATTGCCATCTGCTTTAATTTCAGGTGTGATATAACCTGATAATTTCATACCTTCCATTTCAGGATTTGATAAAGTCATTTTATAACATTTGTAACCTAAAATTTCTTTTGTGTCATTTTTGTCATAACTAATGATGCTTTTAGATGCAATCTCTTTTTCAGTTGCAGTTTGAATTTTATCTAAATCAGATTCAACCCATATTTTTTGGCCCATAGCATCCATGAGCATATTCATTTTATTTTCTTTTTTACTAACCACGTTTTTGATACTAACCATTCCACCCATCATATTCATATTTGTGATGTATTGGTTTTCATTAAAAATGAGTTCTGTTTGTGAGCCTCTTAAAGCGGCAAGTCCCATTTCCATTTGTGGATCATCAGATTTAACATCTGTAATTTCCATAGTGATGGTACCTTTAGTTAGTATAGTTTGAGCTGTAAGAACATAATTTGCTGATATAAAAATGAATGCAGCGATAAACGATAAAAGATTTTTCATTAAAAATTTAATTTTTGAGTTAAAAATATCATTCTATTAATGCTAAATAGAAGCAAATAGTTACAAAAATAAGAAAAAAAGTAAATTAAAAAAGTTAATTTTTCTAAGTTCTGCTAGGATTACTCGTCTAAGCGACCACTTCTGTCAATAAAATTGCTGCCAGCCTGCTGCGTACCCATTAGCAATATATGCTGTATGTTAACATGTTTTGGTTGTGAAATCATAAAATGAATTGCATTTGCGACGTCTTTAGCTTTTAAAGGTGTAAAATCTTCATAAATTTTAGCGCTTTCTTGATCGCCATCAAAACGTACCAAAGCAAATTCGGTTTCTTCAACATGTCCGGGTGACACCTGCCCTATTCTGATATTGTGTTTATATAGATCCAATCGCATGGAATTAGTTAAGGCATCTACTGCAAATTTTGTAGCGGAATAAACATTGCCATTTGGATAAACGTCGTGTCCTGCTGTCGAACAAACATTAATAATTTGTCCTTGACGTTTTTTAACCATGTTAGGTGTGACGAGCCTTGTGATGAAAAGCAGTCCTTTGATATTGGTATCGATCATGGTTTCCCAATCCTCCAATTTTCCTTCATGTATTGGTGTAAAACCTTTAGCTAAACCAGCATTATTGACAAGTATATCAATGTTGTTCCATTTATTGTCTAATAAATTAAATGCTTTGACGACCGCTTCATTATTTCTTATATCGAAGCACATAGTTTTTATTTCTACACCGTATTTGCTACTTAATTTTTGTTCGATTTCATTAAGTTTTTCCTGTCTCCGTCCTGTGATGATAAGGTTATAACCCTGTTTTGCAAGTGTTTTAGCCGTTGCCATACCAATACCGGATGTAGCTCCTGTAATCATCACTATTTTTCTAGAAAGATTTTTCATTTTTGATCCAAATTGAAATGATTAATGATTGTTTTTTGCTTTTGCAATAAGCGCTGTAAATGCTTCCTTAAAATCAGTATATTCAGGCGTTGCCGGTCCATTAAAACCGGTATGCACTGCAATGATTTGATTGTTTTTGTCTGTAATTATCAGTGTTGGATAGGACGAAATACCACTCAATTGCGGAAATTGGTCAGAAGCCTCTGTTTTACTATAATAACCACCAAATAAAACCGGATATTGAATATGCATATTATCTTTATATCGTTTTAATACTGAGATTGATTTTACGGTATCTTTATAACGCTCAAATCCTATACTAAACAATGCAACATCATCTGATTTGTTTTTAGAAAAGTAATCTTTTAAAAAGACGGTTTCATCCATACAATTTGGACACCAGGTGCCCATAATTTGCACAATCTTGATTTTATTTTGATATTTTGGGTCATCAATGCTAACCTGATTACCGTCTGTATCCATAAATGAAAACTTCAATTTAGGCTCTTTTACTTTTGTTATTTCGTACGGGTCGCTAAGTGATGCATTTTCATCTCTGAAAGCTTCCCAACTTTCAATAAACTGGCTTCCTGATCTGAAAGTACCGCTTAATGTTCCGTTGGGCATTAATTTTCCAATAAATAGAAATACATGAGAACCGTCATAAGAAGATAAATAAAGTTTATCACCTAACATTTTCCCTTCTAGGAATCGAAAATCACCTGTCTCTGTTTGAAAAGTTCCTGTAACGCGATCCTTTACTTGTTTAAAAATGCCTATAGCTGGATATTGATCCTCCGGTTTGTCTCCAAATATACATCGCCACTTGCCATCAACATTACCTAATTCACTTTGATTTGTCCATTCGAAACGATCCGCTTTACCATGAACAGCCTTAAATGGGATTCTATAACCATCTTTGTAATTGACGATCCAGTCGCCTTCTAAGATACCATCTTCATAGATGGCCTTTATCTGGGTATCATAGTTTGGAAAGTTGATTTGAATCGTATCTTTAGCTGTAGCATTGTCCCGATTAAATTTGATGTCAGTGACTTTTATTCGTTCGGTATCATTATGAATTATAATGTGAAATGTGGAATCATCATCATAGATAACTTCAAAATTAAATGGCACTTCACTATCTATATCAAACTTTTTTACGATATCACGGTCATCCCCATATTTAACAATCGGAGTCCTATCCAAAAGAAAAACTCCGCGCCAAATTCCGGGTGGTAACTTTTCAAAAGTTTGAATTGGAGATAGACATCCGGTAAAAGTTAATAAAATCAAAAAAGGTAAATATTTCATATGTAAACTGAGCGGTTATTTGTATATAGACACGGATATACATCAAATTGTTTATATAATATTGCGACTATTCGGTTCCTTTTTCTCCTACAAAGTAATCTTCTTTATTTTTAAAAAGGATATTGAAAGTGGTAAGACTTCCATAAATTCTTGTAATATATTGTTGTAAATTGACTTTCTCTTCGTCTGTTAGTTTTGAGGCATTGATCAGCTGTTCCATTACTCGTAAGCGATCACGAACCATCACGATCTTATGAAAGAATGCATCAATTGGCACTTCTTTTGATTTTAATCCTTCTTCTCCAGGTTTTAAAATCATAGTACCATTTATCCATTTATCACCCAAAGGAACAACTTCTGAAATGTCTGACCAAGCTTTGAGGATTTTTATAAGAGATTGTTCTGCTTCGGAAAATGTAACTTTATCATTCGCTTCAATTTGTTCGATAATCTCCCAAGCTTTGTAATCTTTAGATACTATCCTTATACCGTAAGTGATAAAACAAACTTGGTATGCTGCTACTTCTGCACCAATCACTACCCCATCACCAAATGCAGGATGCTTTACTCTAGATCCAATACCTAAAATCATAAAATTCTAATTTAATATTTAACTTCAAATAAAAATTCGACGTAAAGATAAGCGAAGTAAATATAAAATAAAATTTATATATGATTTTTTGTATCTATTCTAAATTATTCGAGAAGTTTAGCAAGCATATTTTTGTTAATTTCCGGAATGAGTGTTTTTGCAACAGATATTAAATGTGCTTCTGAAGTTATCGGCCCGTTGAATCCAAGCATAAATAGATAGTTATTGCCTATATTCCAATATACCTGACCTAATTCAAAGCTGTAAACAAAACGAACCTTACCGGCATATTCTTCTTTATAAAGTATTTTAGAGTTCGTAGAAGAAACCACTTCACCTTGTGTCAGCTTATTATCTAATGAAAATGAAATATAATCTGGTGCTTCTATATAAACCGGATTCGTACTTACTTGAAAAAGTACTCCATTCATCAAATCTTCACCTTCTCTTATGGTGTAAAACATGGATTTGATTTTTTGCGTTGGTGTAGATTTTGGATTTTTAAAGGAAATATTCTTGGCATCGATATTTAGAGCTTGTGCTAGCATTGATTGATCCAAAATACTAACAAGATTAGGCATAGGTAATATTTCGGGATTGACAATTTTCCCAAAGTCAAATGAATTCTCTTTTAGATATCCTTGTGCGGATAAATTAATGTAAAAAATACTTAAAATAAAAAGTGTTAATATTCTGAATTTCATAATTTTATGTTGTTTTGGTTTTGCAATTAATGAAAAAGATATATAAACCAATAGGTTGTTTGGTTTACAACTCGTAACAGCCAATGTCGGGTGTTAATTTTCTTGATTTCCCTTCTATATCAGTATGAGTATTTTGAAGATAAATCCCTTTATTCAAAATCACTGCGGCTGAATCCGGCTTGTAATCATCATTTCGAAAATTGACAAATAACTTCTCACGACCATTCAAACTGATATAATTTGTGCAATGTTCAAAGAAATCTGGTTCATTTTTTGGGTTTAATAAATCTTTAACGCGGAAAGCACAATTCGTAAAACTGTAATCAAAATTTGCTTTATCTCCTGACCAGTTAATTAAACCGATTTCGTCTTCATCATTGCCAGTCAGTATACAGTTTGTAAAATTACTTTTTAGTGGTTTTGTACGATATGCCGAAGGATCAAAAGGGTCTGTTGTATAATAATCTGTCAGGATGACCGCTTCATTATTTCCTTCATAACTAGCTATTGTACAGTAATTAAATGTATATTGGCCACCATAAATTAGTTGAAGTCCATAAGTACTACTTCCATAAAATAAGCAATTTTCTGCATAAAGTTTTGAATATCTGGCTATCATTCCCGGACCGCCTGTATTATATATTTTGCAGCCATGCATACTTAACTCAGACAACGAATCCGTACGGATCCCCGTTATTGCATTTTTGATAATCGTGGAAACCATTTTATTTTTTTTTGATTCCTGCCAAAATAATATTCCTGCCCATTGTGATTTTACATCCTTATAAGCAGATTCAAGTCTGTCACCTTGAAAAACTATTGGATTTTCAGGTGTGCCGCGCGCATCAAGATGTCCATCTTTAAGGAAAACAATGAGGCCATCGTTAAATACCGATTGTGCATCACGGACGATTCCTCCATGTACAAAAATTTGTGTTCCGGCTGGCAAAATAATTGTACAACTGTCTATGTAAAGTACTCCATAAATGACGTAGGGTTTCGGGTCATCCCATGTATGTGCATCAAAATCACATGAATATAAGTAGGATTTTCCTTTCCCATTAGAAGGAGTGATATAATTGGCATTTTGTCCCCAAGCTTCTAATGTGATTTTGAATATTGTACCGTTTACTGATACATTGATTTTGTCTTCGATAATAAATGGTGATACACTTAAAGGTTGATCCGGGTCTATGGTTACTTCTACAAAGATATAAATACTGTCATTTGTACCGATTTCTACATTTTTTATTAAAGGGCCTTTGCTTCCGTCCACATTGATACGAAAGTATGCATGATTTGTATTTTCAAGTGCAAAATCAGCTAATATCGGTTGATTTTGATGATTATAAACTTTCAAAAATCTAGTGGTAGAGCCTATTGTCGTAAAGACGGTGTCTATACGTAATGTGTCTTGAGAAAATGAAATCGAGACATCGCTTCCTTCATAGTAATCATCGCGTTGACAAGCTATTAGAAGCATTATCGCTAATAATGAAAAACAGTACATATATAATCGGGACGCTCTTACTTCCATTTTTTTGCTCAAAAATTAGATAATAAACGACGAATATTATCAGATTGTTGTAAAAATCAGGTTTACTTCAGTTTGATTTGGAAATAACATAGCATAATGTTTATATATAATCTTAATATTTCCTTACTTTTTATGTATATTTTTAAATATTTAGAATGGATATTTATTTACTATGTTTAATTGATCAATAACATTTTTAAAAATCAATGTTTGTATAAGAAGTTTGTTTATAGGTGATTATGATCGGTGGGTTAAATTTGTTTCAAATGTAATCAGATCGTTATTCTTCAAGTAACCAAGCATCTTTATTGATGTTAGAACGGATTTCTTCTTTGAATTTCTCTGCATCTGTTTTACTGCAATCAAATTTAATTCCTACCCTTTTCAAATTGCCATTATTAGCTTCATAAGTTAGATATCCTTTCTTCTGAATAAATGATTTGAGTTTAGCTGCATTGTTATGATTTTTAAATGCCCCTACAATTATGACGCATTCATTATCTTTTAATTGCGTATTTACCGTTTCTTTTTTGGATGTAACCTTAGTTTTAGGCTTTTCTGGTTCAGTTGTAATTACTTGTTTATTTTGTGGTTCCTGTTGTAATGAAATAGCTTGAGGTGCCTCAAACGGTACATCTACGATATCCTCATAATCGCTAATGGTATCTTCAACCGGCATTGTTTCAATTTGAGAAATTTCTTGATTTGGTTGATTGTTGGACATTTTAGAAGTAGAAAAACCTGATTCGTAACGCATAAACCAGAAAATAATAGAGCTCGCAACTATAAATAACGCTAAAATAGGAAGCCAATATTTGTTTAGTAGTGAAGGATTCTCTACGTTTCCTTTTTTCTGGATAGAGGACAAAAAGTTTTCGTCATGGCGTATTTCGGATGGTAACGGTGTCACCTTAATTTCCTGAAGCCCATGATATACATTAAATGACGCTGTATTTTGAGGTGTAAAATTACCATTGTCAATATGACCGAAATCTGTTAAAATAAATGGTTTTCCTGTATTTACTGCAAGTTTATAGTCGCTCACCAATGCAGATTGTGTATGTAAAGCCAATGTTTTTTCCATACCAATATCAAAGAGTCTATCGGCAAAAGAAAAGGAACTCGAACCGTTAGTATCAAAGGAGATACTCGTATTGGGTGGACATAACACAGTCATATACTGTTGAAAGGTCGCACTTTGTAAGTTGAGCTTAAAAAGTCCTACTTCCGGTATAAATACACTACCATACTCCATCAAAATACGATATAGATAACGTGTGTAAACCTGATTTTGCATTTAATAATATATAACTGTTAGGTGCTATACTGAAATAATTATGCCAAAGTTATAATTTTATGGTTATTTGCAAGAATAATTGAACATCAAGCGCTATTTTTACACGGATTATTAAAAACATATAGATTGATTTTTGATGAAGTTTCTTTCTTATGGCGTTATGACATATATGCTTTTGGCATTAATCTGGTGGACAGTATTATTAGCCAATAATAATAATGAAATCTATCTTAAAAACATAGCATTACACAGACATAACCCACAATTAACCATAGATCCTGACGAATTACAGTTTGCAATAGATAAAACTAAATTTCATCATGACAGGATTCGACTTATGATTATCGGTGAAGGAATTGTATTTGGAATGTCTTTGATTATCGGTATGTGGATGATTCAAAAAGCACATAATAAGGAAGTCGAACAAACGCAAAATCAGAAAAATTTCTTACTGGCTATTACGCATGAACTAAAATCTCCGATAGCATCCGTACAATTAATCACTGAAACACTCATAAAACGTAAAATTCCTTTTGAAGATCAAACGAATTTGCTTCAAAGTATATTATCTGAAAACAAAAGACTTGAAAAACTTATCAATAATCTTTTGCTAGCAACAAAGCTTGATACGAATTATCAATACAACTTTGAAAATATCGACATAAATCAAATAATTAGACAATGTATCGGACGACAATTAATTCAAAATCCAAATGCGACCATTTCCTATACTTATGATCAGCCGATTTGGATTTTAGGTGATAAGGAAGCACTTGATTCGGTTTTTACCAATTTAATAGAAAATGGCATTAAATATGGAAGTGCACTTTCAAAAATAGACATCGGGCATAAAGTTATTGATAAGCAACGCTATATTATGATCAGAGATAATGGTGTTGGAATTCCTGAAGCAGAAAAAGAGAAGATTTTTAATCAATTTTATCGAGTCGGTAATGAAAAAACACGCAAAACAAAAGGGACTGGCCTTGGGTTATATATAACAAACAAAATTATAAAAGCGCATAAAGGAAAAATAAAGGTAGAGAATCATCCAGAAGGTGGTGTCGTCTTTACGGTTGTTTTACCAATGCTGTAATCAAATTTTAATAATTGAATGCGGATATTATTAGTAGAAGACGAAGAGGAAATTAGGAAAATCATAAACATGAACCTTGTGATGGAAGGTTATGAAGTAGTTACTGCTGATAATGGAATGAAAGCACTTGAAATCGCCCAAAATCAACATTTTGACTTAATCATTTTGGATGTGATGTTGCCGGAGCTTGATGGTTTCCAAATTTGCGAACAAGTCAGACTTAGAAATTCAAAAGTGGGCATCATTATCGTTTCAGCTAAAGATACCTCACAAGACCGCATTACTGGACTTAAATTAGGGGCTGACGATTATCTGACCAAACCTTTTAATCTTGAAGAATTGCTATTAAGAATAGCCAAATTACTTAAGCGATACAGCGATGAAGAAGCTAAATCTTTAGAAACATTTACTTTCGGAAAGAATTCAATCAATTTTGTTACATATGAGGCTGTTGGGCAACAAGGCGTTTTCCAACTAACGAATAAAGAAGCTTTGTTAGTAAAGTTGCTGATAGAGCGTCAAAATGAAGTTGTATCCAGAAATCAAATATTACAAGCTGTATGGGGATATGATGTATATCCTTCTACAAGGACAATTGACAATTTTATCTTAGCTTTACGCAAATATTTTGAAGAAGATCCTCGTAATCCTAAACATTTTCACTCTATTCGAAGTGTTGGATATAAATTTACTGCCTAGATTATAAATGTTCAAAAAAAGGATGAACATTAAATATTATGAAAATAACGTTCCCATTGTACTTGGTGGAACTTTGCCAATATGCCTATAAGCTTTAGGCGTCGCTTCCCTTCCACGAGGTGTACGTTGGATATAACCTTCCATGATAAGAAATGGCTCATGAACTTCTTCAATCGTTCCAGCTTCTTCGCCGACTGCAGTGGCGATGGTACTTATACCAACCGGGCCTCCTTTGAATTTTTCAATGATCGTGCTTAAAATGCGATTATCCATCTCATCCAAGCCACTTTCATCTACATTGAGGGCATCTAAACCAAATGCAGCGATTTCTTTATCAATATTGCCATCGCCTTTGATTTGTGCAAAATCTCTTATTCTTCGAAGAAGCGCATTGGCGATACGAGGTGTTCCCCTACTCCTTCGTGCAATTTCAAAAGCACCTTCTTCACTGATGTGTACGCCTAAAATTTCTGCACTCCTGAAAAGAATCTTTTTTAAAGTGTTGATATCGTAATAATCAAGTAAAAAAGTAATGCCAAATCGTGCACGCATTGGTGCAGTAAGTAACCCCATACGAGTCGTTGCGCCAACTAATGTGAAGGGATTCAAATTAATCTGAATGCTTCTGGCATTAGGACCTGAATCAATCATGATGTCAATCCGATAATCTTCCATTGCTGAATATAAATATTCTTCAACTACGTTATTGAGTCTGTGGATTTCATCAATAAATAGTACATCATTTTCTTCAAGACTGGTTAACAATCCAGCTAAATCTCCTGGTTTTTCTAATACTGGACCCGATGAGAACTTCATATTGCTTTCTAATTCGTGGGCAATAATATGGGACAATGTCGTTTTACCTAAACCAGGAGGACCGTGTAATAGTACATGATCAAGGGCTTCTCCCCTGAGTTTTGTTGCTTTTATAAAAATTCCTAGATTCTCCACTATCTTTGGTTGCCCATGAAACTCTAGTAACTCCTTGGGACGGAGTGCTTTTTCAACCTGTTTGTCTTCAGGTTTGAAATGTGCTTGAGTGGGATCTAAATGTTCATTCATAAGTGTGCATGCAAAAGTTTACGCAGAAAAAGATGTTCCGCAACCACAGGTTTCTTTTGCATTTGGATTTGTAAAGATAAAACCACGGTTTTCTAAATCGTCTTTCCAATCAATTTCCATTCCATTTATATAAATGGAATGAGACTTTTCCATAAAGACTTTGATCCCACCAATCTGATAAACTTCATCTTTTTCATTTTGAAGATCAAAGCCCATCAAATAACTAAAACCTGAACATCCACCACCTTTAACACCAAGGCGTAGTCCGTGTTCTTCGCCAAGATTTTCGTCTTGAAAAATCCTTTTAAGTTGCTCAATAGCACTTTCGGTAAAAGAAATCGGTAAAGCGTTTGTTACAATATCATTTGACATATTAAAATCTTATTGATTTGTTTTAAAATTATGTTTTTAACAAGAATTTGTACAAAAAAGTTTATGAATTTTAAATTGAAGCAAGGTTTTTTACTTCCCGCATAAATAACTGCTCATAATATGCTTGCGCCATATAATCTGATGAAAAACCTGGTATTATCTCACGCATGCTGTTTTTAACGATCTGAATCCAATGTTCAGGTGCATTATAATACAATGGAAGAATCTCATGCTTTAGCACTTTGTATATATTGTTTGCTTCAATATCATCCTGTTGATCTATTGGCAAGCTTCTATCCGCTGGTTCGATTAAAAATGAATTATGCCCATGTTTAGCAAATTCTGGAATCCATCCGTCAGGGATTGAAAAATTTACTGAGCCATTCATTGAAGCCGTCATTCCACTTGTACCAGATGCTTCTCTAAATAGTCTCGGATTGTTAAGCCACAGATCTGATCCTCGTTTTAATGCTGCTGACAACTCCAATTCGTAACCAGTAAGCACGGCTACATTCGGCATATCCAGCGTGTTCTTAAAAATCTGATTAAAGGTAATGATAGCATTATGGTCTAAAGGATATGGTTTTCCAGCCCATATCATTTGAATGGGCATATGTTTGTCGGCCATCATGGCAATAAATTGATTCATATCGCGCATAATCAGGTCTGCACGTTTGTACCCTGCAAATCTTCTCGCCCAAACAATAGTCAGGACATGCTCATCAAATAATTTACCCGTTTGGTCAGCTACGATTTTGAAAAGTGCTCGTTTTAGTTCTTTTTTTCTTAAAATCAATGCAATATCATCGTTGTTTTCAAGTGATGCTTCAAGTTTGTTATCTTTCCAATAATTTTTATTCTGACTATTGGTTATATGAGTTATTTCACAAATTTCATTATAACCTGCCCACATCTCACGAGAAACTTTGCCATGTAATTTTGAAACACCATTTGCAATCTTTGCAAATTGTAAGGCTGTAAGGGTATAATTTAGCCGACCTTTTTCTATCGAAACTATTGATTTAACTTCTTCATCTTCGAGTCCATTAAAAAAAGACATTTTACTTAGTAAACTAAAGTCGTGGGATTCATTTCCAGCTTCTTCGGGAGTGTGTGTAGTAAATACTAAATGTCGACGTACTTCTTCCTTATCTTTAAATTTTGCGTATAGGTAAAAACACAATGGCAATGCATGACCTTCATTTAGATGATAAATATCGGGTGTCATCTCTAAAATATCTAGCAATTTAGCACCACCTATACCTAAAACGATCGATTGAGCAATTCTTGTGGATTCATTAGCATCGTATAAATTGTGTGTTATCGTTCGAGATAAAGCGTCATTTTGCTCGATATCTGTTGTCAATAAGAATATGGGGGCCGTATTAAATACTTCTGGTTTTAGTAATAATGCCTTTACATAAACCGTCGCACCATGTACGATTACCGGAAATACAATTTTTGTATCTGTCAGGAAAAAATATCGCTTTTGTATATAGGCTACTTTCATGGTACCATCAATTTCTCTGACCTGGTCATAATACCCATATTTCCACAACATGCCTATACCTACTAAATTTTGTTTGAGCGTATAAGCACTTTTCATATGAGATCCTGCAAGGAAGCCCAATCCTCCACTGTATATCTTAAGCGATTGATCGACAGCAAACTCCATTGAGAAGTAAGCTACCGGTTTTTTAAATTTTTCAGATGGCTGAAATCCGAAAATTTCTGATTTTGACAACATATTTGATTTTGAAAAAATGAAAAGTAAGGTGCAAAATTAATATTATTTGTATTTATTATTAACGCATTTTATATGATTGTTTTATAAAATGTTGATTGTGAATTAATCATATTAGTAATTTTAATTATTTAATTGAATTTTTAAATAAGTAAGTTTAATATGAATAATAAAAAAAATCGCCAGGAAAATACTTTCGTAATTAACCATGACGATTAATAAATTAATTTAAATGTCTTAAAATTTTAAATATAAATTACTAATTGCTAGTAATTATTTAATAGCTGCAACATAATTTGCTTCTACTTCGTTCCAATTTAATACATTCCAAAATGCAGCTATATAATCGTTTCTTCTATTTTGAAAATGTAAATAATATGCATGTTCCCAAACATCAAGTCCCATAATCGGTGTTCCACAATTTCCTGTACCCGGCATCAATGGATTATCTTGATTCGGTGTACTGCAAATTTCAACTTTTCCATCTTTTTGTGCACAAAGCCATGCCCATCCTGATCCAAAACGCGTCATAGCAGCAGCAGCAAACTTTTCTTGGAAGGCTTCTTTACTGCCAAATGCTGCATTGATCGCATCTAATAATGCACCAGAAAGTCTTCCTTTGTTTTCAGGAGCAACTATCTTCCAAAATAATGAGTGATTGTAATGTCCACCACCATTATTACGTACAGCCATATTGTTCATATCTAAATTGATTAAGATATCTTCGATGGATTTGCCTTCGAGATTAGTATCTTTAATTGCATTATTTAAGTTATTAACATATGCCTGATGGTGTTTAGTGTGATGGATTTCCATAGTACGCGCATCAAAATGTGGTTCTAAAGCATCGTATGCATATCCTAATGTAGGAAGTTCAAATGACATAATATATATATTTTTATAATGATTGAATATTCGTATCATAAAGTAAACATTATAACGAATAAGATGGTTCATGTCCAAAGCTTTTTATTGATTATAGTATAAATGATCATAATGTAAATGCTAAAATCAGATTAAAAGTAATGCTTATAACATGAGTTTATATGCAGTCAACATGCTAATAAATATTATCTTTGCAGTTTACAAATATAAAATTCGCTTAATCGAAGTTTTTAAAAACATGTTTCAGTCAAATCAACTATTTTTGTTTTTACTTAAAATAGCTACGTTTTTTCTATTGATTTTAGTTTTTGGTTGTAAAAATGAAAGTGCTTCAGAATACACCATAATAAAAGGTAAGGCCTTGGGCAGTGATTATTATATTGAAGTTAAATCAACGGATACATTTTCAATAAAGCAAACAATAGATTCGATTTTTCAGCGCATAGAAATGTCTATGTCTTTATCATTGAAAGAAAGTACATTATCTAGATACAATCGTGCAGATTCTTTATTTTGTTATAGTAAAAATGAAGATCCATATTTTGAACCCATTTTTCTAAAAGCTGTTGAAATATACAATCTTTCACAAGGTGCTTTTAATCCTGCTGTTCACCCGCTTATAGAATATTATGGCTTTAGTGGTGAAGAAATCAAACCATTAAAAAAGGAAGACACCGTAGTTATAAATGCGTTGAACAAGCTTGTCTTGTTTGATCATATTAAATTATTGCATCAGGATGAAGGGAATATATGTATAACAAAACCAACTAAAGGCGTAATGTTAAATTTTAATGCTGTATCATTTGGTTATGCCATTGATATGATGGCTGCATACTTTGAAAATAGAAAAATTAAAGACTATATGATCAATGTTGGTTCACTATATCGAGCCTTAGGCAAAGATGCACAATCAAAATTCTGGGTCATTGATATAGAACGTCCTGAACCGGATAATGCAGCAAAGAAGGCTAATCTACCTTTACAGATTTCTAATAAATCAATGGTTACAAATGGAAATTATCAAAAGATGTATGAAGTGAATGGTCAAAAATACTCTCATATAATTAGTCCATTTACAGGTATTTCTCATCCTACGGACATTTTAAGCGTTACGGTCATATCAGACGAATGTATAACTGCTGATGCCTTTGCAACTGCATTTATGGTACTAGGTTTAGATAAATCTTTATCACTGACAGAACAATTAAAAGGTGTGGAAGCTTGTTTTATATATGATAGTGATGACGATGGTGTATATGAATTTAAAGCGAGCCCTGGATTTTCAAAATATTATCTTAATAATGACCAAAAATAATTAGTATGACAGAAACGCAATTTAATCTAGAAAGAGATATCGTTTTTTTTGATATAGAATCTACTGGACTAAATATCATTAAAGATAGAATCATCCAAATAGCCCTAATAAAATATTTGAAGTCAGGAGGTGAACCATTAGAGCTCTCTATGCTAATTAATCCGGGAGTGCCTATTTCAGAAGAAGCTTATAAGATTCATGGTATAAGCAACGAAGATGTTCGTAACAAACCCACATTTCAAAAAGTAGGTCAAAAGATATTTGATTTTATTGGAAATGCCGACTTAGCCGGGTATAACTCTGATAGATTTGATATACCGATGTTGATAGAAGAGTTTCATAGAATCGGCATTGATTTTGATATTTCACATAAGCGTCTAATCGATGTTCAGAAGATTTTTTATAAAATGGAACCTCGAACATTGAAAGCTGCATATAAATTTTATTGTGATAAGGATTTGGAAGATGCACACGATGCACTTGTTGATGTACGAGCAACAGTTGAAGTTTTTAAAGGTCAAATCAATAAGTATAATGATGTGGACTATGTAGATGGCGATGGCAATGTAACACCAGCACCAATTCAAAATGATATTAAACAAATCGCTAGTTTTATTAAAGATGATTCAGCAATCGACATAACTCAGCGTTTAAAATTTAATAGTAAATCAGAAGTTGTTTTTAATTTTGGAAAATATAGCGGCAGAGAAGTGAAAGAAGTTTTTAAAATCGAACCTAGTTATTTTCATTGGATGATGGAAAAGGATTTTTCTGCGCAGGTCAAACAAATTATTACAAAAATCAACAACGAAATTAATGCTAAATAACCTTTTAAGATGTACTGTTTTGCTTACTTTCATTTGGTCAGTTTTCGGCTGTTATTCTAGAAATGAAGGTTGTCTGGACATATATGCAACCAATTATGAAGTAAATGCTGATGAAAAATGCGAAATGTGCTGTCAATATCCAGCGCTCCAGCTTTTTCAAGAGCGGTTTGTAGGAGACAGCCTTTATTTCCAAGGTGATACACTAGAAAATCAATTTGGACAGCATTATGTCATTTTGGGATTTCGATATTATTTGTCAAATTTTAGAATATTTCAAGCCGGAAATGAGCTTATTGTTAGAGAAGTCATTCAAAATACAATGACAAACGAAATCATTCCGGATGATATTAAAATCGTGTCAGACATGGATGCAAATGTAAATATTGGGACTATTAGAACTTATGGAAAATTTGACAGCCTACAATTTGTGTTAGGAATTACACCTCCTTTTTTAAATTATGATTTAAATTTACCCAATGGACATGTCCTTACAAATCTAGGGCGACTTAATGATGCATCAGCAGAATTGGCCGGTGCTGCTCTAAAGATTAAATATTTGTCCATGCAAGATACGACATTTACGGTTTTCCTTCCTCCAACATTTCAATATCCATATACGATCATTGATTCTTTAAATATGACTAAACCCGGTCAAGCCATTGTCGGGAAAATAAAGATTGATTATAAAAAAATGTTAGAAGATGTTGATCTGACATTGCCATATGAAAGCATTAAAACTAAATTAGCAAACAATTTACCGCTTTTGATTACTGTACATTAATATTATGGGTTTAATTTCAATAGTTTTGAACTAAATTGTTTAAAATCAAGAGACTTATGTAATCTTTTTTTGGAGTAAAACGTTATGATTTTGAATTTAAGACAAGTTTTCGTCAAATATGAAAATCAAGATAACAACATTAGCGATTCTTTCAATATTTCTTTTACTTTTTGCTTGTGATAATGAAGATGTTGTAAAAGGTGATTTAGCGTATTTACCATATAAACCGACAACTTATACACTGGAAATTCCCAAGCATTTTCCACAAATGTACATACCTGAGGACAATCCATTGACTACACAAGGTATCGAATTAGGCCGACACTTGTTTTACGATCCGATCCTATCGCGTGATAGTACGATGTCATGCGGATCATGTCATATACAGGAATTTAATTTTACAGATGGCAAACCGTTTAGTACGGGAATTGATGGAATAGGAGGACGTAGAAAAAGTATGAGTCTGATTAATATTGGCTTTACAAAATCCGGTTTATTTTGGGATGGAAGAGCAAAAACACTTGAAGATCAAGCCCTACTTCCTGTTGAAGATCCTATAGAACTTCATAACACTTGGGTAAATCTTGTAGAAAAGCTAAAAAATCATTCAAAATATCCAGAAATGTTTAGAGCTGCATTTGGCATTAATGACCGTAATGAAATTACTAAAGAACTAGCAGCTAAGGCAATTGCACAATTTCAACGAACCTTGATCTCCAAAGATTCCAAATACGATAGAATCCAAGAAGGAAAAGATTTTTTTTCTGATATAGAACTTATTGGACAAGGTTTGTACTTTGATGATGATCCGGATCTACCTGATATGGAATGTGGACATTGCCATAATACACCATTGATGACTTCTGACGATTTCTTCAATAATGGTTTGGATTATGCCTCCACTTTTTACGACTTTAAAGATTTTGGTAGAGGTGAAGTAACTTTAAGCCCAGTTGATAATGGAAAATTTAAAGCCCCATCATTGCGTAATATCAAATATGGTGCACCGTATATGCACGACGGACGTTTTAAAACGCTTGACGAGGTTTTTGATCATTATGGAGGCGGTGTTAAAAATGCACCTAATCGCGATAGAAATCTTCAAAATGCACCGATTTCACCATTTTTTAGAAATGCGTTAATTGCTTTTATAAATACATTTGAAGATACCACATTTATCAAAAATCCGGCATTTAAAAATCCATTTAAATAGAACTTTAAATTTCACATATTTATTGAAAGTAAACTCTATTAAGTTTTCTAATTATTTAAGGTAGTGATTTGAATTTGTATATAAGCAAAGGAATACAAATTGTAGAACTTCAAATCGCAAAAAATATATGATTTAATCCTTAATGAAATCTCAAAATTATTAAATAGTAATAGATTGTAGCGCTATAACCAACAATTTTTGTTAACTTTGCGTCTAAGTATATTATAATTATGTCACAAGTAGTAGCCATCGTAGGACGGCCAAACGTAGGAAAATCTACCCTTTTTAATAGATTAATTGGTGAGCGAAAAGCCATAATTGACGATGTCAGTGGCGTGACCAGAGATAGAATTTATGGCTTTTCAAATTGGAACGGCAAAAACTTTACCGTTGTTGATACAGGCGGATTTGTCAAAGGCTCATCAGATATATTTGAAGCTGAAATAAGACGACAAGTGCAAATTGCAATTGATGAAGCATCTATTATTGTTTTTTTAACAGATGTATCGACAGGCATAACGGATTTAGATGAAGAAATAGCTAGGATGTTGCGTAAAAGTCCAAAGAAAGTCCTACTTGCTGTTAATAAAGTGGATAATGCAACACGCCAACTTAGTGCTAATGAGTTTTGGAGTTTAGGCTTTGACAATACTTTTTTCCTTTCCTCAATTTCAGGAAGTGGTACCGGTGAAATATTAGATGTAGTAGCAGAAATGTTACCAGATGACGATGATTCAAATCAAATTAATCCAGATATCCCTAAAATTGCGATCGTAGGTCAGCCAAATGTAGGGAAATCGTCTATGATCAATGCACTAATGGGAGAAGAACGCAATATCGTTACTGATATAGCAGGTACAACAAGAGATGCAATATTTACCCTTTACAATAAATTTGATAAGCAATTTTATTTAATTGATACCGCTGGAATTCGTAAGAAAGCCCGAGTGCATGAAGATCTAGAGTTCTATTCAGTGCTTAGAGCTATCAAGGCTATTGAAGAAGCAGATGTTTGTATTTTGATGTTAGATGCTACTGCAGGATTGGAATCGCAGGATTTAAATATTATAGGGCTGATTCAAAAAAGAAAAAAAGGTCTCGTTATCGTTGTTAATAAATGGGATTTGATTGAAAAGGAAACGAATACCGCTAGAGATTTTGAGCAAAGACTCAAAGAAAAAATGGCACCATTTAACGATGTTCCAATTTTGTTTACTTCTGTTTTAGAAAAACAAAGAATTTTTAAGACGATTGAAACAGCACTTGAAGTTGATGCGAACAGAAAACAAAGGATTAAAACTTCGGCATTGAACGATTTAATGCTCGATATCATCGAAAGGAATCCACCACCGACATTCAGAGGTAAAATTATTAAAATAAAGTATGTCACACAGCTTCCTGTGTACTACCCTTCTTTCGTTTTTTATTGTAATTATCCTGAACAGATTAAACAAAGTTATCGCAATTTTATTGAAAATCAATTGCGAAAACATTATAATCTAACAGGTGTTTCCATAAGTGTTTATTTCAGAGATAAGTAAACTTTAACATGAGTTGGGAAAAAGGTAACCTAGATGGGGTTTGGATATTTCGCCCTAAGGTTTGGCGTGATGAACGTGGTTATTTTACAGAAACTTTTAATTCAGCGACACTGCCTGAAGCATTAATTTCTATTCATTTTGTTCAGGATAATGAGGCGCAGTCAACATATGGAGTATTGCGTGGTCTTCACTATCAGTTGCCACCTTACGCTCAATCTAAATTAGTACGCTGTATTTCAGGCAAAATATTAGATGTTATTGTAGATATTAGACCTGATTCAATAACTTTTGGAAAGTATATGTCCGTAATTTTGGATGAACAGGAAAAATTGCAACTTTTCGTACCTCATGGCTTTGCACATGGCTATGTTGTACTCTCTCAAACTGCCATCGTAGCATACAAATGCGATAATCATTATCATCAATTAGCAGAAGGAGGTTTGTTATATAACGATCCTAAACTACAAATTGATTGGTTGATCCCTGAAGCACATTTAATCGTTTCAGAAAAAGATAAAATGCAGCCTCTTTTGACCAATCATATACCATTTAAATAAGCTAAAGGTTCAATGCGTCAAGTCAAAATAGCTGTTTTAGGAAGTCAAGGTCAGGTGGGACAATCTTTTAAGCAAATTGCCAATCAATATTCTGCTTATTCTTTTGATTTCTTCGATAGAGATCGTTTAGATATCCTTGACAAAAACGCTTTAGCTAAAACACTTTTAGGTGTTGATTATAAATATGTTATCAATTGTGCTGCCTATACAAAAGTAGACCAGGCTGAATCTGAATCGGCTATATGTATGGCTGTTAATGCAATGGCTTGCCAATATTTAACTGAGATCATGCGCGATACTGAAATGAGATTGGTTCATTTTTCATCTGATTACTTGTATCATCAATATAATGGTTTTCCACTTAAAGAATCAGATAATCCCAATCCACAAAGTGTGTATGCACGTTCAAAATATGAAGGTGAAAAGATAATTCGTAATTCAGCTGTACCCTCTTTAATTATTCGCACTTCATGGGTCGTGTCACCATTTGGTCATAACTTTGTTAAGACCATGATTAAACTAGGTAATGAAAAGCCATGTATTAACGTTGTAAATGATCAATATGGCTCGATTACCTATGCTTATGATTTAGCCAATACTGTAATGCTAATCCTAGAAAAAGTATCATCAAATCCGGACTTATTACCGGCATTTAATGATACCTACAATTATGCAAATGAGGGTATAATAACCTGGTATGATATAGCCACAGCTATTATGAAGCTCAAACATCTTCCTTGTGACGTATTCCCTTTATGTACCAAAGAATACTCAACTGCAGCAGTTAGACCGCAATGGTCTGTCCTGTCTAAAAGAAAAATAAAAAATCAATTTAATATTGAAATTCCTCATTGGTTTACAAGCTTAAAAGCTTGTTTAGCCAATTTATAAACATTACTCAATTTACTTGATGTACACAGCATCATTGAGTATATACACCAGATAATCAAAATTGTGGTGATTTAATTCTAATCTACCCTTAAGTTTGATTTTATCATCTAATTTTATGGATGGTAAATTTTGGGGTTTAATTACATCAATGATGGATTCTATACCTGCTTTTCCACAGAAAAAACACTGTGCATAGGGATACGCTGAAAGAATAACAATATTTTCATCACCAGTTTCGCTAACAGGAATAAAAAATCCTTCTATGAGTACCATTTGTCCGTCCAAAGCCTTGAGTGTATCATTAAAAATAGGTAATTCAGCTTCAATTCCTAATGAATCAACAAATATTTCTTCAAACTGAAGATTAAGTAATTGTGACCATGGTAAAACGTATGCATCCTCAAAACGTTCAAATTCACTAAGGATCTCCAGTTTATTATCCTGATCGAGTGTAAATGCGATCTCTGTTTGATTTACAATAGGATTCATTTCATCTTTATTTTTGCAAGACGCTAAAAATAAAAAAACTATAAAAGCAAATACTGCATTCCTCATGATAATCAATAGATTGAAAATAATTTTAAAATTCAAGAAAATATACATCCTGCTTATTTCTGAAAATGCCAGGAACATAAAAACCACCTAAAGCAGGAATAACCTCCTTGAGGTCAAAAACCGTACATGTTGTAGGTAAAGCACTAAAAATAAGGGTAAATGTAAAAATTGATCCGGGGTTAATCCGTGTCCAAGTTGGAAATGCACTTATTTTTTCGATGTGAAGCAAATTACTTCGGTGAGGTGAATCTCTGTCATATAGATATGTCGTCGGCCAAACTCTAACGGCATTACCGTTTGAACCACCAAAGCATAAACCATGGATTATTACCTGCCCTTCCTCCGCAACGTAGGTTTCTAACGATTCCAAAATGGAAGGCTCAATACTTACTTTTGGGTTTTTTATAATTACCGGCATCGTTGTATGATATTATCGCTCAATTATTTTATTTATATGCGTTACAATTCCATTTCGAGATTTGTTTTTGCATTGTTCAATTCGGACAAAGCATGAAAATCTTTTATTTTTTTTGCTATAGCAATACCTTCATCATAAATTGCCAGAGCTGATTCATTTTTTTCTAATGTTTCGAGCAACTTTGCAAGATGATAGTAAAGCCCGACATAATCCGGATCATCCATTTTCAAAGATGTATAATACTGAAGTGCATTGTCAAAATCGTTTATTTTTTCGTATTCCTTGGCTAATGCAAACCTTACAAAACTATCTTTAGGATCATCATAATATAAAGATTGCAACATTTTTAATCTGTCCGTATGCATATTTACTTTACTTAGAGTTTAATTTTCAAACAAAAATAATGTACCTTTGTGATATAAATTCGATAAACTTTGTTTTTAGTTCATTATTATTAAACAAGTATCGACAGATATTGTTAAAAAAATAAAATTTTCCAACACATGAATATTTTAGTTTGTATAAGTAAAACACCGGATACAACATCGAAAATATCCTTTAAGTCAGATGATACTGAATACAACAGCGATGGAGTAACCTTTATTATGAATCCCTATGACGAATGGTATGCATTGGTAAGGGCTTTGGAAATCACTGAGCAAATGGGTGGTTCTGTTACTGTAATCAATGTTGGTCCAGCTTCTAATGATATTATAATCAGAAAAGCACTAGCAATAGGTGCTACGGATGCTGTACGCGTGGATATTGACGCTCAGGATGCCTTTGTTGTAGCAAATAACATTGCAGCACATGCCAAAAGCAAAAACTATGACATGATATTTTTAGGCAAAGAAACGATTGATTACAATGGTTCTGAAGTCGGTGCTATGGTCGCTGAATTATTAGATTGGCCTTATGCTTCTTATGTTTCACAATTAGATGTAAACGGTAATATTTCGACGATTACCAGAGAATTAGAAGGTAGTGAAGAAGTTAGCCAAATAGAAGGCTCATTTGTACTTTCGGCAGCAAAAGGACTCGCTGAGCAGCGTATTCCTAATATGAAAGGGATTATGATGGCTAAAAGCAAACCTTTAGTTGTTGTCCCGGCTAGCGATACAGTTGCAAGAGTGGCAGTCGTAAAATATGCTATTCCACCGGCAAAATCTGGTGTAAAGCTTATCGATCAGGATAACATGGACGAATTGGTACGCGCACTTCACGAAGATGCCAAAGTAATTTAATTTTATTATATAAAAATTCAGATTAAAATGTCAGTATTAGCATATATAGAGTCCCCGGGTGGACATATTAAAAAAATAGGTTTTGAAGTTGCTACTTATGCGTCTAAATTGGCTGTAAGCCTGAATACAACTTCTGTTGCTATTGTCATTGGCAAAGCGGAAAATGCAGGTAGCCTCGGTCAATATGGAATTACAAAAGTAATTCATATCAATCCAAACGACGATGTTTCTTTTGATTCACAGTTATATACAAAGATTGTATCAGATTTGTATAAAGAACACGGTGCAAACACGTTAGTTATGGCGCATTCAGCGAATGGTAAGTCATTTGCTGGAAGGCTAGCTATTCGTTTAAATGCAGGTTGTGTTTCAGGTGTAAATGCTTTACCATCAGTTGAGAATGGATTTTTGGTTAGCAAATCAGTTTATTCTGGAAAAGCAACAGCAACTTACAATATCAGTACTCCTGACCGTGTAATAACTGTCATGGGAAATAGCATCCAACCTGAAAAAATAGGTAACGATGTAACACCTGATTTGGTTAATATAGATTTGGGTTCACCAAAAGTTAAAGTAACAGAAATAAAAGTTGAAGCTGGTGGTGTTCCACTACCTGAAGCTGAATTAGTTGTTTCTGCTGGTAGAGGTATGAAAGGTCCTGAAAACTGGGGTATTGTTGAAGATTTAGCCAATGCTTTAGGTGCAGCTACCGCTTGTTCTAGACCTGTAGCTGATGCAGATTGGAGACCTCATCATGAGCACGTAGGTCAAACCGGTGTAGCTATCAGGCCCAACTTATATATAGCAATTGGTATCTCAGGAGCTATCCAGCATCTCGCAGGAGTCAATAACAGCAAGGTTATTGTGGTTATCAATAAAGATCCGGAAGCACCTTTCTTCAAGGCCGCTGATTATGGGGTCGTAGGTGATTTGTTTGATGTAGTACCTAGATTGACGGAAGCTATCAAGAAATTTAAAAATCAATAATCTTTATGATTATTCATATTTCATAAAAAAGCATCTTTTACTTTCGATAAAAGATGCTTTTTTATTAATTATTAGAACAACTTAAGTCACACCCACTTCATGCTACCGACCTGTCCTATCATATCTTCATATAGATGATCTTGATCCTGACGAAAGCCTGTTCTTATATGTTTTCGTATCGGATACAAATGTCATCGTGTTATTAAAAATCTTGAAACGATTTTTTTACGCCATCAAATTTCAAAATTCATAATATATTAATTAGCGATTCCATCGCGTTTAAGCTTCACTTCCATCGGATTCTGCAACGACGATAGATGTATTGATTTTTTCGACTTCTTTGTCAATATAATACAAACTTTGACCACCTTCGCCTATAATTTTGATTCTATCCAAAATTGTACGAACTACAGCTTCTTCCTCCCGTTGCTCATCTACGTACCATTGCAAAAACTGCTGGGTATTAAAATCATTCTCTTCCTTTGCTAATTTTAATATAGCATGTATAGCAGCAGTAACACTACGTTCCTGTTCAAAGACTTTTTCAAAAACTTCTTGAATGGATTGGTAATCAGCTGGAGGTTGGGCAAAAGCTGGTGTGAGTGGATGAACTCCTGATTCAGACAGGTATTCATAAATTTTCAACATATGCATACGTTCTTCGTCAGATTGCCTTAAGAAAAATTTCTTACAACCTTCTAAAGCGTGGCAATCGCACCAGTATGCCAATGCAAGATAAAAATTTGAGGCATAACCTTCATAAGCAATTTGATTATTTAAGGCTTGTTGCATTTTTGATGATAAATCAATGTTCATATCTGTATTTCATTTTAAATAAAAACCGACCACTTTGATAAATAGTTGCCCATGCTTAATACATTACCTAAAATTTAGAATCATTCTAAAGATTATTTTTTTTGAAACTTCCGCACTATGAACAAATAGATATAAATGATTTTTAAACAATCAATCTATGTAAAAAGTAACTGATGTGATTTTGAATATGGGTGTTTATCATTATATTAAAATTCTTAAATTTCATCATTTTAATTGACAATATATTTTAATTAATAAAAATGGAATAATTTTAATACGTTAATAAAAAGTGTAAAATGTCGGTCATATTGCGCTTTAAAAAGTGCAAATTATATATAAAATTGTCAATTTTAGGATACTTTTATATTAGATTTTCAAAGTTTTGAAAAGATATGAAATATAAAATGAATAATATTGGCGATACATATTTAAAAAAATTGTAGTTTAGCCACTTAATTAATTTGTGATGTCAAAAAATTTAAGTTTTCTTTCCAAAAGACAAGGATTAACAAACAACTTGTTTGAAAATTTAGGTCATGCAGCAGAAGCCACCGGAACACCATCCTTAGACGACATAAAACGTTTCAAAGAGGAATTTCTTATGGGCGATGCCAATATTTATGGTGCGGTTTCATTTTATGATTTTTTAAAAGAAGAGAATCGAGGTAAAAAGATTTATGTTTGTAATGGATCATCTTGTCTAACTGCCGGAACTCAGGATTATGTCAAATCCGAAATACAAAAACACTTCAAAGCTGAAGAAATTGGAGAGATTTGCTGTCTTGGACGTTGTCACGAAAACTGTTCATTTCAGTGTAATGGTCAAAACTATTCGGGAAATGCAATCCACAATTTATCAGAAATTATTGAAAATAAGCAACCAGTAAAAGATGTATATCCAATTGCGTCCTCAGGAAAGCAAGTATTGACATTCGAAATTCAGGATAGTCAACAATATTACGAAACGTTTTTAGGCAAGGTATTTAATACGAATACATCACAATTACTTAATGACATACAAGTTTCGGGTCTTAGAGGGCGAGGAGGTGCTGGATTTCCTACACATATTAAATTGGCAGCTTGTAGAGACATGCCAAATCCGGACAAATTTATCGTTTGTAATGCAGACGAAGGTGATCCTGGTGCGTATTCTGACCGTTATATCATGGAAGAAAGACCTCAGGCATTGCTTGCAGGGATGCTTATTGCTGGCTTGATAACTAAAGCAAATTGGGGTGTGGTATATATCCGAGCTGAATATCCTGAATCTGTTTCGAGGATCAAAGAAGAAGTAAAGTTACTTGAAGATTTGGGATGGATTGGCGAAAATATTAAAGACAGCGGCTTTACTTTCAGGTTTAAAGTTATCAAAGCACAAGGTGCCTATATTTGTGGTGAAGAAACCGCATTACTATCTTCAATAGAAGGTCAAAGGCCGGAAGTAAGAGTACGCCCTCCATTTCCTGCACAAGAAGGATTATTTAGACAACCTACTGTTATTAACAACGTAGAGACATTGGCAAGTATTCCATATATAACGTTATATGGTGGTGAGGCTTATGCCAATATCGGAATTGGTAAATCGACCGGTACAAAGCTCATTTCGTTAGATGGTTTCTTTAATAAACCCGGCATCAGAGAGGTAGAAATGGGTACATCATTATCAGAAGTAATTTATTCAATGGGTGGCGGTTTTCACGTTCCAGTAAAAGCATTACATATTGGTGGTCCTTTAGGCGGCATTGTGCCAATTAGTAAAATCGATGATTTAAACATAAGTTTTGAATCTTTTAGTAGTCAAGGCTTCTTATTGGGACATGCTTCTATAGTTTGTATCCCTGAAGTATACCCCATGATAGATTATATTAAACACTTATTCCAATTTACATCTCATGAAAGCTGCGGTAAATGTTTTCCATGTAGGTTAGGTTCGACAAGAGGATTCGAAATGATTGACAAGGCAATGAATACGGAATATGTAATCGACACAACCTTGTTTAAAGATTTGTTGGATACGCTAGAAACCGGATCATTATGTGCATTAGGTGGTGGATTACCCCTGCCAATTCGAAACAGTATTCAATACTTTTATGAAGAGTTGAATCAATATTTTAGTAGATCATTACAAGGTTAATTTATTAATTACTTTTGATTTAAATTTAATTAGAAAATGAAGCAAGAATTGAAATCTGTATTAAATCAATGTACGAATTGCTTTTCTTGTTATTTAAATATATCAGGTTATGGAAAATAACAATTCTGCTAAATTAGCATACATTAACGGCCAGTCTTATGATTTAAAAGATGGTGAGACGATATTATCCTTTGTAAGGAGACACACCACCTATGATTACATACCTACTTTATGTGACGCACCCAATCTTGAACCATTTGGTTCGTGTAGAGTCTGTAGTGTGGAAGTAGGATTAAAGGAAGATGGACCTTATAGGACACAGGCCAGCTGTCATACTCCGACTATTCCAGGCAGTTATATTGTTACTGATTCGGAAAAGATTCAAGCATTGCGAAAAAATATTGTCGAATTGGTATTGACAGATCACCCAATGGAATGTGATCATTGTAGTTCGAATAATAATTGCGAGCTACAAACGGTAGCTAACAGATTAGGCGTTAAGGAAGTAAGATATCCTGAAGGAAAAAATCACTTTGACACTGCACCTGATTTGAGCCATCCATATATGCGATCTGACTTATCAAAATGTATCAATTGCTATAGATGTATTCGTGCATGTGACGAAGTCCAAGGCGAATTGGTACTAAGCATGATGGGGCGTGGGTTCAATGCTACGGTTATCAAAGGAAATAATGTAAGCTATTTTGAATCGGATTGTGTAAGCTGTGGTGCTTGTGCACAAGCTTGCCCTACGGATGCAATTACGGATATTTTTGATTCTAAATCGAAGGACTTTGACGATAAAATCAGAACTACTTGTACGTATTGTGGTGTAGGTTGTAATCTGGAAGTTGCAGTAAAAGACGGTAAGGTCAAATCCATTCAGGCACCATTTGATGCAGAGGTAAATATGGGACATACGTGCCTCAAAGGTCGTTATGCATTTTCATTTTATAATCATCCCGATAGAATTACAAAACCTTTGATTCGTAAAAATGGCGTATTAGAGCCTGTTTCTTGGGATGAGGCATATCAATATATTGCAACGAGATTGACCGAAATCAAAACGAATTACGGACCAAATGCCATAGCAGGTATTTCATCTGCCAGATGTACAAATGAAGAGAATTATCTGATGCAGAAGTTTATCAGGGCAGTTATTGGTACCAATAATATCGACTGTTGTGCCAGAGTATGCCACTCTCCTACCGCATTAGGAATGCAAAAATCATTTGGAATAGGAGCAGCAACCAATTCAATAGAAGAAATTAAAGATACGGACTGTATTCTTGTTATTGGCGCAAACCCAACGGATGCCCATCCGGTCACAGGTTCAAAAATGAAGCAACACGCTATGAAAGGTAAGACGACGATAGTTATTGACCCACGTCGTACAACTTTAGCAAAATATGCAACATATCATCTTGCTTTGAGACCGGGCACAAACGTAGCTTTGCTCAATATGATGTTGTATTATATCATTAGTGAGGGACTCGAAAATCAATCCTTTATAGAAAACAGGACAGCAGGTTATGAAGCGTTTAAAGCACAAATAATGGCTTTAGATATGGATGCACTTTCTGAACTCACTCAAGTTGATAAAGCGCTTGTAAGAAAAGCAGCGATTGCATATGCTACATCAAAGACAGCGATGGCCTTTCACGGGCTAGGTGTTACAGAGCACACTCAAGGAACTTATGCAGTTATGCTAATTTCAGATCTTGCCCTTATCACCGGTCATATCGGAAAAAGAGCAACCGGCGTTAATCCGCTTAGAGGACAAAACAATGTACAAGGAGCCGCAGATATGGGATGTCAACCTTATCAAGGTGCGGGTTATCTTAATGCATATGATCCAGAAATCAATATGCGATATGAACTAGCTTACAATGCTAAAGTACCAATGGACGTAGGGCTTAAAATACCAGAAATGTTTGAAGCAAGTATTGAAGGAAAATTGAAAGCTCTTTGGTTAATGGGTGAAGACGTCGTACAATCTGATCCAAATACAAACAAAGTCATTCAGGCAATGGAAAGTCTTGATTTGTTGATTGTACAGGAAATATTTATTACAGAAACAGCAAAATATGCAGATGTAGTCTTACCTGGAGCAACATTTTTAGAAAAGAGTGGCACATTTACCAATGGTGAAAGGCGAATTCAACGGGTAAATAAGGCCGTGGAACCACTGCCGGGTACTAAGTCCGATGGTCAGATCATTAGTGAAATTATGAATATCATGGGTTACCCGCAAAGTGCGTATGATGCTAAGGAAGTATTGAAAGAAATTGCCAAAATTGTACCATTCTTTGCAGGAGTAACTTGGGAAAATTTAGGTAAAAATGGTAAACAATGGCCGGTTAAGCCTGATGGTACGGATACCAAAATCTTACATGATAAAACCTTTCCTCTTGGAAAAGGACAATTCAATTATATTGATTTCCAGGAATCTGAGGAACTTTTAGCGCATGGTAAAACATATCCGTACATCATTACGACAAATAGAAATCTTGAACATTATAATGCTGGAACTATGACGAGAAGAACAAATAATGCACTTATCGTTACAGAAGATGTTTTATTAATCAATCCAGTTGATGCTGCAAACCATCTTATACATGATGGTGACTTGGTTTGTGTTGAATCACCAAGAGGAAAAGTTGATATCCAGGCAAAAATTACAGACGAAGTTAGACCAGGAATTCTCAGTACGACCTTCCACTTTCCTGAAGTAATGCTTAATATCATAACTTCTGATGTAAGTGATATCGAAGCTTCATGCCCTGAATATAAGGTTGTTGCAGTGAATATTCGTAAAAGTAAAGGCAAATATAAGGCTATGAAAGTGTAGTCTTAATAATATATGTATTATAAAAAAAGCAGCATAATTTCAAATTATGCTGCTTTTTTTTATATTTCAAATAATACCTTTTTATCGAGAGGTACTGAGCACCATCTTCATATCATGTTTTACCCCAATGGCTAAAACATCTACTAAATCCTGCATTGTAAGTTCTTTTGCTAAACGCAAAATAACAGTTCTGTCTTCATTGTTTTCTACAGCACCACTAAGTGCAGCTTCAAGGTCATCGTGACTGATTTCTTCAGTATTCAGATAGTAGCGCAAATCATCTGTAATCGTCAAAGACACAGGTTGTTTTGCAATGGTATTACTATTTTCCGCTTTGGGAAGTAATACTTTGATTACATTTGGATTGGCCATGGTAGAGATAATCAGGAAAAACAACATCAAAAAGAACATGATGTCATTCATTGCCGACATAGCATCTTCGTCATGAAAAACCCTTCTTTTTCTGGAAAAATTCATTATAAATATTTTTAAACAGGGCGATTAATCCCTTTGATAAATTCTAATACTTCTTTTTGCAAATAGAGGCTAAAGTTATCTACCATAGTAAGTAAATAGTTATAACCTAAGAATGCAACCATACCCACTATCAAACCAGTTCCTGAAGTAATCATTTTTTGATATAATCCATTAGAGATAGTTGAGATGGAAATATCTGCCGTTTGACCGATACTATAAAAAATCACGATAACCCCGATAATCGTACCCACGAAACCTAAACGAGGTGCAATACCTGAGATAATGGAAATGTAACCCATTCTGGATTCCATTGCAGATAATTCAATATTTGACTGTACTGTCAATGCCTCTTTAACCTGTTCAATTGGTTTTCCTAATGTATCAATACCGGCTTTAAGTACACTTCCCAAGCTCGTATTGTTTTGCTCACACATTAAAGAAGCTGAGTCCATTTGTCCGTGATACACTTTGTCTAACACAGATTTTACTAGGTTTGAATCGATTTTTGATCTTTTTTTAATGTAAAGATAACGCTCTACAATATAATAAATCGAAATTACTGATAAAATTAGAAGGGGCCACATGACAAGTCCACCCTTCGCAATTACACCTAAAACACTTAAACCAGAATCAGATGCACTTACATTAGTTGTGTCAGCTACAGCCGCAGCTTGAAGAATAAAACTCATATTAGAAACTATTTTAATAAATGAAAGCACAAATATAAATTAAATTATAATATATGTATGAAATCAATAAAAAAAATATTATTATTGTGAATGTATATAATATGGCCATTAAACGTCAATTTTATAAATCTTATTATTAGCAATTCTAAAACCATAGTTACATAATCTATTCAATTTTGAAAATATAGGTTGCCCTTTTTAATTTTTAAGCTTTAAAAATAAAAATTTTAAATTGTAATGTAAGAAAAATTGGGTTATTTTGGATGTTGCGCATTTTCTATAAAAAGATGATTCTAATAGCTTTATAATGATAATAAGTATTGTATAAAAATATTTACCTTAGTCTATACAAATTAATCGACATTGAATAAATAATGATTTTAGAAGATGTATATATCAAAAGTGATTTATATTGCCTTAAAGTATTATTTTTGCGTTTTAAAAAAATTAATAACATTTATGTCAACGTATTTTGTAAATTTAAATGAAGAAGAAAAAGCACAATTAAGAGATGCTATTCCACTTATAGCTGTATTAATTTCAGGTGCAGATGGTGATTTTTCAAAAAGTGAATTAGAATCGGCTAAAAAAATCACCCATATCAGAAGTTATAATTTAAAAACCGATATAAAAGATTTTTATAAAGATGTAGATTTAGAAATCGAAGATCGGATTAAGCATTTTATTGATACACTTCCTCATGGTGTTCATGAAAGAGCCGAATTGATAAGTGAAAAATTGAGTGCTTTAAATCCAATTCTTGAAAAAATCGAACAACCAAAACGATACAATCTATATAAAGGATTTTTGAGTTTTGCCGAACATATTGCTAAAGCATCCGGTGGTGTTCTTGGTATCTTCAGTATAAATGCTGAAGAAGCAAAGTTAATTTCATTGCCGATGATTACTCCTGTGGCATACTTTGAAGACGAAGAGGAATAAAAAAATTTAATTATTTTGCTTTTTGAATAGCAATTTATACAATTCAATAAGCAGTTGTTTTAGGATTGTTTAATTTATAGTTTAAACGTGTAACATTTGTTAAACAACTTTCGTGTTATAGATATTGTTTCTTTAAAATATATAATATTTGAAATAATACATGTCAATTTGATTTAGTTAAATATTTCTTATTTTTAAATATTTTAAAATTTTCTGAATAATTTTGTATTTTTAAAACGAATCTTTAATCAAACATGGTCACATCATTTTTTAAAAAGTACTTGAAGTGGAGTTTAATCCTTGTAGTAGGTGTTTACTCCCAATGCACAATGGATGCACAAAATAAACAAAAAACAGATAATGGTATTGCTGTTGCAACACCAGAAGTTGTAGAAGCACAACCCGTATATACATCTTCTAATCCAGGATGGCACGTACGTTTAGAAGAGGCGTATGCAGAATCTAAATCAACTGGAAAACCTATTATGGCTAACTTTACTGGTAGCGATTGGTGTGGTTGGTGCAAAAGATTGACAGCAAGTGTTTTTGGTAAACCTGAATTTACTGAATGGGCAAAAAAGAATGTTGTATTATTAGAATTGGACTTTCCAAGAAGAACGCAAATTCCTGCAGATATCCAACAACAAAATTATGGCCTTCAGCAGTCTTTTCAAGTAACAGGATATCCAACTGTTTGGGTATTTAATCTTAATAGAGACGAATCTACAAAACAGTTTTCTATCGAAGCGCTTGGTAAAACAGGCTATACTCCTACAGTTGAACAATTTGTGAGCGATGTAGAAGCAATGATTAAAAAATAATAAAAAATGAAGCAGGCTACGGCCTGTTTTTTTTTCATTACATGCTAAACTACGTACTAACTTGAAATTCAAAACTTGAACTTGTTAACTACTATATTTGATTTCCATACTGTAATTATTTCCGTTTATTGAAATATCCTTTCATAACTTATGTTTTGTATATATGATAGTTTATATATTTTTTTTGTGAAGTAACATTTGCATATTTAGAAAAATTATAAATAATTGATTAAGTTTGTCCCATGAATCGGGAAATAAACCAATTGGAAAAGTTAGAGAAGGATCTTAGCCTGAAGCAACTTCAGATTAAGGCACTTTTAACAATAACCCAAGCGATCAATGATAATGTTTCAGCTGATGGATTGTTTAATATGTATAAATCCTTTTTAAGTTGGGAGATGACTATTGATAAAATGGCCCTTTTTGTTAGAAACGCCAATGACTGGGAATGTGCAACTTCCATTGGTTTTGAACCAGATCAAACAGATAAAATTATTCCCGTTTTATTACAGCATAAGCGATTACACACGATTAAACCCGGGGATGAATTTGAAGATTTTAAAGGTTTTGATATTATCATTCCTGTTTTTCATAAGGATCTGCCTATTGCATATGCCGTCATTGGTGGCATAAAAGACAAAGAAGATATATATAATAAGATTCAGTTTATAACGACCATTACCAATATTATTGCTGTAGCGATAGAAAACAAACGATTGTTCAAAAAACAACTTGAACAGGAGCGTTACAGACGGGAAATGGAACTTGCATCAGAAGTACAGCAAATGTTGATTCCAGAAGTTTTACCTGTAGAAGATGCATTTGCCCTTTCAAAAATATATAAACCACACTTCAATATTGGTGGTGATTATATCGATTTTTTTAGGCATGATCGTAATCGTTTTGCATTTTGTATCGCGGATATTTCTGGGAAAGGAGTTTCAGCAGCCCTGCTTATGGCTAATTTTCAAGCGATGATTCAGTCTTTGATATTTCAATATAGAGATTTAGAAACTTTTGTTTTTGCATTGAATCAAGCTGTATATCGAATTACAAAAAGTGATAAATACATCACATTTTTCGTCGCTGAAATAAATTTGAAGGAACGGCAATTAAAATATGTAAATGCTGGACATTTTCCTCCTATATTAAAAATGAATAATCAACTCCAAAGACTCGATCAAGGATGTTCGTTTATTGGGGCGTTTGAAAAACTTGAAAATATAAAAGAACAGGTCATAAAACTTGAAGATGAAGCTTTGATATTATGTTTTACAGATGGTCTGCCCGAGTTAAAAAATAGTAAAAAGGAGTATTTTGGTGATAGTAAGCTCGAAATATTTGTGGACAATCATTACAAAACGTCTCCACTTGAATTTAATGAAATGTTGATAGAGGAAATGAATAAATTTAGAGGAGATGAAGATATCGAAGACGATATTGCAGTTTTAACATGTAAAATTTATTGATCGAATGAAGCAAAAAAGTAGGATTGTTGCAGCATTTTTAGCGATGATTTTTGGTATGTTTGGCATTCATAAATTATATCTTGGCCGGATAGGTGCATTTATAGGTTTTATGGTACTGTTTGTATTTTCTATAAATATGGAGTTTCCAATTACTTTATTTATCGGTTTAATGCAAGGGCTTATTTTGTTTTTTATGTCTGATGCTGAATTTGATAAAAAATATAATAAAGGGCTCATAGCAGAAAGACGTGGCCCATTAGACGTACGTCGTGAAAGACAATTGGAAAAGTACCATCAACTGCCTGGACAAACAAGTAAAAAAAATAAAAACACTAAAATTTCTGCTCAAACTCAGGTTAAAGCTGCGGCATTTAAAAACAGTGGAATAAAGAAGTATAAAGATTTTGATTTGAATGATGCCATAAAGGATTTTAATGAAGGATTAGCGCTTACTCCTAATGATCCAGCCTTACATTTTAATATAGCTTGTGCGTATTCATTGCTCGAAAATAAAGAATTGTCGTATAAACATCTGATGCTTGCAGTAGCGAATGGCATGAAAGATGTCGATCGGATATTGTCGCATGAAGATCTTGCATTTGTACGAATTCAACCAGAATTTGATGCTTTTAGAATAAGTGGTTTTAAAACGTATCCATTTGGGGATTTACAAAATTCAAATTTTGATGATAAGTCACAAACAGTCAATGATCCACTTCTATCAATCAATGATGACACACTTTTAAATAAATTAAATAAATTGTCCGCTTTAAGAGATAAAGGTGTTATTTCAGATCAAGAATTCGAATTTGAACGTAGAAAAGTTATGAGACAATAACTTATTTTTGTTCTAATCGTTTAAATTAATAATCGATTGTCATGATAGCAAAAGAATTAATCTCATATAGTATTTTACCTGTCGAAAATAGGGACAGCGGTCAAGATGTTTTACAAAAGATGCAAATTTATCATGTAAGTCATTTACCTATTGTTGAAAATGGTATGTTGATTGGTTTAATCTCTGAAGAAGATATATTTATTCAGAATCAGGATGATCCTATTGGAAGCTATCGTATTCAACATCAGCAATTATTTAGTAAAGAACACGATCATATATTTGATTTAATGACCAAAATAGGTACATTTAAATTGAGTTTAATACCGATCGTAAGTGAAGAAAACAAAGCGTTTATAGGTGTCGTTACTTTAGAAGATGTACTTAAATATTTTGCAGTTCAATTTTCGTTTACCGATCCAGGAAGTATCTTAGTCATTGAAACATCAAGTCACAACTATCAACTTTCAGAAATTATCAGACTTGCCGAAGCAGAGGATATAACTGTTTTAAGTAGCTTTACCACTTCTATTCCAAATTCCAATAAAATTTTCATAACATTAAAACTTAATGCTCAGGATATCAACAATTATAAATCCAGTTTAGAGCGTTTTGGGTATGAAATATATGCTACATTTTCTGATTCAGAATTTTCAGATACCATGCAGGACAGATATGACGCGCTCATGTCATATTTAAATATATAATATATGACGGGAAGGGTGAAAAATATCATCCTGAAAAAGGAAAGTGGTTTTTTATCGCTAATATTTTTATTTTGTATAGTATTTCAATGTTCATTAAGCGCTCAGTCAGAATATGTTATAATTCAAAATGTGATTATTGTCAATAATCACAAAACAAAAAGTAACGTAATTATTCATGAAATAGATATCAAGTCCGGTGATACGATTTCTCTTGACAAGTTATCTGAGCGAATGTTGACAAATGAAAGAAGGTTAAAAAGTATTGGCCTGTTTAATGATGTGAATGTAAATATTAAAAACTGGAATATGGACTATAGTCATTGCGATATTGAAATATCCGTAATAGAAAATTGGTTCATTTATCCATTCTTAATATTTGAGTTAGCAGATAGAAATTTTAATGTTTGGCGTAAGGAATTTAACTATTCACTTCGTAGAGTTAATTATGGCATAGCTGGAAATCATATTAATCTTTCAGGCAATAAAGATAAGCTTAAACTTAAAATTCAAGGTGGATATATAAGAAAATTAGAAATTTTTTATGAATATCCATATCTTTGGAAAAATTGGGGATTGACAGGAAATGTACTCTATGCTGAAAATAGAGAAATTCCCTACATTTCTAAAGAAAACAAACCTGTATTTTTTAAAAGTATTACAGATGACAAGGTTCAATATTTGCATAAAGCCAGTATCGGTATCACTAAAAGAGTAAGTCCTCATTTATTTCAAAACTTAAGACTTGAATTTACGGATTATAAAATCGACCAGCAAATAGCTTTTTTAAATCCAAATTACTTAGGTTTTGGTAAAGAGCGAATTCGATATTTTTATCTGGGATATGAGCTTCGTTATGATCAGACAGAATATCCATTATATCCAATTAATGGCTATCGTTTTGAGCTAATTGCCAGAAAGGAAGGCTTGGGCATATTTAAGGATGTTAACAATAGCTGGATTTCCTTAAATCTAGAACAACATTTTCGAATGAGTAATGATTTTATATTAAGTTCGAGGATTAAATTTAAAACGAATATTCAGCCTAATCCTATTAGTTATATATTGTCAAATGCATTGGGGTACAAAAATGATTTTATTACAGGTTATCAACTTTATGTCATGGACGGTAAGCATTTTATGTTGACAAAACACGCGCTTAGATACCGATTGATGGATAAAAATTATCATTTTAGTTCAGTTGTACCAGACCAATTTAAAAGATTTAATGTACAACTATATGGTCGTTTGAATTTAGATGCAGGTTATAGTTTTGATCCCGATCACAAATTAGAAAATCCACTAAGTAATAAAATTCAATTCGGTTATGGTCCAGGAATTGATTTGATTTTATATAACAATTTTATAGCATCTATTGAATTGGGTATTACACGTCAAGGAAATGCAGGGATTTTTTTTAGTGCTGGTTTTAATTTTTAGCAATAATTCAAATGAAATGTAACCACTGGTGCTATTCATTTTAGAAAAAGTATGTACAGAAGGAATGTTAGGAGGACAATTTCTAGATACCAATTGTTGAAGTGAAACGATCATCTGACTTGCGGCTATATCGGTATCAATTACACATTTTCGGTATTGCACCATGACCACCTTTTTCTTTTAATGAAATGGAAATTTTATTAGTTGCTTCCATTAAAATTCATTTGAATAATTCTATTTTCGAAAGATTAAATGTGTGCTTCGAATAATAGATATTATTTAATTGTTATTTTCTGAATCGGGAAGTAAATCCTAATAAAAATGGATGTTTATTGACTTTTTGTAAAGTTAATAAGGTGTTTAAAGAAAATATTTATTAAATTATTTGGCAGATATAAATATTTAGTATAACTTTGTATGGAGAAATAAGCATCAGATATTATACTAGGTAGCTAGGTAATTTAATTTTGAATACATAATTAAATATGTAGATTTTTATTTTAGTTTTATTTTGTTTGATTTTAAAAAGCTCTAATATGAAAAAAAAGTATTAAAATAAAAAGAATCAGAAATCGCTAAAAAAATGGTTATTAAATACATTTTTTATTTTGATCACAAATTACAATAGTAAGCGTTTTTGCCATACGATATATAGTATAACTTCATTAGAGACCGTACCGTCAAATGGTAAGTATGTATAATCGAATACCTCATACGTTTAGGAAGATTATACAATCATACGGATTAAAGGGAAAAGTGTAAATGATACATCTGACCGCAGCAGATGCAGCCAAATAGAATACATATTAGCTTTGGATATCATAGATAAGAATCCTTTGGGAATGTTACATACTCTATGGGAATTTTATAAGGTTGAAATGGTTTCTACTGTAGCAGGAATGGGATTAGTAAAATTTTTTGGGCTAGCCGCTAAGGGGGTAACGAACGGATTAAGTAAAACAATATCAGCCTAAAAGCAAGCTTGTCACATTGCAGGAACAGCTAAATCAGGTGGTGGATTTTTGAATAGCGTAGATGATGCACAGTCTGTTTTAAATGCTGTACATTCAGTTAAAGCCACATTTTTAGGAACATCAAAAGCAGGGCATCAGGTATATAGGTTCAATGGTGTAACAGGTACTAATGTAAATTTAGGTGCAGGCATTACAGGACAACCTACGAATGTGTTTATGATTAAAGGTACAACAAGTCCAAGCGTTGTTCCTACAAGCCCACTTTGGAAACCTAAATTTTATGGAGTACAACCTTGATTACATCAATCTAAAATATACTTTGATAAACTGTTTTTTATTCAAAGCGGATAAGAATGTTATAGACATAAGTTACAGTGTCGATGAAAAGAAAATAGCTATTCAGGTAGTTTTATTGGAAGGGTTCACTCTTTCAAAAGAAAGAACAGATAATGTTAAAGAAAGCTTATCCAGTTTTGAAGTTGTAATTATAGAACTATACCTAACGAAAGACCAATTTAATGAGAATAAAGGCGAATGGCAGCCTCAATATTATAAATGGTTAGATTATTTGTTATTCTCAAAAGTTGAAGTACTATAATGGAAATAGAAGTAAAATATCAGGCTTGTAACCTTTGCGATGCTTTATGCAGAAACATCAATGATAATTTTGAAAGTGTATCTTTTGAAATCCTTGCTAATGGAGATATACAGACTAAAATTGTTTTATCAGAGTTGACAGAACAGGAAGAAGAGTATATAGACGATTTAATTGCAGAGTTTTCAGCCTTACAAGAAAGGAATTGTATTTTAAAGCCAATAGTTGATATAGGAAATAGTCCAACTCTTCAGAATATAGTTTACCAAAAGGCTTAAATTAGAAACGCCAGGCTTACAGCTTGGCGTTTTTGATTACATAATACTTTGCAGCTTGGTTTGTTTGATGAAAGCATCAAGTAGAGCGAAAACGTCTTGTTTATCGTTCTCTTTTAGTTTTTGTATGTCGAGTACACGGTTTACAATGCTTTTTTCCAAAAGAATATCGGTAGAGCCAACCAGATAATCCAAAGACACTTCGAGAGCTTCGGCAAGTTGCGTAGCCATCTCAATGGACGGTTTTACTTCGTCACGTTCATACCTGCCAATTACAGCACCGTGAACGCCTACGAGTTTACCCACTTCGTCCTGCGACATTTTTTTGTCTTTTCTCACTTCCGTGAGCCGTTTACCAAAGCTTATTGACTTCATAAATGTATTGAAAACTACAGATAATTAACTAATAGGGCAAAGATACGAAACATATCTATCGTATCAAAGACAGATAAAGTTTGGCTGTTTAAGATAGATATGTTATGTTTGCAACAGATTTGTAGTCAAAAAATAATTTAGCGTATGGAAATAGCGAAAATCAAAGCACAGTTGAGCATACTAAGCGTATTGCAGCACTACGGATTACAGCCGAACAGGAATAAAATGGTATGCTGTCCTTTCCACGATGATAAAAATCAGGATGTATGAAGATGAAGCAGGCAGGGAATAGATAGGTAAGCACGCAGAAAATTACACAAACTATTGCCAAACATCATAATAAGCCTAGTAATAGAAAGAATTTGTTTTTTAAAAAATTGTTGTTCGATTTGAGTGCACTCTTCGTTAATATCAAGGTAACAAGTGCATTCATTACATTTGCCAATATTCAGGGAGCTACGTATGGATTGATTGCAAGCAGCTTGAATCATATTGCACATGTGATAATCAATTCGAAATCTGTAAAATATTCTACTGAAAATGCAAAGAAAGTATACAAAGAAATATTTGGTGAAATACCTAACTATACAGATATTATAGCTGATGGAACAGCTCCATCCAGTTACACGAATGATGGTGTAACCGTATCGGATGGTGTGGTATACAAAGGTGGCTAAGAAACTAACGCACTTGGTTATACTGATGATTTAGGAGATGGTAGATCTAATATTTACTTATTTAGAACAGCCTTTACAAGTCAAAATCTATTAATAAATACGCTAGGTCACGAAATGTTTCATGCTAGCAGGTATTCGTGGCGCTAAAAGACATCACGCCGCAATAGGTATTTGGCAGATTTCTTTAAATAATATATATCCAACATTTTCTCGTTATAGTTTTCAAAGTTTAAAGTCACATTTAGAATTTAAAGCTGCTTGTTATTTTATTGAATCGGACTTAATATTTGCACCTAAATTTAAAAAATAGTGAAATGAAAATAAATTTTATAATTATATTCAATTTGCTAATATTGTAAATAAGATATATACAAGTTACTTTTTATTTAATTATTGCTCAGGTAAAATTACATCTGTTATAGAGATTTGCTCAATATTTACTAATATTGATTTTCCTGAATTCTCTTATAGATTAAGTTCATATTTTAATCATACTGAAAGAAAAGTAATTTTAAATTATGATTATGATTATGTACAAGATGATGGTAATAAATATAAACAAACAAAAAAGGTTTTTATTAATGATAAGGGATTTATTATAAGTATAAATTAGGCTTAGTTTTATTTTATGAAAATCAAAAATATTTATTGTAGCGCTAATCGACTTATTTCTGGCCATTAAGTCTCAGAGCTTCATTAACCTATGGCGATTTGAAGAAATAATACATTAGCACACCCAAAAAATTGGTGTATTTAGTGTAAAATTATGAATAGTAAACTGGTTTGAAATGTATTTAATTTAACTAATATTACAATTCAATACATATTGCTAACCAAGCCATAAGTCCGATTCCTGTTTCTAACGCAGATTCTTCTATGTCAAATGTATTTGTATGTACTCCAGAAGCTATTCCTTTAGCAAAATTTGCAGTACCTAGTCTATAAAAACAAGCCGGTATTTCATGTGAATAAAATGCAAAATCTTCAGAAGTCATTCTCAAATCAAGATCAATAACATTATCCTTACCTTGATACATAGCCATAGCATTTTTCAATTCTGCTGTTAATGGTTCATTATTAATAAGACAAGGATATCCTTTGAGTATAGTTACTTCAGCTAGTGCTCCATTGGCATTACAAGTTGCGGATGCAATATGGTTTATTAAACGATGTGCAGAAGATCGCCAAGTTTCATCAAATGTCCTAAAAGTACCTTCGATTTTTACTTCATTAGGTATAATATTAGTTGCACCACCGACAGTATTCATTTTTCCAAAGGTAAGAACAGAAGGAATGTTAGGAGGACAATTTCTAGATACCAATTGTTGAAGTGAAACGATCATCTGACTTGCGGCTAAAACAGTATCAATACATTTGTGCGGCATTGCACCGTGACCACCTTTACCTTTGACAGAAATGTATATTTCATCAGCAGATGCCATATACTTTCCTGAACGTATTCCAATCTTTCCTGCTTCCAATTCAGGAAAAACATGTTGTCCAACTATATAGTTCGGCACTGGATTTTTCAAACCACCTTCATTAATTATCATACTGGCACCGCCAGGTAATTTTTCCTCCCCAGGTTGGAAAATAAAACGAATGGTATGTGGAAGTTGAGTCTTAATTTTGTTTAAAATTAATATTGCACCAAGAAGACTTGCCATATGTACATCGTGTCCGCAAGCATGCATGATTCCTGGATAAATTGACTTATATGGTTTTTCATTTGCTTCTTCAATAGGTAGTGCATCCATATCTGCCCGCAGTGCAACTACCCTATCTGACTTACCCTTAATCTCGCCTATTATTCCATACCCAGCCCATCCAGTAGTATATTTGATGTCGGCCTTGTCAAGTATGTCCGCAATAAATGCAGCTGTATTAATTTCTTTAAAGGACAACTCCGGATGTGCATGAAGATGTCGCCTGATTTTTATAATTTCAGGTAAAAACGATTTAGCTAATGTTTTGATTTGGCTTATTACTTCCACACTTATAATTTCTAATTAAAAGCAAATTTAACATTAAAGCATAAGTAGCGATCAATTAATTTATAAAAAAATCATTTTAAAGTTGGATTATCAATTTAAACAATTATTTATTAGATGTGGATTTTTGAATATTTGTTGGGTAATATCAAATATTTATTATGATTTTGAAATTCTAATTTCTTGGTTTATGATATTATTTAATAGCAGATTTTATTTGAACATATATAAAAAAAAGCCTGACGATACATTTGTATGTCAGGCTTTTTTACTTAATTTATTAATTCACTTTTTTACTACTCAACGATGATCATTTTCTTAGTAGCTGTGAAGTCACCGCTCTCTAATGTGT
>JBEBYC010000022.1:0-47403 GCA_040391315.1 Portibacter sp. | reverse complement strand
ATAACGAGTTAGGTTCAATGAGCCCAACAACACCAGCGAATACATTTGCATATACGTTTGACAATGTTGATCCGCAGTTTGTGCAAGTAACACCAGAACCAGGATTTGAATGTTTGAACGGTGAAAGCTTCTTTTGGAAGTTTAAAGCAAATGACGCGAATCTGTACTCATTAGAAGTGGATCACAACTTTGAAGGGGTCATTCCTGAGTTTACGGTATATGCGGATGAAACCGATCCTTATGGTGGCAATGAAGCAGCATTCCAATCTTATGGAGTTACAGTAACGTATAGCGCTACGGAATTAGAATGGACGATTGACTTTGGTCAGGCAATTACATATAATTACTTTGTACCGGCTACAAACTTGAAATTATATGCAGTATTGACGGATTGTAACTACAACAAGTGGGGCTCAATGAATCCGACAACATCTGAAAATACGTTTATCTATTCATTTGACAATATCAGTCCTATAATCACAGCTTGCCCGGGCAATAAAAATGTTATTGCTAATACAGATGGATGTGGTTATACTGTTAATGGTACAGAGTTTGATTTAGATATTAATGTATTATCTGACAATTGTACTGCAAATGACGACCTTATCATCATAAATGATTATAATGGACTTGCATCTCTAGATGGAGAAGTATTCTATGGTACACAAGTGGTAACCTGGACAGTATCTGACCTTAACGGAAATACGGCTACCTGCTCGATGACCGTTACACTGCAAGCACCACAAGCTACACTTAGCTGTATGCCTTGTGAAGTAGAGCAAAACGACGCGATAACACCTGTAATTAAGTTCTCAGGTATAAATGGTGATGTCCCATATACGTATGAATACATGATCACAGCTGTAGTTGATGGTGATACTACGATTACAGGACCTTTTACTGTTACAACTGTAAATGGACTCCCTGAGACAACTGTACCACAGTCCAATGCAATCATCGGAGAGTACACTTATACCTTACTCAGCGTGACAGACGGCAATGGCTGTTTTAGGACGTTTACAGATGCTAATCCTGAAGCGACAATTACAGTAGAAGAAGTGATAACTAATCCAGATATAGCGTTAAGATGGAGATCACCATTCCTGGGTAGTTATCCGATGATAGGTATCGAGCGGACACATGTATTACAGGTGTATGAAATTAATGGACATGAAAGTGATGGAACTTTATCTATCATAATACCGGGAGTTTCCGGCTTCCAAATAAGTTTTGATCCAGACCAGACAAGTGTAGGAGTTCCTCCAGTAGCCTTGGATAATGCCAATTGGACAGTGACACCTATAGGGGCAGGTATAAGATTGACTTCTAAACCAGGGCATAAACTAAATTCGTTAGGTTTGTTAAATCTTGGAATAAAAGCGAAGTCGATATCAAATAATGTTAATTCTATTATAACTTCAACTTTACTGCCTGGCGGCGGGGAAGTTAATACTAGTAATAATTCTGTAAGGCAAACGCTTACAGTTCAATAAATTGGATAATTTTAACCGTAGATTCCTGATTGAAGTATCAGGAATCTACCATTTTTTAAAATATAAATTTAATAAAAATGAAATTTTTTAACATTCTATTATTCGTGTTGATTAGTAGCTGTTCTTTGTCGGCTCAAAAAAAAATGATAGATTTAGTTATTAGTGCATCATATTCTCCTAGTACTATATACATAGGTGATACTACACTTTTAAACGTTAAGATAGCTAATATTGGATTAGATGAGCTTACTGAACCTGAATATTCATGGGTAAATATTGTACTTCCAGCGAATGTTTTATATATGCTTGAACCTAGAATAGATACTGGAAATTGGTTTCAATACTTTGAAATTAACTATTATGAACCAAATGAATATGGGATTATTCATTTATTAAATAAAAGTCCATTACCATCTGTATATGATTATACAGAAATAGATTTTTACATTCCTGTTGTCGGAATTGGTGAGAACGGTTCAGGTCTTACAACGGCTGCTACTCTTGGATTAGAGATTGTCGCAGAGCAAAATGGATACGAAGAAGATCGTGAAGCAAATGATTCATCGTGTGGTGTTGAAGTACTAACTCCACTACCAGTTACGCTGGCTTCATTCTACGGTTCGACGAGAGAATGTGGGATTATTGATTTGAGATGGGTTACTGTTTCAGAAAATAACAATGCCTATTTTGAGGTGCAGCGCAGTAGAGATGGTAGAAACTTCGAAACGGTAGGCAAGATAATTGGTAGCAATCATCGTACAGGAAAAACTTATTCCTTTACGGATGAATCAAAAGAGTTGGTCAGTGGTGTGAAATACTACTATCGATTAAACCAAGTAGATTTAGACGGTAAGGGTACAATTCATAAAGTGACCACGGTGGATTACAGATGTATAGGCGCAGAAGCTGAATTGGATATCTATCCAAATCCTGCTGTAGAAAGCATCAATATCCTTTTGACGAATTTAGATCCCGAAGTTACCTATAAAGCGGTCATCATCAATGGCGAGGGCGCAGAGGTCAAATTTATAGATATTAATTCAGGTACACCATACAATTTTGAGGTTAAAGATATGCCGGAAGGTATTTACAATATAAGAATTTTGGATCAATCGGATAAATTGACCAAAAATTTTATTCGTATAAGATAGTGAATTAAGTTGTTAGAAAAAAAAGCGCTGTCAGAAAAGATGGCGCTTTTTCATTTTAATCAATTTCATACCCTGTAAAGCAAGACATGCTTAAGCCAAACTTCAATTAGACCTAAACAGTTCAGGATAAAGTTATAATTACTGGTGATTTATCGAAATGCCAACCTTTGCGTCCTACAATGGTATTGGTTCCGGGTAATGGAAATGAGTTTAGGTAGTATTAACATATGTTGAAATAGGCATAAATCAAAAGCCCATGCGTCGTAAGACTCCAAGGGCTTTTGATTTATGCGTTAAAAGTTATTTACTTGCACATTTTTGACAATGAGTCATAAATTTTTAGCTAATGGTGAAATTGCGTATAAAGCAAGATGATAACTTACGCCATTCCAGCAGTCGGAAAATTCATCGGTGGCAACATACCTGCATCTGGATCTTCGATATTTCCAAATTGATTTTCATATCGTTTGATATTATCCTGAAGCGCTTTCATCAGTCTTTTGGCGTGCTGCGGAGTCAGGATAATACGCGATTTTACTTTTGCTTTTGGCACATTGGGAACAAGCCTTATAAAATCCACAATAAACTCAGAATGAGAATGAGAGATAATCGCGAGATTGCTATAAATACCTTCAGCAATTTCCTCGGACAATTCGATATTGATTTGGTTTTGGTTTGGATTATTTTCGGCCATGTTTTGTTTTTTTAATCTATTTAATAAAATATGAAAGTGCAAATTTAACATTTATTTTCAAAGACAGCAGAAGTTTAAATCCTATTTAAGATTTTAGACTTTATACTACTTTCTTTTTTTTACTATCTTTGCACTCAAATTTAAAAAATCACATAAATATATTTCAATGGCTTATAATAAGATTAAAGTTGCTAATCCAGTTGTAGAACTCGATGGGGATGAAATGACACGTATTATTTGGAAATTTATCAAGGATAAATTGATTCTTCCTTACTTGGATATAGATATCAAATATTATGATCTTGGTATTGAGTATAGAGATGAGACAAATGACCAGGTTACGGTGGATGCAGCTAACGCAATCAAGCAATACGGTGTAGGTATCAAATGTGCGACCATTACACCGGATGAAGCGCGTGTTGAGGAATTTGGATTAAAAGAAATGTGGAAATCTCCTAACGGAACGATTAGAAACATCTTAGACGGAACGGTATTTCGCGAGCCTATCGTGATGAGCAATGTACCGCGTTTAGTACCCAATTGGACAGCCCCGATTATCATCGGTCGTCATGCATTCGGTGATCAGTACCGTGCAACTGACACAGTTATCAAAGGAAAGGGTAAGCTGACAATGACATTTACCGCTGAAGACGGTACAGAAACTAATTGGACTGTTTATGACTTCAAAGGTGATGGAGTTGCAATGTGTATGTACAACAATGACGATTCTATCAAAGGCTTTGCAAGATCGTGCTTCAACATGGCAATTTCTAAAGGATGGCCATTATATCTTTCTACAAAAAATACCATTTTAAAAAAATACGACGGACGATTTAAAGATATCTTTCAAGAGATTTATGAAAATGAGTTTAAAGCAAAAATGGACAGTATGGGTATCGTTTATGAGCATAGACTTATAGACGACATGGTGGCAAGTGCCCTTAAATGGAATGGTAATTTTGTATGGGCATGTAAAAACTACGATGGTGATGTGCAGTCAGACACCGTTGCACAAGGTTTCGGATCTCTCGGTTTGATGACATCGGTATTAGTTACACCGGATGGAAATACGATGGAAGCAGAAGCGGCACACGGAACGGTAACTCGTCACTATCGCGAGCATCAGGCTGGTCGTCCCACCTCTACAAACCCGATCGCTTCTATATATGCGTGGACACGTGGATTAGCTTTTCGTGGTAAATTAGACGGAAACCAGGCTTTGATAGACTTTAGCAATGCGTTAGAGCAAGTATGTATTGAAACCGTAGAGTCAGGAAAAATGACCAAAGACCTTGCTGTTATCATTCACGGCAATAAAGTAAATCACGGTGATCACTACCTTTATACAGAAGAATTTTTAGATGCACTTGATAAGGGATTGAAAGCAAAATTAGGATATAACTAATCAATTAAAATAAGGTTTGGTCAGGTAAATAGAAGTTGTATGAAAGTAAAAATTCCTTTTAGCTGGCCAAACTTTAAATTTGACCAAACGTGGACCTTATTTCTCGATAGAGACGGCGTCATCAATGAACGCATCGTTTCGGATTACATCAAGAAATGGGATGAATTTAAGTTTTTGCCTGGTGTGTTGGATGCGCTGGCCGTATTTGCAAATTACTTTAGCCGGATAGTAATCGTAACCAATCAGGCAGGTATAGAAAAAGAACTGTACACGCACGAACAACTTGAAGCGATACACAAGCAAATGTTGGATTATATCGAATACCACGGTGGCAGAATAGACCAGATATATTATTGTCCGTTTAAACCAGATTTAGATCCGTTTTGCCGCAAGCCCAATCCTGGCATGGCATATGAAGCCAAGAAAGATTATCCGGATATCGAATTCAAAAATTCGATTATGATCGGGGATTCGTATTCTGATATCGTTTTTGGAAATCAATTAGGCATGAAAACCATATTAGTAGGCAATAATCCAGGCATGATACAAAATCTCAATTCAATCCCCGATTGTAAACTTGATTCGCTTAAAGATTTTAGCGATTATATTGCATCCCTTTGATGAAGCAGTTCGATGCATCAAAATGCTTTACCTCAAAGCCTTTACGATAATAATAAATAATGAGGTCTATATTAGATAAATTCCTGAAATCATAAATCATTAATAACATTTCCATTGTTAATTAAAGCGTATATGAAGTGCAGACATCACACGCATTAGAATATGTATAAAGTAAAAGAGATATTTTACACGTTGCAGGGAGAAGGCTTTCACGCAGGAAGACCAGCGGTATTCTGTCGTTTTTCGGGATGTAATCTATGGACGGGTAGGGAAGAAGACCGTGAAAAAGCGATATGTAAATTTTGCGATACAGATTTTTGGGGAATGGATGGAAATAACGGCGGTAAATATACCGCTGAAAGCCTAACAGAAAAAATAATTTCGATGTGGCCGGATAAAAATGTACCTCCATTTGTCGTTTGTACCGGTGGCGAACCTGGTCTTCAAGTTGACAAAGTTCTTGTCGATACCATGCATCAAGTAGGGATTGAAATTGCTATCGAAACCAATGGTACAGTGCCCTTGCCAGTGGATATCGATTGGATTTGCGTAAGCCCAAAAGCTAATACAGAATTGGTCATTACTTCAGGTAATGAATTGAAGTTGGTCTATCCACAGCTTGAAAATACACCGGATCTATACGAAAAGTTGGATTTTGAATATTTTGCTTTACAGCCATTGGACGACGAAAAACAAGCAGTCAATGTTAAGGCAACATTAGCATATTGCTTGGCACATCCCAAATGGAAATTAAGCCTACAAACCCACAAAATTTTAGGAATCGAATAACAACCGGCAGCGAAATAACTCAGTTTGTACAAGTAAAATCTTTTCAACTTCGTAAAAACAAAAATATCTTTTATCTTTGGCTGTTTGATAATAAGCGCAAAAGAAATAGCAATATGAAATTCAAGTTGATTTTATGCTTCATGTTTGTGGTCGGCATACAATTACATGTAAAAGCACAAGGTTGCAGCGATGCAGGAATCTGTACTATTAGCAGCTTTAAGCCCAATGGGTTGACGCATGCAGATACGATAGTAACGAGTTTGAAAATCGGAATAAATATCGGAAGTGCGGATAACAATATCTCAGTTTTAGGAAATTATATCGAATACGAACGCAATATCCACCACAATTTGGGCATCAACGCCAAACTGACATCATTAAGCCAATCTGGCAATGGTATTTCGGTTTGGGGTTTGTCAGATATCTTCCTAAGTGGTAATTATCGGGTATGGAAACAATTGAATATGATACTCGGTGTAAAAGTGCCGCTTACTGATGCCAACAAAACAAAAGATCAATTGCCCTTGCCGATGGATTATCAATCTAGTTTAGGCACAATAGACGGTATTTTTGGTCTTGGATACACATTAAACAATTTACAAGCCATGGTCGGATATCAACATCCATTTATACAAAATGAAAATACATTTGATCATGAGCGATATCCTGAAGAAAGTATATTTAGAAATTTCCAGTCAACAAATAAATTTAAAAGAAGCAGCGATCTATTGGGTAGGGTAGCGTATGCTATTCCTATCATGGAGAAATTGCGTGTTACGCCGAGTATTTTGGCCGTGTACCATATGAAAGACGATTCCTATAAATCCGGGCAAGTAAAAGTAGAAACCATCACCGATTCTAAGGGGCTTACAGTAAATGGCAACCTCTATATAGATTATGTCATTTGTATGCACCAAGCTGTTCAGTTTAGTGTCGGAGCGCCTTTTGTAGTCAGGAAGGTAAGACCCGATGGATTGACGCGCGGATTTGTAGCTGGCTTAGAATACAAATATACGTTTTAGCCGTACGTTTTGAGGTCGTAAACAAATTCATTGTCTATAGACTAATGGTTGTAAATGGATCATTATACGAAAATGTCTAAGAAAATATGCATGGATTGCTAAACTTGTTACTTAAGTGACTTACTCAACATACAGCATGATTCCTTTCAGGTAGTGGCCTTCGGGATGGTATAGATTAATCGGATGGTCAGCGCCTTGGCTTAGTGATTGCATAACCCGAATTTGTTTACCACTTTCCAGCCCAGCGGCTACTATTGTATCATAAAACAATTGTGTGCCGACCACTTGAGAACACGAGAAAGTAAACAAGAGTCCACCCGGTTTTACTTTTTGCAGCGCAAGGGCATTAAGCCTTTTATATGCCTGTACCGCATTGTGGCGTTTGTGAAGCGATTTGGCGAAAGCCGGAGGATCGACAATCACAACATCATACTGTTTGGGGTCCTTATTGGATAAAAATTGAAGCACGTCCGCACAGATGCCTTGGTGTGTGCCCGTAAATTTATTTAAAGTAATGTTATTTTCCATCAGGTCAACAGCCTTTTGGGATATATCTACAGAATCGACATTGTGCGCACCACCTTGTAAGGCAAGTAAAGAAAAGCCACCCGTATAACAAAAGCAATTTAGGATTTCTTTACCTTGAGAAAATTTGCCGACTAAAGCCCTATTATCGCGTTGGTCAAGGAAGAAACCGGTTTTTTGTCCAGAGATCACATCTATATTAAATAAAACGCCATTTTCTGAAATGATGGTCGTACGCATACTACCCATTAAAAAACGGTCTTCTACTCCAGAGGCGAATGCCTTGGGTAAAGTGTCTTTTGCTCTAAGGAAAATGGTGTCGATGGATGCACCCAAAGCTTCAGTTAAAGCATCGCCAATCAATTGTGCACTTAAATACATGCCAATTGAATGACATTGGATTACACCAATATTATTATATATATCAATAATCAATCCTGGTAAGCCATCCCCTTCACCGTGGATAAGGCGATAAGCATTGGTATGCGCGGAAGGGATATTGAATGTTTGTCTATATTGGATTGCTTGTTTGAACTTTTCAATCCAAAAATTGCGGTCAATTGAAGAATCCGAAAAGGAAAGAATGCGTATTGAGATTGAACCACCACTCTGAAAATGGCCTTGCCCAAGAAATACATTTTCGTATGAAAATATATCAATTAAATCACCGTCTTTGATTTTTCTTATATCCGAATGAATGGCACCGGAAAAAACCCAGGGATGAAATCTGGAAATGGAAATGGCTTTACCTTTCTTAAGTACTACAGAATGATTATTCATGTTTTTTAATTTGCGAGCAAAGATACGAATATTTTGCCTAAGGGATATGATTAGGTGAAATTAATATATTACAATTTTTTTTAATTTATTTTTGATAAAAGTGATACTACATATTACGAATTGTTTATATATTTGCGTCAAAGTGTAAATTGTTGTCACCTGAATTGATGGTAATTATACTTCCCAATTAAGCAGAAAAAGGTAGTTAATATATCATTTTTTACTATTTCGGTTATGTAAATTGTTGATATGTAATTATTAATATAACTAAAGATTTGTTTTCGGTGACATTCTGTAGTTATAGCGTTTATTATTAATAAAAAAACAATAAGGTCTTAAAAATGGAAAACAGGATTACTCAACCATGTCACAATGTGACGTTACGTCGTTACGCTTCAGTAATGACCATCGCGTTTTTTAGTTTGTGGTCTTTTTCTTCACATGCCCAATGTGATGTACAAAGCGGACAGATTAAAGGCATCGTCTTTAATGATATCAACAATAATGGTGCCAAAGATTCAGACGAAGTAGGATTACAAGGAATTTTAATTCAGGCCTATGGTAACAATGGGGCTTTACTTACCTCAGAGCTGACAAATGCTCGGGGTGAATATGCGCTGTCTGGTTTATCAGATGGTAAGAAGGTCAGAATCAACTTTTCATTTCAGAATGGTTATTATGCGGCAAAGATTGGTGTAAATAATGCTTCAGCAGTGCAATTTGTACAGACACCTTCGTGTAATGTTAATTTTGGGTTGACATCAGATCTGGACATTTGTAATAGTAATACAGAGATTATTACGACATGTTTTGTTCAGGGAGAAACAACTTTTAGACCTGAAGAGCCAACTATCGTTGGCATTAACTACGGTTTTAATAGTGCCACTCCAGCGCGTAAATTTGCAATGCATGGAGAGACCGGATCAATTTGGGGGCTTGCCTACAGAAGTAAATCTAATGAAATATTCTCCTCAGCGCTTATCAAACAGTACGCTGGATTGAAAGCTGGACATGATGCGATTTTCAAATCCGCCTATAATGGTTCGATGTTTCAATCTGATTTATTTGTTAAATTGAGCGATCTAGGTCAGGATGTCGGAACATTGACTACAACCGATGTTGCAAATTGTACTTATGGAGATCAGGTCGGCAAGATGGGATTAGGTAGTATGGTTATTTCACCAGATGAGCAATACCTTTATGTAGTGAATATATATAATAATACGTTGGTGCGTATTTTGATAGATAATCCTACAGCGGCAACTACTGTAAATTATCAGATACCTGGAGCAGGTGTACACGCGTTTGCACTAAAATATTATAACGGACATATATATATAGGTACAACTAAACCAGGTAATAAAATGTATGTTTGGGAATTTAATCCTAAGACCGGTTCATTTAAGGATACAGGTTTGGCCGTTAATGCGGGATCTAACTGGTCTTCAACACCGATCGTTGGTGGACTTCCTGCTTACTGGTTGACGGATATTGATTTTACAGATAATGGCGATATGTTGCTTTCTTTATCAGACAGGATAGGCCATGCTTATTGTAATGATGTGAGCAATAGATTAGATGAGCAAAAAGGTGACCTTATGATTGCCTATAAAAATAACAACGGTGGTTGGACATTGGAAGATAGAAGTCTTGATGGCGAATTTTTTAGTGATGACTTCTGGATAGCCAATCCGACATATCACCCAGAAATTACTACGGGAAGTATCTTTGCAATGCCTGGTACAGGATCTGTAGTTTCTACAGTGTTTGACCCTGAGATGAATTCTTACTCAGGCGGATTACACAGATATAATACGACGACCGGTAAGAAAGAAGGAAGTAAAGAGTTATATACACGTAATTCTCAAATCGTTTTTGGTAAGGCGACTGGATTTGGTGATATTATACCATTATGTGGTTTACCCGATATAGAAATCGGTAACTTGATATGGTTTGACGCAAATAAAAATGGAATTCAGGATGCCAATGAAATAGGTATTGCTGGAATTAAAGTCATTTTATTTGATGACAATTGCAATATTTTAGGAAATACACTTACAGATGCAAAAGGTAATTATGTATTTAATAGAAGTAATGTAGCAGGTGGTATTTCACGCCATCAACAATATTATATCGGTATTGATCCAGCTTATTACGATGCGTCTTCAGAAGCCTATTTGATAGAAGGTCAATATTATTTATGGACTACATCTAATGTAGGAACCGCTGGTATTAATAGTGTTGCAGGAATTACTCCATGTCCACATGCAGTTGCAGCTGTAGAAGTTACAGGTACAAATCATAACTTTGACCTTGGATTTGTTGCATCTGGAGATTGTAAATTAAAAATTTCTAAAAAAGTTGTCAATACCGCAGTTGTAAAATTTGCAGATGCAGTAAATTTTGAAATAGAAGTATTTAATAATGGAACTCAAACAGTTCAGGATGTTCAGATTCAGGATGATTTACCGACTACGTACCTATTTAATAACCTTATAAATCCTGAATGGACAATCATTGGTAATACCATTACTGCTACTTTAAACGGTACACTATTGCCAGGAGAAAGTAAAAAAATACAATTGGTATTGAATTTCAAAGGTTCGTCAGCAGTATTCCCTAATTACGAAAACGAAGTTTCGGTTATAGGGTTAAAAGATATTCTTGGTAATGAAGTGGAAGATATCGCATACTGTTTTGAGCAACCTGAAGATCGTATTAGTAGGTCAACACCAGATATTTGTGATTTAGCATTAAAACACGCACCTGTAAAAGGCTTAGTTTACTATCCAGATAATAAGGTAAGCTTTAAAACAACGATTTATAATCAAGGAACAATAGATGCGACAGGATTTACTGTTGTTAATTATCTAAACGATGCTTTAGATTTTAATCCAGCACTTAATCCGGGTTGGACAATCTCAGAAGACCTTAGCAAATTATTTTATATAGATAATAATACATTTCAAAGTGGTGAAATTCGTGAAATCGAATTGAATTTAGAATTGAAAGATGCTAAAAACATCAGAGAAGTGATTAACTATGCTGAAATTGCTTCACAAACTTGTGGTGTCATTACGTCTGATTTTGATTCAAATCCGGATTTAGATCCAACAAATGACATTGGGGGCGTTTCAAAATCACCAACGGATGATTTAGTTTCAGACCATGGTGCGATAGACGAAGACGATCACGATCCGGCATTGATACTGAATAGTAATATTGATATAACATTAAAAAAATCAGTGCCTAATCACAGGATAAAACCAGGTGATGAAGTCGTATGGAATATAAGTATTATAAACTCAGGTTCATCCGCTGTTTCTAAAGTTAAGTTATATGATTTTCTTCCAAGTTATATAAAACTTACGGATGAAGATTGGACATGGAATGGAGAATTGGCAGAGCGTGAGGTAACTTTCCCTGGCAATCTCCAACCAGGGCAAACCTTTAACACAACGATTCGTACTGTCGTATCAGAAAATACTCCATTGCCATTGAAGTTGGTAAACGTAGCAACGGTAAAGGAAATATATGATGAATTTGGTGTGGATGTTTCAAATCCTGAATTTGATAATAAGCTATTCGAATTACCTGATCCAAAAGATCCAAATATTGCAGAATTGCCAACATTTGACAATCAATACGATGATGATTATGATCAGGATTTTGTTTTGATGTTTCCGCCGATTGAATATACGACATGTGCTTCCTGTCGTACAGCAACATCACCGACAAATGGTCAGTTTGTAACTTCATTTAAAATAATAAGCGTTACAGGTGACAATTGGTTTGTTGAATCATCCAATAACTTGTATGATATTTCAAGTCCATTGCCACCGAATGCTCCAGTAATACTTGCGGATGAAACGTATATGACGGAAACGCCACTTGTAGATAATCCTGGATTTAGTGAATTTACATTTAGTGCAGTACACATTGATGGTCAGGCATTTGCTATAAGATTTAGAAATGACTTTGGTGATCTTGAACAAGTAGAAGTAACTGCAGGAACATGTACTTTTACACCTTTGACATTAACAGGACAGCAGTCGCTTTGTATTGCAGGTGTCGCAGATTATTCGGTAAAAGGCGCTCCTTTAGGTTCAACATTTAACTGGTTTGTGGACGATATACAAATACCAGGTGTAACAGGTAGCAGTACAAAAATTGATTGGACAGGATACAGCGAAGGTGCACACGAATTAAAAGTAGAAATGGTAAATGCAGATTGTGTTGCACCGGCAGTATTAAACGTAGCTATAGGTGCAGCTGATCTTTCATCGATTGCTTGTATTGGTAATTTCAATGTTAGTCTTGGGAAGGATTGTGCAACTCAGATTACACCACAAATGTTGGTGGCAGGAAAACTCAATCCTAATGCCCCTTATATCGTTTTACTTACAGATATGAATAACAATCCAATTCCGAATGCAATTATCACAAAAGCGCATATCGGTACGATAGTGATGGCTACACTTCAAGAAGGTTGTGGCGGCAATTCATGTTGGTCAATGATAAAAGTTGAAGATAAAACGCCACCGGTTTCTATTTGCAGAGACATCACATTGCCATGCTACAAGTTAGATGAATATGAAGGTCCCTTTGAAGAAGACAATTGCGGTGGTATCGTAAATAACATTATTGTTAGTGAAAAAATAACGAGATTAGATTGTAATCCAAATTATATATGCTATATAGACAGAGTATATCAGGCTACAGATGAATACGGCAATAAATCAGCATTATGTAATATGCGTATTGCTTTAGAAAGACCTGATTTGTCAAAAATAGTAATGCCTCTAAATTATACTATGGCAAATGGCAATCCATTGACATGTAACGGTTTCCTTGCAGACGATAATGGCTTACCTATTTTAAAAGTAACTGGAGTGCCTACTTTGGCTGGACTATCATTATATCCAGATTTTGCAGAAGTCTGTAATCTTTCTGTTTGGTATGAAGATCAGGATTTTGGATATGTAGGATGCGTACGTAAAATCATCAGACACTGGTATGTATATGAAGCATGGTGTTCTTCATACGATGTAAAAGTATATGACCAGTTAATAGAAATCGTTGATGATGAAGCACCGGTAATTAATCCAGTAAATGATTTAACCGTCACGACTACAGGTCGTGACCTTTGTGAAGCAAAAGTAAGATTGCCAAGAGTAGTAGCCTCTGATAATTGTAGTGGTATATTCAGAATTGATGTAACGTACCCAGGAGGTTTCATTCAAGATTATAATGGAAATTCAGAGATTACATTATCAGCAGGTGAGCATTTAATAACATATACAGCTTATGACAATTGTAAAAATTCGGCAAGTACTTCGTTTGTAATAACTGTAGAAGATAAGACTGCACCAACTGTCATCTGTAAAGGAAATGTAGTTGTTGGCTTAGATACAAAAGGAAAAGCTTACCTCTACCCTAAAAATGTCGATGATGGTAGCTTTGACGGTTGTGGCCTTGATGATATGAAAATTGCAAAAATGGGAAATTATACAGTTGTTCCCGATTCTGCATTCCATGATTATATCCAATTTGATTGTAGTGAAGTAGGTGCTGACAATATGGTCGTATTGAAAGTATGGGATTTGGCAGGAAATTCTAATGCTTGTATGATTAATGTAGAAGTTCAGGATAAACATGCACCTACCATTATTTGTCCATCTGATCTTACGATCGATTGTAGCGATGTGTACACAGGTATGGATTTGACACAATATGGAACGGCATTAGCAATCGATGCTTGTAATGTTGAGTTAATCACTCACGAGCCTGAATTTACGTTGAGCGCTTGTAGAACAGGTATCATTGAAAGAACATTTTCAGCAACAGACCATCAGTCTACAGCTACATGTAAACAAATCATAACTGTTGAAAATGGTAACTATTTTGATCCTGTTAGAGATGTAGTTTTTCCTAAAGATTATACAATAACTAATAGTTGTTCTGCAACGGATTTGGATCCGGAAAATCTTCCTGAAGAATATGGTTATCCGATAATAACTCAGGCAGCATGCGGCCTTGCAGCAGCTTCTTACAGAGATTATGTTTATGATTTTGTAAAAGGAGCTTGTTATAAAATTATACGTCAGTGGACAGTAATCGACTGGTGTGAAATGGAAAGATTGGGAAGCTATTATACACCTTATGAATTCCAGCAAACAATTATAGTTATAAATACCGAACCACCGTTTTTTGTAAATGAAGAACCGGTTGATACTACGTTCTATACTGAAAAAGGCAATTGTGAGTCAGGCAGAGTAACACTTACTTATGTAGGTAAAGATCTATGTACACCTGACAATAAACTTAGATGGAGATATGTCATTGATTTATATAATGATAAAAACCCTGCTGAAGACGTTGTTAACAACGGTTTTGGAAATACAGCACATTTAGATGCAATTTTACCTGTAGGAACTCACAGAATTACCTGGTCATTTGAAGATCAGTGTGGCAATATCGTTACAAAAACACATCTTGTAACAGTCGTTAATAATGACAAACCTATCGTTGTAGCACACGAAAAAGTATCAGTAGGTGTGATTCCGTGGGATACTGACGGCGACGGTATACCGGACGTTGAAAAGGCATGTATAACTGCTAGCTCACTTGATTTAAGTAGTGTAAGTGTATGTTGTGAAGGACCACTTAAATTTAGTTTTTCAGCTGACGTATTAGATACGATTGCATGTTTTACTTGTTATCATGTAGGCTATCCGACTACTGTCGAATTATGGGCTACAGATTGCAACGGCAATCAGGATTTTGTTATCGTGGATATTGATGTTCAGGATAATAACGACTCAGATGTTTGTGAAAAAATATGTGAAAATTTCCCAACTGTTGCGGTTATTTCCGGAAAAGATAATATTTGCGAAGGCGAAGAAGTAACTTTAACAGCAAGTGGTGGTAAAACGTATGTGTGGAGTACAGGTGATACTACTAGTTCTATTACTGTAAATCCAAACACAACAACAACGTATAGCGTGACAGTAACAAATGAGTACAGATGTGTCGATGAAGCGAGTATAACAGTTTTAGTAAATAAATATCCTCAGGGAGAAATATTAGGAAATAATGTTTGTTTAGGCGAAAGCACAACGTTGACTGCAACGGGCGGTACGACTTACCTTTGGGAAACAGGTGAAACGACAAGCTCAATCATTGTTGCACCAACAGCGACAACAACTTACACTGTGACCATTACTAATGACGGTGGTTGCTCGGCAGTATTGTCAAAAGAAATTGAAGTATACCTGTTGCCGGAAGCTTCGATTACAGGTAATTCATTTATCTGTATCGGTTCCAATACGGATTTGACAGCTCATGGAGGCGAAAGTTATGTATGGAGTACCGGTGAAACAACTGAAACAATCACGGTTTCTCCAACATCAACAACAACGTATACGGTTACGGTTACAAGTAATGAAGGATGTTCTGCAACCGCATCGATTGAGGTAACGGTAAATGGCTTGAGTATTTCAGCTGTTGTCACAGGAAATGACAATATTTGTCAAGGTCAAAGTACCACATTAACAGGGCAGCTTAATGGTGGAACAGCAGTTTCTTACATTTGGAATACAGGAAGTACGTTAAGCAGTATTACGGTTTCACCAGACTTTAGTACAACTTATGTTGTTACGATTACAGATACGAATGGTTGTACAGCATCAGCTTCAAAATTTGTGCTTGTAAATGAACTACCTGATGCAAGTATTAACGGTCCAGATGATGTATGTATAGGTTCTTCAGCTACATTATTTGTTAACGGTGGTATCGCGTATGAATGGAATACCGGCGAAACAACTGCTTCAATAGTAGTAACCCCAATTAATCCTACTACGTATACGGTTACAGTAACCAATGCAGCGGGATGTACAGCAATTGGTCTAAAATTAGTAGATGTGCAACCGCTTCCTGTCGTTACTATATCAGGTGATACTGAAATTTGTATAAATGAACAAACGACTCTAACGGTTTCAGGTGGTGAAACCTATGTATGGAACACTGGTGAAACAACTGAGTCTATTACAGTTGCACCTTTAACAACGACAACGTATTCAGTTACTACAACAGATAGTAACGGTTGTATGAATGATGCATCTATCACAGTTGTTGTTAATGGATTATTAATAAATGCTTCGATCGATGGAAATGATGTCATTTGCGAAGGGGATTCAACTGAACTTACAGCGCTTTTGACCGGTGGAACAGCAATATCTTATTTGTGGAGTACAGGCGAAACAACAGAAAGTATTACAGTAAGCCCGACTTCTACATCGACATATTCAGTTACTATTGAAGACACAAATGGTTGTAAAGGAACAGCTTCAATTACAATAGATGTTAATCCGTTGCCATTGGTAAATATTGATGGCCCTGACGCGATATGTGAAGGTACTTCTGCTGAATTAACAGCAACTGGCGGCACAAATTATGTGTGGAGTACCGGTGAAACAAATCCTTCTATCATCGTTACACCTTTGACGTCAACAACGTATACCGTAACTGTTACGAATGATTTTGGATGTGAGACGACTGCTTCAAAATTTGTAGTGGTGAATGCATCCGTTCCGGTTGTAATTACTGGTAATGATGTAATATGTCTGGGTGATGCTACGACCTTGACAGCTTCAGGTGGATTATCTTATATTTGGAGTACTGGGGAGACAACACCATCTATTACGGTTAGTCCTGCAATGTCGACGACCTATACCGTAACCGCAACGGATGATAGTGGTTGTGACGGTACCGCTTCTGTGACCGTTTCTGTAAATGGAACCGATAATGCGGTAACAATCTTAGGTCAAGACTCTATTTGTATCGGTTCTACAACGGAACTTACTGCGGTACTAAATGGTGGGGTAGCGGTTTCATACGAATGGAGTACTGGTGAGACAACTGAAACGATAATCGTAACAATCACTGAACCTCAAACATATTCTGTAACTGTGTTGGATGCTAACGGTTGTGTATCTGTAGCTTCTAAAACCGTTTATCCTTATGATTTACCGATTATAGTGATTAGTGGTGATGTAGAAATTTGTATCGGGTCATCTACGACACTAACAGCTTCAGGTGCAGAAATGTATGTTTGGAGTACAGGTGATACAACTGCAACTATCACAGTAATACCAGCGGATAATACGACCTATACCGTAACGGCAACGGATATAAATGGATGTATTAACACGGCAGAAGCAACGGTTACCTTACTTCCATTGCCAAATATTAGCATTGTTGGTGCAGATTCAATTTGTGTAAATACAACGGTAGATTTGAAAGCACTAGGTGGCGTATCTTATGTTTGGAGTACAGGTGATACTAATGATTTTATTTCGGTTTCACCTATTACTTCTACTACATACACGGTTACTGGTACAGATAGCAATGGATGTTCAAATGTAGCCGAACATACAATTCATATTTACAATCAGGATCCAGTGACGATTTCAGGCGAATTTGAGGTTTGTGCTGGCGAAAGTGTTATGTTTACTGCATCAGAAGGAGTGGATTATTTGTGGAGTACTGGTCATACCACCCGTGAAGTAACCTTAGTTTTTACAGATACAACAGAAATTTCTGTTACGGTAACAGATGTACATGGTTGTAAAGGTATTGCAACAGTAACAATTAATGTTGATAAAGGAGATTTAGTATGTTCGACAAAAGATATTACAGTATATCTTGATGATACAGGTAGTTATATCATTATGCCTGAAGATATTAGTACAGGAAGTATCAGTCCATGTAGCAATATCATTGCATTTGTTACACCGGCAGAAGTTAATTGTAATGATGCGACACTTCCAGATCCCGTTTTAGTGACCTTGACAGTAGTAAACACCAATACCAATGATACGTTAACTTGTACAGCATTGGTTACAGTAATCGATACAATTAAACCTACATTGATATGCCCGGCTAATTTGAATATAAGTTGTGATGTGTACGATCCAACGTTACCATTGTCAACTTATGGTTTACCGACTACGACAGACAACTGTTTAGTTCAACTTCAATTAGAAGAAGAGAGTATAATAGACGTAAGTGAATGTAATGTTGGTTTGATTACCAGAACATTTACAGCTACAGATATATCAGGGAATTCGACACAGTGTGTTCAGTTAATTACAATATTCAATGATGATCCGATTACAATCAATGATATTGCCTTTCCTAGTGATGTTACAATAACAGATTGTGATTCTACAGACCCATCGGATATTGGTTTTGCGGATGTGGATGCGGGTAATTTTAAATGTGGTAATATAAATATTTCGTACACGGACAATATTCCGACATCTCTTTGTGAAGGAGTATTTGAAAGAGTGTGGACCGTTGTTGATTCATGTCAATTGGTACCGGGAACAAATGATGGTATTTGGACAGCAACGCAAAGTGTCACTGTAAATGTAATACCACCTGTGATTTCAGGTCCTGATACGATTTATATATATAGAGACTCAACGACTTGTTCAGCGAGATTAGAAGGCGATATTTTACATACCGTTACTGGATGTAATCTTACACTTACTGTAAATGGTATTGAAGTGACAGATTTCAATCTTAATGGTGAATATACTGATGGTGAACATGTATTTTTACTCGTTGCAATATCAAATTGTAACACGGCTATTGTTGACAGTTTTGAATTTGTACTTATCGTTCAAGGTGTTGAAGAGCATTTATACTGTACGAAAACGTACCCGGAATTAGAAGATGACCTTACAGTATTGGATAATGTTTACGACCACGCTACGATTATCCAAGGATGTCCTAACGGACCTAAGATTTTTGCATCATTTAGCAATATCGATATGACGGATACTTTACGTACCTATACATGTAATGACTTACCAAATGCACCTATAGGAGTATTTGTTTATTTCTGGAGAGAAGGCGAAAATGCACCTTTTTCATTATGTCAATCACTTGTAGGATTGAAAAACGAATATGCACCATTCTGCCCGGATTCTATAACTGTACAAGTAGATGGAATAGTTAAAACTGCATATGGTGAGGTTGTTGAGGATGTAAATGTGCAGTTATTAGGAAGTAACTTACCTGATGTCAAGACGAATAAACAAGGGCAGTATGCCTTCCCTTCAATGCCTGGAGGTGGAACTTATGATGTAATACCGGTTCGGGATATAAATCCATTGGATGGCGTGAGTACATTAGACTTAGTATATATCCAAAGACATATTCTTGAAGTAGAGTTGTTAAATTCACCTTATAAGATTATCGCTGCGGATATTAATAATGACGAACGAGTCACTGCATCAGACTTAACACAGTTGAGAAAGTTGTTATTAGGTATTTATGATAAATTCCCTAATAATACAAGCTGGCGTATGATCGATAAGAATTATGTATTCCCTACACCTAAGGATCCGTTCCAATACTTCTTCCCTGAAAGATATCATATCGAATCTCTTGGTAGTAACATGCATATCAACTGGGTAGGGGTTAAGATCGGTGATGTAAACGACAGCTTTACATCTCAAGCAAAAGGTCAGGATACCGAATTCAGAAATGCTGGTTTACAATTAACAGTTGCTGATCAAATCCTTCATGAAGGTAAGAATATTATACCTATATATGCAGATCAGGCTGCTCAAATCTTTGGATTCCAGGCAGCATTTACAATGCACAATGCAAATGATGTATATGTTGTTCCGGGATTATTACCAATTCATTTAGATAACTATGTGTATAGCAATGGTGAATTGAAAATTTCTTGGAGTAATGCGGATGGTATAGAGTTTAATACTTCAGATGTATTGTTCTTTATCCAAGTGGATGCCAACAATGAAATGAATGTTTCTAATGCTATCAAATGGATGCCTACATCAAATTTACGCCCAGAATTCTATAATGCATCATTGAAAGCGGAGAAACTTGGATGGAGAGTTGTTAGAGATAATATTCATTCATTCGAAATAAATGGTAATGTTCCAAATCCATGGAATAATGAAACACAAATACAGTTTTACATTCCTGAAGATGGCGAAGTCTCTATTAGAATTATGGATGTTACCGGTAGAGTTGTCTTTACTAATCGCGCATATTTCAAACAAGGAGATAATGCAATGCATATCAGCAAAGATGATGTGGATGTTACCGGATTATTAATGTACGAATTGAATTTCGGCGGACAAACGAAAGTTTCCAAAATGCTGAATATCAAATAAATACTGTAGCTGTTAGATCAATCTCAAGAATGAGTTGCTGGTTTGTTACCAGTGACTCATTTTTGTTTTACAGTTAATTATTGAAAATCATATTAATTATTTTAGCTTATTTGAGGGTTTTGATTATCTTTGCAATTTATATTTAGTCTAAATAACAAATTTATTTTTATTGATTTTGGAAACAAAAAAAAATGTAATGGATTTGCAGCCCGGCCAATCAAGTGTAATTACATCTTTAATAGAGAATGTGTACACGAGTAAACTTATGGCTTTGGGTATATTGCCAAGAACAACCGTAAAGATGATCAGAAAAGCAACGTTTGGGAATGTTTTTTATATCAAATTAGAGAATCATCAGCTTGCAATAAGAGCAGAAGAAGCAAAGACCATTATTATAGAATAATTATTTATGATAGAGCATAACCGTAAGCCTGTTGTTGCGTTACTTGGAAATCCAAATTCTGGAAAGTCCTCACTTTTTAATTACCTTACCGGTTTGCGTCAGAAAGTTTCAAATTTTCCTGGCGTTACTGTAGATAAAAAGATAGGATACCTCAAAAATGAAAACATGGAAGTTTCCATCATAGATTTTCCAGGAACATACAGTACTTTCCCGAATTCTCTAGATGAAAGGATTGTTACCAACACACTGGTTAATATAAATGATAGCAATTATCCGGATCTCGTTGTATATGTAGCGGATGCAACACAATTGGAAAGACATTTGCTTTTTGCAACACAAGTTCACGATTTGGGTATTCCAATGATATTCCTGCTAAACATGGTAGATATCATTGAAAAAGATAAGACTCAAATTAATGTTGATGAAATAAGTGCATTTTTAGGCTGTAAGGTTTTGCCTGTTTCTGTTAGGGAACATAAAAATGTAGCATTCGTTAAAAATGCCATATTTGAAGCCTTATCGGCCGACATAAGTTCGCCAGTAGTACCACTTTTTAAATTGGATAAGGTCGAAGCAGAAGTAGCAAAAGAGGTAAGTGAAATTGTACCTAGTCGTACCGATTACCATGCTAAACTTATAGCACATCATTATCAATGGTTGGATTTTCTGACGCATGATCAGAAAATTAAGATAGAAAATGTAGCAAGTAAATTTAAATTTGAAGATCTACGTACTCAAATTAGGGAAACCATGTCTAGGTTTGACTTGCACGAAAATTTATTAAAAAAAGCCATAAATAGAAATACGCCTGTAAAAGCCACATTAACAGATAAGATTGATAACCTCGTAACGCATAAAATCGTAGGACCAATTCTCTTTTTTGTTATCATGCTTTTTGTATTTCAGGCGATTTTTACTTGGGCATCATATCCGATGGATTGGATAGAAAATGCATTTGCCTTAAGTGGTGAATGGGTAAGTCATATCTTAGGAGACAATTGGTTTTCTGATTTAATGGTCAACGGTATTATAGCTGGCTTGGGTGGTATCATTGTCTTTGTGCCTCAAATTGCGATCTTATTTTTATTGATTACAATCTTAGAAGAATCCGGATATATGAGCCGTGTTGTATTCATGTTTGATTCCATCATGCAAAAGTTTGGTATGAATGGAAGGAGCGTAGTATCCCTAATCTCCAGTGGTGCTTGTGCTATCCCTGCAATCATGGCTACCCGAACGATTAGTGATAAGAAAGAACGATTGATAACGATATTGGTAAGTCCTTTTATTAGTTGTAGTGCAAGGCTACCGATTTACGCAGTTTTAATTGGATTTGTTGTGCCAGATACAAGGATAGGTATCTTCCAGGCTCAAGGACTGGCATTGATGGGCTTGTATTTATTGGGAGTCTTTGGCGTATTAATCGTTTCATTTATATTAAAATTAATACTAAAAAGCGAATCGACATCTTATTTGATGCTCGAACTTCCAGATTATAAAAAGCCCATATGGAAAAATGTACTGCTCACTGTTAAAAAGAAGGTCGAGGCTTTCGTGGTAGGGGCAGGAAAGATCATCATGGCTATATCGATATTGTTGTGGTTTTTAGCGAGTTTCGGACCAGGAGATGCCATGCAGCAAGCTGAGGAAAATGCTATTGAACTCAGTGAAGCTAATAATTGGGACGAAGCAGAAACTGAAAACCATATCGCTTCTTCAAAACTAGAATCCTCTTATATTGGCCATATGGGTAAATGGATCGAACCAGCTATCAAACCTTTGGGGTATGATTGGAAGATCGGTATTGCCTTACTGACTTCCTTTGCAGCGCGTGAAGTTTTTGTCGGAACAATGGCTACCATATATAGTATCGGTAGCGAAAGCGATGAATTGACAATCCGACAAAAGATGGCTGCAGAAAAATGGCCTGGGACAACGTTAAATGTTTATAATAGGGCAACGTCTTTATCATTGTTGGTCTTTTATGTATTTGCAATGCAATGTATGAGTACACTAGCTGTAGTAAGAAGTGAGACATTAAGTTGGAAATGGCCAGTTATACAGTTTGTTTTCATGGGAGCGATGGCATATTTTGGAGCTTTATTTGTTTATCAATTATTTTCGTAAATTGTTTTGAATTGATGCCAAATTTGAAATTTTTAAATTCAAATTAGAATATTGTATTAATCTTTTTATAATATAGCTTAATCCTTCTAAAAATCTCTGTATCTTTGCGCCTGCTATATAAAAATTTAGCTAACACTATAGATGAGTGATCAGATCAAGCATGAGTGTGGAGTGGCGCTGGTAAGACTTCTAAAACCACTCGAATATTACCACGAAAAATATGGAACAGCCTTGTATGGCCTTAATAAAATGCACCTCTTACTTCAAAAACAACGAAATAGAGGTCAGGATGGTGCAGGCCTCGTAAATATCAAATTGGATAGTTTACCGGGAACTCCATATATTGATAGAGAAAGAAGTAACAGTCAGAATTACCTTCAGGATTTATTTAAAAGTATCTTCGCAAATTTTAATAACCTGACTGAAGCCCAGATGAGTGATGTCTCTTGGCTTAAAAATAATGTTCCGTTTGTAGGTGAATTAATGCTGGGACACCTTAGATATGGTACCCACGATACAAATACGATTGAATCAGTGCATCCCTTCATCAGACAAAACAACTGGATTACGCGTAATCTGATTTTGGCAGGTAATTTTAACCTGACGAACGTTGATGAATTGTTTAACGAATTGTTGTCGTACGGTCAGCACCCAATTAAAAAATCAGATACAGTTACGGTCCTAGAAAAGATCGGTCATTTTTTAGATGACGAAGTACAGCGACTTTTTAACTGGTTTAAAGGAGAAGGCTACAGCAATCAGGAGATTAGTACCTTGATTATAGAGCATATTGACATTCTAAGAATGTTACAACGTGCAAGTCGAAAATTTGATGGAGGTTATGTAATGGCAGGATTGCTTGGTCATGGAGATGCCTTTGTAATGCGGGATGTAGCGGGAATCAGACCTGCATTTTACTATCACGATGATGAAATTGTCGTCGTAGCTTCAGAAAGGCCTGCTATTCAGACTAGTCTGGGAGTTCGATACAAAGAAGTTAAAGAACTCCAGCCAGGACATACTTTGATTATACGTAAAAATGGTACCATAAGCGAAGAAATGTATCGGGATCCTGTTCAGCTTACACCTTGTAGCTTTGAACGAATTTATTTTAGCAGGGGCTCGGACCGGGATGTATATTTAGAGCGTAAAAAACTGGGTGAAAAAGTAGTTGATTCTATTCTAAAATCGATTGATTACGATCTTGAAAATACAATTTTTTCATTTATTCCAAATACCGCTGAAGTCGCTTTTTACGGCATGATTAAAGGGCTTGAAGCCCGACTTAACGACATTAAAAAAGCAAAAATTCTCGAACTCGCTAATCAAAACAAGTTAGACAATCAAAGTCTCCAATCCGTTTTGTGTATGTCTGTTCGCGCCGAAAAACTGGCTGTTAAGGATGAAAAGCTCAGAACTTTTATCGCGGATAAAGCATCACGCGATTTGATGGTCTCCCACGTTTATGACGTCACATATGGAATTGTTCAAGACGGAAAGGATACACTTGTACTTATCGATGACTCCATCGTACGGGGAACAACACTCAGAGATAGTGTGATCGCGATTTTAGCTACTTTGAAACCCAAGCGAATAATTATCGTGTCATCCGCACCACAGGTTAGATATCCGGATTGTTACGGCATCGATATGACAAAAATGAATGAATTTGTTGCTTTTAGAGCGTTGGTTGAGTTGTTGAAAGCCGATAAGAAAGATTATCTGCTCGAAGAAGTTTATCAGGAATGTCTAAGTCAAGAATCACTTCCAGTAGAAGCGGTTACTAATTGTGTGAAATCTTTGTATGACCAATATACAGATGATCAAATTTCAAATAAAATATCTCAACTCATCACACCTGATAATATAGATTCAGAAGTAAGTGTCATTTATCAAAGTATTGATGATTTAAGAGATGCTTGCCCTAATAATAATGGTGATTGGTATTTTTCAGGTAATTATCCGACACCGGGTGGAAATAGGGTAGTGAATAGAGCATTTATCAATTATATGCAAAAATCAGATAAACGCCCATATTAGTTAGTCACATCTTTCGTTTACCTACTTGTATCATTAAAAAGATGTTGTATAGTTTGTTTTAGGTTATCTTATTTTAATATAAAAAAATCTAAAATATTGACTAAAAATCAATACGTTAAACTTCATTAGCAATATTTGACGTTTTGTTAACATTTTTGTTGGTGGCTTATATTTTTATATATGATTCATTATGTATAAAAATACCTAATGTATATCCTATTGAATATTAGTTTATTTTGTTAATTGTAGCTTGTAAATTTACAGTGCATAATTAAGACATATATGTCTTAATTATGATTCGTGTCATAAAATATATTGAGCTATAATGAGTTAAGTCATAATTTCAGAATATAAATTAATATATATTTGTATTAAAATATTAAAATAGAAAAAATATGGTACAATTTAGATTTTTATTAGCAAGTTTACTGCTTACTTTTATGTTGGCTTGTGGTGGGAGTTCAACTAAAGATTCCAATACCAATGCGGACGTTTCAACTTCAGTTACTGAACACCAATCGGATCTCAACGAATATGATCCGGAAAGAGGGGAAGGCAAGTTTAATGAAGAAAATGTCATTTTAGATGAAAGTTTAAACAAAGAAATGGCACAACGCGGACATGAAATTCAGAAAGTTAAATGTTCTGCCTGTCATAAGTTGACAGATGAAAAACTCGTCGGTCCGGGATGGGCAGGTGTTACTGAAAGGCAAAAGCCATGGTGGATTATGAACTTTATTACGAATCCAGACGAGATGATTGATAAAGATCCAGTGCTACAGGCACAACTTGAGTTATGTCTCGTTCGAATGCCTAATCAAAACCTTACAGATGACGAAGCAAGATTCATTTTAGAGTTTATGAGAGAAAATGACGGTGTGAAATAATTTATTCAAATAATAATTTTTTTGTATGAAAACCAATTTTAATAAAATCAGTCTAATTTTGTTAGCTGTATTAGCTATTACTTTTACGTCTTGTAAACCTAAAAATGCAGCTACTGCAGTTCAGGGTAATGCCGGAAATAAAGCTTTTGTTGCTCCGGGGCAGTACGATGAGTTTTATAATTTTGTGAGTGGTGGATTTAGTGGACAAATGTCAGTTTACGGTATTCCGAGTGGTCGTTTATTTAGGGTGATTCCTGTTTTTTCTGTAGACCCTGAAAAAGGGTGGGGCTATAGTGAAGAGACTAAACCGATGCTCAATACTTCACACGGCTTTGTTCCGTGGGATGATCTTCACCACGTAGAAATGTCTCAAAAAGCGGGAAGCTATGACGGAAGATGGGCGTTTGGAAATGCAAATAATACCCCGCGCCTTGCAAGAATTGATTTAAAAACTTTTAAAACTGCAGAAATCATCGAATTGCCTAATAGTTCGGGTAATCACAGTTCACCTTATGGAACCGAAAACACAGAGTATGTTGTTGCAGGTACGCGTTTTAGTGTTCCTGCTGATGCTGATAATGGTGACGTTCCGATATCTTCATATAAGCAAAATTTCAAAGGCCACATAAGTTTTGTTAGTGTTGACCAAAACTCTGGTGAAATGAATCTGGCATTCCAAATCAGAACTCCTGGTGTGAATTTTGATCTTGCGAGAGCTGGAAAGGCTAAATCTCACGGTTGGTTTTTCTTTAGCTGTTACAATACCGAGCAGGCAAACACATTATTGGAAGTAAATGCTTCTAAAAATGATAAGGATTATATCATGGCTGTAAACTGGAAAAAAGCTGAAGAATATCTGAAAGCCGGAAAAGGGGTAAAACAAAAAGTAAGATATGCACATAACAAATGGAATGAAAAGACCCATTCTGCGACATCGACCATTAAAGAAGAAGTTATCGTTTTAGATGCTTCCGAATTAAAAGATATTTGTTACTTTATTCCTTGTCCTAAGTCACCTCACGGTTGTGATGTTGACCCTACAGGTGAATATATCGTAGGAAGTGGAAAGCTAGCTGCTTTATTACCGGTATTTAGCTTTGATAAAATTCAGGCTGCAATTGCAAATAAAAAATTTGAAGGTGACTATCACGGAATTCCTGTGATACAATATGAAGAAGCTTTATATGGTGAAGTTCAAAAACCGGGCTTAGGACCATTACATACAGAGTTTGATGCAAATGGCAATGCCTATACTTCATTCTTTGTATCGTCTGAAGTTGTAAAATGGAATGTCAAAGACTTGAAAGTATTAGACAGAGTGCCAACATTTTATTCTGTAGGTCACTTGTGTGTACCTGGTGGTAACACAAGAAAACCATATGGTAAATATGTAATCGCATATAATAAAATTACAAAAGACAGATATTTACCTACCGGACCTGAATTGACGCAAAGTGCACAGATTTATGATATCAGTGGTGATAAAATGCAATTGATATTGGATTTTCCGACGATCGGCGAACCACACTACGCACAGGCAGTTGAGGCAGATTTAATTAGAAATAATGGTCAGCTGAAAATTTATCCTATCGAGGAAAACGAACATCCTTACGCTGCAAAAGGCGAAGACAAGGCAAAAGTTGTAAGGGATGGTAAAAAAGTACATGTTTATATGACTTCAATTCGTTCGCACTTTGCACCTGACAACATCGAAGGTATTCAAGTAGGCGATGAAGTTTATTTTCACGTGACAAATCTTGAGCAAGACTGGGATGTACCCCATGGATTTTCTATAAAAGGGGCAAATAATGGTGAATTACTTATCATGCCGGGAGAGACAACAACACTTAAATGGAATGCAGATAAAGTGGGCATCTATCCATTCTATTGTACTGACTTTTGTAGTGCGTTGCATCAGGAAATGCAAGGTTATCTCAGAGTTTCCCCTGCAGGTAGTAAAGTACCGCTTACGTATCACGTAGGTCAAATGCCGGATGAACAATAATATTTTTTTAATCAGGGATAAATCTTAGGAAGGTTTATCCCTGATATTTTCTTTGTATTTTAAAGGATGTTATTAGGCTTTAAAATGATAACATTTTTAATAAACTCAATAGAGGCAACATTATTCTGACTTTTATTCGTGTTGATACGGATTTATTAAATTTGTATGGCATTTGATTTGTTTTTTCTAGCTTCTTTTTATCCAATTAAAATATCATAATAATGATAAAAAATAATAAAATTTCAAAAAGCTCATCACTGATTTTAGTAGTGGCGGGATTATTTATTTTTGCTTCAATCATTTTTCCACTATGGCGCATTGAAATGGATGCACCACAATATCCAGAGGGACTGACCCTATATATTCATTCCAACAAAATTGGAGGTGACGTAGATATCATCAATGGTTTGAATCATTATATTGGTATGAAAACATTAAACGCTGAGGATTTTATTGAATTTTCAGTACTTGCTTATATTTTAGGATTTTTTGCTTTGTTGACCTTAATTGTGGCATTTGTTCGTAAGAAGAAGTTTGTTTATATTCTTTTGGGTTTATTTTTGATATTTGGAGTAGCCTCAATGATTGACTTTTACAGGTGGCTCTATGAATATGGACATGATTTAGACCCCAATGCAGCCATAGTCGTACCAGGGATGTCTTACCAGCCCCCAATGCTGGGATTTAAACAACTATTGAATTTTGGGGTGTTTTCAATACCGGATCTTGGTGGTTGGCTGATGTTTGGTGGTGGTTTCCTTATATTTTTAGTCGCAGCTATAGAAGGTGGTTTTTTGAATCGCTTTCGCAAAAAACAAAGTAACTTCACTTTATTTGCATTGGTAACTTTGTTGGTAGGTTGTGCACCTGATGGACCTGTACCTATTAGTTTAAATTCGGATGCTTGCGAACATTGTAAAATGTCTATTGCCAATGGGCAATTTGCCGGTGAAATTATTACCCAAAAAGGTAGAGTGTACAAATTTGATGACTTGTTCTGTATTAGAGATTATATGGAAACTCATCCTAATTTGGAAATAAAATCAACGTATATTCATAATTTTTTAGGTAATAATGAATTGATACCCGCAGAATCCGCTTATTATGTTAAAAGTGCTGATTTTAGAAGTCCTATGAATGGCAATATTGCCGCTTTCAAATCAATGGAAGTTGCTAAGGAATATCAATTAAAGATGAACGGTGAATTAATCGAATGGTCATCCTTGATTAAATAAAAGACTTTTATGTATAGGTATTTATATTTGATATTTTTTATTGTTTGCCTAGCTAAAGGGTTAAATGCAAAATCCATACACGTTGGAAATAATCACCCGATTAAAACCATCAAGGAGGCCTTGGATGCAGCTTATAATGGCGATACCCTTTTTGTTCATGCAGGTTCATACAAGGAAAGTCCTATTGTCATTGATAAAAAAGTAAAATTGATAGGAATTGATCGACCTATTTTGGACGGTGAAAATTTATATGAAGTTGTTTCGATTAAGGCGGATAGCGTTCTTTTTACAGGATTTGTCGTCCAAAATTCAGGCTATTCTTCAATTTATGACTTAGGTGGTGTCAAAGTGTATGACAGACGTTGGGTAACCATTGAAAATAATATTCTAAATAATAATTTTTTTGCGATCTATCTACAGTATAGTCAGCATTGTATGGTAAAAAACAACCGCATAAAATCGCATGCTCAGGATGAACAAAATTCGGGCAATGGTATTCATTGTTGGAAAAGTGATAGCTTACAGATCATTGGAAACCACATAGAAGGACATCGCGATGGAATCTACTTTGAATTTGTTAAGGAATCCGTTGTCTGGCGAAACATCGCACGAAATAATGTTCGGTATGGATTACATTTTATGTTTTCACACAATGATTCCTATTTTACCAATATATTTGAAAATAATGGTGCAGGTATAGCCGTAATGTACACTAAGCACGTAACGATGGCTAATAATACCTTTATTAATAACAATGGTGACGCATGCTATGGCTTACTCCTTAAAGATATTTCTGATTCAAATATTTATGGTAATCGCTTCATTGGCAATACGATAGCTATGTTCCTGGAAGGTGCTAACAGAAATAAGATCTATAAGAATATCATCAGTGATAATGGTTGGGGTATGAGAATTCAGGCTAATTGTGACGATAATCACGTTTTTGAAAACAACTTCATGCACAATACTTTTGATGTAGCAACGAATGGAACTTTAGTATTGAGTTATTTCAATAATAACTATTGGGATAAATATGAAGGGTATGATTTAGATAAAGATGGCATCGGAGACATCCCTTATCATCCTTTGAGTGTATATGCTTATGTGATCGAACAAAATCCAATTTCAATGTTGTTGTTCAGAAGCTTCATGGTCACTTTAATGGATCGAACAGAACGACTGATTCCAAGTATAACTCCGGAAGCATTTGTCGATAATAATCCTGTTATAAAACCGAATATATTATGATTGAATTAATAGATGTAAGTAAAAATTTTGACTCAACACGAGCATTAAATCATGTAAATCTGAAGTTGGGAAGTGAAGTATGTGTTGGCTTAATCGGCCCAAATGCTTGCGGTAAAACGACCATGATTAAGTCCATATTAAGTATTGTCGTACCTTCAAAAGGTGAGATTTTAATTGAAGGTAAAAGCATTAAAGATGATGTTTCCTATAAATCTAGGATAGGTTATATGCCTCAGATAGGTCGTTATCCTGAAAACATGACGATCGGTCAGGTTATAGATATGATAAAAGGTATTCGCAATAGTCCCGATGATTTAGATGAAGAATTGTGGGAAGCATTCGAATTGGAAGGCATGAAACACAAATCTATGCATGCTTTATCAGGTGGAACGATCCAGAAAGTTAGTGCAACAATCGCTTTTATGTTTAATCCCAAAATACTTATATTAGACGAACCTACCGCTGGATTAGATCCGTTGGCTTCAGAAATTCTTCGTGATAAAATCAAAAAAGAACGCGCTAAAGGGAAGTTGATTTTGATCACTTCTCATTTACTCAACGAACTTAATGATGTACTCTCACATATCGTCTTTATGGAAGATGGTAAAATCGTGTTTTATAAAGATATCGAAAGCTTATTGTATGAGACTAACCAGCCTTCTATTTCTAAGGCGATTAGTTACTTACTTAAAAATCTGAAGAAATGAACAAATTGATAAGTTTAGTAATTAAGGATATACTTAAAAATAAGGTAATCCTAATTTATACGTTGTTTTTAGCTACATTTGGGTGGAGTGTATTTAGCCTAGAATCTAGTTCGGCCAAAGGGGTTTTATCTCTTTTAAATATCATTTTGCTTTCGGTACCTTTAGTTTCCATCATATTTGCTAATATTTACATTTATAATAGTCGAGAATTTATTGAGTTATTAGTAAGTCAGCCGATAAAGCGCAGCACTATTTGGAACAGTATTTTTATAGGATTACTTATCGCAATCAATTTTGCTTTTTTAGTGGGTATAGGAATCCCGGTTCTGGTTTTTTCTGCAAATATCGTCGGATTTAGCGTGGTTTTAACAGGGTTGTTTATTGGATCAATATTTACTTCCTTAGCGATGATGGGCTCTATTATGGCAAAGGACAAAGCACGTGGTATTGGTCTTTCTATCATGATATGGCTGTTTTTATCTTTAATTTATGATGGCTTGTTACTATATTTGATGTTTCAATTTTCGGATTATCCAATTGAAAAACCGATGGTCTTTTTTTCTTCATTAAATCCGATTGACTTAGCGCGTATTCAGATGTTGTTACAGATTGATGTGTCGGCATTAATGGGCTATACCGGTGCAATCTTTAAGAAGTTTTTTGGTAATTTTTGGGGCTATCTGATTACATTAGGTTTATTGTCATTGTGGATCATCATTCCATATTGGATATCATTGAAAAAATTTAATAAAAAAGATTTATAAATCTGCTAATTCAGATTTTAAATTGTATTTTTTTTATAAATTGAGCTGTTGGATTGGTATTGTCATGTGTTTACCTGTGTTGAATTGCCTTTGCAAATACTAAACGATCAACTTTATAATCGTATTACAATAACGGAAATTTTGTCTTGAAATACTTTAGCTTAAAACTATAATAATAACAACCTTAATTTTCTATTTCCTGAATGTTATTGATAACAGAGTGATAAAAGATGCGTGTATTTAATATGTTACATTTGATACAGATATCGTGCATTGGCCCAGTTTTGTTAATGCATTAATAAAATGTATACGTTGATAGTTTTTAATATCTATTACACGGATTTCAGTTGGAATCAGGATTTGCTTATCTAATAGGATCTGTCGTTGTGTACCTTTTAGTAATGGTAATGCAGGGGTGTAATATTTTCCATCTTTTTCAAAAACGACATTGTAGAAGTAGGCATCGGTTACCATCGCGTTTTTAATTATTATAATTTCATCACAAGGACCTCTTTGGGCATAAAGCTCGTCTAATTTGCTTCTTTCAACCGATTTAAATGGATAGTTGACAGCGTTGTCGACAACTAATTTGGCATTTCTAATTGTCCGAATCGAGTAAGGAGTAATTTCAACATTGGATATTTTGGTATCGTATTCAATTCTGCATTTCAGTAGTCCTTTTTTAAAATTTTCAGGTATATTAATATACTTACGCAAGTCAATAAAATGGGATTGCCCATAAAAATGCTTTTGCGTTTCGAGCATGCGCAGTTGATGGCCTTTTAAGTTGTAATAGCGACCATTAAGAATTTTAATACTTTCAACAAACCGGGACATATACTTTATCAATCATTTCCTGATATTCTGCTTCACAATTACTCATAGAAGTAATACCACAACCACTTCGATATATCATTTGTCCGTCTTTTTGCTCAATAAATCGAATCATCACTGCTGAATCTATATTTTTTCCGTCAAAGATACCGAAAACACCTGTATAATACCCGCGCTTATCGAGTTCATTGGACTGGATTATTTCAACTGTTTTCTTTTTAGGTGCTCCGGATATGCTGCCAGCCGGTAATAACTTTTTAAAAATATCACCTAAATGCTCCTGATAATCTTCCGGAAGTTGTCCTTCAATTTCTGAACTAACTTGTAGTAATGTTTTACGGCTTGTTTTTATAGATTCTATATAGCGAAAGTTATTTACCTGAACTTGATTTGCTACGATACTCAGGTCATTGCGTAATAAATCGACGATTGTATAATGCTCAGCGGATTCTTTTTTGTCGTTTAGTATGATTTCAGATGCATTGGGTATGGATGCATCGATGGTCCCTTTCATTGGATAGGTATAGATTTTGCCATCTCGGATTTGTACGAAAATTTCAGGTGAAAAAACGATAAACTCATTATTGAAAAATAGTTTATATCTCGCATCTGCAACATTAAATATTTCATTAAGGTTATAATTGGTTTCAATGTTTGTAGGAAAAGTAAGGTTGAGTAAAAAAGAATTACCATGTTGTATCTCTTTACGTACTTCCTCAAAAGCATTTGCATAGAGCACAAAAGGTATCGGACAAGGTGAAAAAGTTAGTGGCTTAAAAGAGATTTGTTTGTCAATATAATTTTGAATATGATTGAACTTGTATTTTATATTGGTCCCTATCTCTTTCAAAGGAATAATGATAGGTTTTTGAAGTTCAAAATCTAAAATAAACAAAAAAGGTGTTCCTGTTTTACCTAATTTGTTCATATCCACAATCCATTGTTCAGACGCTTCCGTACAGACTGGTATCATTTGGTATTCGTGTTGTATTCTGTAACGTAGTAATAAATATGTGTCACCCATTTTGAAGGATCGGATTCCATTGTAATTGAAGTTTGGTATTCTTCAATAATAGGTAAACCATGTTGTAAATTATGATCGAGTATATAATCTTGTATGGCTTGGTGTGCTTTACTTATATTTTTTCTTTCACCGGAATATACTACCCTGAGTACGCTACCTGGTGCTAGGCTTATGGTTTCTGTATTGGCAATAAATAGTTCTGATAAGGTAGGAATGGCTGCGGCCATTTCTGTTTTGCCGAGCGATTTGTCCCACTTGTAAAACAAGGCTGAAGGCATACCAGTAACACTTAGATTTTTATCTAATGCCAACTGATATAAAGCACTAATATTTTGTGTGTAATATTCATCAATATTAGCGATATTAATTTCAGCTTTTTGGATGAGGAAGTATTTTTGATCGAGTGAAGTGGTTTCTACTTTATATCCATTATAGGTATTTTGTTTATAGCGTTCGGTGACAAATACATTTAGATTATCTAATTGATGGCTCACGTGTTTTTTTAGTTTCCATTTGTGTATGAAATTCCAAAGATTAGATATCCAACCGGACGCACTGGTTGCAGATACATTTATCAATGTATTTGTATCATTTATCGCATGGATTTTATAGTGATATAATCTTGATGACTTTAAAAGGGATACTTCTGAAACTACGATACTGTCATTTTTAGCAGCAAACAAAATACGGATGTTTCCATCGCCATATATATTACTTTTATAATCACATTGGGTACCAATACCAATAGAAAGATCACCACAGAATATATGAAATGAGGTGTCTAAGCTTACCTTAGCATTCCATTCATCTTGATACGATAGATTATTGATGGCATTATATACAAAATTTGCGGGAGCCTCTATTTCAATTGATTTTTGTATCATAAATTGGTTTGATTTGAAATACGAAACTATGAGTAGCAACACAACCAAGCAGGCGATAGCGATTATTATTTTTTTTGTTCTAGACATAAGTTATAAATATTCCAACAATTATAAATAATCAATGCACAAAAGTAATGCTTTTTTAAATGAGTCGACAGTAAATTTTTCTTTTCTATGGATTTATATGGGTGATTGCAAATAAAAAAAGCGCTAAATGAATCCATTCACAAGCGCTTCAGTTTCTTATAAGTTCGATTTTTACTTTTTTAGGCTGTGGTATTTTGTACCTCAGTTAGAATTTTTTTGGCTGCATTGAGTATGATGTCATTTTCTAAGTGTACAATGCCGCCATCAGGTCCGGGTTCAATGTGACAGCCTACGATTTGCCCGTTTTCATATTTTTTGGCTCCAAAATAGTTTCTTACAGTTTGTTCTTCAATGTTTAATTCTGTAGCAATGCGATTTACACTACCAGTAGGTAACGCATGCTTGATTCGCCTCAACTCATCAAATGTAATATTCATGTCCCCAAGATTTAAAAAGGTTATATAATAAATTAGAATAGCGTGTAAAGTACAACTTTGTTGTGATTTGTTACTATTAATTTTAACAAATAATTTACAGAAAAGTTCCTTTTATCTGACTTTAAAGTATTAAATATTCAACATTCGCCAAAAGGGGCTTATTTCTTGTCAGTAAGTATATTTGAATAATACTTTTTATTTTCCAAAAATACCAATTGTGCTAAACGAAAATTAGTAAAAAAGTATGAATTGGTATACTGGATTAAATATAGTCATTTTATCCCATGTTGCTAACCTAATCCAACATCAAGCATCATCATAATGGTAAATCCAGCGATAAATCCAAGTGTGGCAATATCGGTATTTTTGTCTTGTTGTGTTTCCGGTATTACTTCTTCTACGACGACGAATATCATCGCCCCAGCAGCAAAGGCTAAGGCGTAAGGAAGAATAGGTGTGAAAAAATTAACGGCAACAGCACCGATAACTCCCGCTACAGGTTCTACCAATGCAGATGCCTGACCATACATAAAACTTTTTGTACGACTCATACCCATTCGCTTGAGTGGAATGGATATAGCTATGCCTTCTGGAAAATTCTGTATGCCGATACCTATTGCCAAAACGACGGCGGATGCCACACTTGCTTCAGGAATGCCTAATGCTGCACCACCAAATAGCACACCGATTGCGAGGCCTTCCGGAATATTATGTAGTGTTATCGCTAAGGCAAGGAGTGTCGTACGTTGCCAAGTAGTTTTTTTTCCTTCACTTTGTTCAAAATTGATATGTAAATGCGGCAAAAATTTATCTAAGCTAAAAATAAATAAAGCACCTAAAATAAAGCCTATCGTTACGGGGATAACCTTGTCAAAACCTTCACCACTGGACATGTTTATTGCTGGCATCAGTAAACTCCAGAAGCTAGCAGCGACCATGACACCACCGGTAAAGCCCAGCATACCATCTAAAACAACCCGATTCATGGTTTTAAAGAAAAAGACCACTGAAGCACCTAAAGCGGTAACACCCCAGGTAAAGGTAGTAGCTACTAATGCAGCTAAAACCGGATTTGCTTGCTCAAACCATTGGATTATTGCATCCATGCTTTCATGCTATTTAATAATAACCGTGTAAAGGTATTATAATTTTATTTAAATACACCAAATTAAACTCAAAGTGTGTTTTCACCAGAGTGCACACTAAAAATGAATTAAATTATAATTTAAAAAGCCTGAAAAATGTTTCGAAAATTGACGTGAATTTTACTCATTACTTTATAATCATAACATTATTCGTTATCTAGTATTTAAAATAAGAAAATGTTTGAAATGAAATGTTTGATTATGCTGTAACCTGACGACTTTCGATTATACGCTCGATTATCGCTTTACCGCCAAACATGAATCCACTAAATAAAAGATTACCCAAAATTGATACCTTTAGGAATGGCAATCCAGCAACGTATGCCATTATTAGGCCATTCATATTGGATGGATAAATTGAATTTGTGATTGCCCAAGATGAAAAATTGGTAACTAAATAATATAGAATAGTACTCGCAAACACCGTAAAGATTACATTTTTAGTATTTACATTTTTAAGAGACCATTTACTTAACATGACAATTAATATAATTGCTGACGCTGTATATAGCATGTATTCATTGAAAAAAACCAAACCTTCCGTGTCTGGAAAAAATGATCTGGCTATTGTATTATTGATAAAAAAATCAGAAACATAAATTAATACAAGCGGAAGCAATAAAGCCAGATAACGATATCCTAAATAAGCAGCGCCAAATATTGCAATACTTTCTGTAGGTGTAAAATTGGGAACATGCGGAATCAAACGCGCTAAAACACCTACTGCCATCAAAATGAAAACTATAAAAATATTTTTGTTGGATTTCATACCCTGTTATTTACGTTTTAGATTATCAATCTTAAATAGATGCAAAAATACTACTTATTTTAAAATAGCAAAATCAAACCTTTGAATTTTGAAAATTGATCCCATCAGGTTGCTGTAATAATTTATCTAATAAATAATTTTAACATTTATTTATTGGTAGATATGACTAGCAATAGGCTTTATTATGTATTTTTGGCAATCTAAAATTTAAAAACGACATGTTGTTAAATCAAGTATATAAAGGATTAAATGATTGGTGGCTATATATTGCCGGAGTCTCATTTGTAATCGTAGGTTATATGTTGGGGCAGATACCTCTGACCTTTGTGATGTATAAAAAAATAGCTTCTAATCCTGCTTTTGGAAGTGAAGATTTGAATGCTTTTAGCGAAAATATGGATTTTGCTGCTTTAGGAATTGGGAAAAATACAGGCTTCTTTTTGCTTATTCTAATGTTTATTTTTGCGATGGGTGCGCTATGGATTGTCGTAAAATATTTTCATAAGAAAAGAATGATTGATTTGGTGACTCCCGATCGGCCGGTCAATTACAAAAAAATATTTTTCGGCTTTGGATTGTGGATGGTTTTAAATCTGATTTTAGAATTTGTAAATTATGTGTCCAGCCCGGGGGATTACACCTTTAGATGGTCAGGAGGTTCATTTTTTGTGCTCTTGTTAATCGCCATAATTTGCTTACCAATTCAGACCAGTTTTGAAGAGTTATTTTTTAGAGGGTACATCATGCAAGGTTTGGCATATTTTTCTGAAAATAAATGGGTTGCAATCGTTGGTTCAAGTGTTTTGTTTGGCTTGATTCATGGTATGAATTCCGAGATTGCACAGTATGGATTTTGGCCTATGCAATCATATTATATCAGTGCAGGTTTGTTTTTAGCACTCATTACCATATTGGATGATGGATTGGAATTGGCCCTCGGTGTTCATGCTGCAACCAATTTTTTTGGTGCCACTTTTCTGACCTATCAGGGAAGTGTTTTACAGACGGATACGCTATTTACCACAAGCTATATAAATCCATGGCTAATGCTTTTAGGGTTTATCTTATCAGCTACTGCTTTTATCTTTATTTGTGCCAAAAAATTCAATTGGCCAACATTTACAGCTTTATTTATTCAGGGCATTGCTACAACAAATAGAGATGTAAAATAGTTTTAATGGCTTTCTAACCGATTATATAATTGATTTTATAAATAAAAGTTTTAATACCATGCTTAGATTAATTCAGACCTCATTCCTTGTGTTTTTATACGTCATTGTCATGCAAGCTCAACCGGAACGTTGGCAGCAAGCAGTTGATTATGAAATGGATGTAGAATTGAATATCAAAAAAAATGAGATTTCAGGAAAACAGAAGTTAGTTTATTATAACAATAGTCCTGATACCCTATACAAGGTCTTTTATCATTTATACTTTAATGCGTTTCAGCCCAATAGCGTGATGGATGTAAGGTCAAGAAATATTGTTGATCCGGATCATAGGGTGAAAGACAGAATCTTGAAATTGAAGCCAAACGAACAAGGTTATACAAAAATTCACTCGCTTAAAATGAATGGCGACACCGTTCAATATAAAATTGAAGGTACCATCCTTGAAGTAAAACTAAAGAAGCCAATCCTTCCACATAAATCTGTTGTGTTTGATATGGACTTTGTTTCTCAGATACCTTTACAAGTAAGACGAACAGGTAGATTTAGTAAAGAAGGTATTGAATATAGTGTTTCGCAATGGTATCCCAAAATGTGTAATTATGATTATCAGGGCTGGCATGCAACACCTTATGTAGGTAGAGAATTTTATGGAATTTGGGGTAATTTTGACGTTAAGATAACCTTGCCATCTAATTATATCGTAGCTGGAACAGGTTACTTGCAAAATAAAAAAGAAGTTGGCTATGGGTATAGCGATGTGGAACCAAAATCCAGAAAATCGAAGTTGACGTGGCATTTTAAAGCCGAAAAAGTACATGATTTTGTTTGGGCAGCAGATCCTGACTACACACAGATCGTACATAAAATGAAAGATGGCATGACCATCAGGTGCTTTTACCAACCAGGGGAAAATACTTCGGATAATTGGAAAAAATTACCGGCAATCATGGAAGAAGCTTTCAATTATGTAAATAAAAAATACGGACAGTATCCATATAAAGAATATGCTTTTATTCAGGGTGGAGACGGTGGTATGGAATACCCGATGGCTACACTTATTACCGGAGAAAGAGGATTAATGAGTTTGGTAGGTGTTGCTGTTCACGAAATGATGCATTCTTGGTATCAAGGCGTATTGGGCTTTAATGAATCCTTATATCATTGGATGGACGAAGGTTTTACATCGTACGTTTCTGCCGAAGTCATGAATCATTTGAAGCAAATGAAACTATTGCCTGGTAGCGCTGAGGATAATCCACATTTATCATCGGTTAGTCAATATATCAATTTTGCTAATTCAGGCTATGAAGAAGCAATGAATACACATGCTGACCATTTTAATACAAATGCTGCATACAATGTTGCCTCTTACGTCAAAGGTGCCGTGTTTTTAGAGCAACTCAAATATATTGTAGGTGAGGGTGCATTTAATAAAGGCATGCTTCTGTTTTACAATACATGGAAATTTAAACATCCGAATGACAATGACTTAATCAGAATCATGGAAAAGGTAAGCGATATGGAATTGGATTGGTTTAAAGAGTATTTTGTTTGTTCTACACGAACCATTGATTATGAAATTGAAGAAATGCGTGGACGCGAATTAATTTTAAAGCGTACAGGTTTAATGCCAATGCCGTTGGATATTACGGTAAAGCTTAAGGATGGTACTACAAAACAGTATTATGTACCTATAGATTTAATGCGTGGTGTGAAGTCTGGCGACAAATATTTTGATAATTTTAAGAAGAAGAGTACATGGCCTTGGGTAAATCCGAGTTTTAGCTTCTATATCGATAACTTAATTGATGAAATTGAAATTGTTGAAATTGATGCATCACAGCGACTTGCAGATGTAGATAGAAGTAATAATGTATGGCCGAGACACATCGTTTCTAAAGAAATTAAAACAAATAAATAGCGGATTATCACACATCAGTATAAGCATGTTTTCATACTGGAATGCATTTTGTGTTTTTAAATGATATCAAGGTTTGAAAAATTAATGTAAGCTTATCAGTTTGAGTATGGTTAATATGTAGATGGATTTAATTTATATGGAATTATCATTTAGATTACCATAGTTATATCGTCAAAAATTTAAATTTTTGATTTTATAAACGGCTAAAAATGAGTTATATATATTTTTTTTTAAAAAAATAATGATATGTTTTAAACAAAAAACATTAAGTTGTTTAAAAAAACTTATCTTTGCGCTGTTTTTTGAAAAAATTTTGATAGTTAAATACCATGCAAGGAAAAGGGTTTGTTAAAGTGTTGTTGGTCTTGTTAATTGCAATTTCGATATTGCAATTTTCCTATTTTATACCGACAAATAAGCAGGAAAGATTAGCAGATGAATATGCTGCAACATTGACTGGAAAGACAGCAGAAGATAATTCGCCGGATTACAAATTGGCTCGTACCAATTATTTAGATTCAATTGCAGATATTCCGATTTTTAATGTATTGTTTATCAAAAACTATACATACACGGAGTTAAAACAGCAGCAATTAGGATTAGGATTGGATCTTAAAGGTGGTATGAGTGCCTTCTTACAAGTAGATTTATCTGACTTTTTAAAAGGATTGGCTGGCCGTAATGCGAATAATACAGATTTTTTAAAGGCTTTGGATAATGCTAATGAAGCCTTTAAATCATCACAGGCAGATTATATCACCTTGTTTGCTAATGAATATAAGAAAATAGCTGGCGAAAATAAATTAGCCAGACTATTCATGAGAAACGAGTCATTGGAAAATATTACAGCAGATACGGATGATGCAACCGTCACAAGATTGATTCGTCAGAAAGCCACTGAAACAGTTAAGTTGACTTTTGAGCGTTTAAAACAACGTATTGATAAACTTGGAGTTGCACAACCTAACGTATCTTTAGACCCAAGTAGAGACTTGATTGCTGTTGAAATGCCAGGTATTGATAATCCAGAGCGTGCAGAAGAGTTCTTGACAAGAAGTGCTAAATTGGAGTTTTGGGATGTATATAGATTTAATGATCCAGGTATTATACAGGCTTTCCAATTGGCAGATAAACTTTCAACTAACGGAAGTGCTCCTACTGAAAACACTTTGGAAGATGTGAAAATGCGTGATTCAATTGTTTACAATGAATTAGGTGAGATTATTGATACGATTCAGGTTGCTGATATCGCTTCAAATGTTAATACTTCCGCATCAACTTCAGGTTCTCTTTTAGCGGCATTGAGCTTGAATAATGGAAATATGCCTCAAGCAGCCATGGGTATCGTAGAAAAAAGTAAGCGAAGAATCGTAAATGAAATTCTTGCAAGAGAAGATGTTAAAGCATTGTTTCCAAAAAATGCTAAATTCATGTGGTCTTATAAGTCTGCACAGAATCCTGATGGAGGTTTTTCGAATAATTATTATCTTTATTTGATAAAAGGTCAATCCAATACTGATAAAGCACCTTTAGATGGAGATGTAGTAACTGGAGCAACACAGGCATTGAACCCTATTAATGGTCAGGTTGAAGTAAACCTACGAATGAATGCAAATGGTGCTAAAAAATGGGCAGAAATGACGACAAAAGCTGCCGGTGATGGAAACAGAGAAATTGCCATTGCACTTGATAATGAAGTGGTATCTGCACCTTCTGTAAATACGCCTATTACCGGTGGATCTTCATCAATCACAGGTGATTTTACAGTAGATGAGGCAACTTCATTTGCAGGTATTCTTGAAGTAGGTAAATTACCAGCAAAAACTAAAATTGTACAGCAAAACAATGTTGGACCTTCATTAGGTAAGGAAAATATTTCTAAGAGTTTAGATGCACTTGCATTTGGTACATTAATGTTGGTCTTGACTATGTTATTGTATTATGCTGGTGCAGGTATCATAGCTATTTTATCACTTCTTTTAAACGTATTCTTTATTTTAGGTACATTATCGAGCTTTGGTACAGTATTGACCCTATCAGGTATAGCAGGTATCGTATTGACTATGGGTATGGCAGTTGATGCCAACGTAATCATTTACGAAAGAATTAAAGAGGAATTAGCAATAGGAAAATCGATAAAAGATGCAATTGCAGATGGATTCCGTAATTCTTATTCTGCGATTATAGACGGTCAGCTTACGACTTTGATAACAGCAATTATATTAGCATATTTCGGATTAGGTCCTGTAAAAGGATTTGCTGTTGTATTGATTATCGGGGTACTTTATTCAATATTTACCGCTGTATTTGTTTCAAGATTAATGATTGATTGGTGGATTGGTAAAGGAAAATCTATAAATTATTGGACAAACTTTTCTAAAGGTGCTTTCAAGAATGTTAATTTTGATTGGATCGGTAAACGTAAATTGGCTTATATCATTTCTGGAAGTTTGACTTTAGTTGGTCTTATTTCAATCTTTACAAAAGGATTTGATCTAGGTGCTGATTATAAGGGGGGGTATTCTTATAATATTCAATTTGCACCTAATGACAATATAGATGCTGAAAATGTTAGACAAACTTTGGCAACTGTTTTTGAAGGACGACCAGTAGTTAAGCAAGTTGATGGTAAAAATACGTACAATGTGGTGACTTCATACCTCATCACTGAATCATCTACTCCTGGTAATGCAGATAAAGTATTGGCAAAATTGTATGAAGGTGTTAAAACGCTCACTGGTACTCCTATAACCTTAGATGAATTTAAAAATACGAGTTTAAATACCGGTAAAGCACATATTATAAGTTCAGCTCAAGTTGGACCTACCATTGCAGATGATTTGAAGAGAACTTCATTCATAGCAGGTAGCTTTGCAATTCTTGCAATCTTCTTCTATATTTTGGTTCGTTTCGATAAATGGCAGTATTCAGTAGGTGCTATTGTAGCACTTGTTCACGATACGCTTATGATTTTAGGTATCTTCTCTGTATTAAATGGAGTTTTACCATTTGCATTGGAAATCAATCAGGAGTTTATTGCTGCACTTCTTACCGTTATCGGTTATTCTATCAATGACACGGTGATTATCTTTGACAGGATACGGGAGTATTTCAAATTGAATATTCAAAAGCCTACAAATGAAATTTTAAATGATGCGATAAATTCAACTTTATCACGTACTATGATGACTGCATTTACTACGATAATCGTTGTATTGATGTTATTCATATTTGGTGGTTCTAGTATTAAAGGATTTTCATTTGCATTGTTAATTGGTATCTTTGTAGCTACTTACTCTTCCGTATTTATCTCAGCACCTATTATGGCTGATTTATCTTTTAGCAAGGGATCATTTACATCTAGAAAATCTGAAAAGAAAAGTAATTAATATTTAATAAGTTATATATTTAACAAGGGAAAATGCTTCGGTATTTTCCCTTTTTTTATTGTATTTTTTAATAACTTGTTTTTTATCATTACTTTTGTTACCTAAATTTTTAAAAATGACATTACGCTGGTTAAAAGTATTTGTTTTAACGTTTTTTGCTTTTCATATTCATGGCCAGCAGCTTCTTTGGATAAATGAATTGGATTGTGATACTCCAGGTTTGGATGATCAGGAATTTATTGAATTGAAATCTCAACAACCATTTTTTGCTTTAGATGAATTTGTAGTTGTCTTTTTTAATGGAGCGGATAATGCCGGTAGTTCTTGTTATCTTGCGATTGGTTTAGAGGGCTATACTACAGATATTAATGGTTTGTTTGTAATAGGTAATTCCGGACTTAAGCCATTCCCAAATATTACAATTCCTGACAATACCATTCAAAATGGAGCGGATGGGGTAGCCATTTATAAAAGATCTATATTGGATTTTCCTATTGGTAAAACTGCTTTCGTTGATAGTTCGCTTGTAGATGTTCTTGTTTATGGCACCAATGATCCAGACCCGGTATTTATGTTAGAAATATTCAGGGCTTTCAATTCGGATATTAAGCAATTAAATGAAGGCAGGTCAAATAATACTAATTCCATTCAACGCGATAATATGGGTGGGTATTTTGTAGGACAGCCAACTCCTGGACGTAATAATGATGGTACAGGAATAGAACTTAATGGGCTAACGATCGTTTATGAGCAAAAGACTTATGCCGAAGGCGATACGATTGTTATAGGTTTTCAGATGGACAAACCTGTATTGGAAAATCTGGTCTTGAGTTATTCATTAAATAATGGCACTTTTAACGCAAGTGATTATAAAGCTACGAATCGATTGTCTATTTTGAAGGATTCTTCTTCAGTAACAACAACGATTTATATCGTTAAGGATCAGGTTGAAGAAGGTGATGAGGAATTACTTCTCGTTTTAGATCCAGTTCCGGAAGGTTATATTCGACTAAATAATTATATAAAACTTAGGATCTTAGATTTAGATTTTAGGGTACTTGGATTTGGTACACCGATTAATCCTACATATGGTCTGGTGGCAAGTACACAACCATTTGGTTATTATGACAGATTAAATGGTCTTAGTGGTGTGTCACTAAAACAGGCTTTACAAGATATAATTGCAGATCAATCTATTGTAAGAGCGCAAACATACAACGATGTAATTGATATCCTTAAAGAAGCTGATCAAAATCCATTAAATACTAATCAGGTATGGCTTTTGTATACAGAACAAGGTAGATCAAAGATTGATTTTCAACTTACTTCTGAAAATATTGGTTCTTGGAATAGAGAACATATATGGCCACGATCAAGAGGTGGTTTTTATAGTATTGAAGGCGATAACGAAATGGATGGTATTGATACATACTGGAATACTAACGCGGATTCTGTAAGACACGGAAATTCGGATGCACACAATATCAGAGCAGTTGATGGACCAGAAAATTCAAAAAGAGGTAATCAGTTTTATGGACAATATACCGGCCCTGCTAATACCTTGGGTAGTTTTAGAGGTGATGTTGCAAGGAGCATTTTGTATATGACCATTAGATACAATGGTTTTGAAGTGGTTAATGGCTATCCTGAAAATGAGCCAGGAAAATTTGGTGACCTTGCTACCTTATTATCATGGCATCGGGAAGATCCAGCTGATGATTTTGAAATGAATAGAAATAATGTAATTCAAAAATGGCAATTTAACAGAAATCCATTCATTGACATGCCAGAATTAGTAGAGTATATTTGGGGAAATCATCAAGGAGAAATCTGGATGAATCCAGTAGCCACAAAAAATGAGACTTTAGAACAAATCGTTATTTACCCGAATCCATCTTCAAAAGCTTTATATTTTAAAGGTTTAGAATTTGGTAGTTTAGTAGAAATCATTGACCTATTTGGACAATTGCAGTTATCAAAAATATGTACAAGTGATCATATAGATATTCAGGATTTAGTTCCAGGTGGATATTTTGTGAAATTATCATCACAAGATAAACTACTTGGATATAAAAAAATAATCGTAAAATAAATTGTGCAATAATTTATAATATTGATTTTAAAAATTTCATTGTAAATTATAGCGAGATGATCCAACAAGTGATCTTATTAAATTTTAATACAATTATCGATTGTAAATTGGCAAAATTCATATCAAATAAATAAAGTTATGCTAAAAAGTTTTATACCTATACCGAAAAATAGTGATTTTACCATATATAATATCCCTTTTGGGGTATTTAAAAGCAAGTCAAAAACATCGATTTGCACTAGGATAGGGGATGTTATCTTAGATTTAGATTTGTGCCAGAAAAGTAATCTTTTTAAAGATTTTAATTTGCCAGATGGTATTTTCAATAAATCGGTTTTAAATGAATATATTCGATTAGGTAAAGAAATTACAGTTCCCATCAGGTTAAAAATTCAGGAAGCGCTACTTTTAGGTGGTGAACTCGAAGCGGTATATAAGTCTGGAAGTGAAATATTTATAGCAGCAAATTCGGTAGAAATGTTACTTCCATTATCAATTGGCGATTACACAGATTTTTATAGTAGCCGCGAACACGCAACTAATGTAGGAATTATGTTTAGAGATCCAGAAAATGCCTTATTGCCAAATTGGTTACATTTACCGGTTGGTTATCATGGTAGAGCTTCTTCAATCGTTGTATCAGGTACTGAAATTAAAAGACCACATGGTCAAATTTTGCCTTTAGGTTCTGATAAACCTGTTTTCGGGTTAACTAATCAGTTAGATTTTGAATTGGAGATGGCATTTGTAATAGGAAAAGATACAAATTTAGGTGATCAGGTTCATATAAAAGAAGCAGAAGATTATATTTTTGGTTTGATGTTGTTTAACGATTGGTCAGCAAGAGATATTCAAAGATGGGAATATATACCTTTGGGACCATTTTTGGCCAAAAACTTCGGTTCAACTGTTTCGCCATGGATCGTAACGCTAGAAGCATTGGAACCATTTAGAGTTGAAGGGCCTAAACAGGAAGGTGATGTATTGCCTTATCTTAAATCAGAGGGTAATAAAAGTTATGATATCAATTTAAACGTAGAGTTCATTAATGCAAATGGTGATGGGATGACTATATCGAAGTCTAATTTTAAATATATGTACTGGAATATGTGTCAACAACTTACGCACCATACTGTCAATGGATGTAATTTGAACGTTGGTGATGTGATGGCTTCAGGAACGATTAGTGGTCCTACGCCTGATTCTTACGGTTCTATGCTTGAACTAACTTGGAAGGGTACCAAACCAATTCATTTATCGGATGGTAGTGAACGTAAATTTATATTAGATGGTGACGCTATCAGGTTGAATGCACATTGTCAGTCTGGAGAAATAAGTCTAGGATTTGGTGATTGTTATGGCAAAATAATTTCACATTTGATACCTTAATTTTAATTTTCTTTATGTACAAATTGCTTTGAATTTTACTTCAAGGTTGGGTATAATATGCTAAAAATTACAGTATATTCAGAAGCAGTTTCTTTATGATAATTACTTGTAAAAGAAATCTTTTATATATTTTATATAGGGAAGCAGAG
>JBEBYC010000021.1:0-57142 GCA_040391315.1 Portibacter sp. | reverse complement strand
ATAATGAATTATATATTATAGTGGTTTTTATTTTCATTTTATATATTTTGAAATTTCATGTAATTAAAATACTAAAGCAACTGAACCAAATTCAAGAAATCTGAAATAATGACTTCACTTGATAATATCATTATTAGTGAAGGTACAAGATTTTATGTTCAGTTTATATTTTGCTTCAATATTTGGCCTTAGTTAAACTACATTGATTTATGCATTTTTATATCGGTACGTTACAATTAATTTGTATTAACTGAGTTGTTATCGATATCAATATAGCTTTATTTCCTTAATAAATAAGCATAGTTATCGATATAACATTGGGTATAAATCTAAAAAGGCAGGCGATTTTTAATTATCACCAAATTCGGATGCAAAGTCAGTAATATTTGGTAATATGACTTTATAAATTAACACCAATACAGACCTTTGTCGATTTCTTCATTTGCATAATTAATAAAATCTTCGTATTTTTGCACTAAATAGAATAAATAATCATGGAAGATAATATACCTTGTCCGGAGTGTAAATCCACGTATACTTATTTTGCTGATCCACTTATGGCATGTCCTGAATGTGGCCATGAATGGAATCCGGACGAAATAACTGAGACAGGTCTTGTTGTAAAGGATGCCAATGGAAATCCATTATCCGATGGAGATACTGTAATCGTTGTTAAGAACTTACCAGTAAAAGGTTCCCCTCAACCAATCAAAGCAGGTACAAAAATTAAAAACATTCGACTTGTTGACAGTGATCACAATATCGATTGCAGAATTGATGGTTTTGGAGCAATGGCGATTAAGTCCGAATTTGTTAAAAAAGGATAATTATTGTTTTAAGCTTAAAGCAAATTCTATTAAATTAGATCAATAAAGAAAAAGTTTTTAGGATTAATATTGTTGTTATTTTTAGATTTGAATAGATAAATCCTCAATTTTGTGCCCATTTAGAAATTCATTTACAGTTAATAACTTTTTTCCTGCAGGTTTTAAATTTTCGATGGAAATATATCCATCCGCACATTTTATTTGCAAAAACTTCTTTTGATCGGTTACGATATGACCTGGTTGTAGGGAATCAGATGATTTTATCTTGGTTGCTTTAAGGATTTTAATTTCTGTACCATCAATTACACACCAAGCCGCTGGATATGGACTCAATCCACGGATATGGTTATATACCTTATCTATAGATTGATTGAAATTTATTTGGCATGTGTTATGGAATATTTTGGGTGCAGGTGTCGCGTCATTATCGGATTGAGAAATAAAAGAATAATTCCCTGTTTCTAGCATTTTAACAGATTTTAAAATAATTTCTGCACCTAATACTTTCATTTTGTCGTGAAGGGTACCGGCTGTATCTTCTTCATCAATAGGAAGTTCGGCCTGCAGTAAAATATCTCCAGTATCTATCTCGTGTTTGAGTTTAAAACTGGTTACTCCTGTTACGGTTTCACCTTGTATAATGGCATGATTTATAGGTGCAGCACCTCGGTATTTAGGAAGTAAACTCCCATGAAGATTAAATGTACCTAAAGGTGGCATACTCCATACAACTTCAGGAAGCATTCTAAAGGCGACTACAATAAATACATCTGCATTGAATGAAGCTAGTTCTGCTAGAAAATCAACATTGCGCAATTTTTCAGGTTGCAATACTGGAATATTTTTTTCAACAGCATATTTTTTGACAGCGGATTGAATAAGTTGTTTACCACCTCGTCCACCATAACTATCTTGTGTGGTAACAACGGCAGTTACATCATAACCATTTTTAATCAGTATCTCTAAAGATGATACAGCAAATTCTGGTGTACCCATAAAAACAATCTTCATGTCGTTTATTTTTGAGTTGAAAGGTGAATATTTATGGTTAATCGTCTTCAAAGAGGTCTTCGAGTTGTCTTGTTTTCATCAATTTTATAAACGATCGGGCAGAAGCTATTACATCTGCTCTCGCATTTCCCGGAGGCCCATAGGATTGCCCAAAACAGGCTGCATGCAATTCAGGAAGGGTAGGGAATTTAAATCCACCACCTTTAGACGGGATTTTACAATAGTATGTCCCTTCCTCCATAAGACAATACCTTTTTTTAGAAAACATATTGATACTTTTCTTGTTGCGGACATATTCTGCGCCTAGTATATTTTCATTATAATTGAGATTATGTGCAAAAATGTATTCCGCTTTTTCAGCAGTTTCGGAAAATTTATCTAGGATTTCATCAACCGACTTTGACTTTTTTGCAATGTCCTCATCATCAATATGTGCTTTTTCTTTGGATTTATTATCTATTAAAAAATTTTTGCTATCAACGATATAATCTGCATCGCCGATAGGCTTGAATTCCTCATTTAATAAGATCCAACTTATGTGAATCAATCTAGGCCAAGCATTTGTTTCTGTAAAATTAGCCTTGTAATCTGTTTTGCCGGCTAATGCCGAACAGTCAAAAATTAAATACATTTAATTTCGATTTTGGAATTATTGATTTACGGTTATTGATTTAACTGCTTCAATCAAATTTTCACTGATATTAGCATTTGTAGATTGCGAAAGTCTTTTTGAAACAAATCGTCCCTTATACATTGCATTTGTAAACAGATGCGCATGACCATCTTGTCCATAATAAGCATACGCACCAAGAAAATTCAACTCAGGATCTATATTCGCTTTATAAACTTTGCGTTCAATATTTGTTTGTTCTGCTGTCTCTTTATGATGAATGTTTTTAAGCAATTTGCGCATTTCTATGTTTTCAACAAGTGTAAGCCATGCGAAAACACCATAACCTGGTTCGGGCACAAATTCTTTTGGATTGAGTCTGACGATTACTTTATTGTCCGGAATATTATCCAAATTTTCATCGAAAAAGGCATCTGCTTTATTTTTATTATCTTTAAATACTAAATCACTTCTCAATGCGGCTATTTGATATCGTTGGCGGTCATTCTGTACAGCTATCGTTGCACCAAGACGGATTCTAAAATCTTCATTATCATCATAGGATTCTTGATTTATTATTAAAGCTTCACGCATTTCTTTTCGTTCACTTAAAGCTCCGATAGTAATTCCTACTGGTAAAGTGATAGGAACTTTGTGTAAAGGCAATAGTAGTATATTTGCTTTATCAGATATCAATTGATTGAAAATATCTTCTTCACTACTAGTCGTATGTTCTAGTTCGATTTCAGATGTCTGATCGGCTATAAATTGCTTAAACCTATTGAATTCCTCATCTATATAGGGATTTTGCGTAAAGGTGCAAACAATGATTTTATTTGACATGTCTAAATTCTCTTTTTAAAGATCAATATTTGGTAGAATGTTCATGCAAAATTACTTCATTTTAGCCATATTTAAAAGGATAATACCGCTTATCATATTATTCATTAATATAATTGATGATTTTTTGGCCTAAAGATTTTCCAACTACGGCTTCGATTTCTTCTGGTTTTGCTTCACGAATTCTTTGAATTGATCCAAAAGCTTTAAGTAATTTTTCTGCGGTTACTTTTCCAATACCTGGTAAATTGGTTAGTTGCGTACCTAAAAAATTCTTTGAACGCTGATTACGGTGGAAAGCAATTGCAAATCGATGTGCTTCATTTCGTGCATGTTGAATAAGCTTAAGCGACTCAGATTTTTTATTGATATATAAGGGCAATGGATCTCCTGGGAAATAAATTTCTTCAAGCCTTTTAGCAATGCCAATTACTGAAACTTTATCCATAATACCTAATTTTTCAAGGCTGGTAACTGCTGCTGAAAGTTGACCTTTTCCTCCGTCGATAATGATAAGTTGTGGTAGTGATTGCCCTTCGTCTATAAGCCTTTTATATCTTCTGTAAACGACTTCTTCCATCGATGCAAAATCATTAGGGCCATCGACCGTTTTTACATTAAAATGGCGATAGTCTTTATTACTGGGTTTTGCATTTTTGAATACGACACAGCTAGAAACTGGATTTGACCCTTGGATATTAGAATTGTCAAAACACTCGATGTGAATTGGTATTTTATCCATTTGTAAGTCATTTTTGAGCGTGGTCAAAATGCGTTCTGCATGGGTTTGTTTTTTCTGATGGCTGATTGCATCACGTTGCTTTTTGCGAATATAGAAAGCTAAATTCGTCTCACAGAGTTCTAGTAACTTTTTCTTTTCACCTCTTTGTGGTATGGTAACGTTGATCTTGTGGTCAGGTAATAAAATTTCAAAAGGAACAGCTATTTCAGGCGCCTGACTACTAAACCGTTCTCGTATATTGAATATGGCATATGTGAGCAGGTCATTTAGGTCATCATTCAGATTCATTTGCATTTCAACTACATCGGTATTTATAACAGTTCCATTAGCAACCTGAAGATAATTGACATAAGCCATTTTTTCATCTTTGTTGATTGAAAACACGTCAATATCACCCAATGTAGTACTCATAACGGTAGATGAGGATTGATAATCTTTGAAAGCTTCTAATTTGTCTTTCATTTCTTGGGCCTTTTCATATTCAAGATTTTCGGCGTAGTACTTCATTTGATCCTGAATGTATTTTTTTACTATGACAAAATTTCCTTTTAAAATGTTGCGAACTTGTTCAATTTTTTCATTGTAATGATCTTCAGATTCAAAACCCTCACATGGGCCAAGACAGTTTTTGATGTGGTATTCCAAACAAACCTTGTATTTATTTTTGGCAAGGTTGGCGGGTGCAAGGTTTAGGTTGCAGGTGCGTAATTGGAATAACCTTTTAATGATGTCCAAAATGATATTTACGCGATATTTTGATGTGAATGGACCGAAATACTGTGAGCCGTCTTTGATAACATTTCTTGTGAAAAATACTTTTGGAAAATGTTCATTTTTAATACATATGTACACATAAGATTTACCATCTTTAAGCATTACATTATATTTGGGCTGAAATTGTTTAATAAGCGAACACTCAAGTAAAAGTGCATCATGTTCGGTTTCAACAACTGTAAATTCGATTCTAGTAGCATTTCGCGTAAGCAAAATAGTTTTGTATCTAAGTTGCGTATCATCAACAAAATAGGAATTCAGCCGATTTCTTAAACTTTTGGCCTTCCCAACATACAAAATAGTATTGGTTTTGTCTAGAAACCTATATACACCTGGTTCCTGTGGTATCTGATCTGCTATTTTCTTATAATCTTCTTTTGTCACGGTTTGAAAGTTAATGGCCCATAAAGTGTGACCGTTAATATATAACGATTAGGTTATGTGGTTTGTTGAATAGTATTATGGATAGGAGGTATTAAACTTGATTTTTAAAACACAACGTTAATAATTTTTTCATCTAAAATTATATTGTTTTTTTATCAAATGAAATACAAAGCCACTTATATTTGTACGAACTTTAAAAATCAATGAAATTTAATTATAAATATCTTCTGGCACTGATACCACTCATAGCTGTTGGCACGATACTATACTATTTTAATGAAATTGTAACCTATATTTTGATTGCCTGGGTTCTTTCTATGATTGGTGCTCCTATAGTTGTAAATCTACGCAAGTTTATGGGTAAGAATATGGCGGCAATTTCAACTTTGAGTTTATTTGTAATTGGATTTTTAGTTTTAGTTTATACGTTCATTCCTCCATTGGTCAACCAAATCGATAATCTTTCAAAAGTAGATTATACTAAAGTTGTAGATGCCCTCCGCGAACCGATACGCGACTGGGAAGATTGGTTGGTGTCCAAAAAACTAATGATTAGAAACGATACGAATACTGAAACGCTACAAATGCCAGTGGACACAACCGTCGCTGTATCCCATTCTGTTTATATAGATAGTACTTTGACGGGCGAAAGTATAAAGATTGATATTCACGTACATAACGATATTAATCCTATTCATGAAAAACCGATAATCAATGACGCCGATGAGGATTTTTTTACTTTACTTGAACGCAATATTGTAACCTATTTTAATCCCGCTCATATTCAGCAAATATTAGGAAATACATTTTATGCTTTTGGGGATATTTTGGTTGGCGTTTTTGCCGTATTTTTTATTGCATTCTTTTTTTTGAAAGAACAAGGATTATTTGATACGATGTTAACAGCTTTAGTGCCGCCTGGATATGAAGTACAGACAAAACAGGCTGTTGATGATACAAGTAGACTTTTAATACGCTATTTCATAGGGATTTTGTTACAAATGACGATCATTGTGCTATTTTTAGCATCAGGATTGACCTTCCTTGGTGTTAAAAACGCATTACTTATTGGTTTTTTTGCTGCAATTATTAATGTGATTCCATATATAGGTCCGATTATAGGTGTATTTTTTGCAACAATTCTAACGATTTCATCCAATACAGGATTAGGGTTTTATGATGAATTAATGCCATTGTTGTTTAAAGTGCTGATGCTTTTTGGGTTTTTACAACTCATTGATAATTTTATATTGCAGCCTAATATTTTTTCTAAATCAGTAAAGGCTCATCCATTGGAAATATTTATTGTCGTTTTAATGGGTGCTAAAATTGGTGGCATTCTTGGTATGGTGCTAGCTATTCCTGCTTATATAGTAATTCGTGTTATAAGCAAGGTGTTTTTAAGTGAGTTTAAAGTAATTCAAAAACTAACGCGCAATTTGTAGTACGCAATTCATTTATTTCAAATACAATTTTTAAAGCATTTCATTTGGATTAAATTATGGCAATCAGGGTTTATCCTGATTTATAATAATTTTTTCTTCTATTTAATTGAATTTTTATAATACATGTTTATATTTGCTCCTGCAAAATGTACTTAAGCTTATTTGATCTGGTTTTTTTTATAAATACGTTCTTTTAATACTGTACATCAGTCATAATCCTGTAATGTTTTCTTTTAACTTTAGATATATATTATTTTTTAATATTTTAATAGCAGGATATGGCAAGATTATTTCTTTTGCTGGTTTTTTATCTGATTTTTATAGCTTTTGTTCCATTTGCTAAAGCTCAGAATTTACCTTTTCCGGACAGACATTCTACGAATCTTAGTGATGGTTGGCTATCTTGTACACCTTTACCTAATCCTAATGACATCAGAGGTGAATCACATTGGATAATGTATGACTTTGGCAATTCCTATAAGTTGTATAATTCGACTGTCTGGAATTTTAATACACCAGAGCGTATCAATAGCTATGATAATAGAGCTTATAGTAGGATTGCATTGCCCGGAAGTACCGAAGACGGAATGCAGGATATTATCATTGATATTTCAAATGATGGTAAAATATGGACAGAATTAGGACAATTTACGTTAAAGAAAGCACCCGGTTCTGCATTTTATGAGGGAGATAAAGGACCAAATTTTAACGAATCAATTGCGCGATTTGTACTAGTTACTGCTGTAAGTAATTATGGTGGTAAGTGCTATGGCTTGAGTGAACTTATCATAAATGCCGAACCAATAACGACCAATACTAAGGACGTGGTTACTAGTGCAGGTCTAAAAGTTTATCCCAATCCATTTAGGGAAAAATCAAGTCTATATTTAAATGGTTTTGCATCTGGTGATGCCATCATACAAATTGTCGATGTACTTGGCAATCTTGTTCAAAGCCATGCATTCAGGATAAATAATCATATTGAAACCTTTGAAATTAATGGTGCAGCGTTATCCGCAGGTTTATATTTTATAAATGTTATTCAAAGTTCAGGTAATCAAAGTGTTAAAATGGAAATCATTAAATAATCCTTAAAGATAATTGAATGAAAAAGTATATACAGATATGTGAAGTTTTATGTTTTATATTTTCATTTTATGTGAAATCAAACAGCCAGCTTTATAATGACTATCTTGGAGGTGGCCATAATAAAGGTGTATTAATTACTTCTAGTAACCAAGTCTCAGGGACATCAGCTGATAATACTTTTAATGGTAAAGGTCTGAATGCTGATGATATGGCTGCTTCACGTTTTCTAAGTCAAGCAACATTAGGTGCAGATCGATTAGAAATCGAAAAGGTAGTTAGACTAGGTCTGGAAGCTTGGATAGATGACCAATTTTCCAAACCGCCTTCCTTGATGTTGCCACAATTATATGCAGTTATGGATGAGATAAGAAAGACGAATCCAAATACATATGGACCAGCTGCAATCCATTTTAATTATGCTTGGTGGCAGACAAATTTGACGAATGAAGATTATTTAAGGCAAAAAATGGCTTATGCACTTAGTCAGATATTAGTTGTTTCCGCTAATTCTGAATTGGAAAATGCCGGTGACTGGATGGCATCCTATTATGATATTTTTGTTGATAGAGCCTTTGATAATTATCGCAATATTTTATTGGATGTAGCGAGACATCCGGCCATGGGTTATTATCTTAGTCATCTTAATAATCCTAAAACAGATACCATAGCAAATATTCGACCTGATGAGAATTTTGCAAGGGAAGTGATGCAACTCTTTTCTATTGGGTTATATCAACTCAATTTGGATGGTTCGCACAAGAAAGATGCTAATGGGCAGGATATTCCAACGTATGATAACAAAGATATAAAGGCAATGGCGAAGATTTTTACCGGACTTTATGGAGTTATAAGGCCTTGTCCTGATGAAATATTGCCACCTGAATGTATATGTTATGATAGTAATAACCCTGATTATTGTGACACATTATCTATGACTTGTTGTTGGTGGCCAAAAGAATCCGAATTTGGACATAACATCTATGTGCTCGATGGTACAAAAATGATGCTTATGTCTGATAAAGACCACGAACCAGGTCCTAAAAGAATGCCGGACGGTTCAATTATTGAAATACCTAGAAATGGTATGGCAGAAGTAGAAGCGGCAATTGATTTTCTTTATAACCATCCCAATACAGGACCATTTATAGCATACAGACTTATCCAGCGTTTTGTAAAATCAAATCCAACACCGGCCTATGTCGCCAGAGTGGCAACAGTATTTAATGATAATGGTAACGGTGTACGAGGTGATATGAAAGCAGTTACTAAGGCAATATTGTTGGATGAAGAAGCATGGGAAGAAACTAATTATTTTGAAAATGCTCCGGGTAAACTCAGAGAGCCCTTCTTAAGATATGTGCATATGAGCCGTGCATTCCCAAAAAAAGCTGATCAAAAGCACTATTGGAATACTGGTTATTATCTTAGACAGGTCGTTCGTCAGCATGTATTAGCATCACCATCCGTATTTAATTTTTATCTTCCAGATTATCAGCCGGCAGGGGAGATTACAACTGCGGAATTGGTAGCACCTGAATTTAAATTACACAATACGGCTACATCTGTCGGGTATATTAATCTCATTCATTACGGTGTGTTTGGTTCATTATTGCAGAGTTGGGAAGGTAGCTATCCCGATAATCCCGATGAAGTTTATTTAGATTTAGAAGCACTTGAAAATATTAGTAATGATGCAGAATCGTTAATAAACGAATTGGATTTATTACTAACACATGGTCAGTTGACTGATGAGACTAGGCAAATTTTAAGGCAGGCTCTTGATCCTATTTACTGGAATTTTGATAGCCAATATAAGTATTACAGAGCTAGATTAGCCATTTTTTTAATAATGATATCGCCTGATTACAATTGTATCAAGTAGCGTTTAACCTTTAATAATTACATGTATGTCAACACATAAAATAAATCGTAGAAAGTTTTTAGGTCAGCTTAGTTGTGCAGCCATTGGCTCTACAACATTGTTTTCAACACTATTAAATTTAAAAACGCTTAATGCAGCTGCTGCATTTAACTCGTCAATTATCGGCGGTCCAGAAGATTATAAAGCATTAGTTTGTATAATGTTTTCTGGTGGAATTGACTCTTTTAATATGCTAATACCTCGTAGTCAAACGGCTTATGCCCAATATGCAAAAACGAGGTCTAATCTGGCTTTGGCTCAAAATGATTTAAGGCCAGTTTCAGCGGATAATTCAGATCCGGAAGGTAGAGAATTTGGTTTCCATCCTTCAATGGCCAACATGCAGACTTTGTTTCAGCGTGGAAAATTAGCCTATGTTTCCAATGTAGGGACATTAGTAAGGCCTATGAATAAATATGAATATTATAATGGTGTTGTTCAGGCACCATTAGGCTTGTATTCACATTCAGATCAGCAACAGCAATGGCAGACTGGAGTACCGCATGAACGAGCTTCGATTGGATGGGGCGGAAAAATTGCAGATCTCATGTATTCTGCAAATAATAATCAAACTATTTCTATGAATATCTCACTTGGAGGTAGTAATTTATTCCAAAATGGTGAAAACTCAGTTGAATATTCTATCGATCCATATAATGGTAGTACCGGAATTGAAGGGTATCACGATGATTATCATTTTATGTTAAAGTATAGAAAACAAGCTATAGATGCAATGGTACAGCCGGTTTATGATGATATTTTCAAAAATACGTATGTTAAAACCATTAAAAAATCTATGGATGGAAATGAAATGTTATCTAGTGTCATTAATAATGCTCCTATATTTAATAATCCATTTACAAGTGAACATTATTTTTCAAGGAGTTTAGAAATGGTGGCCAAAACGATTTCAGGACGAAATACCTTAGATGTTAAACGTCAAATTTTCTTTGTAGAAATGGGTGGTTGGGATATGCACGATGAGCTGATTGACAATCAAAGAGACTTACTTACTGTTGTGGATGAGGCCTTGGGTAAGTTTTATACAGCATTAGAGCAAATGGGTGTTGCTGAACAAGTAACTACATTTTCATTGTCCGAGTTTTCAAGGACACTTACATCTAATGGTAACGGTACAGATCATGCTTGGGGTTCCAATGTTTTTGTAATGGGTGGTGCTGTAAATGGAAAACAAATTTACGGACAATTTCCATCACTCGCGCTTAGTAATGATAATTGGAATTCAGATACCAATCCATTAGATGTAGGTGGTGGTGTATTTTTACCTACAACTTCTACTGATGAATATTTTGCGGAATTAGCCCTTTGGTTTGGTGTGCCAAAATCTGATTTGACATTACTTTATCCCAATATTGGGTACTTTTATAATCCGATGTCCGGTAATGCACCTATAGGTTTTTTAACTGTTTAAATTTTATTGTATTTGAATTTAAACAATGGTTTTATTCTGTTTCATCCTTTGACTGCGTTATTTTTTAATAAAGTTATCATTACATTTCCTCTTAAATCAAAGATGAAATCCGATCAAGATGAATGGATGACTAGGTAAGACCAAGGTTTTAATGTCTGCTTATCGTCCTTTGGGATTTGAATTACTTGCGCTGTAAATAGCTCATTACCTGTAATTTCTGTATCTGACGTATAATATTGAAGTTGATTGCTTAAATTGATAATGACGGTTACGTTGTAGTGTTCTTTAATTCTTTGAAAAGCAAAAATGTATTTATGAGGGATAATTCGACGAATCCTTCCGCCATAGATTTCATTCCACAATGCCTTATTTTGATGTTTTAAATGTAACATTTTTCGATAAAATTCGGATAAGGCATAATCTTTAAAATCTACACAATCTTTTTCAAAAAATTCTAATCGTTGTGGCATAGGTTCTTCTTGACCTGTGTAAATAAGTGGTACACCATCTAAAGTCATTGTAAGTATAGCAAAAGCTTTATAGGCTTCGCCTAATCTTTCTATTTCAGAACCCGACCATGAATTTTCATCATGATTGGAGGTAAAAAAAATGTAGGTTCCTTTTGAAAATTGAGTGCTTTGGGTTTTTAACCAATGGTCTATAACCGAAATGTCTTGTTTTCCCTGAGCGATAGCAGTAAAATGATGATGTAAACTCCAGCTATACACAAGATTAAAAAGTCCTTTTTCTAAATGTGCAGCATCTTCTGATTCTGCTAGTAAAAGCAAATCAGGCTTAACAGAACGTAATCGTTGGTTTGCTTCTTGCCAAAAATCTAAAGGTACTAACATGGCCATGTCTTGACGAAATCCGTCAATTTTATATTCATTCAAACAATACAACATATCATTAATCATGGATTCGCGCATCGCTTTATTGTCATAATTTAATGCGGCGACATCATGCCAATTTAAAGATCGATTTTCATTATCCAATGGCTCAGAAACTTCACCATCCTGAGTAAGTTTATAGAATTCTTTTTGTGTTTGTATCCATGGGTGATCCCAACCAGTATGATTTGGTACCCAATCTATGATAACCCGCATTTCGAGAGCGTGAATAGCATTTACAAGATTCAAAAAATCTGTTATGGTACCAAATTCCGGATTAATTTTTCTATAATCTGAAACTGCATAGTAACTTCCTAATATACCCTTGCGCTTTGTCAGACTTATCGGAAAAATTGGCATCAACCATAGTACGTTCACACCCATTTTTTTTAAACGATGTAGATGTTGAGAAAAAGCATTAAAAGTACCCTCTTCGGTGTATTGACGTATATTAACTTCGTAAATATTAATGTTTTTTGCCCATGCTGGCCATTCGTTATTTGGTTCCTGTGTCATAGCAAATATTTTTTACTCAAATAAGGAAGCAATATCGCAATATATTCTGATTACGAAATGATTATTGTATTATTTCAGAAGTTTGTAAATCAATTTAATCGTTTTTGATAAATTGAGTATTTCTTAATCTTAAAAATTAATAATTTATTTTAAAAAAAATTGGCACTATATTGTTGATTATGCTTAATATTGCCAAACCGTATTTTTATTTCAATAACAAAGCCAATTCGTAATTATGAAGGTGACAAAAAATGTATTACAGCGATCTATATGTATTATTTTGGGCGGCGGTGCAGGAACGCGTTTGTATCCACTAACAAAAGACAGGTCAAAACCTGCTGTTCCGATTGGAGGGAAATATCGTTTGATAGACATACCCATTTCTAATTGTATGAATTCTGGTTTGTATAGAATTTTTGTGCTTACACAATTTAATTCTGCATCCTTAAATAAGCATATAAAAAATACCTATCACTTCGATTTGTTTTCCAATGGCTTTGTGGATATTCTTGCTGCTGAACAGACAGCCAAAAATAAAGAATGGTTTCAAGGCACTGCAGATGCTGTCCGTCAGTCATTGCGACATTTTACATATCACGATTATGATTATATCTTGATTTTGTCGGGAGATCAACTTTACCAAATGGATATTAAAGATGTGTTAGAAAATCACGTAACCCAAAATGCTGACATAACTATCGCTACAATACCTGTAGTCGCTCGAGATGCTACCGGTTTCGGTATAATGAAGGTAAACAGTGAAAATAAGATTACGAGTTTTATAGAAAAACCACAAATGGAAGCATTGGGTGAATGGTCATCTGAGGTAAGTGAAGCACTACAAAATCGAGGTAAACATTATCTTGCTTCAATGGGAATTTATGTATTTTCTAAAAAAATACTAAATCAATTGTTGGAAGAAAATGAAAACGCCTTAGATTTTGGTAAAGAAATCATTCCGGAAGCATTAAATCGAAACATGAATGTGGTGAGTTATGCGTATGACGGATATTGGACAGATATCGGGGATATAAAATCATTTTTTGAAGCCAATATTGCAATGACTGAGGATATTCCAGCATTTAATATGTTTGATAATGCGAATAAAATATTTACCAGACCACGTCTTTTGCCGCCTGCTAAGTTTTCAGGAGTTACATTTACGCGAGCGATAGTTTCAGAAGGTTCAATAATTCAGGCTAAACTTGTTGAAAATTCGATCATGGGTGTTAGATCCAGAATTGACTACGGAACAGTAGTTAAAAATACTTATATCATGGGTAATGATTATTTCGAAACATTAGACGATATCGTTCAATCCGGACAAATTCCTATGGGAATAGGTAAGGACTGTTATATTGAAAATGCCATTATTGATAAAAACGTGCGTATAGCAGATAATGTAATTATTAGAGGGCATCATACCTTAGAAGATATTGAGACGGATCATTATGCTATCCGAAAAGGTATTGTAGTTGTCAAAAAACACGCTTCAATTCCATCGGGTACGATAATTGGTTTTTAATTATTACAAAGCAGAACAATCCATAACGAAAAATGATTACTCTACGTAGTTTTCTAGTAAGGCAAGGTTTCTGATTAATATTTTACTACTTTTTCGAGATCCATAATGGATGAAATTATTGCGTTTGAGTTCATTCATAATTCTTGCTACAGTTTGTCTACTGGTGTCTGTAAGTAGTGCTATTTCTTTATGTGTAATGCCCTGAGAAATGAGGCATTCGCTGATTCCGATTTTAATTCCTCGTTGTTGACCAGTTCTAAATAGATAATCTACGATTCTTTCCTTTGCTTTGCGAAAGACAAAACTTTGAAGTCGACTTTCAATATTTTGAAGTTTATTCAAAATTATCAGCATGAGTTGATTCGCAAATTCCGCATTTGAAGTTGCTAGTTGTTTGAATATAGATATAGGAATAGCATAGAGCATGGTTTCTGTCAAAGTTTCAGCACATTCTTGAGTAATTGGATTTTTTGAAAATACATTTTCACATAAAATATCCTCCTCATATGCGATTTCCTTAGTTAGTGCTTTATCGTTATTGCTGGTAATTCCCAATTTAACATTACCTTTTTTAACTACATATACAAATTTGGACGCAATACCTAAAGGGTAAATTTCTTCGTTTTTTTTATAATAAACGACATTTGTATGTTCAGCCAATAAAATTAATTCCGCATCTGTAAGATATTGAAATAAAGGTGTAGTTCTTAAAAATTCGGGTGATATACTATGACTCATAACGGTTATTTTATTATAAGATGCTCGAGATACAAAATACCCCTATCCAAAATCGATTTTTTTTCAAATTTGGATATTTTTAACATATTGACTTCAATAAATCGATATATATAGAGGCGAACTAATCAGAATACAGATTATCGAATTCGATTAATCCATGATGGCTTTAATACCCGGCAATTCTTTACCTTCTAAAAATTCAAGCATAGCTCCACCACCAGTAGATACGAAACTAACTTCCTTATCAAGTCCGGATTTGTGAATCGCCGATGCTGAATCCCCACCACCAATTAGTGAAAAAGCACCTTTACTTGTTGCATCAGCCAAAGCTTTTGCAACTTTGAAAGTACCTTGTGCAAACTTGTCGAATTCAAAAACTCCCATTGGGCCATTCCACAGTATTGTTTTGGAATTTTGGATGATTTGACTGAATTTTTCTACTGTTGCCGGACCAATATCTAACCCCATCCATCCATCCGGAATATCAAAAGCATCAACTTGTTTGCTTTCAGCATCTGCAGCAAACTTTTCGGCAGCGATATTATCTTCTGGTAGATAGATGTTAGTATTATGTTGTTTAGCTTTACTTAATATGTTTTTAGCTGTTTCTAAGTGCGGAGCTTCAAAAAGCGAATTACCAATATTTCCTCCTAAAGCCTTGATAAATGTATAGGCCATTCCGCCACCGATAAGGATGTTATCCGTACTTTCTATTAACCGCTCTAAAAGTAGAATTTTGTCAGAAACTTTTGCACCACCAATAATAGCAGTTACCGGCTTTTCGGCACTTTGTAAAAGTCGCGTACCATTTTCAACTTCAGCCGCCATCAAATAGCCAAAACCTTTGTGTTCAGTATCAAAAAAGCGAGCTATGGTAGCTGTTGAAGCATGTTCGCGGTGTGCAGTTCCAAAAGCATCATTTATATAGATGTTTCCATGTTGACTTAATTTCTTAGCAAAATTTTCATCACCTTTTTCTTCCTCTGGATAAAATCTAAGGTTTTCAAGCAATAATATTTCTCCGGATTGTAATGCCAAAGACATTGCAAAAGCTTCTTCTGATATACAATCTTCCGCAAATCGAATTGTTGTATCTGGAAAATATTTCCTTAAAGTAAGGATAATATGTTTTAGTGAAAATTTCACTTCAGGTCCTTTTTTTGGACGTCCAAGGTGGCTCATCAAAACTACTGATCCTCCGTCATTGATTATTTTTTGAATGGTTGGTACTGCCCCCGCTATTCTGGTTTCATCAGTAACCTGCAAATGTTCATTTAATGGGACATTAAAGTCCACACGCATTACAACTTTAGTATTTTTGAATGAAGTATTCTTAAAATCCAACATGGGAAAGAAAATAATTAGATGTTAAAACAATGGCAATCCTTGAGGGAATGCCATTCATATTATATTTAAAAAACTTATTTATCGCCAAGATGTACAAAATATCTAAGTGTTCGTACCAATTGCGCTACATAACTCATTTCATTATCGTACCAACTAACTGTTTTTAACAATTGTGTATCGCCATTAGAGATGATTTTAGTTTGTGTTGCATCAAAAAGACTACCGTATTTCATTCCGATAATGTCTGAACTTACGATTTCGTCCTCAGTATAACCATAGCTGTCATTTGCTGCAGCTTTCATAGCAGCGTTTATTTCCTCTATAGTAACTTTTTTATTAAGGATTGTTACTAATTCGGTCAATGATCCTGTTAGGGTAGGAACGCGTTGAGAATTACCATCTAGTTTTCCTTTAAGATTAGGTAAAACAAGTCCAATGGCCTTAGCTGCTCCTGTACTATTAGGAACGATATTCTGTGCAGCAGCTCTAGCTCTTCTAAAGTCACCTTTTGCATGAGATGCATCTTGTGTATTTTGGTCATTAGTGTACGCATGGATAGTTGTCATCAATCCAGTTACGATACCATAATTGTCGTCTAAAACTTGAGCCATAGGTGCCAGACAGTTAGTAGTACAACTCGCGCAACTGATGACATCCTCGCTACCATCTAGTATATCGTGGTTTACATTATATACGATCGTTTTCATATCTCCTTTTCCGGGTGCTGAAATTACTACCTTTTTAGCACCGGCTTTAATGTGAGCCATGGCATTTTCTTTGTCAGTAAATTTTCCTGTACATTCTAATACAATATCCACATCATCCGATTTCCATGGAATATCAGCTGGGTCTCTGTATGCATGGTTAATGATTTTTTTTCCATTTACATAGAAACATTGCTCTCCTGCTTGAACGTCGTGATTAAATCTTCCCTGAGCTGTATCATATTTCAATAAATGAACAGACATTTTAGTGTCTGTTAGATTATTTATAGCTACAACTTCGATATCGTCTAATTCGAAGATTTCTCTAAATACTAATCTGCCTATCCTGCCAAAGCCATTGATTGCTACTCTTTTTTTACTCATTATTTGTACTGTTTGTTTTTAGTATTACAATAATTGTTTTATATTAAAACTATATTTGATTAAAATGTTTAAAAGTTTCTAATTAAATAATTTAATTTATAAATCTTTAAAGCTTTAGTGATGCTTTTGGCGTGCAAAGATACGTTTTTTTTACTAGCCAGAAAATGCTCTTATAGCTATGAAATGTTAAATTAAACTTATTTTTAATAGTAAAAACAGTGCTGTTACTCGCATTAGGCTGAGCATATTAATAAGTAGAATATACGTTTTATAACAAAATGTTTAGTTGACCATAAGTTCATTAGGTCTTATAGAAACTATCGCTTTTTTCTTTTTGTAGCTGAATCAGGTTTTATCATTTTAGCCGCTTTTTGAGCTTTAGAAAGGCTGCGTCTTGTAGTTGGCAACCCGGAAGGCTTAACAATTTTTGAAACGACTGTTTTCTTTGGGGTAGACTTAGAATAGTCAATATTGAGTAATTGTAAAAGTTCTTTTTTTTCAATACTATAATACTTACCCGGTTCTAATTTGCCAAGTTTTAAGCCTTCGATTTGCATTCTAACTAAACGCAAAACGGGAAATCCAACTTTTGCAAACATCTTTCGGACCTGTCGGTTTTTCCCTTCTGTTATTTCAATAACTGCCCATGAAGTTGGTATGTTTTGACGAAAGCGTACAGGAGGATTTCTTTCAGGAAGAACGGGTGCTTTATATAATTTGCGTACATTACAAGGTTTTGTTGTGTATTTACCGTTTGTTAGCGTAATTTCTACACCTTGTGAAATGAGCTTAATAGCCTTATCAGTAATATCACCGTCAACTTGTACAATATAAGTCTTGCGATGTTGTTTTGTAGGATGGAGGAGTGCTTCGTTAAGTTTCTTGTCATTGGTCAAGATAAGTAAGCCCTCTGAGTCCTTATCTAATCTGCCAACAGGATAAACATCCTTTCCAACTTTGAGATAATCTGCCAGGGTGACATGATCAGGGCTTTCCTTACTAAACTGGTTTAAAACGTTGTAAGGTTTATAAAAAACGTAATATAGATTATCTGTTGCGATGGCTATTTTTTTTATATGCTTATTAAATCTATAAATTACACATTAAATCTAAAGTGCATGATATCACCATCTACTACAACGTAGTCCTTGCCTTCAACCCCCATTTTGCCAGCTTCTTTGACTGCCGATTCAGATCCATATTGAATAAAATCATTATATTTAATAACTTCTGCACGGATAAATCCTTTTTCAAAATCAGTATGGATTACACCAGCAGCTTGAGGTGCCTTCCAGCCTTTTTTAATAGTCCAGGCTCTAACTTCCTTCACGCCTGCCGTGAAATAAGTGTATAGGTTTAATAGTTTATATGCAGATTTTATGATTTTGTTGACACCTGGCTCGGTAAGTCCCATAGCTTCAATAAACTCCATGCGTTCTTCTTTTGTCTCGAGTTCAGCGATTTCTGCTTCGATACCAGCACAGATATAGATTACTTCTGCGTTTTCGGCTTTGATGGATTCTACAAATCTTGCTGTATGTTGATTGCCACTAATAACTGAATTTTCATCTACGTTGCAAACATATAAAATAGGTTTACTCGTCAATAACATTAGGTCTTTGAACAATTCTACAAATGAATCATCTACTTCAAAACTTCTGGCTGGCTTTTCACTTTCTAAATGTTTTAAAAGGCTTGTTGCCCATTCTACATTTATAACATCGTCTTTCGCACCGGATTTAGCCTGCTTTTTGAGCTTATCGATGCGTTTTTCCATTGTATCTATATCTTTAAATATAAGCTCGAGGTCGATGATTTCTTTATCTCTAACAGGGTCGACACTGCCGTCAACATGTATAACATTGTCATCTTCAAAACATCTTACAACATGTATAATGGCATCAACTTCGCGTATATTAGCCAAAAATTGGTTTCCGAGTCCTTCACCTTTACTTGCACCTTTAATCAAGCCGGCAATATCTAATATTTCTATACTAGTCGGTAGTACTCTTTGTGGTTTTACCAATTCTTCTAATTTATCCAAACGCTCATCTGGTACGATAATCATCCCTAAGTTGGGTTCTTTAGTTGCAAAAGGATAATTTGCTGCAAGTGCTTTAGCAGAAGTTAGTGCATTAAAAAGTGTCGATTTACCGACGTTTGGTAGACCTACGATACCACATTGAAGACCCATATATTATATTTATTTATAATCCGTTATTAAAAATCGGCGCAAAGGTAGTGAAAATAATTGGTGTGGGCTTAAAAAGAATAGAGGGAATTAATAATGAGAATAAAAAAAGACCGATTCCCCCTACAGAATCGGTCCCGAGTAAACAATTTGCTTAATTAATTACTCAATAACTCAATCTCAGTTTGTTATATTCCCAATACCGTGCCAATTTTGCTTAAATAAAAAAAATCTTCAAAATAAATTTTTTTTGAAGATTTTTGAAATTTCAAAATGATAGCATTTATTTTTTGCTGTTCACTTTGTCAAGATATTCAGCACCATCAATATCTAATTTTTTGGAAAGCTTTGCGATTTTATTTAAATCTATCTTACCCGTAAAAGACATTAATACAAATTTATTTTTACTGCCTATTAAAAGTAAAAGCTCTGATATACTTCCATTCGTTTCCTTAGTGATAAATTTTACATTGGTGTCTTTATCTTTAATGGTCGCCAATGTCTCGTACGTCCTAATATTTAAACGTTTGTTCGCTTCGCTATAAATTTTTGATGTTTCTTTTTCAGTGCTCATAATACGTAGACCTTTGAGATCTTTGACGATGGCTGCAAGTTCTTTCTCGTCATTTACATCCGTTGCATTATAGGCCATTTGAAACATTTTGGGGCTGATATATACGGTTTTAAAATTTGCATCAGCCTGATAATCTTTAAACAAGCTTTCTATCGCGTCGTTTTGAGCGTGCGCTGCAAATCCTATAAAAAGCATCATTATTATTGAGAATACATTTTTCATTATAAATATGATTAATTATTGTTTTAAGATCTTTATTCTGATTTAAATAAGGTTATCTGATCGATGCTGTTGATTTCTTTAAGGGATTCCTGACTTTCTCTAAATTTTGTAGAAACCATCGCTAAGGCTTCTCTTGTAATGCGAAGCGCTTCTTCGGGGTCTTCAACTACATACACATTTGTACTGTTTGACTGAGCAACATTGTTAATGTTATTGAAAATAAATATTGCGCCCAATATAAAAATAGCAACTGCCGCGACACGTGAAAATATTGAGATAACACGGACATTAGATTTTTTTTCTATATGTACTTGTTCATCAAGTGGTTGCATCGGAATAACCTTAGTAGGGTAGGTGATTTGTTGTTGTGTTTCAAAAAAATCAAACAAATCTGCAAATGGTAAATGCGCTTCTTCGATTTGACCACTTTTAAAATAGGCTTTAAGGACTTTTTCCTCTTTTTCGGTGGTTTCACCCTCCCAGTATTTATTTAAAAGCGCATCAATATCCGTTGTGGATGTAGTGCGTATCTGACTTCGTTTGTCATAGAAATCAAATAAACCTACAAAAGCCTCATGTTTTTGGTCAATATAATTACTTTTAAAATAAGCTTTCAGAATGGCTTCTTCCTTTTCGCTAGTTTCGGCTTCCCAATATTTTTCCAACAATGCATCAATATCGGCAACAAGTGTTGTTTGTATCGTACTTTGTTGATTGAAAAAAACAAACAAACCTTTATATTGCAGATGTTGTTTGTCTATATTGTCTGAAAGGAAATATTGTTTGATTTCATGTTCTTCTTCAAGCGAGGTATCTCCTTCCCAGTATTTATCTAAAAGTTTAGTAATTTTAGCTGTCATATCTTTTAAAATTCCTTTTTAATAAGGCGTCTTTTAATGTTTTACGGGCACGATGCAGGCTTACTTTAATAAAATCGAGCGTATTATCGGTAATTTCTGCTATTTCTTTATAGCTATAACCTTCAACATCTCGAAGATAAACAATTAGACGTTGCTTTTCAGGCAAATCATTGACAAGCGCAAGGATACTATTCATGCGGTCATCATCTTCTAATTTTTTGTCAGGTGTGGCATCACTGTCACTCAAAAACGAATAATCCGCAATATCATGAACAGAAGTTTTTCGACTTCTTATTTTATCAATAGCAAGGTTTCTGGTCACCGTCATACACCATGCTTCTTTATTTTCGATTTCATGATACTGATCTATCCGATTCCAGATTTTTATCAGTAACTCCTGTATGATGTCTTCAGCATCATACGTATCACCCACTATTCCTAAAGCTAATCTATATAGCCTATCTTTGAATGGTAGGTCAAGTAATTTAGATTGTCCTGTACTCATGCACGATTAATTGACGAGTTAGTGATGAATATTGTTACAAAATATATTCATCATTAAAAAAATATGTTGGCACAAATTTAAATTAAGTATTTACAATTAAGGTATGAAATAGCATTATTTTATAATAATATGCGTTAGATTTGCCCTTAAATTTTACAATTATTGCGCTTTGGGTATAATACAACGTCAAAGTTTAAAGTATTCTATAGTTAATTTTATTGGCACTTTCATAGGTTTTTTTAGTGTCATTTACATATATCCTCGTGAACAGGAATTATATGGATATTTCCAGTTTTTGTTTAGTACAGCGTTAATATTAGTTCCAATTTTTGGTTTAGGTATAAGTTCGGTTATCATCAAATATTACCCGATATTTACACAGAAACAAAGTCAACAACATTTTTTGTCCTTTACAATGGCAATAGCAACCATTTCAGCATTGGTTTTAACTGCAACATTGTCAATAGTGTATATATTTTTTAGAGATGTTTTTGTACATTTATTTGAGAATTTTGCCTTTGTAGAAGATAATTTAGGCCAAATATTGATACTCGCATATTTGAATTTGTATGCAACGATTTTTTTTTATCAAGCGATAGTTAGGTATCGGGTCGTTATACCGGACATGATTTATACAATGGGCTTGAAGTTATTTTTGCCTATTATAATATTGAGTATATATTTAGGGTGGATTGATCGCGGATATTTTCCTGTGATTATACTTTTGTATTATTTTGTTGTAATGTTAGCCTTACTAGGATATGTTTTATATTTAGATAAACATAGCTTGAAACCAAAATTAAATGTTTTAAATAGGAATGAGTATCGTGAATTTGGAACGTTTATGGCGTTTTCTTTCTTAAATGGTATCGGTGCATCATTGGCACTGAGATTAGATAATTTTATGATTGGTGGTATGCTTTCAAATAATGCTGTCTATATTTATGCTACAATACTCACAATTTCCAATGTAATCGAGATTCCTTCCAAAGCGATTAATCAGATTGCATCTTCAGTGATTTCTACAAGTTGGCTTAATAATGATCGCAAAAATATTCAAGATATTTATCAAAAATCATCTGTTTATGGATGGATTGTAGGTTTGTTTCTTTTTCTATTAATCTATTTTATTTGGGTAGATATACTTGAACTTATGCCGGGAAAAATACAGCTGGAATTGTCCGGAATTCTCGCAGTTTTTACGTTTTTAAGTTTTTCAAGAATAATTGATTTAGTTACTGGTGTAAATTCTGTAATTATGTCTTATTCCGAATATTACCGGTATCATATGTATTTCTTAATTATTATGGCCGTTGTAAATGTTTTTTTGAATTTTATCTTAATTTCATATATGGGTATTGTCGGTGCTGCTATGGCAACATTCATCTCCTATTTGTTTTTTAATATAATCAAGTACAATTTTTTGAATGCAAAGTTTAAATTTTCAATTAAATGGAAGCCGCATTTTCTTATTGCAGGAATTGGAATAATTGTGTTTGGTGTCATGTATGTAATTATACCCGATTTTCATCCAATTATCAATATTATCATCAAAGCAAGCTTGATGACAATTCTGTTTGTAAGCCTTGTTTTAATTGTTAATCCCGGTGGCGAAATTAGAAAGCTTGTAAGTGATATGATTAAAAAACTTAAAATTATCCATTAAAACGGGAAGTCGTTTATTAGTTTATAAATAAACTCTTTAAATATCACCGGTCTGGAAACGATTGCAATAAGGACTCCAGCCACAGCACCATAAAAATGGGCATCGTGGTCAATGTTGCCTTGTTGGTTTTTTGCTGCCCAAGTTGAATACCATAAATACAAAATTCCAAAAACAATGGCTGGTACTGGAATTATCGCATAAAGTCCCAACATACTCCATGGATTAATCAGGATATATATGAATAATATTCCAGAGACACCACCTGAAGCTCCTACACTCGCAAAATATGGATTATTAGCATGTTTGTAATAGGTGCGAATGTCGGCCATGATAATAATAAGCAGATATGTAATTATGTACAACACACTTCCTCCTAAAATACCAAAATATGATGTAAAATAATGTTCTATAGCCAACCCAAATTGATACAAAACAAACATATTTACAAAAAGATGCATAATATCCCCATGTACAAAGCCGGATGTAATCCATCTGTAAAATTGCTTATTGCGTGCTTCTGCATAAGGATAATGTTTTAATGCATCAAAAAGAGCTTTGTTACTGAAACAGACAATTGAAATAAGGGTGGTCACAATGACAATAATGAGCGATATAGACATTTTGGATTTTAATTTTTAAAACGACAAAGGTAGCTAAATATTTCTGACGTTGGGTAATCTTTTTAATATGTACAATATCACTTTAGACCGTAACGTCATTTTTATAAAATTGACAAGATAAACGTAGTTGAACAAATATGTAATTTTGCGATGCTTTATGAAATAAAATATCTGAATCAACTCACGTTAATCCAGATATTACAATAATATTAAATTAAAATGAAAAAGTTTTTTTATGCGTTTACTTTATTAATTTTCAAACCCTTATTATAACTCACTATGTTAAAAATCTAAAATTAGTCCTGCATTTACTTGTCTGAATCCAACCGGCATGATTCCTGACTGTCCTCTGTTCAATCTTGAACCAACTACGATATTATTACCTAAGTTTTTACCAGCAATAAAGACATTACAACGAGTTGAACCTAATCTAAAATCGTAACCTGCATTTATGTCAAATGTTGCAAAGCCGTCGATTTTACCAAGTCCACCATCTCCGGAAACATTTGTAAAATTCGCAAATTCCCCATATTGCTCACCGACAAAGTTATACGAAAATCCGAAGTTGAAATCTCCAAAGCCGTAGTCTAAGCCGATATTGTAAGCAACTTTAGGGCTGTAAGGCGTTTCGCCATCCTCAATTGCACCATCTCCAAATTTATAAACCGTTCTAACAACTCTATTCATGTCATCTGCTGTTAGAGGAGTTTGAAGTTGTATTTCCTGACCATTCACCCTTTCATATAGTACATAACCATTTGGATTAGCATTGGCATTGTCAGCCATTTCTTGTTTTGTAGCTTGAGTATGCTTGATTTGTGTGAATAAATGTAAATCCTCCAATTCTCCGGAAACTACCCTTGAATTGAGTAATGTAAGATTTGGTCTGATAGCAAGCCTATGCTTACTGGCTTCTGGTAATACTTGTATTCTCAATGCTATTTCAGCGCCTTGAATGTTAATTTCTGCTAATTTTCTGAAATATTCATTCCATCCTGCAAGCGCAAAATTACTGATTCTGTTGTTGTAAACGGATACTTGGCCCCATGCGATATCTTTAATTAATTCGCCTCTTACGCCCAATTCAGCATTTAAACTTATTTCAGGTTTGAGATTGCTCAATTCACTTGGGTCAACAGGATTTGTTATTACACCGTCACGCTCTACATAAAATCCATAGTATTTTGACGGAGCAATATAGCCTTTATATACGCTACCATATACTTTCGCACTGCCTATTCTATATCCTAAAGTGATACCTGGTTGGAATATAGTATAGTTATTTACACGCTCATTACCCTCGTCTGATGTGATGTCAGGATTATTAGCATTAGCGATATTATTTACTCTATCCATCCAAACTCTTTCCAATCTGAGTATAGGAGTCACATCGAACTTGTTGTATGTAAATTGATTTCTTACATATCCATTTAATGAAACTAAAGCATATTCTAAGTCTGTAGTAAATCGACCTGATCTCGACCATCTTGAAGAGTCGTTTGCAAGTACTCTATCTATAAAGGTCTCACGATAAAATTTACCTTGAGCTTCAAATTTATTCAACCAATTGTCGCCTGATGATGTAAGTTCATACGTCTCGTCTAATGATACAACAGAGAAATTCCAACGGCTGTCAGTAGTCGCTTCTCTTCCTCTCGCGTTGATACTTCCTACACGTACATAATCGTCATCTGTAGGTGTAAGACCATCAAGATATTTATATTTAGCATTGTAAATGTCTTCTCCTCCTTTAAAATTCTCTAAATAACCTTTAACTGCACTTGCACGTATTACAGTATTTGTCTGTCTCCACCAGTCACGTGCAAAGTCAGATGCAAATAATCTTGTAGTAAATGAAGAATTTTCTTTTGGTGTGTATTTATGGATGATGTCTAAGCTATATCTGTGCATGAAAAATCTATCCGCATCAAATGGGCTTTTCGTTGGGTCAATACTGAAAGTATAAGGCGTGATAGAACTCAATGTAGCCTGATTGTCTTCAAATTGTCCACTGATTTTGAAAAATAGCGATTGATTTTTTGTCAATTCCGCAAATATCTTTGCATTGATATTAAAGTCTTTTACAGAAGAATTTTCAGTGAATCCGTCAAATTTTTTGTAAACTCCCTCGATTTGTGCACCAACTTTATTCCAAGTTCCTCCATAGGATAGCAATCCAGCCATATAACCTCTTTGACCACCTGTCAATTTAGCTCTTACAGTAGGTTTTTGTGGTGGCTTCGGTGTGTTATAATTGATTACACCAAACATGTTGTTTGGACCATATCTCAATAAGTCAGCACCTGTGATAACCTCAATACCCGATACACGGTCACTGATAGGATTGTAATAGATACCTGGAGCAGTATAAGGAGCCGGAGAGATAGGCGCACCATCTTCCATCATTAAGATTTTTTCAGAGCGTCTTCCCCAAGATCCACGAATACTTACATTCAATCGGTTAGACAAACCCAAATCTCCAAGTACGTTTACACCTGGAAGTACTTTCAAAGCCTCTTCTGTAGAAATAGGTTGCATGTGCTTTAATGCAATAGGGCTTACATAATAGTTTGTTCCTTGATAGTTTTCTTTGTACATAATTGGAGAAGTAGTCACGTTAATTTCTTTAAGAATTGTGCCGCTTTCCTTCATTTTTACTGTACCTAAGTTAGAGTCGCCAGCCATTGCCGATACCACTATAGTACTGTCTTGCATACCCAAGTATTTGAAATTAACCCGGTCTGTTCCAGACATTAACTGTAATGAAAAATTACCCCTTTCGTCAGTATATACTTGGTTGTTTCCAGAGCTAACAGATACCCCTGTCAGTGCCTGATTGTAGGAGTCTGTTACTTTCCCTTTTACAGTTTGGGATTGTGCAAAGCTATTTATCCAAATACCTACAAAAAAGATGATAAGCAGAATTTTAATTGATGTTTTCATATTCAATGTTATTAATTTGATTTTAAGTTATATAATGTTTTTTTAAAAAAATAAATGCAAAGTTATTGCAATATTAAATTCCTTGCGGCTTTAGCTCATTAGAATAAAATTAGAATTTTAACTAATACATTAAGTTGTAGTTTTACACATATTTAAATAGGTAAGTTGTTGAAACAGGGATGTTGAAAATAAATGGGTGGATTATTACCTCCAGTTTTCTTTACGAAATTCATAGACATAGTTTACTCTTTCAGGCTCGCCAAAGTATGCTTTTGTTATTTTGTCGATTTTTTTTGCTCCTAAGCGTTCGATAGAAATTTGGGAACGTATATTTTCTGCACCTATATGGAGATAAACAATATGAACATATTTGAAGAGAAAATCAAGTAACATACGTTTGATCATTGGATTTACCCCTTTTCCCCAATACGGTTTAGCTAAAAATGTATAGCCGATAAAAATGGATGCATTGATGGGGTCATAATCATAAAGTCTAGTACTTCCGATTACGCTATTTGAATGTACATCGATAATTTTATACGCGCCTCCACTTTTTAGTGCACCTTCAAAAAAAATCTTAAATACATCACGTTCGTATCGGTTTTTATTTGGATGTTGTGCCCATATTTCTCGATCAGAAGCTGCTGCATATAATGCCTCAAAATCATCCTTCTGTATGGGTATTAATGTATATTTGCCAACAGCTAGGATAGGTAAGGTTTTAAATGGAAACATGAACAATGTTAAATTTATATGAATATGCAAATTTATAAAAATAAGTTTGCTTTTCAATTTTTGAATTTTTTTATTTGAATTTTTTAAAAAAACAGTAAATTTACAACCAATATATATGTTAAAAATTATATTGACTATTATAAAGCATTTGACACGAATTAAGATCTTAAGTTATTGTAAAATATATACCGAATTATTTAAAAAAATATAGGCCTAATAACAGGTTATAAATAATATTTTAGGTAGAGATCACTTGTTAGTGATAGGAATGATGTCATAGTGCGTTAATATCCTCAATATCCATATTAGTAACCATATCATTACGAAATAATGTGATAAAAGCAAATTGAGTGTTAAATAATTAAATTTATTATATTTTTTTTAAATACATTTGCCGGAACTTTTAAAGTAATAATGCGTTATTATTGCTGTATCAATTTATAATAAATTAAATAAACAATTGTAAGAAATGGCATTTGAATTCACAGATGGTAATTTTCAAGAAACAGCACTTTCAGGTGGTGTTTCTGTAGTGGACTTTTGGGCAGAATGGTGTGGTCCATGTAGATTGATTGGTCCAATTATAGATGAACTTGCTACCTCATATGAAGGGCAGGTGAAGATAGGTAAACTCAATGTAGATGAAAATCCAGAGGTTTCATTAAAATACGGAATTAGAAGTATTCCAACAATATTAATTTTGAAAGATGGTGAAGTAGTAGATAAACAGGTAGGAGTTGCCTCTAAAGCTGCTTTAGAAGCTAAAATTGCAGCACATTTGTAATTCGCTTTATTCAAATATATTTATTTGATAAAAAATAACTACTGTATTTTTTAAAATGAATGCAGTAGTTATTTTTATTTGAAATGAATTTCTAATTATCATCATTGATATAAGATTCGTTAAAATTTTAATTGTAACCTACATGCGTTTTTTTGATCATTTTGATGTACGGCAAATAGAAAACTTAGAGTTACTTGCAAAACAAGTAGTTGAAGGTTTTATTATAGGTCTTCATAAGAGTCCATTTCATGGGTTTTCTGTTGAATTTGCCGAACACAGATTGTACAATCCCGGTGAATCAACAAAAGATATTGACTGGAAAGTCTATGCTCGTTCAGACAAAATGTTTACAAAAAAATTTGAAGAGGAAACCAATTTACGTTGTCAGATAATAATTGATACCTCATCATCTATGTACTTTCCTGAACAATCAGGAAAACAATTAAACAAGTTGCAATTTTCATCTCTTGCAGCAGCTTGTATTATGAATTTATTAAAAAAACAACGCGATGCATTTGGATTGAGCGTTTTTGATAGTGAAGTTAAAATTCATACAAAATGTCGTTCGGCAACATCACATTATAGGCTATTACTTACCCATTTGGAAACACTTATTCAAGATACAACCAAGCAAAAGGGTACATCAACAGCTAAAGCACTGCATCAATTGGCCGACAGTATTAACAGACGATCAATGGTTGTGATATTTAGTGATATGTTTGATAATTCGGAAGATCCGAATAGTTTTTTTGCCGCACTTCAGCACCTCAAATATGCTAAACATGAAGTAATACTTTTTCATGTTACAGACAAAAAGCATGAAATTGATTTTGATTTTGAAAATAGACCATATTTGTTTGTTGATATGGAAACTGGTGAGGAGGTGAAATTGCAACAAAATCAGGTAAAAGAATTATATACTGAGCGAGTTCGTAAATTTAATGAAGATTTAAAGTTAAAGTGTCTTCAATATAAAATTGACTATGTAGAAGCCGATATTAACGATGGTTTTGACGTCGTATTGCAAAAATATTTAGTTAAAAGGAATAAAATGAAATAACAATAATCGTCATCGAATTAACATTGAAAAATATTTAAAATAAATTTATGTCAACAATAAAATTGTCAGAGATATCAACAAAGGTTCCAGAAGGCTTTAAAAAGAAAAAATGTGAACAAAAAACAATAGATATGGCCATTAAAATTGGTCAACTTCAACATAAACTTTACGCAGAGCGCAAGCAAAGTCTATTAGTTGTTTTACAAGGTATGGACGCAAGCGGTAAAGACGGAACTATTAAAACGGTTTTTGCGGATTGTAATCCTACCGGTATTGACACTTATGGTTTTAAAAAGCCTACAACAGAAGAAATGGCACATGATTTTTTGTGGCGTATTCACAAAAGAGTACCTAGAAGTGGAAATATCATGGTGTTTAACCGTTCGCATTATGAAGATGTTGTAATCCAGCGTGTCCATAAATGGATAGACTTTAATCAAGTACAAAATAGAATGCATTCGATCAATGCTTTTGAAGAGCTATTAGCATTTGATAACAATACAAAAGTGCTAAAATTCTACATGCACATTTCACCGGAAAGACAATTAGAAAAATTGCAAGAGCGGATTGATGACCCTTCCAAGAATTGGAAACATAAAGCGGAGGACTGGGAAGAAAGAAAATTGTGGCCAGAATATATGGAAGCATATGAATATGCAATCAATAACAGTCAGATTCCATGGCATATTGTTCCTTGTGACAAGCGTTGGTATAGAAATTATCATATTGCAAAAATAGTGTTGAATACACTTAATGATATGCATCCTGAATTGCCAATGTTGAAAGATTCCAATGACTAATCTTTTTAAAGTTCGTTTAGATAAGTGGCTATGGGCTGTTAGGATATTCAAGTCACGTACGATGGCTACAGATGCTTGTAAAAGTGGTAAAGTCAAAGCAAATGGTCATAGCATTAAACCCTCATATTTAGTTTCGGTAGGTGAGGTAATAGAAGTTAAAAAGAATGGGTTTAATTTTATATTTAAGGTGAATCAGCTGTTAGAAAAGCGCGTTTCTGCAGTTTTGGCAGCGCCTTGTTATGACGATTTGACTCCCATTGAAGAACTTAATAAATACAAAGATTGGTTTGTAGGTAAATCTGGTATTGAAATTAGAACTAAAGGAGATGGTCGTCCTACTAAAAAAGACCGACGCGAAATCGATGATTTTAAAGAAGCTTACTTTGATGATGATGAATGGGATGAATTATAGTAGATTTTACATGTAATGTTTTATCGTAATTATAATTTATGAAACTGCCTTCAAACCAATTATAGAAGCAATTAATGTCGTTAAAAATACGAGTCTAAGTATACTTGCCGGTTCCTTAAAAACGAGGATACCAAGAATGGTCGTTCCTGCAGCACCAATTCCTGTCCATACAGCATATGCAGTTCCTATCGGCAATGTTTGAGTCGCTTTAATGAGTAAAAGCATACTTATTGATAAGACTACTATAAATCCACCAAACCAAAGATACATTTTCTGTCCGGAGGACTGATTTGCTTTTCCTAAACAATAGGCAAATCCGACTTCACAAAATCCGGCTATTATTAATATAATCCAATCCATCGTTTTATTTTTTTGTTGCAAAAGTTCTTATTTTAGTTGATATATATAATAATTTAGCTCAAATTGATCAAAAATAAATGAGTATCCGCTACTGCTCTACAAGAAATTAAAATAATTCTAATCTTAAAAATCCACCTAAATTATTAAACCTAGTATTTTCCGGCCCATAATAGTCTATATCATTTGCAAGACCAAAAGTGATATCTTTAAAAGTAACACCTGCACGAAGCATCAGATAACTACGTGTATGAACCTCGTGATTAAAATTGTATCCGTACAAACCTTGCGCACGGGTGTATAATTTGAGTTTACTTGATAATGAAGGTAAATACTCTACTAATAGTAGGAAATCTGCATTGGGTTCATTTGCGATGTCTATTCTAGGATTAGCGATAACCAATAAATCTGGATTGCCATAGGTGTACATAAAACCTGCTGAAGGCCTTATACCTGTAATTGGTTCCCACATAAATCCTCCGTTTATATCAAAACCATATCCTAAATTATAAGTTAAATTGCCTTGATGCGCAAAATCGTTAATAAGCGGTTGATTCCATTCAGCTTGAAAATTGGAAATCCCCAAAAAGCCTAATTTAGGAGCGCTTTGGAGTTTTTTGTTGATAATCAATTGATAAGAAAAGGCTCTATTGCCAAAAAAAGGCTCAACGGAAATCGGAGGATTTGCCATCATAGGCTCTTGGGCGGATAAAGAGTAGATCGTTATACAAAAGAAAATTGTCGCTATAAATTTATTTACAATAGACATCTTGATGATTTTAAGTTAATCAGGCAAAGATAATTGTTTAAATGATTTTATTAAAAAAATGCGCTAAGAGCATCAATCCTTTCTAAAAAGGCGTAAAAACCAACGGATTATTTTCATTTTTAAATATTTGAATTCATATCATAACGAAAAAAATATCAAATATGTTTGTCTGTTGAACAAAAAAATGAAAAAAGTAATTATACTTTTTAACATAAATGACTTTGAGTGTTAAAATTTTATATATTAAATATTAGTTTGAATTAGGGATTACTAAATTAAGTCTATTTAATGTAACCACATTATTAAAAATCACTATCTTTGCATTTTTGAAGGAAAAATAATAGTTTAAATGTTGTATCGAAGTTTTATTATTCTTTGTTTTAGTCTAATTATTACAGGATTAAAAGCGCAATCGGAAGATCCGATATTAATGAAAATAGGCGATTCCCAAGTTTCTGTTTCTGAATTCAAATATATTTATGAAAAAAATAATGGAAACGGTGCAGATTATAGTCGTAAAAGTATAATGGAATACCTTGATTTATACACTAAGTTTAAATTGAAGGTAGAAAAAGCAAGGTCATTACAATTAGATACGATTAGTACTTTAAAATTAGAATTAGAAGGATACCGCAAACAATTGGCTAGTACCTATTTGATCGATAAAGAAGTTACGGAAGCTTTGTTGAAAGAATTGTACAATCGTATGGACTACGATGTAGATTTTAGTCATATTTTTGTAGCTATTCCCGAAAATGCTACACTTTCGCAACGTGAAGAAGCAAAAGCTAAATTGAGAGAAATCCAAGCTAAATTGGTTAGTGGTTATGAATTTGGAGCGGCAGCAGCGGCATATTCTGAAGATAAGGCTTCAGCACACAAAGGTGGTAAAATGGGATTTGTAACAGCAAAACTTCCATCAGGTTTTTATGAACTTGAAACGGCGATCTATACTACTCAGGTAGGAAATATTTCGGATATTGTTGAGTCTAAAATGGGCTATCACATTGTTAAAGTAAATAAAATTCGCCCTGCACGTGGATTGATAGAAGTTGCGCAAATTCTAGTAAGCTCTGATAATAAAGCATTAGCTGACAGCATTTCAAATTTGGCTAAAAATGGAGCAGATTTCGCCAAATTGTCAGATGAGTTTTCAATAGATAAAAAAACTAAGAAAAATGGCGGAAAACTCGCACCATTTGGAATAAATACGTACAGTTTATCATTTGAAATAGGAGCGTATACTTTACAAAATGATGGGGATGTTTCCAATCCTATTTTAACAGAATCCGGTTGGCACGTAATCAAGCGCATCAGAAGGGTACCTAAAGATAGCTATGATGTTTTTGTAAGGAAAATGAAGCCACAAATAAGCAAAGATTCTAGATTTAATGTAGCAAAGGTTAAGTTGATAGATGATATTAAAAAGTCCGCTGGTGTCAATGAAGATATAAATGAACTTAATAAATTTGCTGCATCACTAAATGAAGATTTTTATTCATATAAGTGGTCACCGTCATCAATGGTAAGTACAAATCCAATATTTACAATTGGAGCTACTAGAATGTACTCAACAAAGGATTTTGCCGAATACTGCAAAAAGAATACAAAGGTCCGATTAAAATACGATAAGAATGTACCTATTAAAAATACGGTAGAGGAGCTTTATAATAACTTTGTGGATGATGCTACGCTTTCATTTGAAGAGGAAAATCTTGATAAAAAATATCCTGATTTTAAATCATTAATGCGGGAATACGAAGAAGGAATTTTATTGTTTGAGGTTACAAAAATGAATGTTTGGGATAAAGCAAATCAAGATAGTACTGGTTTAGTTGCTTTTTATAAAACGGTTGCAGATAAGTATTCTACTAATGAAGAAGCATCTGCATCCCAATATATAATCCAATCTAGTGATCGTAAAATGGCTGAAAAGATTTATAAATATGCACAAAAAAATAGTGCTAATGACGTCAGTAAAAAATTTAATAAGAAAGAGCAAGTCGTTTCGATAACTGAAAAAAAGATAGAAAAGGGAAGTGGGGAAGTAGATAAAATTGATTGGAAAAAGAATGCTATTAGTGCGATTCAATTATCCATTGATGGAAAATCATATACGTTTACAAAATTGAATGAATTGATACCGTCACGCAAAAAAACACTGAATGAAGCACGTGGTTATGTCGTGGCAGATTATCAAAATTATCTTGATAAAAAATGGCTTGAATCACTTGAAAAGGAATATCGAGTAGTGATGAATAATGACGTTTTAAATAAATTGATAAAATAATATCTACAGTATAATTAAATGAAGTGGCTCATTGTTTATTGTTTATTGTTTTTTATGCTTAGTTGTAAGGAAGTACCCGGTATTAAAAAAAATACCAAGGACATCGTTATAGCAAGTGTTCAAGATAAAACGTTAACTTTGTCAAAAATAAAAGAGCTCATTCACGATGGTATTTCAAAAACAGATAGTGCCGCATTGGTAGATGGTTATATTCAAAATTGGATACGCGAAAATCTAATGATAATAGAAGCCGAAAAAAACATAGCTGCAGATATAAACATTAATAAACTTGTCGAAGATTATAGATCATCTCTTTTAGTTTATAATTATGAAAAGATGCTTGTAGCGACCCAATTAGACACGGTAGTTACCACCGAAGATAAACTCGAATTTTACGAAGAGAACAAAGGCCAGTATTTACTCTCACATCCAATTTTTAAGTGTATCATTGTAAAAATTCCATCAAAATCATCAAGAGCCATGACTATCAAAAATAAAATGGAAAAGAATGATTGGAATGAATTACTTTCGTTGATTGAATCTAAAGCATCGATGAAATACATAGATACGACAACATATTGGACTTTAGATGACATTCAACCTATCGTGCCTGAGGGTATGATAACTTTAGGCAAGTTGACCGAAGGTAAAGTTTTTTATAAAAAGGAAAATGATTTTGATTTTTTAGTCAAGATTACGAAATATTATAAGGAAAACACAGTCCCACCTTTAGATTTTATTGAAAGTAAAATCATTAAATCAATATTGAGCGAACGTAAAATACAACTTCTTAATAAGTTTAAAGAAGATTTGTATGATAAAGGTGTTAAAGAAAATAAATTTGAAATATATAAACTTGAATCCTAGTATGAGATATATTAAAACATATATATTATCGGCTGTTTTTTTATTCAGTGTAAATTTACTATTTGGCCAGTCCTATTTATTGGATAAAGTTGTTGCTAAAGTAGGAAGTGAATACATCTTGCTTTCTGATATCGAAGAGGAATTTGCATATGCAAAATCTAAAAATCCAACCCTTAGTACGGATGCCAAATGTTCTATTTTAGAAAATATGATTGCTCAAAAACTCATTATTTATCAAGCAAAGATTGACAGCATTGAGATAACTGATTCAGAAGTAGATATGCAGTTGGATTATCGTTTTGAGTCTGTTTTACGTCAAATGAATGGCGATGAAGCTTTTTTTGAGGAATATTATGGCGCTACGGTAGCCGAAATGAAGGAACGGTATAGAGATGATCAGAAACAACAAATATTAGCAGAAAAAATGCAATATCAGTTAATGTCAGAAATCGATATCAATCCAAAAGAAGTTGAAGCATTTTTCAATAAAATACCAGTAGATTCATTGCCGTATTTTAAATCTGAAATGGAAATTTCCGAAATCGTACTTATTCCTACAATTAATCAGGTTTCAAGACAAAACGCTCTAGATCGTATTACCGATTTAAGAAATAAAATCATAGCAGGAACAATTTCCTTTGAAGAAGCAGCAACAAAGAATTCTATGGATCCTGGATCAGCTATACGTGGTGGTGATTTAGGTTTTGCCAAACGAGGAGTTTATGTACCTGAATTTGAAGCGACGGTTTTTTCTATGCAAAAAGATGAAATATCAGAAGTGATAGAAACCGAATTTGGTTTTCACATTATACAACTTTTAGAAAGACGAGGCAATGCGGTTAAAGCTAGGCATATCTTAATAAAACCTGAGATTACGAGTGATGATATAGATTTGGCAAAGCAAAAATTAGATTCTATAAGAAGTCTGATTCTATCCGATAGCATGTCATTTGAAGCTGCTGTAAAGAAATATTCTTTAAAAACTTTACCATCATACGCCAATGGAGGCAGAGTAAAAAATTATAATAGTAATAATACTTTTTTTGCAGCAGATGATTTAGATCCGGATACATACTTTGCTGTGTACAGCCTAAAACCTGATGAAATTGCAAATCCTATTTTATATACATTACCTGATGGTCAAAAAGCATATAGATTAGTTCGATTAAATAGTATAAGTAAGCCACACCGCGCAAGTCTAAAAGAGGATTATGATAAAATTTCCCTATATGCAAAAGAAAGTAAGAAAAATGAATATTTTCTAAAATGGTTACAACAGAAAAGAAAAGAAACCTTTATTCATGTTGATCCATTGTTTAAGGATTGTAATATCGTTCAAAGTGAAATGTAATTTATTTTAAATATGGTGGAGAATACCGGGTTCGAACCGGTGACCTCTACGCTGCCAGCGTAGCGCTCTAGCCAACTGAGCTAATTCCCCATTCATATATTATAGGAAGCGTGCAAAATTAAAAGTAATTTCTAATATTAAGTAGATATTTTTAAAAAAATCTGTTATTATATAATGACTTACGACCAGATCATAAAAGATATCAAAAGTAAGATATACCATCCTGTTTATTTTTTGACAGGAGAAGAGCCATATTATATTGATAAGATCAGCGATTTAATTGAGAATACCGTTTTAAATGAAGGTGAGAAAGCCTTCAATCAGTTAGTTGTATATGGAAAAGATACAGACTTCAAGTCTGTGGTTGATGATGCGCGGCTGTTTCCTATGATGTCACCTTATAGGGTTGTCATAGTCAAAGAAGCTCAGGAAATGAAGGATATTCAAGGTCTTGAAAAATATGTCGCTCATCCATCGCCATCAACCATCTTAGTCATTTGTTTTAAATATAAAAAAATTGATAAACGAACTGCATTGGCAAAATCTCTGGCAGCTCATGCAATTTTTTTTGAATCAAAAAAACTCTACGATAATAAAGTACCTTCGTGGATTATATCTTTTGCAGAAAATGCAGGATATACGATTACACCCGATGCTGCTGGGCTTATGAGCGAGTATATTGGTTCGGAATTAGGTAAATTGAGTAATGAACTGGAAAAGTTGTTTATCAATTTATCAGAAAAGAAGAAAATCTCGATTGAAGACGTCAGAGAGCAAATAGGTATAAGCAAAAATTTTGATGTTTTTGAGTTGCAAACGGCTATAGGATTAAGAAATTTTAATAAAGCTGCTTTAATTATTCAATTTTTTAGCCAAAATATCAATGCGAATCCACCGGTTATGATAATTGCTAGCCTATTTTCCTATTTTAATAAAGTTTATACTGCTAAAATGCATAATCGTTTGAGCGATGTTGATCTATCAAAAGCCCTTGGCGTAAATCCTTTTTTTATTAAAGAATATAAACAAGCAGCACAGAATTATAGTGTCGATCATCTTTACCAAATTATGCAGGCATTAAAAAATGCCGATATGCATTCAAAAGGTATAGGCAGCCGTCGAGGAAATGATGGTTCAGTTTATAAAGACATATTGATTAATTGCATGGGGCTATCCTAAATCCATTATTTGCATTGCTTTTTTTCTAAGTAAATGATCAACGATGACAATTGCTGCCATTGCTTCTACTATTGGCACTGCACGGGGAACAACACAAGCATCATGACGTCCACGACCTTCAATAATCGTATGATGTCCACTATGGTCAACAGTCGATTGTGTTCGCATTATAGTTGAAACCGGCTTAAACGCTACATTAAAGTTAATTGGCATACCGTTGCTAATACCACCCTGAATACCGCCTGAATTATTTGTCTTTGTACGTATAACACCATCTTCATTGTAAAAGAGGTCATTATGTTCCGATCCTTTCATGCCTGATGCATGGAAGCCAGAGCCTATTTCAAATCCTTTAACTGCATTAATCGACAACATTGCTTTCCCTAAATCGGCATGGAGTTTGTCAAAAACTGGTTCGCCTAGCCCAATCGGACAATTTAGTATATGACATGTTATTATTCCTCCAATGCTATCACCATCTTTTTTTATATTTTCAATTAGATTTGTCATTTCTCTGGCTATATTCAAATTTGGACATCTTACATCATTACTTTCAATAAGATCGTAGTTAATATCATTTTCTAATAATTGTATATCTCCGACTTGGCTTACAAAGGCAAAGATTTCAATTTGAAATTTACGTAGAATTTGTTTAGCAATAGCACCTGCAGCTACTCTAGTTGCAGTTTCCCTTGCGGATGATCGTCCTCCGCCATTATAATCAAAATGACCATATTTAGAATGATACGTAAAGTCCGCATGTGAAGGTCGATACTTGTCTTTAATATGGTTATAGTCTTTAGAACGCTGATCTTCATTTGGGATATATATATTAATGGGCGCACCTGTTGTTTTTCCTTCAAAAACACCACTTTGGATGCTAAAGTGATCAGATTCTTTCCTTTGTGTAACAAGTCTGGACTGTCCGGGTTTTCGACGGTCTAGTTCTAATTGAATATAATCATAGTCAATTTCAATACCAGCTGGACAACCGTCAATAACAACACCAATACCGTTACCATGACTTTCTCCATAAGAAGTAATCTGAAAAAGTTGTCCAAAGCTATTGCCCGCCATTTTGTTTTATTTGTTTGTTTAAATACTAAACGCTTTACATATCAAACGATAACGTTTTCTATTTTATATCGTATAATTGTAACAATGCAAGTTTGATTGTGTTCTATACCATTTATTTATTTAGAGTTAAATTCTGAATTATAACTCGTTTTATTCTTTCGAAAAAGTATATTCTATACTTTTGAAAGTACATCTATATAAATCGATAGTAATTTTGTATATAAATTAATCATATTTTATAGCAATTAATGAATCTACTTTATTTTGTGCATCCATTTGAATATACTTTAGGATATTTTTCATCTTGTTTATGTTAATTTAAGGTTAGATAGGATGAACTTCGTTTGAATTATATTTGTATTTTTTTATTCCATAATCTAAGTTTAAAGTAATATTCCTTATCTTGCCTTAAATTTTATATTGGTAATCTGACTATGTCCATCTTTCTAAAAGTATCGAATTCTTTAAAAAGTCTTTCAGCTCAACTCGCAATGGAATTAAAGCGGCATCCTTCTGTTTTTGAACCAGTATATATTGTAACACAAACCGGTGGTATGAATAACTGGTTGCGCTTACAATTAGCAGAGCATTTGGGTATTGCTGCAAATATTCAATTTTTAAAACCAAATGATGCGATTCATAAAATTTACAAGGCTTTAGGTGGAGAATATCAGCAATCCATTTCTTCTGATGACTTGTCCTGGCTTCTATATATGGCTTTGGAGGAACACTCTTTTGTTGAAAATTACAAATTAATATCCGATTATTATACAGTACAGGGATATCAGGATAGTCGTAAGCGAATGGCATTAGCTGAGAAGATGGCGGACTTATTTGATCAGTATCAAATATACCGTCCTGAAATGATTAATGAATGGAATGAGGGCAAAGGGGATGAAAACTGGCAAAAAACACTTTGGAGGCGTAGTAAAATGTTGGCAGGTGATTACTTTCCTGATAAAACTTTGGTAAGTAATTACATTATTAGTGCACTTAAAGATCCAACAAAGGTGGAAAGTCTTCATAATAAACTTCCAATATTGTATTTCTTTGGTCTTAGCCTGATTACACACTATCATGTTCAGTTATTAAGTGAAGTGGCGAAAGTAATTTCGATACATTTTATGATGCAGAATCCTGCTCCTGAGGATTATTGGTTCGACGATAAGAATACGAAGCTTTTGGATTACATGAGGCGTAAAGGATGGATAAATAGCGATATCGAATTAACGACTGCAAATCCATTACTTGTTGGATGGGGAAAGTTAATTCAGGATACATTTTTAATGTTATTTGAGGATGAAACATCCCTTAATCATTATGAAGATATCGATTTATTACCACCACAAGAAGATAGTTTACTGCATAAAATTCAGAATTCCATATACTTTAATCAAAATGATGGTATCAAATTTTCCAATATTAATTTAAATGACAACAGTGTTATTATCAATTCTTGCTACAACCCTGTTCGGGAAGTGGAGGTATTGTATAATTATCTGGTACATCTCGTAGATGGAAAACCAAATACGATTTCTGCGCGTGATATTGTCGTTATGGTATCCGATATAGATATGTATGCGTCATATATACGAGCTGTTTTTGATAACGCACCTTATAAATTTAATTATTCCATTGCAGATGAGCGATATATTGCTTCAGATAGTTTGTCCAATGCGTTGAAGTGCCTTTTAGAATTGAATGCGCATGAGTTTACCTCAGAAAATGTCATGCGATTATTAGATTATTCATCTATAAGAAAGCAGTTCGGTATTGATGATACAACCACTATTCGCAACTGGATTGACAAGGCAAATATCAGATTTGGTTTTAATGGAAGCAAAGCGGATGAAACCAGGTATGTGAGTTGGGAATACGGTTTACAACGATTGATGTATGGGCTTTGTATGCGAGGAGGTGAGGAATATAGTATAGGCGAAGAGCGTTTTTATCCTTTGGATATTGTAGAAGGAAGTGAAGGTGTAGCTGTGACAAAGTTTATGCATTTTGTTTATAGTTTGCACAATATTATCATAAAGCGGAATGGTAACAAAAAACTAACAGAATGGGCAGAATATATCCAAGATCTGATTTTTGGCTTTATAGGTGATAGTGATGACGATCAGGATGAAAGCTATCATCAGATTCAACAACAGTTAAGCAGATACAATATAGTAACCGATATATTTGATCAGTCGATCAGTTTTGAAGTATTCAGAGATCGATTTATGCCAGTATTATCTGAAGCGCGTCGAACACATACCTATGCGAGCCGTGGCATTACTTTTTGTTCATTGATACCGATGCGTAGTATTCCGTTTAAAGTTGTTGCAATATTGGGATTGAATTTTGATAAATTTCCAAGGCAGGATAATCGGGTAAGTTTTGATTTATTGCTAAATAATCCTAGAAAGGGCGATAGAAATATCAAAGAAAATGACAAACACCTGATGTTAGAAACTTTACTCTCTGCCGAATCTCATCTATACATAAGCTACATCGGCCAAAGTGTAAAAGATAACGGATCGCTTCCGCCATCTGCTTTAGTTGATGAATTAGTAGATTTTATTAGTTCACGTAGTGACAATCCTGAAGCTATGAGAAAACAATTTATTAAAAAACACCCCTTACATGGATTTAGCCGTAAATATAATCAACCCCAATCGCCACATTTATATTCGTATTTAATTCAACAAAAGGTTAAGAACGAAATAATGAGCACAATAGGTCCACGAATTGATCAAAATATCACGGAGATTAGCGTAAAACAATTTATCGATTTTTTCAAACATCCTATTAAATCATACTATCAGCAAACTTTAAATGTATATTATCAGGATGAGGATAGGGGATTGAGAGAAACCGAACTTTTTGATTTGGATCAACTTGAAAAATGGAAGCTCAAAGAGCAATTATTACACACGCATGAAGCCGAAATAGACAGCGCAAGATTAAGAGATTTGATGGTTAAAAAAGGTGAACTGCCGCTCAAAAATAGGGGAGCGATATTGTTGGAAGAACAATTTGAGGAAATCACCTTTGTGAGAAATGCGCTTAAGGAAATTGTTGATGGTCATACTGAGACAAGTAAACAAATTGACCTGACTATTGGTGAAATTACCATATCTGGTGAAGTCAATCATATCTATGATAAAACTATGGTGCGTTATTCATTTTCAAAATCAGAAGATAAACCCAAATTTTCAACATATTTAGAATATCTCTTGCTTACTGCCTCTGAAATAGATGTAAAGGCCATTTACATATCTAATAGTGAACAAAAACAATATGTTGGAAATCTTCTTACAAAAACACAGGCATTAGATTTGTTGGAGTCTTTGGTCCATTTATATCTTCTCGGTCAAAAAGATATATTGCCATTTGATTTTAAGTTTGGTAAACAATCCAAATTAGAAGAACTCAACAAAATGAGTTTTTTAAAGAAAATTAATGATAACTTTACTAATAATAATTTTTCGGATTCCGATGCTTATCGCATAAATGCATGGCAATCAGGTGTGTTTGAGAATGATGATGCGATGGATCGATACAAAGAAGCGCATATCATTATTTATGGGCAGTTGGATAATTTTTTTAATAACAAATTGGATGATAAAAAATCAATGCATTATATAAAGCCAGATCTTAAAAACCTAGAAAACTAATAGCTTTTAAATGCAAATATTAAAAAAGGATTATTTCTTTTTTCTAGGTTTTTGTCCTCTTGTTTTTGGTTTGCCATATTTGGCCATCATTTTATCTTTATGGCGTACTTTTACATTGACTTTTTGATTCTGTTTCTTTTTTTCTTGAAATGCACTATTCGTGTTTATTTCTGGAAGTTTGGTTAAAAAGTTTTTCATTTTAATTTCCGGCATTTCAGCATCAACCAGAATATCGGATATTTCAAGTTGATCAGGAAGAGGTAATTGTGGAATCTCATAATCCATGAGTGATTCTATTGGCTCTAATTTGTCTAAATCAAAGTCACTAATCAAACTTATTGTATGTCCAGATTTATCAGCCCGTCCGGTTCTTCCAATTCTATGTATGTAGTTTTGAGGTTCATCCGGCAAATCGAAGTTAATCACGTGAGACACATCATGGATATCAATTCCTCGTGCAACGATATCAGTTGCTATTAATATCCGCGTGATGCCGGTTTTAAAATTCTTTACAGAATTAAAACGGTAATTTTGATCCTTGTTTGAATGTATAAGTCCTATAATTTCGCCATGTTTTGTAGTAAGATGTTCAAATAACTCGTCTGCAAGTGATTTAGTGGAAACGAAAATTAATATTTTTGACATTTCAGGATTTTCAAACAATAGGAAGTCCAACAAGTTGATTTTTGTATTGAAATTGGGTACGTGATAGGATTCCTGTTTGATGTTGTCTAATGGTGTGCCAGATGGGGCTGCTTCAATGTTTTCAGGATTGTTAAATTCATCCATAATCAACTGAGCTACATCCGGAGTCATTGTTGCAGAAAACATCAGGTTTTGTCTCTTATCTGGTAAAAGATCAAAAATATGTTGCAACTGACTTCTAAATCCTAGTGATAACATCTCATCGACTTCGTCTATTACCAGTTTTTTGACTGATTTTATATTGAGAGAACCGTGATATCCCAAATCAAGTATTCTTCCAGGTGTGCCAACGAGCATATCGCACCCTTCGGCAAGTTCGTAAGCTTGTGTCTTTAGATTTGTTCCACCATAAACGCCTCTTGTGACGATATTCATATATTTAGTGAGCATTTGGGCACTTTCTACAACTTGCATGACTAATTCACGTGTCGGAACAATGATTAATATAGAAGTATGTCTACTCTTTGAAAAATTCCACAATCTGATTAATGGAAGGAGATAAGCAAGCGTTTTTCCGGTACCGGTCTGAGCAATACCAACAACGTCTTTTCCGGACATTATTACGGGGAAAGTCTTTGTCTGTATACTTGTCGGTGTAGAAATGTCCGCATCGTCAAGTGCATTCCAAATAGGTTTGCTTAAATTAAACTCCTTAAAATTCATGGACGTAACTGATAGATTTGATGTAGCAAAGATACTTAAAATTTAGGAAATCAGCATTATCGTGATTTCCGGAATAAGAATGTAAGAAAAAAACGCATTAAATTACTATTGTAATTCTCTAAGGTATAGTTGAATCGTATTTTTAAGACCCAAATAGAGTGCATCGCAAATAATTGCATGTCCAATAGATACTTCTAAAAGACCAGTGACGTGTTCTTTAAAATAGCTTAAATTGTCTAAATTGAGGTCATGACCAGCATTTATTCCCAAATCAATTGTATTGGCATAAATTGCAGCTTCGCTGAATAAGGCTATTGCTTTTGCTTTGTCCTTGTTAAACTCATGCGCATACGGCCCTGTATAAAATTCAATTCTGTCGGCACCGATTTCTTTAGCTGCATACAAACGATCTTCATTAGGATCAATAAACAAACTTACTCTTATTCCGGCATCTTTAAGACGTTTTACTGTATCCGTCAGAAAATCCTTGTGTAAAATGGTGTCCCAACCATTGTCAGATGTGAGCGCATCAGGTAAGTCGGGTACGAGTGTACATTGTTGTGGTTTATTATATAGGACTAAATCCATAAATTCTTTTGAAGGATAACCTTCTATATTGAACTCTGTCGAAACGACTTCTTTAAGTGCAGGTATATCACTATACTTGACGTGTCTTTGGTCCGGACGAGGGTGTACGGTTATACCTTGAGCGCCAAATTTTTCACAATCCAGTGCGGTCTTTATCAAATCTGGATAATTGGAACCTCTTGAATTTCGGATTAATGCAATTTTATTGATATTGACGCTAAGTAAAGTCATGGATAGATTAAAATATTAAACGTGTAGAATGTAAAAATTAGGAGTCGCTCAATTTTTTACTACTGATGACATCTCTGATTTGAGCTGCTTTTTCGTAGTCTTCTCTTAACAAGGCTGCATCTAGTAATTTCTCAAGGCTGGCAATAGACATTTCTTCCATAGTTTCTGTTTTAGTTTTTTTAGGCTTTGTTTCAGTATTTTCCTCGTCTTCTTTATCTAAAACAACGCCAGCACTTTCCATAATAAATTCATAAGTATATATTGGGCATTCATATCTTACTGCCATTGCAATAGCATCTGAAGTGCGTGCATCAATCTGGATGACATTATTATCTTGAACGCAAATGAGCTGAGCAAAAAATATTCCATCTAATAAATTGTTGATGATGACTTCTTTTAGTTCAATATTAAATGCATTAAGTGTGTTTTTAAATAAATCATGGGTAAGTGGTCTATTGGGATTCATGTTTTCTAATGCTACAGCGATAGCCTGAGCTTCAAAACCACCAATAATAATCGGTAGTCTGCGTTTGCCATTTTCCTCCCCCAATATAACAGCATAATTGTGTGATTGTGTCACGCTGTGGGATAGTGCCATAATGGATAATTTTATCTTTTTCATTCCAATATTTATGAACCCGTTATTAATTTTGTTTAAAAAACAATATTTATCATTTACTTAAAATTTTCAATATTAATATAACTTCAATTAAGCCAAATGAGTTTCATATTAATGTTGATATTCTCCATAAATTGCTTTGACAAATGGACCATTTAGAAATGTTTCAGTCTCTAATTCACTCTGTAGAATGGTACCTTTCCAATTGTTATTTAGCATCATATAGGCAACCTGACACAAAGGCGCTGCAGTTGTAGTCTGAATGGCTCTCAATTTTTTATTACCAACTATACTTGGCATTATTTTGTAAGACTTTTCCTTAGATCTAAGTAAACCATTGCTGTCTCTGCCTGTTACAGATGCAAATACGATCACGACATCATCTTCTACGTTTGGAATTGTGTCTAACATGATTTGCTCTAATGCTTGAATCTTATTCGTATCATCAGGAATTGAATTTAAGGTGTCCTTAACCCATTGATAGTGTCCTTTAAATCGGATCGTTTTATAGTCGAGATTGGAAACCTTTCCGGCAAATGCATCTGGAAGGTCAGCTGCACCACCAGAAGTGAAATTGTCTTCGTATGTTTCGCCGTCAATGATTATGGTATCCAACCCGGATAACGCAGGCAAGAACGTTTTTTTGCCGTTTCTGACAACTTCTGCGTCTTTGAGGTATTCTGTTGCTACACCTATAGGACTCCATGTAAATGCATAGTAATGCGGGGACGAAGCATGCTGACTAATTGCTCCTACTTTCATCTTTATATCGTCAACTTGACTTACATGATGATCTTTACAAAATTCCTTATATAATTGGTTTGCTAATATGTTGATAAATCCAGGTGCCAAACCTGTTTGAAGCACAAATGCAGTGTCAGCATCTTTAGATAACGCTTTGACTTGATTTGTTTCAGCTACGTATTCAGTAAGGTTTGCATAGTGACAATGGTGTTTTTTAGCGAGACTAGCGATTCTTGGCGCCTGACTACCCGGAAGACAATCTAAAATTACATCACATTTTTCTAATATAGCTTCTAATTCAACGGTACTTCCTGTTGCAGGCATCAAAACAGTATGAACCTTTGCTGATTTAGTACAACCTTCCAATACAAAAGTAGATGCTTTATCTAATGCAGATTGAGATATGTCACCAAAATAAATTTCTACTTCCAGAATGTCAAATTCTGATAAAATTAGTCCTGCTGCTTGTCCGATACCACCACTTCCTGCTATAAATATATTTGCCTTCATTATTATTTTTGAGTGTTAGAAAATACTGTCTTTTTTAATTCGGTCAGCAAAGGTAGGATATTTTTCGCTTTCTTCTGTTAAAATTGAAGTGATTTCTGATTATAAATAGCAATAATTGATATGCTTCGTAAATTATTGATTTTATTCCTAAAAACATATTACAAAAATTCATAACATATAAATAATTTGTATTTAAGTAATAAAAATATTAGAAAAAATTATAATATGTTGAAAGGATCCTATTATCTTTGCGCTGTAAAAATAATTATTGCTTATTGACTGATATTTACTTTATCTTCTGCTAATATGGTGTGTTTAAGTGTCTGCTTTAAAGTATTACAAACGCTTAGGGCTTTTATCACGGACAGTTATAACTGTAATGCTGAAGTTTAATATCATTTAAGCCATAGTTATTTTACCCCAAGAGTATTTTTTTAAAACCGATTATTGATTTTAATATGGCGCTCAAAAAGCAAAAACCGAAAGAGGCAAGCACCAGCCGATTTAGCTTAAAAGATGAACGAATTCCTAAAATTATTGGAGTAGTACTTATACTTACTTCTATTTATTTAGCAATTGCATTTGTATCTTACCTATATACTTGGAAGGTTGATCAGGACAAAGTGTTGAAGTTTTCGTGGGGAATGTTATTTCAAGGGGACTTAAGTGTACATAATTGGTTGGGACGATTAGGTGCCATCATTTCCAATATGTTTTTCTATTGGGGTTTCGGTTTACCATCCATGATTTTCGTGATAATGATGATCAGATTAGGATTTGATTTGATAAGAAAACGACCATTATTGCCATTTTTAATCTTTGCAAGAAATTCATTAGTTATAATGGCATTTTTTTCACTTTTACTTGAGTTTTTGTTCCGCAGATCTGAATTTACATGGGGTGGGGCATTCGGTGAAAGTTCAGTATTTTGGTTAAGTAATTTTCTGGGTCAAATCGGTTTATTCTTGTTGTTACTATTTAGTATGGGGGCGTATATCATGTGGCGATACAATCCAAATTTCGACAATCTGACTATTGCAAATCCTTTTGATAATATTAAAATGCCATCTATGGACTTTTTTAAAGGATTTGAAGATACAGATATAAAACAAACTCCAAAACCATCAAAAAAAGATATTTTATCTGATGCAATTGACGGCTTATTTAAAAGACCTGACCACGACTTAGAAGGTATAAATATTTCCGCAAAACCTGCTCAAAAAGAAATTAAAAATGAACCAAGTAGTGTGTCATCAGGACAGGAAATGGAATTGGATTTAGGTGCGCATCAAGCTGTAGTATCTTCTGCTAAACCACAGATAAGCCATGAACTAGAAATAGAAGCACCAGAAATAAAGTATGATAATAACGACGAATTTGAAGTGAAAGCTATCGAGAATGAATTGGCAAAAGTTCCAGTTAGCCCTGAGTCAGAAATTGAAGCAGTTAAGTTGGAGGATGAACTAGAGCCTTATGATCCTACGCTTGATTTGTCAAGATATAAATTTCCAAGTACAGAATTACTTTTGGAATATGCAGATCAAAAAGTAGAAGTAGATAGAGCAGAATTGGAAGCAAATAAAGATCAGATTATTGCTACATTACTCAATTATAAAATTGAAATCACTAAAATCCGTGCAACTATCGGACCTACAGTGACATTATATGAAATCGTACCTGCACCTGGAGTTAAAATATCAAAAATCAAAAACCTTGAGGATGATATCGCATTGAGCTTATCTGCATTGGGTATTCGTATCATAGCACCCATTCCTGGTAAAGGAACCATCGGTATCGAAGTACCTAATAAAAACAAACAAGTAGTTGCGCTAAAAGAATTGTTGCTTTCAGAAAAATTTACCAATTCAAAAATGGCACTTCCAATAGCATTAGGAAAGACGATATCTAATGAAGTGTTTGTAGCAGACTTGGCTAAAATGCCACACTTATTAGTTGCTGGAGCAACTGGACAAGGTAAGTCAGTAGGGATAAATGCAATCCTTATGTCAATACTTTATAAAAAACACCCTTCACAGGTCAAATTAGTATTGATTGATCCTAAAAAAGTAGAGTTATTCCCTTATGGGTCATTAGATCAGCATTTTCTTGCTTTCCTTCCAGACCAAGACGAACCGATAATTACCGAGACATCTAAGGTTATCAATACACTAAATTCTCTTTGTATTGAAATGGATAGTCGTTATGATTTACTTAAAAAAGCGCGTGTTAGAAATATAAACGAATATAACGAGAAATTTACTGAGAGAAAGCTAAATCCAAATGATGGCCATAAATTCTTACCATATATTGTTTTGGTCATTGATGAGTTTGCTGACTTAATTATGACAGCTGGTAAGGAGGTTGAAATGCCCATTGCCAGACTTGCTCAATTAGCTAGGGCGATAGGGATTCATTTAATTATTGCAACGCAACGTCCTTCTGTAAATATCATCACGGGTATTATCAAGGCCAATTTCCCTGCTAGACTTGCTTTTAAGGTTACTTCTAAAATAGACTCTAGAACCATCTTAGATGGCGGCGGTGCTGATCAATTGATTGGTGCTGGAGATATGTTATTATCTATCGGAAGCAACAATATCAGATTACAATGTGCATTTGTTGATACTCCTGAAGTAGAAAATGTAATTCAGCATATTAGTAAACAACAAGGATTTCCTGAACCATTTTATTTGCCAGAATACAAAAGTGAGGACGAGGGAGGAAACAATGCTGGTAATATTCGTTTTTCAGACTTGGATGATAATTTTGAAGATGCAGCTAGACTTATTGTTTCCTCGCAACACGGTTCGACATCACTGATTCAGCGTAAAATGCAACTTGGTTACAATAGGGCTGGTAGAATCATGGATCAAATGGAGCAATTAGGTATTGTAGGACCTGCTCAAGGTTCAAAACCTAGAGAAGTATTGTTTTTTTCAGTAGAAGAATTGAATCAATTTTTAATTGCAATAAAGAATAAATAGTTTTTACTGTTTTTTGAATAGGACCTTAAGAAATGTCTGTACAAGTATATCTTGTATGGGCATTTTTTTAATTACAGATAAAAAATAAGGAATTCTTTTTCTAATGGATTTAAATGCTTGAGCATAATTTCATCCATATCGTATTCTTCGCTTATCCAAAAAGGCAAATAACTTTCAATGCGTTCTTGAAGGTTGTTGTTTGGAAATAATTTTGATTTTAGGTTGTTTATCTGATTGATTTGGGTTTCTTCTGATTTTTTGATACTTCTTTTAATTCGATTTTCCAGGTTTTCGACAGTTTTAATTGCTTTATGGGCTTCTGCCAATACTGCTGGTTCTAAAGTTGGGTCGATATGTTTCGCTTTTTCGGCAATATCAAAAAAGGCTTGCATTATAACTTTGGATTCATATTTAAGTACAAATTCTCCATTCGTATTTCTTTTGATAAATTCATTGATAAGTTGATGTGCTTCTTTCCAGATATCACTTTCGTTTATTGAAAGTTTTTGCATCATTTTTTGGAGGTATTTAGGTAGGATTAATACCGAATTTCTTCTGATAAGTACCGGATAAAAAACATTAAATGCCTCAAATTGTCGTTTTCTTTCTAACCAATATGCAAGTTCACCGCCACCACCAATATAAGCTAAATTTGGTAATGTAAACTCTTCGTAAATTGGACGCATGACTACATTAGGGCTAAATCTATCTGGGTATGTATATAGGTGACTAATAATCTCCTCTTTTGTAAATTGTAAATCTGTATTGTTGACTTTGTATAGTTCATCTTCTTTGTATATGCGTTCACGTGCATTATCCGTCAAATAAAACAAGTTAATGTCCCTTACAAATGCTTGTGGAGCAAAACTATGTGATTTTTCAAGAGCATTTTGTGTAGCAGTAACCAATGGTTGACTGATTTGCTCTGTAATTTCTCGCTGCATAATAGGAATGAAGGACTGTTTTAGCCTTATATCATCCATATTCAAAACAATAAGTCCATGTTTACCAAAAAATGCATTTATCCATTTTTTTACAAATTCATTGTAATTTGACGCATCTTTTATCGCATTCTGAAAAATGGTATTAATCTTATTTGCTTTTGGTGAATTACCTAAAATCTTAGTAAATTCATTAATAGCTTCTTGCAGACCATCTGTCGAAAATCTCCCAACTGAACCAGAATCGGAATTGTTCCAGGAAATCGTTTTTCCAAATAAATGAACAGATTTAATTTCGTCAAAATCATGGTCTTCAGCACCATTTATAAAAACGGGAACAAAATGATATTCTGGATAAGTTTTGTTAAGTCGCTCAGCTAAATTTATTGTTGAGTAGATTTTATAAAAATAGTAACCGGGTCCTCCTAATAAACTTGGTTGATGCGCGGTGACAAGTGTAAAAGTATGCGCTTCGCTGATTTTTTGTATATGAAATTTCTGTAAATCAGAAATTGGAATGTTATTATACTGATCTGTTAATACTTCTTGTAATAATGCTCTATTTACAGGAAATCCTTTCCTCGCATCTGCAGCCATTTTCAAGCCTTCAAGCGTAGGTTGAAATTGTATGAAATCTTCTAATTTGTCTGAATGTTCCTGGTAATATACGTCTTTGTAGGCCAGTTTACTGATGTCGTGAAATGGTATTTTGGATATCTGCATGCGTCTCCTGCGATTTTAAACCGCTATTTTTAAAATTATACTAACCGATATGAGCTATTTTTGTTTAAATATTTTTAAAATTGATTCAGTTGAAAATTATGTCAACTGATTTTTTATTCTAATAATGTTGTTATTATGAACATCTATCATTTTAGGATTTTCATTTCTATTTTTGATAAACGCGATTAATTCAGCTGTATTGTTTTTTTCTTTATTTTGAATTACTAAATCCAAATATTGTTTGTCTTCTGCAATTCGTTTTGAAATCTCTTTTCTATTATGCGCTACATCACCATGGCCAGTAACTAATAGTTCAATAGTCTTATAATTATTTAGTAAATATGTTGATTTTTCAATTGTTGATACATAATCAGATTGAATATCGTCAATGATTGGAATTTCAATATTACTTAGATAATCACCTGCAATCCAAATATTAAGTTTTGGTATTATTATAAAGATAGCATCAGCCACATGTCCCGGAGCATGGTAAAAATGGAATGTAACATCTTCGATATTGAATTGTGTATTATCGTTTTCTATGACAAAATCTATTTTTGGATAGGAAATAGGGTATTGTCTTTTCAAATACCATGTATTGTCAAAATCAATAATTTGTTTTATTACAGTATCTTTATGAGTATTTTCTTCAAAAGCTCTTGATGCAATGGTTTTTGCATTTTTAAAAGCATTATATCCTATAATGTGGTCATAATCCGAGTGCGTAAATATAAGGATTATTTTATGGTCAGGATAGTTTTTTTCAACAAATGAGCGTATAAACTCCACTTCTTGAGGTAACCAATTAGGATCAATGATAATGACCGAGTGTTTCAAAGCAATGACTGTTGATGTGGTCCTATAAAGCGCACTTTCAAAGATGTGTATATTATTAGCTGCGTATTGGATTTTCATATCAATTTTAAAAAAAACAGCCGGTAGATTGATTTACTCGATACCGGCTGTAAGTTGTTTGTAATTATTTAGTACAAATCAAAATTATTCAATTTCTTTTACGATTCTATCAGCGTGATATATATATTTAAGGGCAGCAAAAATACCCCCTGCATGTACACTAACAGTTCGATTGAGTTCCTCATCAAATATAAATGCACCAGGCAAGGATTCTATATTGCCATCAAAAATAAGGCCTACGGCTTCTTTATTTTTGTTGATCAATGGACTACCGCTGTTACCACCGATGATATCATTGGTAGATACTGTGTTAAATGGCGCTTTTAATAATTCCAAAGGAGGATTCAACCATCTGTTTGGCAGTGACCAAGGAAATTGCTTTTTGTGAGAATAATGTCTATCATATAAGCCAAAATATGTCGTGTATGCAGGTGCAACAGTGCCATTGTAGTCATATCCTTTTACAACACCGTCTGAAATTCTAAGTGTAAATGTAGCATCAGGAGGTAATTGGTCACCATAAATTTTAAATGCCTGATTTGCAATTTTTGCTTCTAGATTTTTTCTAGAGGTATCATAAGACTGTGCAAGGCTAGTCGCTTCTTTGAATTTAGGAACAAATATTGATGCGGCTTCGAGTAATGGATCTTTTTGATTAGCCATTTTAGATTCTTGTTCGAAGTATTGAGTTACAAATTTTTCATCTGTAAATTTAGTGTTTTTTAGAAGATAGTCAACATAATCGTTGATACTTCGCTTGCCCAATACCTTTTGAAGTGTCATGTCGCCCGGATATATATCTTCTTTAATTTCATTCAAATTTATTATGAATAAATCTTTTTGAGTAGCTTCATTTAGCGTCTCTAATTTCCCTATAATGCTTAATTTAAGTCTGTCTTTTTTTGTTTGTGACTCATTGTTAGCCACAAGTTCTTTGTACGCGATAAGATCATGCATTACTGATAAAATGTTTCCTCTGAATGGGCTAGGACTCAAGTGAATTGTGGCCCAACCATACGGACTTAATTCTTTGTATTGTTTTGCGATTTCATCCCAATAGTTCAAACCTGGAGATTTCGAACGGATATGATTTTCCATTTCCACCTTTCTTCCAAAAAGATTTGGATCATTCAATCCTTTAGTAATACCACCATATACTTTCATAGAATTAGCAATATTTGCTATTCTGTTTAGCATTTCCTGTGCTTCATATTCTTTTTCAGGATCATCTTTTATGGCATTATACTTTGTCATCATGTAATCATTTCTATTTTTCAAAAATTTATACATAAATGGATATCTATAATCTCGGTCGTATTCAAGTTGAGCTACAGTTCTGTATCTTTCTGTTCTGCCCGGATTACCAACAACAAATACAGGTTCGCCTTCTTCGGCCCCATTCTTATTAAATTTAAGATAATTAGCGGATGTATTCAGCGGTTTACCGTCGTCATCGTAAGCACGCCAAAAGGTAGCATCTAGATTATAACGAGGATAAGTAAAATTATCAGGATCGCCACCAAAAAATCCAAGATCAAGTTCAGGAAGCCATACTAGACGAATATCATTGTATCTTTTAAAACCATAAATTGAAAATTTACTACCACTGTAAAATGTAACCGTTTGTATACGGAGGTCTTTCCATTCTGGTTTTTCTTTATACATTTTTTCAACATCTTCTAGAGCTTGTTTTTGCAAAACAGCTCTTTCTTCGTCTGTTTTAGCATTTTTGATTTTATCCAATACTTGTGAAGTAATATCGACATCCATGATCATTTGTTCAACAAATAATCCTGCTGCTTTTCTTTCATCTTCCAATGTAGCGGCATAAAATCCATTTTTGTCAAAATTTTCACCTTCTTGTTGAAGTTTTGTGACGACATCCCGAGAACAGTGGTGATTTGTCATGATAAGGCCATGCTCAGAAATAAAGGAAGCACTACACCAAGATGCAAATTTTAAAGATGATTTTCGTACATAGTCAAACCATTCATCGTCTACATTCATGCCATAGGTTTCTTTGAACCATGCTTTAGGTGGGTTTTCAAAAGTCCACATTTTACCAAAATCATGCGGACTTGCTTTTTTCTGCCCCTGCACTCCTAGCGTTAAAGTAAGGCCAATTAATAAGCTAAATACAATTTTTTTGTTCATTGTTTAAATGCTTTAATGATATAAATGAATTAAAATGTAAAAATATAAGTATTCTTTGACTTTATATAATTGAATGGATGTATTTTGACTAGTACTGATGATTTAAAGACAATCTTTTAGTTTTAATCTATAAAAATGTGTTTTTATGTAATAAGTTGATTAAAATTGTGACTATAATTATTATGAGGTTAATGAATATTTAAACTAGTATTTTGAAATTTTTATAATATATTGACTAAAATCATCAATATAATTTTGGTTAATATCTTAAAAATTCTTTCCTTTGCGCGTATTTTATAAACATCATAAAAATTAGATTAATGAGATATTTAAAATTGACCTTATTGCTTGTTGGAATTATAAGTTTAGGTACAAGCTGTGTAAGTAAGAAGAAACTTAATGAAGCAAACGCCGCTTTAGAAGCAACTAAAAATATGCTTTCTGATTGTGAGCAAAAAACTAAAATGCTTCAAGGCCAAGTTGATGACCTAACAGCTCAGCTTGATATGGCAAACAAAAACCTTAAGAAAGCTAACGATGACTTAAGCGCTGCAAATATGAAACTTAAATCTGCTGAAGATCAATTAATGGTATTAAGAGGTAGCCAAAATAGCCTTCTTGAACAATTAAATGCAGCTTCAGTAATCAACAGAGCAGGTGCAGAAAGTATTAAAAAATCATTGGATGCTATTAGTCAGCAAAGCAACTATATCACTGAGCTTACTAAAAAAATGCAATACAAAGATTCTGTTAACTTAGCTTTAGCAATGAATCTTAAAAAATCACTTAAAGACTTCAACGATAAAGACGTTGCAATTGAAGTTAAAAAAGGTGTAGTTTACATATCTTTATCTGATAATATGTTATTTAGATCAGCTTCTGCTAATATTAACAGTAGTGCTATGAACGTTTTAGGAAAGATTGCTTCTATTCTAAACGATCAAAAAGACCTTGATATCCTTGTAGAAGGTCACACGGATAATGTACCTATGAGTGGTGAGTGTATCACTGACAACTGGGATTTGAGTTCAAAAAGAGCTTTAGCTGTTGTTAAAACACTTCAAAGTAAATACAAAGTAGATCCTGCAAGAATGACTGCTGGTGGTAGAGGTGAATATGTACCTAAAACAACTAACAAGACTTCTGCTGGTAGAGCTGCTAACAGAAGAACAGAAATTATCGTGTTACCTAAGTTAGACCAGTTCTTCAAATTAATGGAAGCACCAGAAGGAAAATAAAAATATTTCGCTTAATTATAAGCTAAATTATTTCTGTTAAAAAGCATGTGGGCTTATTCTTTTAGAGAGGATAAGCCCACTTTGTTTTTGATAATTAATATTTAATTTAGTTTGTTTTGAAAAGCGATTTTATTTTTAGAATTTTCTATAACAAAAAAGGAAACCTTAATTTTAAAGGTTCCCTTTTGTTATAAGTTACAATAATTTTTAGATTAAATAAATCCCTTTTTTGTTAAATTTATATATTAACTTTCATAGCCAAAATATTTAAGCATATGGTCATCATCACGCCAGTTTTCTTTGATTTTTACATTCAGATCAAGGAAAGTGTGTAATCCAAAGAATGCTTCTATGCCTTGACGTGCTTCTATACCCAATTTTTTTATAGCTGTACCATTTTTACCAATTAGTATAGGTTTTTGAGATTTTCTGTCAACATATATATCCGCATATATTCTTAGAATAGGATTGCCATTTTTATCTGTTTCCTCTTTAAAACGCGTTACAATTACTTCACACGAATATGGAACTTCCTGTTTATATAATTTGAGTATTTGTTCTCTGATAATTTCAGAAACAAAGAATCGCTCTGATCGATCAGATAATTCATCTTTTGGATAATATGGGGAACCAACAGGAAGTGCTTCTTTGATCGTGTTTAATAACGTATCTGTATTAATTTTATGTTCGGCTGATAAGAAAAATACTTTGTCAAAAGAAACAAGTTTCATCCATTCCTCAGCGATTTTAACACTAGTATTGTCTTTGTCTTGATCGATTTTATTAATAATCAAATATTTAGGAACATCAGCTTTTTGAAGTGCACTAATAATGCGCTCTTCGCCTGTGTATTTTTCATAGATATCTGTCACAAAAAGTACAATATCTGCATCTTCAAAAGATGAAAATGCAAATTTATTCATTGAACTTTGCATTCCGTACTGAGGTTTGTCAATTATCCCAGGCGAATCTGAAAAAACAATCTGAAAATCATCCTCATTAAATAGGCCAAAAATGCGATGTCGGGTTGTCTGAGGTTTACTAGTTATAATTGACATTTTTTCACCTAATAGCGCATTCATAAGTGTGGATTTTCCAACATTTGGATTTCCTACTATATTGACAAAACCGGATTTGTGTATGTTCATAAAAGTGTGTTAATTTGTTTTTTCATGATTCCCTCAATTAAGTCAAGTACCAAATTGGGCTTTAATGTTCGCCATGGAAGATTGTTAAATGGGGTACCAAAATTTAAATAATTGTGTATTCTGTAACGAGACATTTCAGTATAAACATGTTCATATGTATTAATTAAACATATCCATCCATTTTCGTCTTTAACATCATCGTACCATTCCTCGTAATAACTATCATCATCACCATGAAAATTAATAACATTTTCACATATTATTGCAAATTTAAAAATATGGTTCTTATTTAGGATATCTGCAAAATCACGTTTTAAAAACATGATGTCATTATAGAGTGCATCGTTCCATTCTCCTATGAGTTCAATAATGGCAAAGTGCTTTTTATAATTTACAAATAATAGTTTCCCGTATAAAGTCTCTGATCCAAAAAAATCCCACTGAGGATGAATATAATAGTTGTATATCCTATTACTGAATGTAAATTCATCATAAACTAAGCCATGAAAAGGCGAATTATTATCGTTCTCGGCAGTGTATTCATCCCGCCATCCCCACCATGGTTCAATATCATGCATAATTAAAATATATTTATTTGATTAAAAATAGATTTTTTAGCTATTTGTTCAAATGAGTCTTTATGTTATTAGTTCATACAATTTTTTAAATTTATTACTCTATTAAATAGATTTTAATTTAAGTCTTAAATGAGAAATATATAATTTCATAATTAAAGTATTTTAATATTATAACTTTATAAAGTATGATTAAGAATTTTAATCAAAAATAATTGGAGTTACTATATAATAATATAAGCATTATTTGACAAATTTAATATGAGCTAGCTAATATATTATAATTTAATGTAAAAAA